>CAJUQJ010000022.1 GCA_910588215.1 uncultured Lachnospiraceae bacterium
CATGTATTGACATGCAAGCATGTCATACATGACCTTTTGACCCTGGCATCATTATTATAGAATAAAAAGGAAATTTTAATCCTGAAATCTTTCTGAACATTTCTTAATAATCTTTGAACATACACCCGGCAGGATATGTAACCGCATACTCGCTCTCATAGACTTTCTGCAGCATTTCATGGCTATTGAACTTCTCCGTAAGCACGAATCCCTTACTCCAGACCATATAATAGCACCATGGCACACGGCTCTTTGCCAACTGCTCCATATCCGGCAGAATACCGATTTCCGCCAGCGCCAGCGGTTTCTCCGCCGCCGTAACAGTCTGCAGCCGTTCATACTCCCTGCGATAGTCCGTCCTCGCTCCCTTCTCCGCATACACGTCACAAGACAGGATATCCACCACATCATCTCCCGGATACCCTTCCCGCAGCGGGCAGTTCCAGACCCACAACAGATTATCCAGATGATATCGCTCGACAAAATAGGCATATTGCATTCGGAATAATTTCGCTGCCACTGCAGGTCCTTTTCTGCCCCACCAGAACCAGTCACCCTCTGATTCATGAAAAGGCCGCCACAATACAGCGATATCATCTGCCATAAAAGGCTGCAAATACCCTGCCATCACATCCATATCATGATAGAAAGCCGCCCGCTCCGGCGTCCCCTCCTGCAGTACCTTCTCTGGGTCAAAGTCCGTATTCTTTGTATAGAAACTCTTATCCCATCCTCCCACAGGCGAAAACCAGTGCCAGGTAAAGGTCACGATCCCGCCGCTTCTTCCGAAGGCAAGCGCCTGCTCCAACGTTCCGCGGTTCTCATCGATCTCCGTCCTGCAGTCCGCATCTCCCGTTTCATAACGGATATTCGGTGAATATCCCAGCAGTTCAAACCCCCGCAGTGCCGGCTCCTTCCCCGTGATCTTCCTGATCTGCGTGATTTCTTCCATAGCCACTGTCTGTGTATGCTGCCCCGTAAGGATTCCTCTGCCTCCTACGGAGGACAGATACTGTAACAGCCTACGTGCATTTGGTGTAGCATTTCTGTTTACCGGTTCCATATCTTGTCTGTGTCCTTTCTCTCCATTCCTTTTCTTTTGTATCTGTTCTTCCTTATCTCGTTCTTGCCATGCTCAAGCCACTGCTTTTTCCTGTAATCGTTCTATGGCGTCTCTCCGCTCCATGACCTTATCCGTCAAACGGCTAATCTGTCTCTGTTGTCCGTCCACCTTGTCTGTCAACTTCTTCCCTTAAAACATCCCAAAGCATGTCCCGATCCAATAGATCACTCCCAACACCCAACTTGTAAAAATCCCATACAAGATCACCGGCCCGGCGATGGTAAAGATCTTACACCCGATCCCGAATACCTGCCCTTCCTTCTGGTACTCGATCGCCGCCGAAGCCACCGAATTGGCAAAGCCTGTGATTGGCACCAGCGCACCGCCGCCGCCCCACTCCACCAGCTTAGGATAAATATTAAATCCTGTCAACAGCACGCTTAAGAGCACCAGCAGCATGGAACACCAGGCGCCCGCCGTCTCCTTGTCCAATCCCATCGTATTCGTTGCATAGTTTAAAATGAACTGCCCCAGCAGGCAGATGATACCACCTGTCACAAACGCCTTGACCATGCGCACCGGCAAACTGTACTTCGGCGTCACCTGGTCCACATGCTGTCTGTACTCCTGCTCCTTTTGCTGTTGTTCCGTTTTGGGTTTTTCCTGATTTTGTGCCATACTCTCTACATTCCTTTCTTCTCAAAGCATCTGTCTCTATAATCTATCTTTTCCCTTTTCAAACTTTGTTATCCATGCCGCCATCAACGGTGCATGCAAGCCATAACCTGAAGCGATCATATTGTCCCTTCATTCCGAAGCGTTCCAAGCTCTCTTATCCCCCATACAGATATACCTGCTGTGTAAAATAAACCAGGCTCCCGGCTAACTTTCCCAAAGCCACTGCCAGGATTGCGATCCCCAGTCCATGCCGGAATCCGATCCGCCTCGCAAAAATCGGTATCGTGTTTAGCATCTCCGCGATGGCCAGCGCAAGGCATCCCACAAAGATACCTGCGAAAATCCCGAACAACAACAGAAAGACCGTCCCGATCAGGTTCCACAAGCCCTCCGTCGCCCTGCTGCCAAATACCGCATGTTCCCGCACAAACGCGCCGACCATTCCCCAGTCACTGAACACACTGAAAAAACCGCCAAACAGTGTCCCGAACACCACCATCTCTTCCAACACAAAGATCTTCCGCGCCACATGCATTTTCCCCGCAAAACGCGGAATCAATCCCACGGATATCAACACCGTAAACACGCCCGCCGATACGATCAGGCCGCTGCTTACCCCGATGATCCCCAGCAAAATCTGCTTTCCCATTTACACCTCCATGTCTTTTTGGACACACACATTCTGTATTCTACTCCATTCCGAAGCGTCACAAACTCTAACTCTGCACATCGATCGTCTTCCCCTCCCTATCCGCAGTCGCGATCAACGCTTTATTCACGTCCTCCTCATAGATGCGCATTTCCACCTCAATGGGCGTCGGATCCTTGGTGATCCGCCTGCCGCCGATATGGTTGAAGAACACGATGATACCGATTGCCAGCCCTGCAGAGTACGCAAGTTCCAGAATGCCATACCCGTCCCCCGGCTGTCCCATCACCATCTCATATACCTTGGAAAAGACATCGTTGATACCGATATCATTGTGGAAGGCCATGATCGTGAAAGCCGTTCCAAAGAAGCTGACCATCGCCACAAAAGCCAGCTTGATCCACTGCATGAATCCTTTATGTTTATCTACATTGATGTATTCTATCAGCGTTTCTGCCTCGCCTACGCTCTGAACACTGACATTAGGGCAGACTTTATCTATCTCTTCGATCACCTTAACCAGACTGATTACCTGCCGCTTCGGCTCATCCTTTTTAAAGTGATGCAGCTTAATAGACTTAACCTTGGCCAATATATGTTCATCGCTGCAGGTCAGGCTGCCGATATCCTTCACATACACATCCTCTGACTGCAGTTCTACATTTTGTTCCGCATTAATATAGATTGTCGCATTCGTACTTGACATACTCGCACGTTCCTTTCCGGTCATTTGCTATAGTATGCAGAATCCGGCAAAATTTTATACCTGTTTACAAATATTCACCCTTATGCTATATTCATACATAGTGAGAGTATCGTTGTAACGCGCGAAAGCAGATTTACATCCTGCGGTTATTCACTACATCATTTTCATAAAACTTTGGAGGTCTTTTTTCATGAATAAAAAATTAAAGACTGATGCCGTCGATCAGCTGTTTAATGCCATACTTTGTCTGCAAACACGGGAAGAATGCTATACTTTCTTTGAAGATTTATGCACTGTCAATGAGCTGCTCTCCTTATCGCAGCGTTACGAAGTCGCTGCCATGCTGAGAAACCACAAGACTTATCTTGAGATAGCAGAGAAGACCGGCGCATCCACTGCTACGATCAGCCGTGTCAACCGCTCTCTTAACTATGGAAATGATGGTTACAATATGGTATTTGAACGTCTTTCGTAATGAATCTTTTAATAAAACAAACCGCACTCGTCTGCAAACTCAAATCAAATACCCCGCTGCAGAGCAGCGGGGTATTTGACCCTCGCGGCAGTCGCCAAATGTCTGCAAGCAGCCACTTGGCTCGTTGCTCGCGGGAATAAACAGAAGATTTTCCCATATGAGAACAGATCAGGCCTGCGCGCACAACACGCAGGCCTTACATATACTCACATATACTCCACCGACACAGCCGGTTTTATCCGTCAATATTGATCAGACCCATGGGGTCTATATACTTCTCTTCGTACATGATCTGATAGCCAAGTTCTGTGTTATCCTCTCCGATCACATACAGGATCGCTCCTCTGACTATCTCGTCTCCCTCTTTCACCATAACGTCGCCATCATTGCGGTAGATACTGTTGTATCCGTTACCATGGTCGATCTTAATACAGTGAAGATAACCGCTGTCCGTTGTGATGGAAATGACAAGCCCGTCCGCAGAAGCAATGACGCTGCTTCCTTCGCTGCCGGTCAGCTTGACCATCGGATTCTCTCCTTCTGCCTCCTCTAAAGATGCCGAAGAAGACAGCGGAAATCCCACCGGCATATGGGCCTGTGCCCGTTCCTGCTCCAAAGCCTCTTCCTCTTCGACCTTCTGATTGATCGTATCGCTGAGTATGGTGACCTTGTTCATTAACTCTTCCCTGAGCGAAACAAGATCCGCCTTCTCTTCCGTCAGTTCTTCAATATTCTGTTTCTGCCGCTCCGTCTCCGCTGACAGCACCTCAATCTTCTTATCACTCCGATAACAGATCACCGCGAGAACCACAACAACAGTCAGTCCGATAAACACTACCGACTCTACCAGGAGAGGGCCAAAACCCATCTGGCGGATACGTCCCTCCTTGGAATCCATGAACAACATCAACATGTAATTTGTTTTTCTTTTTCTCCTGCTGCCTTCTGCATTCAATGAAAACCACCTCCGGCCACATATTTATTTATGATACAGCTCTCTTTGAACTGTTAATAAAGTCTTTCGGTCTCTTTGCGTCCAGAAGATTCCGAAAAATTCTATTACCTTATTTTAGCATAGATAGCGTATAGATGACAATCTTTGTTTACATAAGGTCAAATCTGGTTATGATTCCTCTGCCAGAAATCCTTCCTCAGCCAGCGCCTTGACTGCCATGTCCAACGTTTCTTCCTGTTCCGCTTCGATCGTATGATAATGCACGCCTTCCGTCAGATCTGTCAATGGCCTAGTACCATATGCTATGACCCGCTGCATAAACCTTCTTGCATCTGCCCGGCTGCGGATGACCAATTCTCCAACGATCCGCCCATATATATCATGTTCTACGATCACGTTAAGTACTCTTCCTCCGGCGTCCACGATACAGTAAAGTTCCCGAAGGATATCCTCCTTATCGTGCTTCACCTTGACCACTCTTGTGCACGGTTTCTTTTCCTGCATCGGCTCATAGAGGAGATATCCTCTGTTCGTAGACAGGATGTTGCGACAGGAAGTACGCAACAGTGCAATATCCGTAACGATCACCTGTCTGCTGACTCCTGTACGCTTCGCCAACTCGGTTCCCGAAATCGGTCCACTCTCCTCCTGTAGGATTTCCACAATCTTGCTTCTTCTTGCCTCACCTTCCATAAACTTAATCTCCTCTTTCCCAAGCCAGAAACCGGACAGATCATTCCGAAAAGTTATGTCGTTTACTATAATAATTGACTAAATTATAAAAAACAATGCTTTACATTTGGCGAGACATGTGCTATTCTATCAATGTTGACAAAGTCAGCTTATTTATTATTTTTTGGAGGTATGTACGATGAACAAAGGTACAGTAAAATGGTTCAATAACCAAAAGGGCTACGGATTCATTTCCGATGAGCAGGGTAACGATGTTTTCGTTCATTACTCAGGACTTAACATGGAAGGCTTTAAATCTCTTGAAGAAGGCGCTGCTGTTGAGTACGAAGTAGTTAATGGCGAAAAAGGTCCTCAGGCCGTAAACGTAACAAAATTATAAGAAACATCGTTCTTATAATCCTATAATCAGTATTACGATGTGCCTTTTCTTAAATATAAATGATGAATTTTATTTAGAATTTGCAATATTGTCATAACGGATTAGAAAAAACCTGTCTTGTGGGACAGGTTTTTTTTATGCTTTTTAACGTAAGCAAAATATTTTTATTCTCGGCCAATATTTTACTATTTTTCTAATACGTTCTGCGCATTCAGCTAATATAGTGTTATCTTTTTATAATATAATTATAGATTTTGTCAATAAAGAGTATTATAGTATAAACAGACTTGATCACGGAAGTCAAGTCGGTTATAGCAATTCCGGAAGAATTCCCCTTTTACACAAGCGAAAACCTCGAAGGACCCAAACCTTCGAGGTTTTTGTTTTCAGATTATTTTCTCTGCCCGCAGCGCTTCAATCTGCTGCTTCGTATAGCCAAGCGCCTCCAGAACTTCCCCATTATGTTGCCCAAGAGTCGGCGCCGGATAATTGATCCTCGGCATCATATCCATCAATTTAACAGGATTACCGTTCACCTTCGATCTGCCGATCACCGGATGGTCTACCTCGATAAACATTTCCCGTGCCCCTGCGATATGCGCATCCTCCGTGATCTGCTTTACATCATAGAGGGGCGCTGCCGGAATGCCTTTACTAAGCATCTTCTCCACGATCTCGTCCACCGTATACTGCTTACTCCACTCTTCGATATAGGCTTTCTGAATTTTATTGTTCTTGACCCGCAATGGTACTGTCAGGAAACGTTCGTCCGTGATCATCCAGGGCATATCCAGCACTTCCGTACAAAACTTCTCGTACAGCTTCTGATTTCCACAGGCAAGAATGACCCGTCCGTCCTTCGCCATATAGGTATCATAGGGCGCAATCGAAGCATAGGCATTGCCGGTCCTCTCCGGGATCTGCTTCGACTTGAAGTAACGCACATACGCGTTCTCCAGGCTGGCCACTACCGAGTCCACCAGCGACACGTCAATCCTCTGTCCGACTCCTGTCAGATCCCTTGCGTGTAAAGCCAGCAAGACACCGATCACCAGATTCATGCCACCCAATATATCTCCCATAGCATTCCCGGATCTCGTCGGTTCACCGCCTTCCGCGCCTGTGATACTCATAAGGCCGCCCATTCCCTGGGATACGATATCATACCCCGGTCTCTGGGAATAAGGACCGTAAGAACCAAATCCGGAAAGCGCACCGTAGATCAGACGGGGATTTATATCATGTAATACCTCATAGCCAAGCCCCAGCTTATCCATCACGCCCGGCCGGTAATTCTCCAAAAGAACATCCGCATCCCTGACCAGTTTCAGGAAAATCTCCTTTCCCGCATCCGTCTTTAAATTGAGTGTGATGCCCTTCTTATTACGGTTCAGATTTGCATAGTACATACTCTCACCGTTTTCATAAGGCCCATACCCTCTCGCATCGTCTCCACGCCCGGGAACCTCGATCTTCAGTACACTTGCGCCAAAATCCCCCAGAATAGAGCCGGCATAGGGTCCGGCTACAACTCTCGTCAGATCAAGTACTTTTAAATCCTGTAATGCCTGTATATCCTGAATCGTTTCGCCGCTCAATCTTGAAACCTCCTCCATATCCCACTGTACGGATTCTGTCCGACCGTCCGGGACTCACATAGCATCCCATGCAGATACCCTCTGTCCATTTCCCGGCTTCACACAGAATCCGCCACCTTGGGATAATTACTTTATGTGCTGCTGTCGCTGACAGCATAACTTATGCTGTAATCTCCGCAAGCTCTTCTTCTGTCACATGAACCTTCATCCGCATCACTGCACTTCCCATCGATTTCCCCAGGGAATCCAGTCTGAGGCTCATGGTCGCTCCGCCTCCCAGGGCATGTTTCATCACAAAGTTAAATCCCCCCAGGCTCGGAAGATCATACCGGATGATCTCCCCCTTCACCATATCGCCAAAATGCGCATGTAACGCTTCCGGTGTCACTTCCCGTTCGATGATCTTATAATACGCAGGCTTCCTCGCATAGACACAGACATTGCTCGTATCTCCTTTGTCCCCGCTGCGGCCGTGAGCGATATCATTCAAATAGATTTCCGCCATCTTATATTCCTTCCTTTCTGCTAGACTTCCAAAATATGCGCCTGAATATCAAGGGCATCCCTGGGAACATAGGTCGGCCACAATGCCATCACTTCCTGTACATGGGCACGTCCGCCGAAGAAAGAAGCTCCTGGAGGTCCGTTTAACTGCAGCGGGCTGATCTCCGGAATGATCTTTGCGCATTCGGACTTATCCTCGCTGAACACGGCGATCCGCAGCACGCACTCGTTAAGGTTTTTCAGAGATTCCTCACTCATATCCGCCACATTTAAATGCAGACTGTTCACACCGATATAGCTGATATGCACATCATCCGCCTTCATGCCCCGTCTTGCCATCTTCTTCATGATCACATCCGCGCAGTACTGTGCTTTCTCATAGGCATCCGGCCAGGCAAAGCTTAACATGGACACTGTCTTCCATCCCTTATGATACCCCACGCACAGCTTCAGGTCATCCGGTCTCTCCTTGCCGCGAACATTGCCGATGCGTACTCTGTCGGGCCCCACCTGCGTGATCGTCGCCTGACTGATATCCACATTAACATCGGGTGTCATATAGTTTGCGGGATCCAATACTTCATAAAGGAACTGCTCCTTACAGCTCTGCTCGCAGATCACACCGCCGCAGTCAGGCGCTTTCGTGATCTCAAAGGTATCCTCTGTGATCTCCGCGATCGGGAATCCCAGTTCATCCATTCTCGGTACGCTGCGCCAGTCATACATGTAATTGCCGCCTGCTCCCTGTCCGCCACACTCTAACAAATGGCCTGCCATAATGCCTCTGGCCAGGTTATCCCAATCATCTTCCGCCCAGCCGAATTCATGGGCAAAGGGTGCCAGAAACAGGGCAGAATCCGCCGCCCGCCCGGTAATCACCACGTCGGCGCCCTGACTTAAGCATTCCTTGATCTTTTCATGGCCGATATAGGCGTTGCAGTTATAGATCTTGTCAACGATCTCGTGAAAATCGCCGTCATAATCGAAATTCGGGAAAGTCCAACCTTCTTTCAAAAGCTGCGGAATCTTCTCCTTGATGGAGTCTCCTGTCACATAGCCGATCTTATAACCCTTCATCCCCGCAGACTCCGCCCACTGCCTGATGGCTTCCACACATCCCGTGATATTCATACCGCCGGCATTGGTCAGAATACGGATTTTCTTTTCCCAGGCTTCTTTGCCGCCGTCCTTCAAGATTCTCGTCACGAAATCCGGTGCAAATCCTTTGCTGGGATCCTTCAACTGTTGTTTGGCCATGATGGACATCGTGAGCTCCGCCAGATAATCACATGCCATATACTGAATGTCCGCATGACGCAGCATATGGAGCGCAGCATCCGGGGAATCGCCCCAAAAGCCCTGGCCACCGCCAATCGCAATCTTCTTCATCGCTTTTACCCTTCCTTTTCTAAGACTTATTTGTGTGACCGATCGACTCCCGGCCTCACAGTCACATTTATTCCCGCAAGCAGCAAAATCTTTGATTTACCATAACGCCGTTCTCACGGCAATACAGTCTCCTCCATTGCCGCCGTCAACGGCAGTTCCAGACAGCATTCCCCGCTGCCGGTACAGATCACCTGATGGGCGATCCTGCTCTTATCCTGATCCGACCAGATGCCCGCGTAATTACTATGGACAGCATACTGCGGAAAATCAGAGGACGAAATATCCAGCCGCAGACAACTTCCCGGCTGTATTGTCCACACGATATCCCAGAAATCCACACTGACTTCCGTCTGCTCTCCGGGTATGTAACTTGCCCCCTCCGGCAGATCTGCCGCAATGGTGGTAATCCCACTGCGGATGTTATATGTCCTGCCATCCGGAAAGACTTCACACAGCTTTGCCGAAAAAGCAGTGTCCTCCACATCAGTTTTCACTTGAAGGCGTACCTTGATCTGCCCCGCGATCTCCAGCTTCTCTATAAGCGGACTGCTGACAAAACTTACCACATCAGGCCGGTAATCCGGTGCCGGCTGCAGCAACGTTCCCGCCTCCGTGATCGTCGTCAGCACACTCTCCGCCCCGTGGGAAGGACAGGGATTCTCCGGATCATAGATAAAAGCGATCTCCCCTGCCTTTCCCGGCTCCAAACTTAAACTCTTATCCTCCGCAAGATAATATTTCCTAATGTTCTCTGAGGGAAGCGGCCATGCCTTATGCTCCTGCCAGCGGTCTTCCCGCATCACGTAAGTGCGGATCCGCTTCTGCGGCATCTTCTTCTGTTTAAGGAGCAGATCAAACCATTCCAGGACCCGCTTCACATCCCCGTTTTCCAGATGTTCCTGCTGCCCCCATTCGATGCAGTCTGCAGACATATGATTCCAACAGCCAATATCCAGCCAGCTGTGTTCCCTTGTCTCCTCGTTTAATGCGCTCCAGGTATTCATGGCACTGCCGAAGTGATGATCATACCAGGCCTCCACAATATAGATCGGCACCCTGGTCTTAGCCGGAATATCCATAAGCTGTTTCCACCACCCCTGCTGCCAGTAGGCATCACCGCGGTCTACCGCATGGATCCAGTCCTGATACCACGCAAGCCTGCCGCCCCACAGAGCCTCGTCTACTTTTGCATGAGGCTTAAATCTGCAGCTCTCCAGATAATCAGCATCCACCGGATGGCCTGCATTGGCCATGCTCCATCCGGTCAGCACATCGTGACGGAACAACCGTTTCTCATAGGCTGACTTAAAACGATCGGTGCCATATACAGTCAACATCATGCCTTTGACCTTCTCCGGAACCGCATCCGCAATAGCCCAGCCTGTCAGGGCAAGATAACTTGCCCCGAAATAGCCGATACTCTCCGCCCATTCCTGATCATTCAGCCAGCCAAGTGCTGCCAGTCCGTCCCGGCGCTCGTTCACATTCGGTTCCCACTCGCCTTCGCTCCTGCCCGTCCCCCGGCAGACCTGCAGAACATAGCCATAGCCACGCCTGGCCAGTTCTTCTCCGTATACTTTATAGATCTCCATCTGGGACGGATAACAGCTTCTCTGGATCAATACCGGAAAGGTGTCCTTCCCGACCGGCTTGTAGATCGTCGTGTGCAGCTTTACCCCATCCGGCATCGGCAGGAAGCACTCTTCCACCGTGTACGCACACGCTTCTCCCATGACCGGGCAGGCATCAAACTCTGCCCTGATTTCCAATGCTCCCAGGCGGATCCGCTCTTCCATCTCGGCCTGCATCCTGGCCGCCTTTTCCTGATCAGTCATACTCTCCTCCTAACCTTTTTCTTCCTGTCTATCTATGATCAACAACATTAACTATCATATTTTCTACAGTTTACAACAGTCAATTCTCCGCGCATCACCTGCGTAGAAAGCTTCTTTGCTTTCAAATTGGGAATCAGTCCGAGCGTACCCACACCCCAATCGCTCTCATTCTTCTCCAATCTTTTTCTTCATTTTACATCCTCCTGTAAGTTTGTTTTAGTACCACGTTGTACTTATGTTGAAATTATACTCCGTTTTGTCTATTTGTCAATATACAACGTTGTACTTTATTCATATTTATATTTTATAGACAAAAAATCTATTTTGATATTGTATACTTTATACAACATCGTATATCTGTTATGTCTCTTCTTTACAGACATATCTATTTCTCATAAGTTTGTGCATAAGCTTGCATTTCTTATGTATCTCGTTTATTGTATAGTTAATGCCTTTGGAGACTTTGCGAAACTGCTGCACTGTTCGCAAACGACCGTCCTAGGGCGGAGGGCCAAGACTGTAAACACTTCGGAATGGAGGAAACTATGACTACCATCAAGGATATCGCTGCCAGATTGGAACTTTCTCCCAGTACCGTCTCCATCGTTTTGAAGGGAAACGGAGACAGGCGCAAGATTAAGAAAGAAACACAGCAGCGAATCATGAACGCCGCCAAAGAAATGGGGTATAAACCGAATATCCAGGCCAAAATACTGCGGGGAAGCCTTTCCGCAATGGCAAATATCTCCCTCTACTGGGTATCCGATAACCGGATCCATCTGCTCTCCCGGTTCCTGAAAGGACTGCAGATCGCTATCATGGAAAACAACTACCAGTTCCAGCTTTCCATCGTTCCCTATGAAAACAATCATCTGCAGGATGCGCTGACGCAGGAATCCGTACTTACCACCAACGCGATCATCATCTGCAATCCTTCGGAAGCCGATATGGAATATCTGGAAGCCAATGATTTTCATATTCCGATCGTTCTGTATAACAGATACTCTTCAAAATATGCAACCGTGAACATGGATGACAAGACGATCGGCCTTCTGCCAGCCAACATATTCGCCGCTCATGGCAAAAAACATCCGGCCCTCTTAAAGTCTCCCGCCACTTTTTCCGGGATGAATATCAGAACAAATGTCTTCGAGTTCCAGGTCAGTGAATCCGCCATGGAACGGCCCGTCTCCGTTACGGTGGAAGACTCCATGCAAGGCGGCTATCTCGGAGCCCTCACACTGTGCGACTTAAACCCTCTGCCGGACTGCCTCTTCTGCACCTCCGACAGCATTGCACTGGGCGCACTGAAGGCTTTCTATGAGAAGAAGATCCGCATTCCTGAACAGATTGAAATCATCAGCGTGGGCAGCGGAAGACCCGAACAGGAAGAATACTGTATCCCTTCTCTCTCCGTGATCAGCCTGCCCTTCGAGGATATGGCTGAAGAATGCCTGAAAATACTGTCGGACTCTCTTACCAACTTTAAATATACCCCTACCAGCATTACCTTTCCGACGCCGTACGTGGCAAGGCAGAGCTGTCCCGCGCTGATACAGTAAGCAAATTTGCTTCACAAAATCTCCAAAATGAACAAAACACGTTTGCACGATTCTCTTCGCGAACCCGAATAAGCAGGGAATTTCCCATCAAAAGAACACCCTGCTATCTATTGTAAAATAAGGAGTAAATCAGATGAAGATCACCATCATAGACGGACAGGGCGGCCGTATCGGCCGCACCGTCATCGAACAACTTAAGAAAAAACATGAAACACTGGAACTGTATGCCATCGGCACCAACAGCGCCGCCACCGCTGCCATGCTCAAAGCGGGTGCAGACTATGGGGCCACCGGCGACAATGCGGTGATCATCAACGCCGCTGACTCTGATATCATCGTTGGACCTATCGGAATCGTGTTCGCCAATGCACTCTTAGGCGAGATCACCCCTGCCATCGCCACCGCGGTCAGCGCCAGCCGTGCTTTCAAGATCCTGATCCCGGTCAGCCGCTGCAACCACTATATCGCAGGTCTTGGCGAAGCCCCTATGGGAGACTATATCCGCAACGCGGTAGAGAAAGTGGAGTCACTTCTCTAAAGACACTATACTGTCATCGTCTGAAGGCAATGTCATTCACTAACGGCGCAGTTCCTGTCTCATGCAGGGGAACTGCCTGTCCCGTCTTCCTGCGAAGGCGGATACTCTACGATACAATACTCAAATCCGTTGACAATGGTCGTCTTGCCGAAATTATCATGCCGCTTGAATTTCCTACTGTAATTGGCATGTACATGTCCATGAAAGAAGAACTTGGGTTCATACTTCTCCAACAGCGTCCGGAAGACCTTAAAGCCCCGATGGGGCAGATCCTCCAGATCGTTGACCTGATAAGCCGGCGCATGAGCCACAAGAATATCAAACCCCCTGTGTCTCCACAATTTATAGCGCAGCTTGCGCACTCGTTTGCGCATTCTTCTCTCCGAATACTGGTTACTGGCTCCCGGAATATATTCCATAGAGCCTCCCAGCCCGAGGATCCGGATCCCTTCATATACAAAGACATCGTCTTCAATACAGATGCATCCCTCCGGAGGCGTTTTCTCGTATCTGTCATCGTGATTACCCCTAACATACAACAGCGGCACGTTGCAGAGCGTCACGAAGAAGGACAGATAGTTCGGCGACAGATCTCCGCAGGATATGATCAAGTCGATATCTTTCAATTTATCCGGCTCATAGAAATCGTACAGATATTTTGATTTTTGATCGGCAAGTACCAGGATTTTCATGCGGTTCCTCCGTTCTCTACCGGTACGTCTTTCCGTACAACGGCGCTTTTCTCCGTGTCGGATTCATCAACTCTGATTCCCTGGAACTCTACCAATGCTCTGGCTTCCTCTGTCAGTTCGTCCAGATCGGGAATCTGTCCTACCACATTCTCGGCCAACCAGTCCATGGTAATGATCTCATCCGGCTGCAGGCTCCTTCCTTTCTCACACTGCTCTACACCGCCCTGTGCATAGATCGGACCGTCAAACGGATGGAAAGCCCCCGCCCGGATAGAATTCTTCAAGAACTCAATCAACCTGTTGGTACCATGTGGCATAGATTTTGAGCAGATCACGTCGATCACATCCGCAGACATACCCCACCAGTAGTTGACTGCCTTCTTTCCTTTCTGTGTGTCTGCCTCCGTGCTGCCTCCGCTGTAAAGATTTCTGACGATCTGCTCATAGAACTTGCCCCAGTGCCAGATCGGGGTAGCCAGATTCTCCAGCATGCCATCTTCCTTTTTCAGATAAATGCCGTACTGCCTTGAGGCATTCCCCGGCGTGATCATATCATTATCGGAAATGAAAAAGATTCCCTCTTGATTCAGCTTCTCTCTCGCATCCGTTCCTTTGACCTTCGTCCACTCCAAATGTACCTTCACAAAAGGATTGATCATCTTGGCACCCAATGCGAATGCATTGATATTGGCCATCTCTCCGTAGATCGGATAATCCGCCACATAGCCAAGCCTGTCTGTCCTGGACAGGGCTGCCGCGATCGCACCTAACAGGAACTTGGATTCATACATCCGCGCATAGTATGTGCAGATCGAAGAATACGACATCATGATGGAACAGTTATAGATCCTTACTTTCGGATGCTGGATCGCGGAACGGACACTCTGATTCACCATCTGTGTCGCCGTAGTGAAGATCAGTTCACAGCCTGCAGTGACCGCCAGTTCGATTGCCGCTTCCACCTCGGCTTCCGTATCAGCCTCATCGAAGGCCATCGTCTTGATCCGGCCCTCGAATGCCTGCTCCAGATAATGTCTGCCAAGTTCATGGGCATAGGCCCAGCTGGAAGTCTCTATGGTCTTTGTATAGATAAACGCCACCTTCAGGGAATCCGGGATCCCCGCCGAGATCAACTTGTTGAAAAGGGTCGCCTTCGTTTGTTCCGGGTTCTGAACAAGTTCTACCTGACTACCCTGGTCGGCCAGCGTGATCTCCGTCCACATCTTCTGGAGCGCCTTTACGATTTCATTCTCCGTCTGCCCCTTCACCTTATCATAGCCGTAGATCTCCACATAGATCAGGAACGCATCGGAGACATTGATATCCAGATTCTCCCCGTGTTCCTTGATAAATGCCCTCTCGAAATTATAACAGGCCGAATGCAGATTCATCCTGTCGTCATCGGACCACACTTCATCCTCTTTCTTCCCCATGAGCTTCAAGAGCTTCTTATAGCTGCCCTCCCTGGTAAAGCAGACATCATAACTGCGCGACACCTCATAGAAATCCAGAAATTCAAAGTACAGGCGGTTTTCCTTATCGTCCGTCTTCTTAGGGACCAAACGGGTGACCACGGCCGCGATACTGTACGTCTTAAGGTATTTCATGACGCTGACCCGCTTGTTGCCCTCCTGCACATAGAATTGATTCATGAATTCAAAAGCTACGATCGGATCGCTGATCCCATCCTCGATCTGGTGCTTGTAAACTGCTGCCCATTTCATACCAAATTCCGACTCCTCCGGAAGCAGCGGCATGAAATTGTCCGCAAATGCATTCGACCGTCCGACCGTCTTCGTCCCTACGATCTTAGATAACGGAATATCCATGATCCCTATATTTTCCATCCCTGCTATCTCCGTATAGGACATGATCTCATCCAGTACCGGGAGATAAGGATATTCGCCTCTCGTAAGCGCCGCCCGATAGCTGCGCCGTCCCTGTCTTAACGCTGATGTATACTCACTTGCTGCCATGACAGTATCCTCCTTAATAATTAATCCAATTTCTCAGTAACTTATAATCATGCACCACCTGCCGTCCGGCGGTCCGTAAACGTAACTTATAGTAAACGACATAACAAATTTCTGCTTCCGGTTCCTGCCAGAACCATATGCGGGAGCTTTTGCAGGACCGAAAACGAAGTTATAGTGTTGTTAACTATAGTTCAGAAACAGCAGCTCAATGGGCTGCGCCGAGTATTCCGGACTTGTGCCTTCCTCATACAACTGCTTGCAGGCTTCTCTCCTTCCCTCCGCAAAGGCCTTCTCCAGTTCTGCAACGATCTGTCCATCCCGCAGTCTTGCTGTAAGCAACGGCGAAAATCGCCTTCCCTCCAGGCTGACAGCGGTTTTCACCGCCGCATCAAAAGTCATCCTCACACCTGTAAACATGCATTGGGCATCGGTCACATTTTCCAGCCAATCGACCAGACTGACCACATCCACCATCTGACGCGTACTGCACTCCAGACGCTCATAGACGGCAGGATAGCCACGGGAACCGTCATACCAGCTATGATGCCCAAGCGCTGCCGCCGCGTACCGGCGTGTAGAAGCACATTCCCGCAGGCAGCTCTCTCCGACTATTGTATGCAGACGGGTCATTTCATACTCTTCTTCAAACCATTGCCGCCCTGCCTGGGCATACAGATTGATGAAATTAATCTTACCCGCATCATGCAGAAGACCGCATGCCATCGCAAATCTCCTGGCTTCGTGCCGTTTCTCCTGCGGATCTTCTATTTTCCTGATCTCTTCGATATCATCAAAAAATCCCGGCTCTTCCTCCATAAGGATCTCGCTAAAGACAGCCGCAGCCTTTGCTACAATATATGACTGGATATAGATATCCGGTGCAAACCGCATGAGAAGCTTCAACAAGAACACCCCGTAAGGAATGCTGTCCGCTGTCTCGATATAATTATTGGCAAGCTGACGCAGATACAGGAAAAGCATCTCATTCTCCGGCACATCGGGAAACACTTCCACATAATTCAGTATCCTTCGATACAGATTCTCGATATATGCCGTCTTTCCCGGAATCCGCTCCGGAAACTGTTTCAGATACTGCAGGTAAAATGCCGGCAGGGAAATAAGCCCATACATATTTTCCGGAGAAAAATCGGAAAGCTCCGTCGTATCCATCAGCTGTTCCGTCTTGGCCAGCAGACCGTCAAAGGTATCAAGTCCGCAGTAGTAGGAGATCGCATAGTAGTTAAATGCCGAATGGATCGGCGGATGTTCTCCGCGCTCGGCCGCCTCCTGCATATGTGCCTGGTAGACGATATAGACCGATTCCATGACCGCCTCCACGTCTTCTGCGGTCATAACATTGTCCTTACTGTAAGATATGCTGCTGGCCATCTGCCTGTGGGCCATGAAAATATAGCGTTCCCATGGAAGCCCCGGTTCTTTGTCCTGATAATAATGATCCTGCAGGATCTGCAGCGTCTGCCTGACCCGCTGGATCTTATCGCTGGCCGACGCATACTGCCCCAGTGCCGTATTGGCCTGGGCACGCAGAATATAGCCCCTGGTCTCGGAGTCCTCGATCTCATCAAAATATTTCAGATATGCACCCGCCTCCGTAAAACAAAGCCGCATTTCAAAGATATAATCCTCTATCACGGAATATTCCAGCCCAATCAGCTTGCTGCATCGATTATTCCGTCCGATCCCCAGCCAGTACAATTCCCGGATCATACCGTTCCTATCCTTCTTCAGCCGCGCACAGTTAAGCAGCGCCTGATGGATCTGACAGAACAGGCCGACATCCAATTCTTCCCCGACCTGAAACAGGCTGCCGGCAAATTCCTGCAGTTCCTTCAGTTCTTCCTCCCCTGCCTCAAGAAGATGATCAAGCAGAGGAAAAAGGCCCGCCCGGAGCAGTTCCATATTGCGCTCTACCTTCTGCACGATCTGCAGCCGATTGCTGGACAGCCCGGCCTCATAACTCTCAAAGGAATGACCTTCTGTCTTCTTCCGCGCTGCCAGGGCCGCGATCTCTCTTAAATTTACAATATATTCTTCCTGATAAGGCTGCATTCCTTCCGCCTCTTCCCCTCTGTTGCTGACTGTGTCACGCCGTTCCCCTTGCCTGCGCCATATCCGTTAACCGGAAAACTGCCTGTATAATATCTCCTGCAGGCGGCTGGGTTCTACGGGCTTCGAGATATGTTCGTTCATGCCCGACTCTTTCGCCAGCCTCACATCCTCCACGAACGCATCCGCAGTCATGGCAACGATCCACACGGCCGCGGCATCCGTTCTATCCATCCCGCGTATCCGCCTTGTAGCTTCGTAGCCGTCCATCACCGGCATATGGATATCCATGAAGATCAGGTCATAATAACCCTCCGACGAATTCCGAAACTTCTCAACCGCCTGCGCGCCGTCATCTGCCACCTCTACCTGCACACCTGTCACAGACAGAAGCTCTACCGCAATCTCCTGATTCAACTCAATATCCTCCACCAGCAAGATCCGGTATCCACTGTAATCCAGTTCCCGCTGTGCCGGATCTTCACCGGCACCCATTCCTCCCAAAAGTTCTGCCAGTGTTCCGAGGAGCCTGCTCTTAAACAAGGGACAGGGCACAAACCCGTTGATCCCTGCTCTTGTCGCCCGGTATTCCAGCTGTACCCAGTCCGCCTCCGACACGAGCAAGATTGGAAACTCTTTGCCGGCCAGCTGCCGCACATGGGAAGCCAGATGTAATACCTGCATATCTGACAATTCCTCTCCCAACAACATAGCACAGGGCATATGTTCCTCGTACTGCGCCTGTGTCAGCCAGGTAACCGCCTGTGCGCCCTTCTCCTGATGTACCGGAACAAGTCCAGCCTCCCGCAGATATCTGGCCATCTGGCCGGCCCGCTCCTTCCGATTCTCCGCTATGAGCACGGACGCCCCTTCCGGAAGATGCAGGGACGCTGTCTCTCTCGGCGCCATGATCATCGGAAGATGTACCGTAAAGCAGCTGCCCACACCCTCTTCACTCTCTACAAGGATCTGCCCGTCCATTCGCTCCACCAGGTTCTTGACGATAGACATGCCAAGCCCTGTGCCTTCTATCTTACTGGTCGCCTCACTGTGCACCCGCTCAAAAGGTACGAAGATCTTCTGCAAAAACTCCTGGCTCATCCCCATACCATTATCTTTACAATAAAAATCCAGCCACACTTTGCCGGCTGCCGGCACATCTGCTGCTGCCCTCTCAACGGCCTCATCTATCCCGCTCTCCTCCTGCAGTTTGGCCGTCACATAGCGCTGCGCAAACTGCACATGTATTTCTCCTCCCTCCTGGGTATATTTCACGGCATTTCCGATGATATTGACCAGAATCTGTCTTAAGTGTAAAGGATCCCCGATCAGATCCTCCTCCTCGATACGGCCGATCTCTATCTTAAATGCCTGCTTCTTCTGGGCCGCTTGTGGCCTGACAATGACAGAAATGTCATGGATCAGGTCCGACAGAGAGAACGGTTCTTCATTCAGTGTCAAACGGTCGCTGTCGATCCTGGACATATCCAGCACATCGTTCACCAGACTCATCAGGTGGCCCGCTGCTGTCTGAATCTTGCCAAGGCAGTCATGCACCCGCGCTTTCTCATCAATATGTGATAATCCTATAGATGTCATACCCATAATGGCATTCATTGGTGTACGGATATCATGGGACATATTAGAAAGAAAACGGCTCTTAGCCCTATTTGCTTCCTCCGCCGCCATAAGTGCCTCTTTCAAAGCGGCTATCTCCTGCTCCTGCGCCTCGATCCGCCTCTCCTGCTCTTCTATGACCCGGTCCTGATTCTCCCTGCTCTTACTGCTTTCCATGTTGCTGTTCCTATCCTTTTCCTATACAGTCTGCCGTTCGCCCATTGGCATCCTGCACTGACTCTCTCTGCGCACAAGTATATTGCCCGCTCATTAAGACCATTGTAACACAATTGTTAAAAAAACAAAACCTTACAGATTCCGAACTTTTGCTCTGTAAATCTGTAAGGCTTCCTTATATCCTATTCAAGTGTGACCCTGATGCAACAAATATCCTGCCCGGCAAACCTATCTGCTCGATTCACTGAGCATTTCCACTGCTCAATGATGTCCGTGATGCCCTCTGCATCCCCTTCTGCCCGAACCCGCATTCCCAGTCTGTACGCAGGAACTGTCACAGTATCCACTGCTGTGTGCATAACCGCAGTATGTCTCTCCGTCATGCGTATGCCGGCCCGTCTTCGTACATCCTTCCACCGCGCAGACCTCAATACTGTCACAGGTACCATCACAATACCCACTCTCATGGACATAACCGCAATAACTCTTCCCGTCATGGACATGGTGTCCCGTCTGTGTACAATCCTCTACCGTACAGACTCTGACCGCATCACAGGTACCGTCACAATACCCATCCACATGATCGTATCCACAATAGGTATTGCCGTCATGCACATGCCAGCCGACTCTCGTACAGTCTTCCTCTGCACAGACCGCACACAGATGCTCATGATCGTATCCGCATCCTGTTGCTGCCTTCCTGCCATGATGGCCATGTGCCGAAACCGGCATAACAGCTGCCGCAAAGAGCATCGTACCCGCCATTCCCAACACTGCTGCTTTCTTCAACCACATAACAAATAACCCTCCTTATGTTCTGCAAGGTTCTCATAACCTACTATAGAAACTGTATACTCCCTTATTTCCCTCATTCTACTCCCGGTAAACTGTGCTGTCAAGGAGCATTTAAGAGTTAATTTGAATAAAAATTCATTGATTTTGCATATTATACAATTTGCATTCTACTTTTTGCATAAAAAATAAGAAATATTTGTTTTAAAAATGCATAAAATCACACTTGCATTCTGCACTGTCATGCTGTATATTAATTTACTATGAGAGTCCCGGACGGGCAAACATAATTGAAAAACAAAGGAGATTACATCATGAAAGAAAAAGTTGTTCTTGCTTATTCAGGCGGACTGGACACCACCGCGATCATCCCCTGGTTAAAAGAAAATTTTGATTACGAAGTGATTTGCGTATGCGGCAACTGCGGTCAGGCCGAGGAGCTTGACGGACTGAAAGAACGCGCTCTGTCCAGCGGCGCTTCCAAACTCTATATTGAAGACCTGACAGACGAATTCTGTGACGATTTCATCATACCCTGCGTACAGGCAAATGCGGTATATGAGAATAAATATCTGCTGGGCACCTCCATGGCCCGTCCCGTGATCGCCAAGAAATTAGTGGAGATCGCCCGTAAAGAGGGCGCTTCTGCTATCTGTCACGGCGCTACAGGCAAAGGCAATGACCAGATCCGTTTCGAACTGGGCATCAAGGCACTGGCACCCGACCTGAAGATCATCGCTGCCTGGCGGAACGAGAAATGGACCATGAACTCCCGCGAGGAAGAGATCGAATACTGCAAACAGCACGGTATTAACCTGCCCTTCTCCGCCGACTCAAGCTACAGCCGCGACCGCAACCTGTGGCATATCAGTCACGAGGGCCTGGAACTGGAAGATCCTTCAAATGAGCCTAACTACGAGCATCTGCTTGTTCTCGGTACCACACCGGAGAAGGCTCCCGACGAGGGCGAATATGTTACCATGACTTTTGAAAAGGGTATCCCTACTTCCGTAAACGGCAGGCAGATGAAAGTATCCGAGATCATCTCCACCCTGAACGAGCTGGGCGGCAAACACGGCATCGGCATTATCGATATCGTTGAAAACCGCGTGGTAGGCATGAAGTCCCGCGGTGTCTATGAGACTCCCGGCGGCACCATCCTCTACGAAGCGCACCAGCAGCTGGAGGAACTGATACTTGATCGTGACACCTATGCACTGAAAAAAGACCTCGGCAACAAATTTGCGCAGATCGTTTACGAAGGCAAATGGTTCACCCCGATCCGCGAGGCGATCCAGTCCTTTATCGAATCCACCCAGAAGTATGTGACCGGCGAAGTGAAATTCAAGCTTTACAAGGGCAACATCATCAAGGCCGGCACCACTTCCCCGTACACGCTCTATAATGAGAGTATCGCTTCTTTCACTACCGGCGATATGTACGACCACCACGACGCGGAGGGCTTCATCAACCTGTTCGGCTTATCCTGTAAGGTCCGCGCCATGAAGATGCAGGAGAATGGCGAGAAACTGCTTTGATCCATAGACCATACCTTCAATTGACACGGGATCACCCGGTCAATTGAAGGTATTGATACAAAGCAAGCAAATCTTCTGTCATACTCTTCTTTTGCTACTTCCGCACCCGCCTTCCCCGATACTGCGCATACATCGCCAAAATACCCGTCAGTGCCGTCATGAAGATGCAGGACTGAATATATGGCATGAAATTATAAGATCCTCCCTGCCAGAATTCCGCGAAGTCATTGCTGATATAAGTCATGGGCAGGGTGCGCGCTATCCGCTGCCAGACCATCGGCAGTTTGTCCGTGGAGATCCCCATCATTCCCGTCAGCATCATCAGCAGGAAATAAATGGACATGGAAACGCCAAAGGTCACGCTGAACCGGCGAAAAATATTGGCCATGGAATGCACGATCACCATGAAGAGCACTCCGATCAGATACAGGGACATGAGCAGGATCAGCAGAGAAGACAGCGCCGGCTTCGGTATATCTAACAGTAGGGACTGTACCACGGCATACAGAAGCATAGCACCCGTCAAAAAGAGCAGATGGATAATGATCTTCGCTGTGATCAGGCTCTTTTCACTAAATCCGAACAGTCGCATCCGCTGCGGTATCTCCCGCTCCACTTCCTGAGAGTAGAGCGAACCATATCCCAGAAACATGATGGACATGGGCATGATCAGCGCCATACAGATCACTACTGATACCGTGACCTCCGACCTGACCGCATCCGGCACCTGTTTCCCGATCACCGTCGAGACCAGCAGGCACATGATATTCGGAAACACGATGCCGAAAAAATGTGTCATAAAGTTGCCGTTGATATTCCGCAATTCATAGCAGAGCATTCTGAAACTGCATTTCTTCTTATTTTTATTATACTTATCTTCATTATACTTATCCATTTTTACCTCCATGCCGAAGCAATTCTTTTGCGAAGGCCGCGAGCCAAATTTCAAATTTGGCTCTGCGATCTCGAGTTTGTGGCTCCGGCACAAACTCGCAGTTGAATAAATTGCTCATCAGAGAATTTATTCAACCTTACCTCCATGCCGAATCGTCACAAATTCTAACTGAACTTGTTCAGTTTTTGCTCATGATCGTTCCTTCTTTGCCCTATTGTCTGCCTATGCCGTTCTTGCTCCGTCTTCCCCGTAAAAGCAGGCCTTTGCATTGATTGACATAATCTCAATATCCGAACTGCTCCGTTTGAAGTTCATGTTGTGTTCCACAAACAACGACAGCATCCTTCTCTCCTCTTCCCGGTCCTGACAGGACAGAGCGATCAGGTGGTCGGGAGACTGCAGCTCCCGAAAGTCAGCCGCCAGTCTGCGATTCTCCGGCGTGTTTTCCAGGACATAGACCGCATCGCCACAATATTTCCGGAATAGTTCCCGCACCTTTCCGTAAGCGACCACCCTGCCCTGGTCCAACAGCAGGATCTTATCCGCCAGCTGTTCCAGTTCTTCATAATAGTGGGAAACAATGATCAGGGAATCCTCCTTGTCCCTGTACCATTCCGCCAGCTTCTCCGTCAGTTTCTGTCTGGACTCAAAATCCAGCCCGGAAGTGACTTCGTCATAAAAGGTCAGCTCCGCCTTCTGCATCATCACCATGATGATCGTGAGCTTCTGTTTCTGGCCGCCGGAAAGCGCGTGAAACCGCTTCGACAGGCAGTCCTGAAATTCAAAGAAACCGATCAGCTCCTGAAGTTCCCTATTCTCCCTGATGCTCGTATTCAGAATCGTTTCCATAATCCGCTTTACCGGCATGGTGTTAACATAAGCGTTGGTCTGCATATGCACTGCCATCTGCTCCGGCCTGATCTGCGTGATGATGCTGCCCTGATAATCCACAAGCCCCAGCAGTGCCTTCACAAGCGTACTCTTACCCGCTCCGTTGGAGCCGATCACACCGATGCGTTCTCCCTTATCAAAGGAGAGCGGCTCCTCAATCTGCAGCGCCATCCGGCTGCCATATTTTACCTGTAGTTGTTTGATCGTCAATAACATAATCCGGTTCTCCTCTCTTTCCCGTTGCATATATCCAGGTTATTTCCCGCTTGAAAAAGAACCCTTGCACATACGCCGTCTTCAATGTTTGCAATCTCCAGCCTGCATCCCATGCGCCTGCAGTAATAAGCCGCCACATACAGCCCCAGGCCTTTTCCTTTCTGCCCTGTATCACTTGTGACAAAAGGATCGAAAATATTCGGCAGCAGCTTTTCCTCGATCCTGCCCCCATAATTGGTCACAGACAGTTCGTCAGCCGCAGCCCGCAGCACCACCTGCTGTCCTTCCGGCGTGTGCTGGACAGCATTGGAGAGCAGATTATCCACGATGATCCGCAGCATCTCCCGGTCCGCCCTCACGGTCCCGCCGCCCTCCGTCTCCACGCAGACACCCTTGTCTTCTGCCTGCACGCCGTAGTTCCCTGCCAGTTCCTGCAGAAGTTCCCGCAGGTTCACCTGTTCCTTCTGCATATTCCCGACGCAGTGGTTCAGGTAGAGGATGTCTTCCACGATTCGGCGCATGGCCATGAGCTGTTTCTTGACCTCCGGCAGATATGCCTTCGTGTCCTTATACTTTCCAACCTCATTCATCATCCCTTCCACCAGCAGGAGCGCCGCTGCTACTGGCGTCTTGAGCTGATGAGAGGAAGCCCGCAGGAAAACTTCCTGCCGCTCGTTCTCCTCTTCCAGCAAATGATTCTTGCACTCCAGCTCCCTGTAGCTGTCCCGCAGCTTCCCGTACAGTTCCTGCAGATTTTGCTCCAGCATACCAATCTCATCCATCCGTTCCGCTCCGTGTCCCGGATCGAATTCCTCTCTCTCAAAGACCCCGCCTATCGCCGCACTCTGGGCAGAATCGGCCAGACGGATGATAGGATTGACAATACGTCCGGCAAAAAAGCGCGATGCGATCAACACGGTCAAGAAGATCACCGCCGTGATCATAGGCAGGCTGCCACTCACAATAGGCGTGACCTCCTCGATCCGCGGCGTCATCGTCGGCATAAAGGTGACGATAAAAGCGTCCTCCGTCCATCCCATGGCCGTGTAAGTCGTATACTGGTAATCCCCGTCAGAGACACTGACCTCGTAGATGACTATGTCAGAGTCAACGTGCATCCTGACATACTCTTCCCGGTAGATTCCCGGCACCTCTTTTTGCTCTATCGTGATTTCCACCGGAAAGTCCTCCGACAGCACATCCCTTCCGGCAAATATTTCCTGTAAGCGTTTCTGCAGTCGGGCAGTCAGCTCCGTAATATTTCTGTCCGGCAGTGCCCCTGCTCTGACAGCGTCCATCACTGCCCGGGCATCTGCCAGGATCTCCTGCAGTTCCTTATCCCGCACCCCGATCATCAGGCTGAAAAATTTCCCTTTCAGATAAAAATCGTTTCCCTCATCCGGAAGCTCCAGCGTTACGACTGAGGATGGGTTCTTCACTGTCAAACCATCGTAGCTCCTCTCCTCCATATATCCCTGCTGCACCCTTCCGATCAGATCCAGATTGCTCTTCATCACATAATCCACATACAACGACGGCAGCATCAGGACAAAGTATCCCAGCACAAATGCCGTCATCAGCCCTGCCAGTATGATACTATATAAGAAAGTTTTCCTGCGCAGTCCCATTTCCATTCCCCTCCTCGTTCCTTTTGACAGTTTCGCCTTACGATCCCGCATCCTTGCAGAGAATTTATTCATGCTTGCACCTCATGTCTTTCCGGACACATTTTGTGAAACTTCTTCCCGAAATTGATACCCTACGCCGATCACCGTCTTGATATAATTCTCCGGCAGCTTCTTGCGCAGGTTCTTGATATGGGCATCGATGATCCTGTCATTTCCCACGTAATCTTCATTGAAGATCCTTAAGATCAGCTGCTCCCTTGTAAAGACCCGCTTCGGCTCCTTCTTCAGGACCTGCAATAACAGAAATTCACTGAGCGTGAGCTCCAACGGTTTCCCGTCGTAGAATGCCTGATAAGAGTCGTCGCAGATCACCAGCCCTTTTTCCTCCTGGCTCTTGGTCCGCTTCACCCGCCGCAGTATCGTCTCCATCCTTTTTAACAGGATGATGGGTGAGACAGGCTTGATCACATAGTCGTCCGCATAGAGATTGAACGCCTGTACCTGCGTCTTCTCGTCCCCCAGTGCAGTCAGCATGATCGTGGCCATCTCCGGCCGCTCCTCCTTGATATAGCGCAGCACCTCAAGCCCGCTCACTCCCGGTACCATAATATCCAGGACCGCCATGTCAAAGCTGCGCACCTTGAGCATCCCCAGTGCCTCCTCCCCGTCCTGCACACAGGTGACCTCATACCCCTGTATCCGCATATATTCCGTCAGAACCTCCTGGATCGTCGGCTCGTCTTCCAAGAACAGAATGTCCATGGCCACTCCTCCGTTTCTGCTATATCGGCTCCCTTAGTCTCTTTGTACCTGCCTATGGGCTTCAGAGCTCTTGGGAGACTGTTTGTCTTCTTGTAAAGCTTATTCTACCATATCCGTGTGAATTTCATATGAAGAGGGTATGTAACTTCGATGCAAAAGACAGGATACAAAAAGGCAGCCGCGACACTCCCACAAGTGATCGGCTGCTTTTATACGAATCTTTCCTTTTCTGCTCTTTTATGCTATGATAATATTATACTTGCGCTTCTACGTCAGTCTCTGACACAGATTCCCATAGAAAGAGAAGTGCTAAAGATAAATCGAGGGACAATATCATGAATGCGATTACACTTATTATCATATATCTGGTTTCTGTCAACTGTATAAGTTTCATCGTCATGGGTGTGGACAAGCACAAGGCCCGCAAAAGAGCCTGGCGCATTCCGGAATCTACACTTTTCGTCCTCGCCCTGATCGGCGGTTCGCTCGGCTCCATCCTGGGAATGCACCTTTTTCGCCATAAGACAAGACACTGGTACTTCCTGTACGGTATGCCGGCAATCCTGATCATACAGATATTACTCGTACTTCTGCTCGTGACATCCCCCATCGAGATTCATGTGATGTGAGGCGCCGGTCCGTTCCTTTCCTGCGAACAGCCGACGCTCCATACAGACAGGTATTTCAAATACTGAGTACCGGCTACAGCGTCACGATAACTCCGCCGTCATTGGCATACATACTGCTGATACCTGCCGTGTCTAAGATAACGACATTCTTATAGGAAGCTCTTTTCTCCATCAGAGTACGCACATACTCCGCCCGCTGCGGACAGTTGCAGTGGGAGATCATGAGCGTTCTCTTCTCCGGATGCGTCACATCCGCCACAATATTGTCCGCCAGCTTGGCAAGCGCTTTGTTGATACCGATCGCCTGTCCCTTCTGTTCGATCACGCCCAGATTCCCTATCATCACCGGTTTAATATTCAACGTGGAAGCCACCAGTGCCCTGACGCCGCTGAGTCTTCCGTTCTTGCGCAACGTCTCTAAGTTGTCCAATACGAAATAAGTACGCATCTTCCGCTTGAACACTTCTATCTTCTTCACCGTTTCCTCGAAAGACAGTCCTGCTTCCTTATACCGCATAAGCCGCATAGCCAGTTGAGTTTCTCCACAGCTGGCAGACTCCGAATCCACCACATGGATCTTCTTCTCTCCGTATTTCTCATGGTAAAGGTTCCTGCCCAGCTCCGCACTGTTATAACTTCCGCTCAGATGAGAGGACAACGTCACCACAAACACTTCCTCCGCTTCACAGTGATAAGCTTCCATAAACCTCTCGGGGGAAGGACAGGAAGATTTCGGACATAACGGACAGGATGCCACTTTCTCCAGAAAAATCTTCTGATCAAAGCTCTCATCATCCTGAATCGCATAATCCCCTACCTCGATTCCGAGAGGGATGATCTGGAATCGCTCGTCTTTCTTATACTTTATGGGCAGTTCACAGCAGCTGTCTACAACAATCTTATAATTCATAAAGCCTCCACAACTATTCAATGTAGTTTTCATTACTACTTATGATAACATGAAATCTTATGTGTTGTAAATAGATTAGAATTATTTTCTTCTTTTGAATAATTATGCTATACTATAGTAAACAACATTATATTGAACTATCGAGGTTACCTATGATCGCACTTAAGATTACAAATGTGAAACAATTTATGGGGAGATTGCTTGGCGGGGAAGATTTTGACAGTTTTCTGCTGGAGGAAGCCGTGATCAGCACCTACAATACTTTCCGGATAGACGGGCATCAGAACCGTGATTTCTATACGAGTGAAGAATGGGAGGACAAGGAGTTGCGTCCTTATGAATTTACGAAGTGGCAGACCATACGGCCGGTCTGTTTCGACCTGATCAAAGGCCGGCGCACCCCTGCCGCCTTTCAGTTTGTGCTGCATCTGATTCCGGAATACGTGGGCTCCATCCTGAAGAAGGGCGATACCGGCATAACACCCCATCAGGTCAAGGCATTCGTACTGAGTATCCGTTATGACGGCGAAAACCTTACTCTTGTCACCGGCACTTCGTATAATACCTTTCTGATGGATAAGACCCCCGACACCTTGTGGGATCAGTCGATCCGGCAGTTCCTGTCCAAAAGGGAGATTGCTTATGAAGAATTATAGACCGGCTGCCAGATGCTGATCCGGTCCCTGCACGACCAAAGGATGCATCGCACGCGCGCTCTGCATCCTTTGAAAGTTCCTTTACCAGTATATAACGCTGCCGCACCGTATGGCATAATCGATCACTGCCATGATCATCGCGAAGAACAGCATTGCCGCCAGCATCAATATAGCCGGAAGATCATAGATAAACTTCTCATCATGCGTCCTGCACCTGTAGTTTTCTATCAGGATCTCTATGCCCAGCAGAATAAATACCATCGGCCAGCACTGAAATATAATATGATATTCCAGATATGGTACAAAGATCCTGATCAAGAACAAGATACCATAACAGATCAACGTGATTCCGAATGTTACTGAACCGATTCTTCTGACCTGACAAGACTTCTCTTTCTGTTCCATAATAACCTCCATTCTTGCTCAACTTGCGAATTCAGGCGTAAACTTCTCCTCCTGCTGACTTCCTTAATGCCTGTTTTCCGGCAGATCCGAGCCATCGGCGACCGGTCCTTCTCCATAGATTATCCTTCCGTCTACGACAGGCTGTGTTTCACGCACTGTCATCTGTACGTTCTGTTCTCTAAAACCGTCCGCTCCGGGCCGATTCCCGTCATGTCCCGTCCAGTCCCCGGCCGGCTGTTGTTCCCGATACACCGGCTGCTCATCTGATGTTGGTCGTTCATGATATTCCGTCCACTCATCTGATGTCTGCTGCCCGCGATATCTCGTCCATTCCTCTGCCGCATCGTCCTTATCTTCGATCGCTATCCGCTTTCCACGGATCAGGGCAAACCCGGCCCAGATCACACCGATGCCGACCACTGCTCTCGGCAGATCATCCCGTACGAAATAGTAGACCGCACTGAGAAACCAGTTATCCCATCCGAAGATATCGCAGAGGAGATTAAAGACCACCTGCCACAGCATCATCACTCCCAGCACGATGAGAATAACCGCCGCTATCTTTCGATTCCTGCCCTCCAGCTTAAACTTCCAATTGTCAAACTCTCCGAATCCAAACAGATATTCGTCTCTGATACTGTGAAACATGCGGTCATCCAGGGTCGCCAGATTATTGGCGTGGAAAAAGCTGTAAGCATACAGGGCGAACGGGAAGATCGCCAGTGCCCCCAGATTCGTAATCCCAACGACTGCTGCCAGGACCATGAATCCCATCATAAGGCTGAGTCCCATTTTCATAAAGCCCATATACATCTCCCCTGCTCCGGGGATAAAAGACAATAGAAACACCAAAAACCTGCTCTTCTTTCTCTGCATCATATTCATCCTCTCTTTCCAGTTTCCATGATCATCCACTTAAAACTCTCCAACTATTCCATATCTCTGTCCCATGACAGTCTCTTTCCCAACTGCGAAACCCTGGCACCAATATCGCCTAGCATTCCTCTTACGCCGCCGCTTGCCTGTTCTTCCCGGTATGCTTCCCATTTGTCATCTATGTTCTTCCGCCGTTCCACTGCTGCCTGTTCCATAGATACCGCGGCCGTCTGTTTTGACAAGAACGGCTGTCTTTCGTCTTCCACACTTCCTGCCGGCATCAGGATCAATACCGTGAGCGCCGCTGCCATCGCGATCAGCACCTTGGCGCGGTAGGCAAAAATCTGCCTTTTTCTGCCTGCCCTGCGCTCTTTCCTGATCTGTGTCAATACATTTTCCTTCAGGTGTGCCGGTGCGCGCAGCATTTCTTCTCTTTCCACCTGTCCGATCAGTTCAAACAGTGCTTCTTCGGACAAATAGCCGGAGAAGTCGTCACTGTCTCGCTGTTTCATCTTTTTCTTTTCATTTTCTAATTGATAGATCATGCGCCCTTCTCCTTTCCATACAACTTGCGTAGCATTGACCTTGCCCGGTAGATCTGCGTCTGCACGGTCTTGACCTTTATGCCTCTTAATGCAGCGATCTCGCTCACATCCATTTCATCATAGTAATACGCCTTGGCGATCTCATCATAAGGCGGCTTTAACGACCTGCATCTCGTAAGCAGTGTCTCCCGCACTTCTTCCTCCAGGCACGATTGCTCCGGTGTGTTGTCAAATCTCTGGCCTCTTCCCATAGTCTCCTCTATGCCGGTGTCTTCGGTCGGAATACTTCTTCTCCCGGCACTCTGCATATAGTCCAGACATTTGTTAGTCGCGATCCTGCACAGCCACGCCTTCTCGTGTTTCCCATCGAAATCCTTCAAGTGATTGTAAGCCGACAGGAAAGTTTCCTGCGTCAGATCCTCGGAGGCAAAATAATCTGCTGTCATTTTGTAGCATATGGAAAAAACAAGATTCTGGTAGGAATCGATCAGCGCTGATAATTGTTCTTCCCGATTGATATGATCTGCCTCCTCTCCTGACTCAAGTCATGAACTGCTCTGCATCAGCCACTTTTGGCTGCACATCCAAGCAACTCTATCTATTATAACGGGACGCGACTGACCATGTCTTCAACTTTTCAAACATTTTATGAAAAAAAGCAGACATACCACCCGGATACGCCTGCCTGAAACCTCTCCTATATACTTGTAATCCTGCCTGGTACATTATCCCTGAAAACCGGATATGAACACATGTTGCACACACTTTCACCTGCTAATCTATGATCAGCCCCTCCATAATATAAAGAAGCTGCTCGTCCACCTTCTTCTCCGATATGCCGAAGGTCTGCGCATTGATCTTCATCCCCTCCAGCACATACATGATATTGCTGGCCGCACCCTTCGGATTCTCGCAGTAAAATTCCCCGCTGGAGATTCCCATCTCGATCAGTTTCTCTAAGACACGCACGCCGGCTTCAAACTGCTTCCTGAGCATATTGTTCTTATCCGTGGATCTATTGGCAAAGAAATATTCGTACACAGCCACCGTCAGCGTATTCTTCTGCAGCAACTCCTTCTTCTGCTCTTTCAGAAAAAGTGTCAGAATATCCGCCGCCGTATCCCCTTCCGTGATATTCTCGGAAAAGATATCGTCCGTCTCTTCCGCCTCCATCTGTAGGATTTCCAACAGAATCTGCTCCGTGCTGTCGAAATACAGATACAGCCCTCCACGGCTGATCTCGCAGGCTTCCACGATATCCTTCATGGTCACGTCCTTATAACCCTTTTCCACGAAGACCTTCCTCGCCGTATCCAATATGTATTTCTTCTTCTGTATTGATTTTTCTCCCATTTCCCCGTGTTTCCTTCTCTGACTATATTTATATGGCTCTCCCGGATATATCCTCTCACTTCATCGGCCGATCCCAAAACTCCAGATTCTCCTTCATCTTCCGCACCACATTCCGGAAGACTCCGCTATAGACAGCCTCCGTCCATAACCGCCCTTTCGTCATGCCGCCCAACACATACTTGGACAGAATACCCTTCAGAATATCCATTTCCCTGATGCCGGCCCGTTCGATGGCCGCCAATTCATCCTTCACGGTCCTGATCCTGTTCCTGGAATAGACGTACGGATAATTGCGGTCAAGCAGTCCCGTCCGCTGAACTTCCTTGATAAAGCTCATCAACATGCCGTCATATACAGGAAATGTGATCGAACTTTCTTTAATACCGGAGCCCTCAAAGGTTTCCTGCACATTACTCCCCGCCTTCTCATCAAGCCATGGAAGATAGCGGATCAATTTCTCTACATCCGGCTTATAGGTATTCACAACCTGTTGTCTGTATGCAATATCGTCCTTATCCATAGAAATTACCCCTTCTCATATCAATCATCCTGTTTGAACATAGTCTCATAATCGACATACCTGTCATATAATTCTAGCATACTTTCCCAAAAAGTACAGCACAAAATGCATCCAAAAAAGTAAATTCCTTCGGAATTAACTTTGCATATTGGCGCTTGCATAACTCACAAAATCGCATACAGAGCGATTTTACTCGCGGAATAGTGCAAGGCCGAACTGTTACATGTATTCTATAACCCGTGCAAATTCCCAAGCTAAATAGATACATATTCTTCCTTGTTTTTATCTTCTATTCGCAGTATACTAAAATATAGCGGATAAATACCGCATATAAATCTTATAAATTATTATTCAGAAGGGATTTCTGCATGATCTGCAGATAAAGGAACATCTTATGGCTGTAAAAGAATTCCCTGCCGGGGAACTACTATTTCAAAGCGAACAACCGGTCACCGCTATCCACTTGATCACGAATGGCACCGTCCGCGCCACCTATCCCGGTGGTGAATTTCAGTTGACCAAAGGAGATGTCATCGGAATCTGTGAACTTCATTTTGGTTCTTATTATATTACTTATAAGACGGATGAGGCAGTTTCTCTTGCCCCTTATCCCTGTTCCAAGGCACAGCTATCCGACCTGATGGGGGTTAACGCCGACATGTCAGGCCGGATCATTACATCATTATACAAACAATTACGTTCCATTTTAAATCAGTATGAACAGGAACGGCTGGATTGTGATAAGTTTTACCATTATCTGATAGACAGTTATAAGCAATACACCTCTTTTTGTAACAAGCACGGTGTGGCAGCCAGAGCTCTTCCCGGTCTCGAAGCACTGTCCGAACTGGTACTTGACGAGGATGTCGCCGACTGGCTGGGAGGCTACTATTCCCAACTGCTTGCTCTCGTAAAGAACTCTCCCGCTAAGAAGAAGAGTTCCGCTTTCATGTTTGGTCTTATGGCCAAAGCAAGTGAGGACATTTATCAGGTCATCTCCGTATGCCGTGTCCTGCACGATTATAAATCCGAACTTTCCAATCTCCTGATGAATGAAAACCGGCTGGATTTGTTCGACTTTTACGCCAGCCTGCTCTACAGGATCGGTTCGAATACAGAAGACTCCTCGACGCTGAGCGATACGATATCTGCCATGATGTCCCAATTGGAGAAGCATCCTTCTTTTGACCACGATATGTATGAAAAGCGTGTTGCCGAGTATCATGACAGGTTAAATTCTCTGAGCGCACATACCGGAGATTCTGCCGATGCTGCCGCCGGCGCCAGCGCAGAGATCATCGATTCACTCAATACCATATTATCCTACTCGAAGGTAAGTGAAGAGACGGCTTACGCCTTTAAGATATCGGTGGAACAATACCGCAAGATGACTGATAAGAACAGCTCTGATGATGCCGCAAGAAAACTGCGGCAGAAGATCACCAAACTGTTCTACGAAGTATATGAGAAAGCTTTTGTACAGAGTCTTAACGATGCCTCTGTACCCAAAGTCTTAAAAATGTTCTTCAACTTCGGATATGTGGACGAACAACTGGCCAGCATGAAGAATGCTTCTTATCTTCATTCTATCGTAGACTATCTGCCCACAGATCCTTCCAAAGGATTATACACGATCTATGAGTGGTTGATGGCAATCTACAAGGGAACGAAATCTCCCAGCCGGAATGAATTTGACACTGACTTCCAGGCCCATGTGCATGAACTGAAGACAGGCGGTAAGATCACCGCAGCGGAAGAAGCTGCCATGCTCAATGATAACGAAAAGATGGTTCTCTTTGAACTCCAGAGCGTATTCCCTGCCATCAACAAGATCACGTTCGGACGTATCAGCAGTTTCTGTCCCGTCTTCTCAGAACATAACATTCTGAAAGATCTGGATACCTCGCTTGTATCGGTGTCTAAAGTAGAAGAAGCCTTTAACCATATCCGTTCCGTTGATTTCGGTGCATACTACCGTGATACGATCTACACGAACACGGAACTGGGCATCGCCAAAGAATACGTCAGTGTGGAAATACTTCCGGACATCATCCTCATGCCTAATATGGGAATCAGGGGTGTTATGTGGCAGGAGATCGAAGGCCGCAAACGTACTACACCTGCCCGCATGATGGTATCCGTTTTCCAGATGGAGGATCTGACCAATATTTTCATCCGTCTGACCGCCGATTTCCGCTGGGAAATGTGCAAGCGTGTTCAGGGTCCGAGATGGAATGATGTGACGGAGCCTTCCCTGACAAGCGAATACTTTGATTATATCCAGTTTTATAAGAAGAATCATGAGTTGTCCACGGATGCCAAGGAGAAGATCAAACTGGCCATGCAGAAGGCAAAGAACAGCTTTAAGGAGATGTTCATCAGAGATTACGAGTCTTGGGTTCTTTATGAAGGAGCCGGCTCACCACGTTTGAATAAGATCGCCCGTGCGATCCTCTTCACCTATTGTCCTTTTGCCAAGGGAATCCGTGATACGTTGAAGGCAAACCCCCTGTATAAGGAAACCATGGAACGCTATGATGTAAAGCAGGGACAGCGTCTCCATCATTATAACAATCTGTTCCAGAAGATCAAAAATACTGGCGCGGCCATTCCGCCGGAGATTCAGGCACAGAAAGAGTTTCTTGAATTTTAAATTTATTCACCTGTGCGGCTTCCAATAAAGCGATTTGTCTGTATGCCGTTTATGGCAATGCAGGCAGGCCGCTTTATTAGCAGCCGCACAAGTGGATTTTCCAGATCTGCTCTGCGGATCCGGAACTTCTCTTCATCTACTGCACTCTCGCAGTACCTCCTCAAATCTCATCGTTCCGCCAAACAGATCAAGAGCGCTGCCCACCGTCACATGTACTCTGTCTCTTCCAAGCTTCTTCAATGTTCTTAGATCCTCGAAACCATGTACACCGCCCGCATAAGTCACTGGCTGCATTCCCCAGTCTCCCAGAAGCCTGACCACTCCTGTTTCTATACCGCTTGACTTTCCTTCCACATCCACGGCATGTACCAGAAATTCATCGCAGTACTCCGACAGCTCATCAAGTACTCGCTCCGTCAGTTCCACCTGCGTATATTTTTGCCATCTGTCGGTTACGATAAAGTAACCGTCCTCTTTTTTACGGACGCTTAAATCCAGCACAAGGTGCTGTCTGCCTGTTTTTTTAACCAGTTTTTGCAAATGATCGTACTGGATCTGTCCGTCTTTGAAAACATAGGAAGTAACGATCACATGACTTGCCCCGGCATTCAGGAATTCTCCTGCATTGTCCGGCGTGATCCCGCCGCCTGCCTGTAGTCCGCCGGGATAAGCTCTCAATGCGGCCAGCGCCTGTGCCTTCGTCTCTGCATAATGAGACGATGTAGCTGGATTCAACATTATTATATGGCCATTCCTGATCTTGTATTCTTTATACAATCTGGCATAAAATACTGCATCCTGCTCAGATACATAATTCTCCACTGCCTCGTCATGCAGATCCTTCAGGCTGCCGCCCACGATCTGTTTAACACTGCCGTTATGAATATCGATACATGGCCTGAATTCCATATCCGTATTCACTCCTCTCTAACGCTCCACGGATCCGGCACATGATTCCTCTGCGGAATCGGCGGTCCGTTACGTATATTTTATTTTTTAACAGACATACTAACACAAGAGCAGCTGTTTATACAAAACAGACTGCTGTAAGCAGAAGTACGAGATCACACTTCTGGATGAAGGCAAGATTGAGAAACTGATATGCCGATTTTCAATCACGAGTTTGTGTCGGAGCCACAATCTCGGAGTCGCAGAGTCAAGTCTGAAATTTGGCTCGCAGCCTTCGCAAAAAATGCTCCGGCATGGAGGTAATTATGAAAAAAATAAGAACATTATTACTTGTTTCTCTCATGACGCTTTCCATAGCTTCACTGACTGCCTGCGGAAGAAAAAACGACGATGCAGCAAATGGCAGTGACAATGGCGGCGTTACGCAGTCGGATACCAATAATGATGCCGGTACAAACGGCACTACTACCGACGATACCGGGAATGTGGACAACACATCCCAGAACTCTACCAATAATGGTACAACTAACGGTACTACCAATGGTACCACCGACAACAATACTACGAACAACACAGTAAACGGCACCACAAATGACATGGGCGACACAGACGCAAACGAAAATGTCAACGACGTGACTGCCGGCGACCAGACCGACAATGATTCCGTACTGGATAACGTCGGCGGTGCAGTTGATGATGTAGGGAATGCCGCTTCCGATATCATTGACGATGCCTCTGATGGTGTTGAGAACATGGTAGATGATGTGACCGGCTCCAAAAACTAAACCGGTCATAAAGCTTTCCGGCAGCGCAAATACTGTCAGCGCTGCCGGAAATTTTATCTTTCAATGATCGTGCCGTCCCTGTAAGCCTGTAAAAGCTCCTCCAACTGATGGATCGTCTCCCGAAGTTCCGCACCGACATCGGTATCAGAGATCTTCTGTCTGTGTGTACTCGTCTCCAGGATCACCGAATCCGAGAATATATCCGACTCATGAAGGATTGCCGACTCCGTGGACTCAAAAGGCTCATGAGCCACCAGGCGCATTCCGTAGGAATTGACTACCAGCGTATAGCCGGCAATTCCTGTTTTGTCCTGGTACGCCTTGGAAAATCCGCCATCAATGATAAGCAGTTTGCCGCCGCATTTGATCGGTGACTCTCCCTTCTTGCGCTCCACCGGCACGTGCCCGTTCACAATATGGGAATCCTTGCCGTCCAGACCAAATTCCTGTAAGATCTTCTCAATCACCTGCTCATTATCCAAAAGCCTGTAATAACTGTTCTTCGTCTCTTTCTGAATCTCTTTATCCTCGAGAAAATATCGTTCAAAAGTTGCCATCTTATCTTTCCCATATACCGGGGAATTGGGGCCGGACCAGATATACCACATGATATCCTGTCCTTTTAATTTGTCACGCAGATTATTAGAATAGTAACCCTTTCTGGCGTAGTGCTCCAGCACGTCATACAGCGCCTTGCCGCTGTATTCCTCCCCATACACATTGACCTTCTTGAAGTTCCCTTCCTCATCCATCGGAACACAGCCGTGATAGAGCAGATTGGAATTGTAGACCTTATACAGCCCGCCTTTGGAAAACAGAAATCTCACATGTTTCTGCAGCTTCTCACACTTCACAAAGCCATGACGCAGTCTCTCCATGACCTGTTCTTCTTCCGGTGTCAGCTCATACGGCTTATCTCTGTCAACTGTAGGAAAGTCAACATCCTTCATGGGATAAACCACGCCATCGATCGTGATGGTCTTGTTCTCGTAATCTATATGTTCAAACAAAAGCCTGTCATGCATCTCAAATTCCGGCCTGCGCATAGCGATCTGCCCCTCCAGCTTAAACTGGATCATAGCGATTGCCTTGTGCATCTTCATGTCAAGACTCAGATCTTTAGTATCATATTCCGTATTATATCTGATCGCAAACGCACTGCAGTCAGTGTGCTTATAAGTCTCTAAGGCAAACGTAGCAAGTGGGATCAGATTGATGCCGTATCCTTCCTCCAAAGTATCCAAATTGCCGTACCTTGCCGCCACCCTGATCACATTGGCAATACAGGCAAGATGCCCACTGGCCGCACCCATCCACACAATATCATGATTTCCCCACTGCACATCCACCGAATGATAATTGCAAAGCGTATCCATGATCACATGTGGCCCGGGACCTCTGTCAAAAATATCTCCGACAATGTGCAGATGGTCGATGACAAGCTGTTGGATCAGATTGCTCAAGGCGACGATAAAATCCTGTGCTCTTCCGATCCGGATGATCGTATGTATGATCTCATTGTAATAGGCTTCCTTATCCTGAATCTCCGCTTTCTCCGTGATCAGCTCCTCTATGATATAGGAGAAGTCCTCCGGCAGCGCTTTCCGCACCTTAGATCTCGTATACTTGGAGGAAACGCGTTTTGTGATCTGTACCAATCGATGCAGCGTGATCTTATACCAGTCTTCGATTGAATTCTCATCCTCTTCCCGAAGTACGATATCCAGCTTCTCCTCCGGATAATAGATCAAAGTCGCAAGGCTTTTCTTGTCCTTAATGCTCAATGTATTACCAAATTCTTCGTCAATCTTGCGCCGCACAGATCCCGAACCATTCTTCAGGATATGATTAAACTGTTCATATTCTCCATGAATATCCGTCATGAAATGTTCTGTCCCTTTGGGCAGATTCAAAATTGACTGCAGGTTGATGACCTCTGTCGACGCGGCAGCGATCGTCGGATACTGCCTGGAAAAGCTTTTCAGGTACTTTAATTCTAAATCGTCCATACTCCCTCCGTTTTATCAGTACTAAACTCTCCTACTGCAGTAGAGTTTAATCGCTTTTAGCCGATCACATCACTCATATCATACATGCCGGCCGGTTTCCCAGCCAGAAACTTCGCTGCCTGTACCGCCCCTTTACCGAACACTGCTTTCGAGTAAGCTCTGTGTGAGAAGGTAACCACCTCATCTGCTCCGGCAAAGATCACATCATGTTCGCCCACGATCGTGCCACCTCTGACGGCGCTGATCCCGATCTCCTTCTGTGTCCTCTTCTCCCTTATCTGGCTCCTGTCATAGACATACCGGTAAGCATGATCAAGTTCTTCATTGATCGAATCCGCCAGCGCAAGCGCCGTTCCGCTGGGTGCATCTTTCTTCAGATTATGATGCTTCTCCACGATCTCAATGTCAAATCCTGCCTCTGCGAGAACATGCGTCGCCTCCTTCAGCATCTTCAGAAGCAGGTTGATCCCCAGAGACATGTTGGCCGATTTTAAGATTGCTACCTGCTCCGATGCCTCCTTCGCCGCCGTCAGCTGTTCTTCGGATAAACCTGTCGTACACAGCACGCAGGGAACCTTCTTTGCGACACAGTAAGTGAGCAGAGCGTCTACCGCAGGCGCCGCACTGAAATCAATCACGACATCCGCCTCCACATCACAGGCATCTATGCTGTCAAATACAGGATAAGGATTCGTCAGCCCGCCATATGCGTCTATCCCTGCCACGATCTCTATCCCTTCATCGGCCGCGATCAACCCCGATATCGTCTGTCCCATCTTGCCGTTACAGCCATGCATGATCGCTCTGATTTTCTTTTTCATGATAATTTACCCTCCTTTTCATTCCATATAGGCTCTCAGACTCCAGACCAGCCACAAAGGCAGGTGTCGAATCCGCACATCCAATGATGCAAAAAAGTGTCCGTTGCCGAAGGCTGAGCTGTTACTCCTGCATCCGCAACAGACACTTTCTGCTAGTACTCCGTACTTGAAGTTCCTGTGCAAATTTTCGAGGATATTTTTTCGAGTGTACAAGTTCAGAAACGGAGGCGTAGCGGGCTACGTTGAGTATTCTGGGCTTGTGCAATCGGGAAAATAGACCGAAATATTTGCACAAGGGTTTTCAGTACGGAGTACTAGTATCTATGGCCGAGATCAGTTAATGAAACCGTTGCACGGCGCCCACCCTGACTTGCTGACACCACTCTGCTTCACTCACAGTACTTTGGTCTATAAAATACCGTAATTCTTCATCGCAGTCTTTAAAGTCTCTAAATTCTGAGGCTCCATCTCGGATAGTGGCATATGGGTCGGACCTACTTCCCTGCCCATCAGGTTCAGAGCTGCCTTTACAGGGATCGGATTCACTTCGCAAAACAGTGCGTCACACAGCTCGATCGCCCGAAGCTGTTCCTTCCTGCTGCCTTCCACATCCCCGTCAAAATATTTCTGGCAGATGTCATGCACCTGTCTCGGAGCTACATTGGATAATACGGAGATAACGCCTTTGCCGCCAAGAGAAAGAAGCGGAACGATCTGATCGTCATTCCCGGAATAAAGATCCAGCTTATTGCCCGCCAGTGCCATCAATTTGACAACCTGACCAATATTGCCGCTGGCTTCCTTGATCCCCACTATATTGCTGACCTCCGTACACAGCTTCACCACTGTCTTCGGCTGCAGATTACATCCCGTCCTGCTCGGCACATTATACAGGATGATCGGCAGTTCCACAGAATCTGCGATCTTCTTAAAATGCTCAAACAATCCCCTCTGTGTCGCTTTATTATAATACGGTGTCACCAGAAGCAGCCCGTCCGCGCCATACTTCTCCGCCTCGGTGGACAGATATACTGCGGTCTTTGTGCAATTTGAACCGGTACCAGCAACCACCGGCACTCTGCCGTTTACCTTATCCACACAGAATCTGATCAAATCGAGATGTTCCTCATGCGTCAGTGTGGAAGCCTCGCCCGTCGTACCACATACGATGATCGCATCGGTACCTCCCGCGATCTGTTCTTCTACCAGCTGTTCGAATTTCTCATAGTTGATACTGCCGTCCTCGTGAAACGGTGTAACGATCGCTACACCTGCGCCTTTAAAAATCGCCATACATATCCTTCCTTTCTGCTTTGCCTGTAAATCAATACTCCTTATTCCGGATCGCCGCAGTGCGAGCATTGCTTTTATCATATAAGAAATTCGTATAAATATCCTATATGATAAAGAAAGCTGACCATACAAGGGCCAGCTTTAACTCTCTCATACCTGATAGCTCCCCATCGATCCGATGACAGTCATACAGTTCTTCACTGTATGCCCAAGGAAAGAGCACACAGGTAACTCTTCCTTTCGGCGCTTTCCCCTTTCAGAATCCTTCCTCTGTGCCTGCCACATCCGAAAACTTACTGATAAAAAGCGCAACCTCTATCAATTCCTCTATTACTTAATCAATTTATCTTAACATTATGCCGGAAATCTGTCAATACTTGTCGTAAGACCTATTCCCAGATCTTAAAACGCATCGTCTCAACTTTAGTCACTTCATCTGCCAACACACACACCTCATCATTCAATGTAATGCCTGTCATGATGATATCCATATCGTCTGGCTTCACCATAAGCAGATTCTTCAGTTCCTCAACTGTAATGATTCCCTTATCGATCAATCCCAATACTTCATCCAGGATCAGAAGAGAACACTCCCCGGTATATAATACCTTCTTGGCAAAATTAAGCCCGTTGCGGATATTCTGCCACTCCTCTGTCTTACGTTCCTCAGAAAGATTCACATAATCTTCATCCGATTTCTCAAAACGGAATATCTTGATCTCCGGTTCCAGTCTCTTAACAAACTCTGAATCAGTCAGTCCCCGTCCTTTCAAGAACTGGATGATCACCACATTCTCTCCTCTGCATGCCGTCTGAACAGCTCTGCCTAGCGCTGCCGGAGACTTACCATGACCATCGCCACTGTAGATCTGAATCACGCCTTTTCTCATATTGCACTCCTTATAAGCGTTACTGCCTGCCGGATACAGTGGTAACGCCAATTCCCCTGTTCTACCAAGTATCTTCTTTCGCAAACATGCAGTAAGCAATATGCTGCATCTGCAGGCCGCGAAATATGCACCCTGCCCTAATGCTGTTTACTTCTGCAACAATTTATTTAATTATCATAACACAATACACCCATTCATGCAACTTATTGTTCAATTTCCCCAAATCTACCAGGACATCCGGTAAAGTATCGGCCCCACATCCTAACAGCCATTCACTCTTCCTCTTCCACTAACTCAAGTTTGCTGACCGACACTTCATAGGCCACTCTTCTCTCAAGCTGCTCCTCGGATAACTTCTTCATATATTCTCTGCTCTGGATCCTTCCCCAGATCGCACAGCGGCTGCCCACCTCGAAATTACTTGCGAATCTGGCATTTCTGCCCCAACAGATACAGGGTATGTAGTCTGATTTACCATAGGGTCTGTTGACCGCCAAGAGCAGATCCGCGATTTCCCTCCCCAAAGGCGTCTTACGGTAGATCGGCGCTTTACAGATATAACCGTCCAGAAAGATCTGATTGGTCTTAGCGCTCTCACTGATCTCATCAACAAATTCAATCTCTCTGGCAAAAACAGACAGTACCAGCCTGTTCTTTCTCTCTTCATGTCTGTTGTAGGAGCGGAATTGTCCAACAATACTGATCTTCATCCCCTTATAATCGTCGGTGACGTCCAAAAGCCGCTCCGACACCATTACGGGAATGATATCCGTAGAATCGCTGAGACGGTTTACACTGATATCCACCATATAAAATCCCTCTCCAAAAATCTCGTGGCTGAAAGTAAAGTCACTCATGATCTCTCCCATGATCGCCACCTGGTTGTTTTCAATAACCTTATCTGTCATGTTTTTCTCCCTTCTGACTGTTGAATTGCAGGAATACCTGATTCCTATTTGTATTGTATTATCAATATATAGGAAATGCGACGAAATTAGAACTGTTAGTAATCGCGGAAACTGACACATAACACTGAAATCATCACATTTTGAACCAAGACTTGCAAGAAAGAAACGCAGGTGATATAATGAGCAGGTTTTAATTTATTGTATAGTGTGTTTATAGAAAGGCATAGGAAAACATGAGACAGACCAGAGAAGATGTAAGAAATGTAGCGATCATCGCCCACGTCGATCACGGCAAGACGACATTGGTAGACGAACTGTTAAAACAAAGCGGTGTTTTCAGGGAAAATCAGGAAATTACAGAACGTGTCATGGACTCTAATGATATCGAGAAAGAACGGGGCATTACGATTTTATCCAAGAACACTGCGGTTACTTATAAAGATGTTAAGATCAATATCATAGATACGCCCGGCCACGCAGATTTCGGCGGAGAAGTGGAGCGTGTCCTCAAGATGGTGAACGGTGTTATTCTTGTAGTAGACGCCTTCGAGGGACCCATGCCTCAGACCAAGTTCGTATTGCGGAAGGCTCTGGAACTGGAACTGTCCGTCATCGTATGTATCAACAAGTGCGACCGGCCGGAAGCCAGACCGACTCAGGTCGTTGACGAGGTACTGGAACTGTTCATGGATCTGGATGCCAACGATGAACAGCTGGACTGTCCCTTCGTCTATGCATCTGCCAAAACAGGAACTGCCAGCACGGATCCTGATGCAGAAGGCCGTGACATGACGCCTCTCTTTGACACGATCCTGACACACATTCCGGCCCCCACCGGAGATCCGGATGCCGGCACGCAGCTGCTTGTCAGCACCATCGACTACAACGAATATGTCGGACGCATCGGTGTCGGCAAAGTGGACAACGGCAGTGTGAAAGTCAATCAGGAAGTGGTCATCGTCAATCATCATGATCCGGATACAATGCGGAAGGTCAAGATCAGTAAATTGTACGAATATGACGGTTTAAATAAAATCGATGTGAAGGAAGCAGGTATCGGGTCCATCGTCGCCATCTCCGGCATCGCGGATATCCACATCGGCGATACTCTCTGTTCCCCCGAGAATCCGACTCCGATTCCCTTCCAGAAGATTTCCGAGCCGACTATCGCCATGCACTTTATCGTCAACGATTCCCCCCTTGCCGGACAGGAAGGGAAATATGTCACCAGCCGTCATATCCGCGACAGGCTGTTTAGGGAATTGAACACCGACGTCTCGCTCCGCGTGGAAGAGACCGACACCACGGAAGCCTTCAAAGTATCCGGCCGCGGAGAACTGCATCTGTCCGTCCTGATCGAGAATATGCGCCGTGAAGGATATGAATTTGCAGTCAGCAAGGCGGAAGTCCTATACAAAACAGATGAAAACGGCAAGAAGCTGGAACCCATGGAATTATGCTATATCGATGTGCCGGAAGAGTTCTCCGGCACCATCATCGAGAAGCTGAGCCAGCGCAAAGGTGAACTGCTGAATATGAGCCTGACTTCCGGCAGCTATACCCGCCTGGAGTTCTCAATCCCCTCCCGCGGCCTGATCGGCTACCGCGGTGAGTTCATGACCGACACCAAGGGTAACGGCATCATGAATACCATCTTCGACGGTTATGGCCCCTATAAAGGCGATATCCAGTACCGGAAGCAGGGATCCCTGATCGCCTTTGAAGCCGGGGAAGCTATCACTTACGGCCTGTTTAATGCCCAGGAACGCGGCACGCTCTTTATCGGCCCGGGTACCAAAGTATATTCCGGAATGGTTGTCGGACAGAACGGACGCGGCGAAGATATCGAATTGAATGTCTGCAAGAAGAAACAGCTGACCAACACCCGTTCCTCCAGTGCAGACGAAGCGCTTCGTCTCACACCGCCCAAAGTCTTAAGCCTGGAGCAGGCTCTGGAATTTATTGACACCGATGAGCTGCTGGAGGTAACCCCTAAGACGATCCGCATTCGCAAGAAGATCCTGGATCCCACTTTAAGAAAAAGGGCGGCCATCTCAGCCGCTGCCAAAAAATAAAATATAATTTCTGTCACTTTGGCCAGGTCCGTGCATTCCAAACACTGACCTGGCCGCTTTATATCTTTGTCGATCACCTATCATCTTCATACCAAATTCCCTGTACAGACCTTTAGATGCCCAGCACCACCGTTGCCACTTTGAAATAGATCAACAGCGAGATCGCATCCACGATGGTGGTGATGAAAGGGCTTGCCATCACTGCCGGATCCATACCGATCTTCTTGGCACACATAGGCAGGGTAGAACCGACTACCTTAGCCACGATCACTGCCATCAGCAGGGTAAAGCAGACCACAAAAGCCACATATATGCCCACCCGGTCAAAGAAGAGCAGCTTCACGAAATTGCAGACCGCCAGCGTCACTCCGCAGAGCGCCGCCGTCCTGATCTCCTTCCACACCACTCTGCTCCAGTCTGCAAAAGCGATCTCGTCCAATGACAAGCCGCGGATGATGATGGCGCTGGCCTGTCCGCCCGCATTGCCTCCCGTATCCATCAGCATGGGAATAAAGGCTGTCAACACCACGTATCTGCTCAGCGCATTCTCGAAGGAAGTGATGATACTGCCCGTAAAAGTTGCGGATATCATCAAAAGCAGCAGCCATGGAATCCTTTTCTTATATGCCTCGAAGACGGACATGCGCAGATACGGCTTGTCGGAAGGCATCACCGCTGCCATCTTCTCAATATCCTCCGTCGTCTCCTCTTCCAGAATATCCACCACGTCATCCATGGTAATGATCCCTACCAGCCTGTCCTCATTATCCACCACCGGCATGGCCGTAAACTCATACTTCTTGAACATCCTGGCTACTTCTTCCTGATCCATCAGCGTGTGCAGGGACACCACACTCCTATGCATCATCTCTCCGATCACGGCCTCCGGATCGCTCAAAAGAAGATATCTGAGTGCAACAGTTCCCACCAGGGTCCGCTTATGATCCAGTACATAACAGATATTGATGGTCTCGCTGTCCAATCCCACCTTCCGGATCCGTTCTATGGCCTGCGCCACCGTATAATGCTCCTTTAAGTCCACATACTCCACCGTCATGATGCTGCCGGCAGAATCCTCCGGATAACGCATCAGATGGTTGATTGCCTGCCTGGTATCCGCGCTGGTATTCGCGATCAGCCTTTTCACGATATTGGCCGGCATCTCCTCCATCAATTCCTTGGCGTCATCGGACATCATGTTGTCTATGATATTGCCGGCATCCTTGTCCGACAGGGAAGTAATGACGAACTGCTGGAATTCGATCTCCAGATAAGAAAAAACATCCGCTGCCATATCCTTGGGCAGTATCCGGAATACCTTCACGATCTCTTCCTCATCCATATGCTCCAGATAGTCCGCGAAATCCGCGTCATTCAGTTCCTGCACCAGCTGTCTGAGCCTGGTGTACTGTCCCTTATGCAGCAGCTCTCTGATATCGTCCACGCCAAAGTTCTCGTAGATCTCATAGTTGTCTCTATCACGGATGCCTGCTTCGACCTCCCGCACCTTTTCTCTGATCTCGCCCATGACTGCCGTCCCTCCTGTCCCGCCGCATCCGCCTTGCCCGTCTGCAGCGTCCGTTCCTTTCAATCTTCCACGCGAAAGGCCATAGACAGTCAGTCGCTGCCCCACGCGTCAGTTATTCCCTCATAAAATAAACAGGATCCGAAACCGTCACCTCTGCCCTGCCGGCAGTGGCCTCCGTCACCTCATGCACCACTGCGTCCTTCTCCTCATACGGTACCATTACCTTCACCTGTACCTGCTCCCCGTAATCGGCTTCTGGCGAAAGCTTTCTTGCGCCCAACAGATATTGTATCTTGCCGATACCATTATAATCTGTCACCACATCGATCTTATACCCATAACACATGGTACGCACGTCACTGGCCGCAAGTCCGGCCTGCGCCGCTTTCGTATAGGCGCGCACTAATCCGCCTGTCCCAAGCAGGATACCGCCGAAATATCTGGTCACTACCACCACCAGATTACGGATACCGGAATTCATGAGCACCTCCAACATCGGTCTACCCGCCGTTCCCGCCGGTTCCCCGTCATCGGAAAACCGCAGTGTCTGCGCCTGTTCTCCCAAAACATAAGCATAGCAGTTATGCCTGGCATCCCAATACTTCTTGCGCATGGCTTCTATAAAGGCAAGTGCCTCCTCCTCCGTATCTGCTGCCGATACATGAGCGATAAAGCGGGATTTCTTCTCCTCGATCTCCCCCTCTCCCCCATATGCTATGATCTTATATGGTTCCAACCTATGCTCTGATTCCATATCGTGTTCCGTGCGCTCCATTCCCGAACCTGCTGCCGCATTCTCTCTTAAATCCTGCAGTTTACGTTTCGATTCCTGCGCATATTATCTCATCTTGGAGTACGACCGTCAAGGCAGGTTTTGTCTGTATATGTGCATAAAAGTGTACAGAATTGTAAACAATCCTTAATATAAAATGAAAATCCTTTATTTGCCACATAATCTTTGCTATAATAATATAGCGTGTATCATAACGGTTCTGCCTTCGGTTCACTGTAATGTGCACGTTTTATGAGGGGATTTTGTGTCTCTGCTGCAGCCTATGACAGACGGCAGCATATAGCTGCCAGCGTCCGCAAGAGGGGCAGATCAACTTAAGGAGGAGTATCATGAATTACGGAAAAAAAGGTGTCCATAAGAAGCAACAGGCACTTCATTCTAAATCTACAAAATGGGGGAAAAAGTTCGGTTTTACTTTGGTACAAATATGTCTGCTGGCTCTGATCGCCGTTGGAATCATCGGTGCAAGCGCCGGGATAGGCATCTTCAAAGGTGTGCTCGCCAGCGCTCCAGATATCAGTAACGTTGATGTGACACCCACCCGGTTCTCGACTTTTGTGTATGATATTGAGAACAACCAGACCGCCAAGCTGGTATCCACTGATTCCAACCGTATCCCCGTCACCATCGATATGGTTCCAAAGGATCTGCAGAATGCCTTTGTCGCCATCGAGGATGCCCGTTTCTACACACACAACGGCATTGATATCAAGGGTATCTTCCGTGCCGCATATATAGGTATCCAGAATGTATTGAAAGGCGGAGAGTTTACAGAAGGTGCCAGCACCATCACCCAGCAGCTGCTCAAGAATAACGTCTTCACGGACTGGACCTCCGAAGATACCTTCGCCGAAAAACTGAAACGTAAGATCCAGGAACAGTATCTTGCCCTGGAACTGGAAAAGGTCATGGACAAGGACGCGATCCTGATCAATTACATGAACTCCATCAATCTGGGCCAGAACACCCTCGGCGTCCAGGCAGCATCCATGCGTTATTTCAACAAATCGGTCAGCGACTTGAATCTTTCGGAATGTGCAGTCATAGCAGGAATCACACAGAATCCCTCCCGCTATAACCCCATCACACACCCGGAAGACAACGCCGTTCGTCGTGAGAAAGTGCTTAAGGATATGTACGATCAGGGGTATATCACACAGGAGCAACGGGCCGAGGCACTGGCGGACGATGTATATTCCCGCATCCAGACCGCTGATTCCGAGAATGGAGAATCCACCGTCAATACATATTTCGTAGATGCACTGACGGACGATATCCTGGAAGATCTGATCGCGGCAGGCTATAATGAGACTCAGGCATATACCCTGCTTTACAGCGGCGGCCTGAAAATTTATTCCACACAGGATCCCAAGATCCAGAAGATCTGCGACGATGCCTTTGCCGATGAGAATAATTTCCCTGCCAACACGAAATGGTATCTGAACTACGAACTGACCATCGATAAGAGCAACGGCGACCGTGAGAACCACAGTACGGAAATGTTCCGCACCTACTGGCAGGAGAACCGGTCTGCCAAATATAACCTGATCTATGCCTCTCAGGAAGAAGCTTATCAGGACATCGAATTATATAAGGAGGCGGTCCTGTCACCCGGTGACTCCGTATTTCTCGAGAACGTCAGCCTGACCGTACAGCCTCAGGTATCTCTTGTTGTACAGGACCAAAGTACCGGCTATGTCGTTGCCATGGAAGGCGGCCGCGGCGCCAAGCTGGGCAGCCGTACCCTGAATCGGGCCACCGATACCGCAAGACAGCCCGGTTCTACCTTTAAAGTCGTATCCACCTACGCACCGGCTCTTGACAGTGCCGGACTGACCCTGGCTACGGTCATGAACGACGCACCCTTTAACTACGCAGACGGCCGGCCGGTGGCCAACTGGTACGGCGAGGCTTACCGGGGACTTTCTTCCCTCAGAGTAGGCATTGCCCAGTCCATGAATATCGTGGCAGTCAAGACCTTGACACAGATCACTCCCAGACTGGGATTCGACTATCTGACGAATTTCGGCTTCACTACCCTGGAGGAGAGCAAAGAGATCAACGGCAAGATCTTCTCCGATATTCAGCAGGCTCTTGCACTGGGCGGTATCACCAACGGCGTAACCAATGAAGAGTTGAATGCCGCTTACGCCTGTATCGCAAACGGCGGCACTTATATCAAACCAAAGCTGTACACAAGAGTCGTTGATCACGACGGCAATATCATTCTGGACAACACGACACCGCAATCCAGACAGGTCATCAAGGAATCCACGGCCTTTCTGCTGACAGATGCCATGGTAGATGTTGTCACCAGCGGTACCGGCGGTTCCGTTAATTTCGGCGGCATGGCCATTGCCGGTAAGACCGGTACTACATCAGACTACAATGACGTATGGTTCTCCGGTTACACACCTTACTATACGGCAACCACATGGGCAGGATTCGACAACAACGTCAAATTATCCGGTGACGAAAAGAATCTGGCGAAGAAATTATGGCGGGCAGTCATGTCACAGATTCATGAAGGGCTGCCGAGTGAATCCTTCCCGGTGCCTTCCGGTATTGTCACCGCAACAGTATGCGCACGCTCCGGCAAACTACCGATTGACGGTCTCTGCTCCGGTACCATGCGCACGGAATACTTCGCGGAGGGCACCGTGCCTACCGCGACATGCGACGTACATTATGCCGGTCAGGTCTGCCAGTACTGCAACCTCCCCGCCTATGAGGGCTGTCCTTTCAAGGTAGAGAGTGTGCTGGAACTGACCCCGGTCGAAGATATCTCTCTGCAGAGCGGCTCTGCAGCTGCCTCCGGACAGCCTGCACCACAGCCGCAGCCCGAACAACCCGCCGGAGAGGACGGTACAGCCGTGCAGACGCCGTCCACACCAATGAACATGTGTCCGCACAGTCCGGAATTCTTTGCCAATCCGGATTGGGAATCCATCGTCAACGGGCAGCGGGCCGAGATGGAACAGCGGGCTCTTGCGGCTCAGCAGGCCGCGCAACAGGCTGCGCAAGAACAGCAGGCTCAGCAACCCCCGGAGCAGACTCCTGCACAATAAAGAACGACATATCCTATAGGAGATTCACAGAAATTTCCTATATGCATAAATCTTACGCTGAAGGGCTGCCAAAGGGCAGCCCTTCAAATATTACCCTTGTCATGTAGTAACAAAAACTATATAATGAAACATATGCAGTAAAAGATTGAAAATTAAAATTTTCAATCGCGAGATTTGTGTCTGCGCGCTGCTTGCCACAAACTCGATATGCGCAAAAAGCAGCGCGGAAATGGAGAAAAGATTGAAAATTAAAATTTTCAATCGCGAGATTTGTGTCTGCGCATTGCTTTCCACAAACTCGATATGCGCAAAAAGCAGCGCAGAAATGGAGAAAACTATGAGAAATAAGACAGGAAGATACCACTCTCTGCTTACGCCTAAATTCGCAGATTGAACAAGACAGGGGGATTAATATGACGATCAACACCGAAGATCTGTTAAACAGTATACTGGAAAGTCTCGACCGAATCGAGTATATCAGATCCAATGATATTCCTAATATCGATCTGTATATGGATCAGGTCACTACTTTTATGGAGTCCCATCTGAAACACTCGACAAGGAATCCTGACGAAGATAAGATCTTGACCAAAACAATGATCAATAATTACGCGAAGAATAATCTGCTTCCGCCTCCAATCAGAAAGAAATATTCCAAAGAACATGTGATGCTTCTTATTTTCATTTATTATTATAAGGGCATCCTCTCTATCAACGACATACAGCAGTTGCTGCACCCAATCACTTCTAAGTTCTTTGATACAAGCGGAGAATATGCTCTGGAGAATATCTATGAAGAAGCTTTTGGTCTGGAAAAGGAGCAGATTGATATCATGAAGACCGATATTATGGACAAATTCAGAAGATCGGAACAGACTTTTCAAGATGCACCACAAAAAGATCGGGACTTTCTGCAGACATTTGCTTTCATCTGTATGTTAAGCTTTGATGTCTATGTAAAGAAGCTGCTGATCGAGAAAATGATAGACGGAATGCGGAAGAATACATCTGGAAGCGGGGATAAGAAGGCAAGAACTAAGACGGAGGGGAAAAATGGTGCCGGAACAGATCTTTGATATTGTATTCTACATGGAAATCATCGGGACCATTGCATTCGCGGCATCCGGTGCGATGGTCGGCATCGATCGGGGAATGGATGTGTTCGGCGTGTGTGTACTAGGCGTAGTCACCGCAGTGGGCGGTGGGATGACAAGAGACATGATCCTCGGGAACATACCGGGCGCCCTGGTAAGACCGGTCTACGTCCTGGTCGCTGTCGCCACCGCTCTGCTGGTCTTCCTCGTCCTGTACTTTAAGCACAATCTCCTGCAGGGCAAACCCGGCATACTGTATGACCGGGCAATGTTTGTCATGGATTCCGCCGGACTGGGCATCTTCACCGTAATGGGTGTTTTGACCGGTATTCAGAATGGATATCCCGATAATACGTTCCTGCTGGTCTTTCTAGGCACCCTGACGGGTGTGGGCGGCGGGCTTCTGCGAGATATCATGGCCGGTATACCGCCCTATATCTTTGTTAAGCATATCTATGCCTGTGCCTCTGTCGTAGGCGCTTTATGCTGTGTATGGATCTATCGGGCATTCGGGCAGACTCTCTCTATGGTCATCGCTTCCCTGCTTGTGATATTGATCAGGTTCCTCGCCGCCTATTTCCACTGGAATCTGCCCCATATCAAACATAACATTTGATGTCGGAAACATTTTTACTAATCTGTCACTTAGATTTTCCTGCCGCTTTCTGTGCATAAGTTGTGTCTACCAGGTCGGCATAAGGTACACGTCCATCCAGTTCTCCGGCCTCTTCCAGAATGTTCTGCAGGAGGGTGAAACTGTCCTCCTCAAAGATCAGGTCGCTTTTCCATGTGTCCTGCGCCGCATAACGCTCCACGATCGTGGTAATGGTAGCCAGATCGGTTTCCTCGAACTGCGGCGCTATCACTTTGGCAATCTCTTCCGGAGAATGAGACCGCACATAATCCATACCCTTCTGTAAAGCATTGGTAAACGACTGAATAATGTCCGGATTCTGCTCAATATAACTCTTCTTCGCAGAGAATGCCGTGTATGGCACATAACCCGAATCTTTTCCTAAAGACGCCACAACATAGCCGTCACCTTTCGCCTCCAACGAAGTCGCATGAGGCTCAAATTCGACGGTGAAATCGGCCTGGCCGCCTGAAAAAGCTGCTGCCGTGGAACCGAAGTCGATGCTCTGGTCGATGGCCAGATCTGCCGCCGGGTCGATGCCGTTTTTCTTCAAGATATACTCGAATACCATTTCCGGCATACCGCCTGCTCTTCCTCCCAGCACATTCTTACCCTTCAGCATATCCCAGCCAAAGTCATCAATAGGTTCTCTGGATACCAGAAAGTTACCGGCACGCTGGGTCAGCTGCGCAAAATTGACCGCATGATCGGATGCACCTTCCTTGTAGGTATAGATTGTACTCTCGCTACCCATGAAACCGATATCTGCTTCGCCTGTCAGCAGAGCCGTCATCGTCTTATCGGCTCCGAAACCCGTTACCAGCGTCAGATCGATCCCCTCTTTGGCAAAATACCCCTCTTCAATCGCTACGTACATGGGCGCATAGAAAATGGAATGGGCCACCTCATTAAGCACAACGGGTACGTTGTCCCCTTTGCCGCCTTTGTCATTCCCATCTTCCTGCGTCCCACAGCCGCAGAGGGATCCCATGATCATAATGATCGTGAGGAACAGACAGAATAATTTCTTCATACTTCTCCCCAAGTCCTGTTTGCACATTTACTATAGACTATGCGGGAGACCGTAAGCGGTGACAATATTGAATCAAATATCTCGCGGCAGTCGCCAAATGTCTGCAGGCAGCCACTTGGCGCGTTGCTCGCGGTAATAAATTCTCCAATCAGGAAATGTCCCCGTTACCTATCATGCATCCTCCATAATTTCATACTGCATCATCTCATACAATAATTTCGTTCCCTCCATGATCTCCGGTGGAAGCAGCGCTCTAGCAACCAGTTTCGTCTCTTCACTCTCTACATCGATTCGCCGCAGATTCGCATAATCTCCGTCAATGCTGACCACGATATACTGAAATGTATTCAATCTTGCACCTCCATTCCTTTCCTGCCACAATTTTTCATGCAAATATCGCTCCGCATATGCTGTTGCTATTCTATCACACTTCCTGTCTCATCCGCAACAGGATACGTTTCTCCATCCGACTCACCTGCACTTGGCTGATTCCCATATACTTCGCGACCTCCACCTGTGTCTTATTCTGAAAATACCGCATACTGATTAATTCTCTTTCCTTATCCTCCAAACCTCCCAGAAGCTGTTCCAACAGCATATGATTCAAGACCTGCTCTTTTTCTGTGTCTTCACAGATACCTCCCGTATTTACGATCGTCTGTCCCACGCTGGAATATCCTGCGCCACCGGCTCCTCCGACTACCTGATCGACCAGATAGATCTCATTTCCGTCTGACTGATACACGGATTTATAGATGGATTCCACCTCCACGTTGGCATCCAGCGCCATTACGATATCCTCTTTGCTCAGTCCGGTTGCCTCCGACAATTCCTTAAGCGTTGCCTCTCTTCCATATTCCTTTAAGATCCGCTCGGCCGCCTGTCTGATCTTCCAGCCGTTTTCCTTCAGTGTCCTGCTGACCTTCACCATACCATCATCCCTCAAGAAACGCTTGATCTCTCCCTGGATCATTGGAACAGCATATGTGGAAAACCGCACTTCATAGCTTAGATCAAACTTGTCTATCGCCTTCATCAATCCGATACATCCTATCTGGAACAAGTCCTCCATATCATATCCTCGTCCCGCAAAGCGCTTCACAATATGACGGACCAGTCCCAGGTTTTCCTCGATCAGTGTCTCTCTTGCCCCTTTATCTCCTGCCTGTGATCGTTCGATTAATACGGCAGTCTCTTCCATCGGCTATTCCTCTATGGCAATCCATGAACTGGTGCCAATCTTTTTACACATCCTGACAACGGTTCCGCATCCAACCTCTGATTCCACCTCCAGATCGTCCATAAAGGCTTCCATAAAGGCAAATCCCATCCCTGACCGGTCCTGTTCCGGCTTGGAAGTATATAAAGGCTCCATCGCCATCCCTACATCCTCTATTCCGATCCCTCTGTCGGCTATCTCTACCTCCAGCACATCTCCCCTCAGCATACAGTCCATATATATTCTGTCTTCCATACTATTGCGGCTTTCATATCCGTGAAGAACCGCATTAGTCACGGCTTCGGAGATTGCCGTCTTCACATCCGACATTTCCTCCAGCGTCGGGTTTAGCGGTGTGATAAACGCAGCAACCGTCATCCTTGCAAAAGACTCATTATCCGACAGTGCCGCAAATTCCAGGTGGATCCTATTTGTCACTTTATTATTGTTTCTCTTTTCAACAACCTCTATCATCTTATCCTCCATTCCGAAGCGTTACAAATTCTTTCTATTCACCCTTTTGCAATGATCTCAACGATATCCTGTAATCCCGACAGCAACAATATCCTCCTGATCCTGTTATCCGCGTTGATCGCATAGACCTTACCTCCAAAGCAGGCAATCTTCTTATAGCGCCCCAATATAATACCGATTCCCGAACTGTCCATGAAGGTTGTCCGCTCAAAGTCAAACACAATATTCCCTACCTTTTTCGTCATAATATAACGATCCGCTTTCGTACTTATGTCAACCGATTTGTGATGATCTATTTCATCGGGAAGTCTTATCATAAGGTAATTGTCGATCACTTTAAAATCATCCATACTTCTCCTCCATTCCGAAGCGTTTATGCTGAAGAATACGGTCAGAATCTCAAATTCCGCCCTGCGCTCAGGGAGTTTGGGACGCTTCAGCGCAAACTCCCGCTCAAAAAATCAGCACATCATTGTGCTCTTTCGCACTAATACCCGTGCATATTGCAAACTTGCCTGCGATACTGCTTAACACGAAAAGGACATGGCCTTCACCATGTCCTTTTCTTTCGTATCTTTATGATCTTTATCTTCCTTAAAATCCAGTATTCTAGTATAACCCACATTAGTTACCGCTGCCTTACGCACAGGATAAATTGTCATGTGCAAGGCGGTTGAATGAGGCGATGCCGGTAGCATCGTCGATTGAAGTAGGCGCGGCAGATGGAAATATAGACAAGTGAAAGATGTGGCTAATTAGTGCTGGTTATACTAGTCCTCGGTTCCCATCTCTTCCAAATATCCTTCGGATCTGTTCGCCTTCTCCGTACCCGGGAACAATTCGATCACTTGTCGGTAAGCCTCTCTCGCCTTCTCCATATCACCGCTGCGATAATAAGAGTTCGCCAGATTATAAAGTGCATCCCCATTCGCAGCGTCATACTTGAATGCCTTCTCCAAATTAGGGATCGCATCATCATAGTTCTCCTGCCGGAACGCTTCATAACCGTCATCATAATATGCCTTCGACACACTCGGCCCCACCAACGCCAGAAGCGTATTGTAAAGGCTCTCAAAGGATTCCGAATTATCAACGGTCTCCTCGGCCCCTTCCTGCACGATCTCCTCCAGATGGTCGGCTACCACTGTAACTTCTTCCGGATTGGTCAGATAAGCATCTGCTGCCTTCAACAGGCTCTCCACCGACCGAAGCTTACCGTCCGTGCCCAAATATGCTTCCAGATCCTGCTGCAGATCTTCACCGCGCTGCGTCAGTTCATTCACCTGAAGCTGCAGCTCATCGATCGTAGCAGTCTTGGCATCCGACATTTCACTCACCTTGCGCAGCTGCTCATCTATATCGGCCCGGGAAGCCTGTATCCTGGCCGGCAGAATCAGAAATACCGCGATAGCAAGACCGATAATGATCCCGATACCAAGATTTAACAGCGATGTAACACCCTTGCCTTCTCTGATATTGACCGGCTGGATGATCGTCTCATTACCACTCTGATACTTGACAACATCCTCCGACCGCTGCTTCTTCCTGGAACTTGGCTTAACGCCGTCCTCCGGCAGCAGCATCTCGTCCACTTCTTTCAGATAGCGCTGTGTCACCGTGTTATTCGTATCTATCTCACAGCATTTGGTCAGTTCTCTTCTGGCCTTATCCCATTCCTCATTGTTGATATACAAAAGAGCCAGCAGCTGATGCGCTCTGATGAATCTGGGATTTAACGATAATACCTTCTTCAGCTGGATAACCGCCAGATCCAGGCTGTCCTGATTACAGTACGTCAATGCCTGATTATATTTCTTGATCGTCTGGTTAATCGTGTCCAGCCGATTCTGATTCGTCTGGATCATATCGATATAATCATCCGCTATGTTCTTCTTCGGTCTTAGATTCTTACTGATCACCCACTCACTGAGTGCCGCTACTACTTCTCCTGTCTCAAAATATACCAGGCCCAACAGATTTCGAGCCTCCACATTGTTTTTATTAAATTTCAAGCTCTGCCGCAAACTGGTGATCGCACCTGTCAGATCCCTGACGTTTGCCCTCTCCAACCCTTCATTGTAAAAACGGTTGGAAATATATATGATCTTCTTATACAGGGCTACATCGGCACCACAGTTCGTACAAAAATCATGCTCGGACAGACTACATCCACACTGATAACAAATCATCTATGCCAATCCCCTATTCTAATTCCGACTCTATCTCTGCCTTCTTCGCTTCTTTCACAATCTTGACCATCAGATCGGCCATGTCTGTCAGATCCTGATTATAAATCGCTTCTTCCGCATCCTCAACCTCTAAACTGGGATGAAATTTCTTCAATTCTTCTTCAAAATTAATCACGCCGAGGCCTCCTTAAAAGGGCTTTGATCTCACCCACCAAATATAATGAACCGACAATATACACCATGTCCTCGTCATCTTTATCCAGCACAAGCTCACAAAAAGCCCTGTCCAGATTCTTGTAAGCCTTGCAGCTGAATCCTGTATACCGTCTGTAGGAATCTTCCAATTTCATGAGCGGCAGGCCGCGCTCATCAGTAAGCGCCACCAGACCGATCGTTTCAAACAGGCCGGACAGAGCAAGCGCCTCTATCGCCGCCTGGTATTTCTTATCTCTCACAACAGAATATAATAACTTCCTCTTCCCCTGACAGGGATGTGATCTTACCGTCTCCAGAAATGCCTGTATCCCGTCTATATTATGGGCGCCGTCCACATACACATGCGGCAGAACTTCTTCCATCCTTCCCTCCCAGACCATCTTCCGGATACCGGCCTGCATCACTGAAGATGTTATCCGCTCATCTTGCAGAAGAAAAGCAGCCCTGACTGCCAACGCCGCATTCTCCACCTGATAGACTGCAGGCGTGACCACAGTAAAACCAATATAATCATAATAGTTTATATGAAGAGAAAAATCAATTGTTTTATTCCGAATCTTTATTTCTTTTATCGCCTGTTTTTGCAGGGGAAACGTTTTTGCTCCCACCTCAGCGGCACACGCTTCAATCTGCTCTGTCACCTCACTGCATCTGTCCGGGTAGACCACCGGAACCCCCGCCCGCATAATGCCTGCCTTTTCATACGCTATAGACGGCAATGTATCTCCCAGATATTCCATATGGTCATACCCGATCGAAGTGATCACGCACAGTTCCTTATGCTGCACGGCGTTCGTGGCATCCAGCCTGCCGCCCAATCCCGTCTCCAGCACCACATATTCCACATTCTTTTTTTCAAAAAAAAGCATCGCCATAAAAAAAAGAAATTCAAAGAAACTCGGATGGTACGATGCCTGCGCAAGCTCCGGGGGCAGTGCCGATAGTTTCTCCCTGACGGTATGATACGCCTCCAGAAATTCTTCCTCCGTTGCCATCTTCCCCTCTGCCGCAAAACGCTCCCGCATCGTTACCAGATGAGGGGAGGTAAACATGCCTGCATGAATTCCCGCCTCCTGAAAGACCGAACACAAATAAGCACAAACGGAACCTTTTCCGTTTGTGCCTGCCACGTGAATGATCTTGCATTCCTGCGCCGGATTGCCAAGATGCTTAAGGAATCTGACTGTCTCCTTCATGCTGCTCTTTCCGGTGAACTTCGGAATACTGTTAATATAGCGCTCTGCTTCCTCATAAATACATGTCCGCGTGTTCATACTTGCACCTACTTCCCCATTAATGAATGATCACGTTTCCTTCCAGAACGCCGTTGTCCGCAGTATACTTCATGTACCCGTTGTTCCGATTTAATGTCAGCTGCTCCACATTGACGCAGATGACCACATTCCGGTACATCGTACCGTCAACCTTGATATAGGCACCCTGACTGTTCTCCATCATCTCTTCCAACATTTCCTTCTCCCGGCTGATCTTATCCAGTTCCGCAAAGTACAGTTCCTTCTGCTTATCCCTTTCGGCCATCCTGATCTCCGCCGCCATGGAAATACCGGTACTTCCCATACGTTTTTCCCGCATCGCATCCGTCATATTATCCACCAGTTCCGACAGTTTCTCCTTAATCTCTCCTTCCCTGCGCCTGATCTCCAAGAGACGCTCATAGGATTGAATCTCATATCCGCTGTGCAAGACGGTCTTAACCTCCGCATCACTGCCGGCAGTCATCGCCTCGATTCCTTTAAATCCATGTACATAACCGCCGATAACGGCTCCTTTCTTTCCGGTAGTGATCACCTTGTCATCTGCGGAAACATTAGCATTCAATATCGTGTTGGACAACACGGTCCCTCCGGCCTGCACCGTAGTGTTCTCTATGAAATCCGCAAAGACACTACCCTTGGCAACGATTCTACCGCCGCCCTGTATGCCGCGGCTGATAATCACGTCACCTCCGGCGATCAGCGTAGCACTTCCCGACGTACCGTGAATCTCGATGTTACGTCCGGCGCGGATAACGACGCCGTTTTCCACATTGCCGTTAATGACCACATCCCCGAAGAACTCCACTCTTCCGACGATCAGCGTCACATCGCCGGCCAGCTCATGCACCTTCTGGATATCGATCTTGCCGTTTTTCGCTTCAATCTTACCGTCGGTCTGTGCAAAATATTCATCTCCGATACGCTCCACACCCTTGCCTCTCAGAGGAGGCAGTTCCTTGGGCGGCTTCGACTTTACCTCAACACCGCGCACCGTATACCCGTCCGCTCCCGGTTTGGCATGATGATAGACTGCTACCTTCTCACCGCTATGCACATTATGAAGCGCACTCATACTCGTATAATCAACTGTACCGTCTTCCCTGATCTTCGGAACGGCATACTCTTCCGGCGTAAAAAGATACTCGAACCAGCCGTCCTCTCCCTTCTGTACTTCCTTACCTTTAGCCACCAGGATCTCTCTCTCGTAGACCTTCTTCTTGATCATCCCCGACAGGTTGGAACTATGGTATCCCTGCGTCACACCGTTACGCTGCAGATAGGTGATCAGTTCGTCCTTCGTATATACCTGTCCTTCATCCGGCGGCGCAAGATAGAGCCATGCCGCCATACCATCTTTCTCTACCCGAAGTCTCGTTCCTCTGGCCAAATTCGTGCCACAGGGATCCCATCCGAAATCCTTCTTCTTGACCTCTGTCGAAACGGCCTCACCTTCATCGCCCCATACCATGGCGCCTTTTAATTTATTCATCTGCTCCCGTGAAAATTCTATCTCGCCCACGTAATCCACCCCACATTCTGTCATCAGGAACTGTCCCAAAACAACTCTCCGATAGAAAGTATAAGTTATTTCAAGACAGTTCTTTACTATATTAATATGATATATGTGATAATCCTACCTCCACTTTACACTAAATCCGTGTGCTTTTCCAGCCCTTATTTCTCCAGGGCACCGTGAATAAGAATCTCCTTGTTACTGTTCGCAGGTCAGGAATGCGCCAAACTGCGCATTCCGTGAGAACATGATTCAGGAGTGAGGGGCGATTTTTGCAAAGCAAAATTCTAAATATCGCCCCGAATAGTAACATCTCCTTATCTACCGCAGCTGCCCCAGTCTCTCTTGCACCTGTGCAAGCATCTGCGTATATTTCTCCAGCTTCGCGCGTTCCTCCGCAACCTTCGCTTCCGGCGCCTTGGCCATAAACTTCTCATTACCAAGCATACCATTGACCCGGGCAACCTCACCCTGCAGCCTCTTTTCCTCTTTCTCAAGCCGCTCGATCTCCTGCCCGATATCTACCAGTTCCGCAAAAGGAATATATACCGCCGCATTCGGGATCACCACCGATACCGCATCCTGGGCGATACCGCTTCTGTCCGCCTGCACTGTCACCTCAGAAGCGCCGGCCAATGAAGCGAAGAACAGCCGGCCTTCCTCAAAGACCTTCCGTACCGCCTCCGTCTCGCTTACCACGAACACCGCCGCCTTTCTGCTGGGCGCAACATTCATCTGCGTACGGATATTGCGGATGCCGCGAACTGCTTCCTTGATCAGTTCGGTAGCCTTCTCCTCCGCCTGATAGTCTCTTTCTTCTCTATAGACCGGCCAGTCAGAGATCATGATGGACTCTTCCTCACTCTGGATCGTGCAGAAGATCTCCTCCGTGATAAAAGGCATATACGGATGCAGAAGCTTCAGCGCATCGATCAGTACATGTTTTAACGTCCACAGCGCTGCATTCTTGCCCTCTGCCGCCTGATTCCGGCTCTGGCCTGCACCATCCGTGCCGGCTTGCTTTCCGCCCTCTGCCAATCCGGTATCAGCCGAAGTTGCAGCATCCTGCCCCTCCTCTTCCCGCTGATACAGGCGGGGCTTCACCATCTCGATATACCAGTCGCAGAACTCATCCCAGATGAAATCATACACTTTCTGTACTGCAATGCCAAGTTCAAAGTGATCGATATTATCTGTCACATCCTTTACCAGCGTATTCAGCTTGGATAAGATCCACTTATCGGCAGGCTCCAGACTTTCTCTGATCTTCTCATAGGAAACTTCCCATCCACGACCGCCTGTCTTCTCCTCGGCCTGCTCCATGTTCATCATGATGAAGCGAGATGCATTCCACACCTTATTGGCAAAATTCCGGCTGGCCTCCACTCTCTCATAGTAGAAACGCATATCATTGCCCGGCGCATTGCCCGTGATCAGTGTCAACCGCAGCGCATCTGCTCCGTACTTGTCGATAATCTCCAGCGGATCGATGCCGTTACCCAGTGACTTACTCATCTTACGGCCCTGAGAATCCCGTACCAGTCCGTGGAACAGCACCGTGTTAAAAGGCTTCTCCCCCATCTGCTCATAGCCTGAAAAGATCATGCGGATCACCCAGAAGAAAATAATGTCATAGCCCGTCACCAGCACATCCGTAGGATAGAAATACTTCAGATCTTCCGTCATTTCCGGCCAGCCCAGCGTAGAGAAAGGCCACAGTGCAGAAGAAAACCACGTATCCAGCGTATCCGGATCCTGGGTAAAATGAGTGTGCCCGCACTTAGGGCACTTTTCGGGCTTCTGTCTGGCAACCACCACTTCACCGCACTCGTCACAGTAGTAGGCTGGGATACGATGTCCCCACCACAGCTGACGGCTGATGCACCAGTCACGGATATTGTCCGTCCAGT
>CAJUQJ010000023.1 GCA_910588215.1 uncultured Lachnospiraceae bacterium
TTGCCAGGGCAGTCTTAAAGCCTGCGGAAATCTTTATTTTTGACGATTCCACCAGTGCCCTTGATCTGAAAACGGAAGCGGATTTATACCGGTCGTTAAAAGAGTCCCGCCCTGACAGCACCAAAATCATCATAGCTCAGAGGATTGCCTCCGTGCGTACGGCAGACAGGATAATCGTACTGGAAAACGGTGGTATCCTGGCCTGCGGCACCCATGAGGAACTGATGGAAACCTGCCGGGTTTATCAGGATATTTGGTATTCCCAGATGGGAGAGGAGGCGAAGGGAGCATGAGTAAGGAACAGGATTCCAGACTTGCCGAACGCAATATTCCGGGAATGATGAACCGGCGGGACCGCTTTGCGGAGCCGGAACACGCCGACAATATCGGGGCCACAGTCAGGCGGATTGTGGTGTATTTTGTGAAGGAAAAGAGGCTGGTTGCCGGAATGCTGGCGGTTGTGCTGTCCGGTACCCTGTGCGGCATTCTGGCGCCCAGCCTGCAGAGTGGGGCCGTAGACATCATCGCGGGAGAAAAACAGGGCATTCTTTCCCATACGCTGACGCTGATGCTATCCGTCTATCTGCTTTACAGTATCTGCGGGCTGCTTCAGGGATTGTGCAGCGCAAGGCTTGGACAGAATGTGATCAGACGGATGCGGGAGGAGCTGTTCGGAAAAATCGTGGAACTGCCGGTACGTTATCTGGATACCCATTCCCACGGCGATGTGATGAGCCGCATGACCAATGACATTGAAAATATCTCCACCACCGTTTCCCAGTCCCTGCCGTCGTTGTTTTCGGGAGTGCTTACGGTCATCGGCACCATGGCGGTCATGCTGTGGTACTGCTGGCAGCTGGCACTGCTCAGTTTTGTTACAGTACTGCTGACCTTTCTTGCAACCAAATTCCTTTCCGGAAGGGTACGCAGGTTTTCCCGGAAACGACGGCGCTGCGGAGGAACAGCTTACGGCCGCGGTGGAGATGAGCCAGTGCCGGGATATGATCGGGCTTCTCCTACAGGGGTATGACACGGTGCTGACCGGATCCGGCGCGAATATCAGCCAGGGGCAGCGCCAGCTTTTAGCCATCGCCCGCGCTTTTGTGGCGGATCCCAAAATCCTGATTCTGGATGAAGCCACGTCCAATGTGGATACGCGCACGGAGAAGGCCATACAGGATGCCATGCACAGCATTATGCAGGGACGCACCAGTATCGTGATCGCCCACCGCCTTTCCACTATAAGGGATTCCGATCTGATTGTGGTCATGGAGCGTGGCGAGATCGCGGAGAGCGGCAGCCATGAGGAGCTGCTTGCGAAAAAAGGCAGATATTATGAACTTTACATGACCCAGTATGCCGGATTTGCGACATAAGGGACTGGTTGTCGGCACAGGACTGCCGTGTGGAAACTTTGTATATTTCTGACAGATAGGGGGCAGTTGTTTTTTGTGAAAAATGTCTGTTGCTCCTGAAAGGCGAAAAAAGTATAATATTATCTGAAAATTAAATCATGCAAAATCAACGACACATGTGGCGCACCGCGCGTAAATCTGATTACGGTACGGGTGCTGCAGGTGTCGTTTTTTTGTGCAAAAAAAGGAGGACTATTATGGAAAACAGTAACTATCTTGGTACGGAAAAAGTGGGGAAGCTGCTGCAGAAGTTTGCAATTCCCTGCATCTGTTCCCTTATCATTTCATGCCTCTACAATATTGTAGACCAGATATTTGTAGGCAACGGCGTGGGTTATCTGGGCAATGCCGCTACCGGCGTGATCTTTCCGATTACGGTAGTAGGGTGGGGGTTAAGCCTTTTCTTTGGTGACGGAGCGGCCGCCGCACTGAGCGTTTCTTTGGGGCGCGGAGAAACAAAGGACATTCACAGGAGCGTTGGCAGCGCGGTCCTTGGATCGTTTTTGTCCGGTGTGGTGGTAATTGTCATTGCCTATCTGTGGGGAGAAGGTCTGCTGCGTATGATTGGCGCGACGGATGCAAACATACAGATGGCGCACGAGTATGGTGTGATCATTTTTGCCATGATGCCCCTTGCCATGACACAGAATACGCTTGCTTCCATCATCAGAGCGGATGGCAGTCCGAAATACGCCATGGTTGCCATGCTTACCGGCGCAGTCATCAATATCATCGGTGATCCGGTTGCCATTTTTGCACTCGACATGGGAATTAAGGGTGCGGCATGGGCTACCATCCTGGGGCAATTTGTCAGTTTCCTGATCTGCGCGGCTTATCTAAGGCATCCTAAGACTTTCCGGGTGGGCGCCGGCAGTTTCAGACCGAGTATGGTGCTCTTAAAGCCGGTAATGGCGCTGGGGACTTCCAGTCTCCTGACGCAGCTTTCCATCGTAATCATTACGGTTGTCAACAATGTTCTGTTGGTGAAGTATGGCGCGCGTTCCGCTTATGGCGCGGATATTCCGCTGGCAGCATTTGTGGTCATTATGAAGCTCTTTCAGATTGTACTGAATATTGCCATAGGTATCGCTGCGGGCGCGCAGCCGATTGTGGGGTATAACTATGGCGCGAAAACCTATGGACGGGTACGGGAGTTACTGAAACTGATGATTCAGTGGACGGCTATTGTGGGGCTGATCTGCATCGTTCTGTTTGAGGCTGTCCCCGGTGTATTCATTCGGATGTTCGGCTCGGCAAGTGACCCTGTTTATTTTCATTTTGCCGTACTCTGCCTGCGGATATATCTTTCCCTTATCCTTGTGACCTGTGTTCAGAAGGTCTGCGCCATTTTTCTGCAGTCCATCGGCAAGGCAAAGGCAGCTGCGCCGTTGTCCGTCCTGCGGGATGTGCTACTGATTGTTTTTTCTCTTTTGATCCCTGTTTTCATGGGCGTTACCGGCATTTTCTGGGCAGCCCCGGCAGCGGATGTGCTTGCCATTTTCGTTACGGCGGCAGTCATGGTACGAGTGTGGAAGGAATTGGGACAGGAGAAGGAAGAGAGGGAGCCTGCTGCAGCGGCGATTCGGCAGTCCCGCCAGGGAACGGTGATTACGATTGCCAGAGAACATGGCTCCGCCGGAAAGCGGATTGGACAGATCGTGGCAGAAAAACTGGATATTCCCTGCTATTATAAAGAACTGGTGGCAGTTGCGGCTCAGGAAAGCGGACTGGCACAGGAATTTATTTCCGGTATCAATTCTGATGAAAATGCCGTTATGAGGGAACTGTATCTTACAGCCGATCCGGTAAAGCGCGCTGTCGCGGCACAGGAAAAGGCCATTTGCCATATTGCGGACGCTGGTTCCTGCGTTATCATAGGGCGCTCGGCGGACTATGTGCTGCGGGGGTATCCGAATGTGGTACGCATCTTTATCTATGCTCCGAAAAGCTACCGCGAGAAAAAGATAATGGAGATGTACGGGGACAGCCCGGAGGCTGCGAAAAAGAGCATTACAAGATCGGATGCCGCAAGAAGCGCATATTATAAAAGCATTTCCGGGCAGGAGTGGGGCAATCCACACGGCTATGAACTGTGCATTGACGCATCGGTGGGCGAGGAGGCTGCAGCAGACATGATCTGCAGTTATATCAGACGGATGGGCAGGAGTTAAATAAAGAATTGGATGCCTGTATGGGATGGTACATTACCGACGGCTGGTATAATTTGGGAGCAATGGAATAATGCGTCCGTTGCTCCCAAAGCGCTGGTATATAAGGAAAGTTACTTCATACACTCATTGACCCACGCAATGAAATTCATGGTGCTGTCTCCTGCGCGTTCTGCCTTGACATGCTTCTGGCCCCAGACGACTTCAAAATCTATTGCCCGACGCAGAAATCGGTAGGACTGGTAGCAAAAGCTGTCTTTCTCCAAAGCTACGCTTGCAGAAAAAAGGAAGGCTTAAAAGTCCTTTACTTTTAAGCCTTCTGTACACTTCCTGTTCAATCATAGTCCACATCGTACTCGATAATATTCCCGGAAACTGCATCAATAGTATAGTCGTACTCTGTTCTGCCGGAATAGAATTCAATTTCATATTCCACACCACCATCATCATTCTCCAGCTTTGCTTTTGCAAACTGTACATCTGATTCGTTCATCTGGGCGTGGTTTAGTGCAATCTCTTTCGCGCGGTCGACTCCAATATAATCATTGCTGGAGCTGTTTATGGCACTGTCTGTTGGGTTCGTCTGGATCTGAAATTGCTCAATACTCTTTTCAAGCACCGTTCCGTTGGAAGCATCGATTTCATAATCGTATTTTGTATCAGAAGTATAAAATTCAATGTCATATACCTGTGTTCCATGGCTATGATCAAGCTCGGTCTTTTTAAATGTGACATCTGATTCAGACAGGCCTGCATCCTTGAGCGCTGCAGTTTTCGCCTCATCAAGAGAATCTTCCTGTGGCTGTGCCGTGCTGTTTCCGTTTGCAGCAGGCTGATTCTCTGCATCTTTCTGCGGTTGTACAGAACTGTTTCCTTCTGCGGCAAACTGATTTCCTATATCCTGCATATCATTATTCCCGTTTCCTTTACCCTCAATGTCTCTTGCGATAATCTCTCCATTCTTAGCCTGAATTAAATATTCATACTCTGTACCGTTGCAGTAGAAATCAACTTCATATTGAAAACGTCCGTCATCAAATTCGAGCCGTGTGCGCAGAGCGGATGCTTCTGTTTCGCTCAAACCGGCATCTTTGAGAGCGACAATTTTTGCCTCTGACTTGGTAATCAGAGTACTTTTGAATGCTGTTACACTGGCGGCTATAATAACAACCACTATACAAATCACTAAAATAATTGCTTTCTTTGGTGTACTGAATAATTTTTTCATATCATTTATTCCCGCTTTCCTATTTTTAGATCAGTATAATAGAAAAAGATTAGAAAAACGTTAGAATCAGAAAATTATACAGGAAACTTTACGGTAAATTTGCTTCCTTCCCCTACGGCAGAAACAACTTCTACAGTTCCTCCGTGATATTTTGCTATATCCTCCACCATGGCAAGTCCAAGGCCTGCGCCTTCACTGAACCGGGCAGATTCTACCCGATAGAAACGCCTAAAAATCCTTTCTTGCTGTTCAACGGGAATCCCTATTCCATTGTCCTCGACAGACAAAAGAATGCCGTTGTTATATTTTAACCGAATGGAAATCCTGCCATTCTGCTTTCCATATCGGTAACCGTTGCTTATCAGGTTTGTAACCATTCTTGTGAGCAGCATGGCATTTCCAATCAAAAATATACCCGGTTCAATCTCCCGGTCAAGCACAATATGTTTGCTTTTCAGGAGTGCCATATCTATACAGATATCCTGAACAAGTGCGCTGAAATCAACCATTTCTCTGGGATAACTATCCTTATTCTGCTCAAGGCGCGCAACACAAAGCATATCTTCAATCAGCTTCGACATTTTTCTTCCCTGTCGCTGAATCACTTTCAAAGCCGCCTCATATTCCTCTGGTGTTCTCGTATTCTCCAGTATGTATTCACACTGTGCCATAATTACAGACATAGGCGTTCTGAGTTCATGGGAAGCATCGGAAGTAAATTGTTGTTCTGATTTAAACGCCTGATCCAAACGATTTATCATGTTGTCCAGCACATCTGCAAGCTGGTGAAGTTCATCTGTTCCACCGCCCAGATGAATCCGTTTATCTAAATCCTGTCCCTGACTAATCCGGGCCGCCGTCTGAGTGATTTGGTGTATCGGCTTTAATGCCCTTCCGGCAATCCAGTAGCCGCCTATGACGGCCAGAAGCAAAAGAGCAGGAAGTGCAATTATGGAAAGCCGGACAAGCCACTGAAGCTGCTGTGTACCCTGATTCCGGGAAACCATTCCTCTCAGCCATAGCCCGTCAATACCATAACCGGAGAGCAAACGGTCGTATACATAATAGACAGTCCTGTTCCATGTTACTTTCTTGACAATGCCGTCCGAAAAAGGGATTTCCATACCTGCCCTGACAGACGGATTTTCCCCATACAACAGTTTTCCTGTTTCCTGATAAAGGGAAGAATAAATTCCATTCACCTGATCCAGAAAATCATCATCTATTTCCAGATATCCGTCCGAATATTCAATATACTGGTCGCCGTGAAGCTCTTTCCTATAATTTTTTTCCTCGTAAAATTCAATTTCGTCCACATTTAATTCTACGATTTCAATTAAATTATCCTGTATGCTTTTCTGGGTGACTGAGTTGCTCACCCAGAAAATAATGCCAAATGTTACGCCAACAATAAATGTCATAATACCTGAGAACCATGCGGTTATTTTTACTCTGATTGATAGATTCTTCATACTTTTTTCTCTATCATATATCCGTATCCCCTTACCGTATGAATGAGTTTGTCCCGACAGTTCCCATCGATCTTTTTCCGGAGATAGCTGATATAAACGTCCACAACATTTGTTCCACCTTCATATTCAAAATTCCAGATATGATTTTCAATTTTTTCCCTTGACAGTACAATCCCTTTGTTCAGCATAAGATATTCCAGGAGGTTATACTCTTTTGCGGAAAGCATGATTTCATTTTCTCCTCTTTTTACAGTATGAGAGCCCGTATCCAGTGTCAAATCCCCAACCTGAAGTATATTGGCAGTTATGTTGAATTTTTTCCTTGTCATTGCCCGGATGCGTGCGGTAAGTTCTTCTAAAGAGAACGGTTTAATTAAATAGTCGTCAGCTCCGCTGTCAAGTCCCTTAACTCTGTCCGCAACAGAATCCTTTGCTGTCAGAAACAGCACAGGTGCAGATTTTCCCGTATTTCTTATATGGCGCAGAACTCCGAATCCATCTATCTTTGGCATCATGATATCCAGAATCACTGCATCATAGTCCGCCATTTCCAGAAAATCTATGGCTTCGCTGCCGTTGTAACAGCTGTCAACAGAATAGCCATCCGAAGTAAGTTTCCGAGTGATGATCTGGTTTAAGTCAGCTTCATCCTCAGCTAATAAAATACGCATATTCCTCAGTTCCTTTTTTTACATAATATAGCATATGCTAGTCTGCTTTTCAAACTTAATATTGGCTTCTGGGAATTCGGTCTGTCGGATTTCGTATCTGACTATTCGGAGACCTTGCGTGAAACCGATACTTCTGCCCTTTTATGTAGCACTATCTTCCGCAATAGAAATTAAATTCATCACTTGACAATGTTGCATAGAAGCCCTGCACCATGAATATGACGAGCCGAAACGCTGGCAGATCCACGACATCAACGAGATTATGAATTCCGTTGTCACCGGCTGGCGGTATTTTTCCAATCCCAGGGCATTTGCCGGATACGGTAGGTCTGCGGGCAGTTTGAGGAATGGCTGGGGAGGAAAGCGGGATAAGGCGCAGGGGATACGAAAAAACGGGAAATTTGGAGGAACCCGTTGATAAATGGGCATGGTATTATACAGGTATCGTTTCCCTGTTCATAGAAAAGGAGAATGACTATGAACAGGAAAAATCAGATCAATCAGAAGATAACTGCCCTTTATTGCAGGCTTTCCCTTGAAGACAGCCGGGAGAATGAAAGCATGAGCATCAGCAACCAGAAGCTTATGCTCAGGGATTATGCCGAGAAAAACGGCATGTTCCAGTATGAATACTATGTGGAAGGGTAACGTCTTTGTCTCCATGCCGGATTATAAGACCGGAGAGCTTGACGATACAGGGAAAGATATTTATTAGGACATTGCTTACCCGGTAACAAGGCAGTTCCGGCAGGAATTATATGATGAGATTGTGAAGGAATTTAATTCAGTTTCGGATAGTGACAATATTTGTTGAATAGCAATACGGTCAGGCTTATTGAAAATATATAATAAACCTGACCGTGATTTTGGTTTGATACGAGAATCATATATTGTTTAAGGATTCTTATAGTCATATTTGGAACATTATTACTTCAAAAATCAGACAGTCAAGAATTTTAAAATTTTGTAAAATAATCATAGGTTTTGCACCGTATCAAAAATAGAAGTAATATGGAGGGCGAAAATGATAGCACATGATTTAGAATTTCACAATGTGGATCATTTAGAAAGCGTTTCCGGAATGAGTGGACTTCGATTGGAACGTTTTCCACATCATTTCAAACGAGAACTTGGAATTCCGGACAATCATAATGGGCAGTTTCGGGCAAAACGTGTCCATGGCTGTGAAATCCGATTCGTGACGGAGGCAAAATACTTTGATATTGGTCTTATGGCAGTAGAAGCGGATGTGGATATTGTTATTTATTATGGCGATATGATGCATTCTAAACATACGCTTAAGGCTGGGGTATGTTCGGTGATTCATGTTGAGTATCCGGAAATTTATAAGCTGGTAGATATAAAGAAGCTTCCAAAGAGAAGATTTGCTCCATACGTATGGCGTGTTCAGTTTGGTATGAATGGTTATGTTTATTTTCATTATTTAGATACTTTTGGATATGAGCACAGACCGCCTGTAGAAGGCGAAAAGCCGGAAACTCAGTGGGTGGCATATGGCTCGTCTATTACCTGTGGCAGTGACACTACACTTTATTCCAATAGTTATATTGAGCAGGCGGCAGTAAATTTAGGGTATGATGTAATGAACAAGGGATTGTCCGGTTCATGCATGTGTGAATCGGCAACAGCCGATTATATTGCATCCCTGCTGGTAGATATATTGTCTTTGGAATTGGGGGTAAATATGTTGATTCCTTTTGAAAGAGACGAATTTGAGGGTCGGGTTCACTATCTATTGCACAAAGTTATGCAGGAAAGTACGGCAAAGAGAGTCTATGTGATTGATATTTTCCGCAACAGAGGTCTTTGGTTAAAAAATCATAACGACCCCCAATATAGAAATTATTCGGCTTTTAGGGAGATTGTAAAAAAGCTTCTTAATGAAATGGAAGATACAAGATTTATAGGGATTGATGGACATGACATTGTTGAGGATGAAACTTACTTAAGTGTCGATCTTCTCCATCCCTCTGATCAGGGACATATTTTTATGGGAAGAAATTTGGCGAAAAGGATGAAAGGAGAGGATTGATATGTGTCAGAGGAAATCATATGATGTAATCGTAGTAGGGGGAGGACCGTCCGGAGTGACAGCATCTGTTGCGGCAGCGAGAAATGGATGTAAAACGCTGCTGATTGAAAGAGGAAGCTGTTTAGGCGGAATGGCTACACAGGCATTGGTGCCTGCATTTGGACCATTTACAAATGCCGAAGTAGATTTAATTGAGGGAATTGACTGGCATCAGATTGATCCGGAAATGCTGAAACAGGTATTGGATGAAATTGTTTTGGAAAGCCAATGTGACATTTTATTTCATACAGATGTGATTGAAGTGGAAAAAACGGACAGAATGGTGCAGGCAGTATGTACATATTACAAAGGAAAAAAAGAATGGATTAATACCAGGTATCTGATTGATTGTACCGGAAATGCGGATTTAGTGGAAATGACAGGCGCCGGATTTGATTATGGAGATGAAGAGGGGCGAGTTCAGGCAGGGACCTTGTGTTTTAGGGTAGCGGGTATTGATGTGTCAAAGTTTATGAATTATGTAATGGATACAGGCGAAGATGGAAATCTTTCAAAAGCGTGTGAACGGGCAGTTAAAAACGGAGATTTTCCTGATGGTGAGGTGAAAGTTGGTGGTATGGTATTACAGTCAGACGGAATTGCGGGATTGAATTTTGGACACAGTTATAATCTGTCGCCTTTAAATCCATGGAAACTTAGTCATTCAGAAATCAAAGCACGTAAGAGAATACCTGAATTGATTAGATTTTTAAGAAAATATGTACCGGGGATGGAGAACTGCGTCCTTGTGTCAAGCGGTTTCGGCATTGGCATACGTGAATCAAGGAGGATTCATGGAAAATATACATTAACCGGAGAGGACTATTTCAAGAGGGCAGATTTTGAAGATGCAATTGCATATTATTCGTATCCGGTAGATTTACATCCAACTGCACCGGGAGAAGGGGCGGAGATGGAATTGAATTATCAGAAGTGGAGATATAAGAATGGAGAGTGTTATGGTATCCCTTATAGATGTTTAATTCCTGACAGTCTGGATAATCTGGCAGTGGCAGGGAGAACAATCAGTGCGGACAGAATCATGATGGCTTCTATAAGGATGATGCCGCCCTGTTTTGCAACTGGTCAGGCTGCTGGTACTGCATGTGCAATTGCAGTGAGAGAAGGGGTAAATTTAGATAGAATTGATGTCGAGAAATTAAGGAATATACTGAAAAAGCAAGGACTATTTATGGGCCGAGTGTAATAGAAAACGGAGAATATGCAGGAGATACTTTAAGTGAGTATATTTTGATGGAAGGGAAAAAGTAATAGGAACAAAGAGTCAGAGATATGAGCAGTTTCCCTTACTGATCAAGTTTATTGATGCAAAGGGTGACCTGTCCATTCAGGTTCATCCAAATGATGTTTATGCTTTAAAGAATGAAGGGCAGTATAGCAAGACTGAGATGTGGTACATCGTAGAGTGTGAGGAAGGGGCAAGTCTTTATTACGGTTTTTCAAAAGAAATATCCAAAGAAGAATTTGTGGAACGGATTGAGAATCAGACACTTTTAGAAGTGTTGAATCGGGTAGAGGTTCAAAAAGGGGATGTAATGTTCATTGAACCTGGGACAATCCATGCCATCGGAAGAGGTAATGTGACTTATTGGGTTTATGCCTGAATATAGGAGAGAGCAGCACCGATGGTGGTGCTGTGCTGAGGCATTTTACTGATCAGAAGAAAATCCTGTGGTTCGGGAGGGGAGTAACTGTTGTATTCTTGTGTAAAGAAAGTCGAGATCTTCTGTATACAGATATGGGGCGATATAACCGCCAAGTATAAAGTTTGTGTCGTAAACAAGGTGGAACATATTGGCAGCATCCGCTAAATCCGTAAGGAAACGGTTCCATCGGTTAGAAGCGGAAGAATCCCCGTTTCATGTTTTGTTTATCTATTATACAGATTGCAGGAACTGTTCTACATAAAACAAAGCGGCACCAATGGCAGGGGTATATTGTCCGTGCACACCGACTAATATATAATCTCTTTCCAACGGAAAAGGAGAGGTTAAATTGATACGCTTTAGAAGATAATCAATGTCTTCTTCTGTGAAATATGGTGCCAGATATCCGCTTAGGATCACAGGCGCGTCAACTGTCAGGTTCAGATTCTTTATGGCAAAAGCCAGGTGGTTTAGATAGTCTTCCCAGATTTGTGTAAGCTGGGGAGATTTCCCTTCCCTTAAAGAGGGAAAAAATTCTTTTATGTGTAATCCGGCGGAATGCTCCAGTGAATTGGCGGAACAATAAGATTCCAAACAGCCCCGGTTCCCGCAATAGCAGAGCGGACCATCAGGATTGATGCACATATGTTCAATGATGCCACTGTGCATGGAACGTCCCTGGTGGATCTGATGATTGGTTATGATGGCACCGCCCATGTTTCTGTTTAACAGCAAAATTACGGCGCTGTCAAGGTCAGGATGGTTCCACAATTCAAGGCATGCAGCAGATTTAGAGTCATGCTCTAAATGGCAAGGATACGAAAGGTATCTGGAAAAGTTCGCCAGGCTCATGCCGGTATTATCCATAATATTTCCATATGTTACGGTTGTGTGGTCTGAGGAGGTAATTCCCTGGGTGGCAATGGAAATACCGAGAATACTTTCCTCCTTATATTGGTTTTTTGTGATACATTCGCTGATTTTTTTGGCAGCCTGTTCATAATAGGCTGCTGTATTGGAATAAGGAAGTGGGATTGTATCTGTATGGATCACATTTCCATATAAATCAACAGCGATAATGTGGAACATATCTTTCAGTATGCCAATGCCGATTGCGATTTTAAAATCAGGGACAATTCGGATTGCATGAGCCTTCCTGCCGCCGGTAGAATCAAAGTACCCGTTTCGCTCAATCAAACCTTCTTCTTCCAGTAAACTTAAATTTTGGCTGACGGTAGACAACGCCATTTGCAGGTCCTGAACGATTTGAAGTTTGGAAGCCAGCTTTTGTTTATAAATATACTGATAGACTTTTGATCTGTTTATTTTTTTTAAGTTGATTGTGGTCATGCCTTTATCACTCATAATTTTCACGCCTTTCTCTCAGAAATTTTACCTTTCCCTTTTATATAAGAGTTAATCTTATTTTAATTTATAAGATGGCAATAAGCAATATCTGAAAAGACATATGGTAATATCAAATAAAAAAAAACGGATAAATTTGTTTGTTTTGTCAATTGATTTTGTATGTAAGAATAATATAATAAACTTACAACTTACACATAACTATAAGTAAAATATAAAACGATGGAGGTAAAAGTATGAAATTAACAGTTAATGGAATCAGGAATCGGGAAACATGGGAAAAGGCAGGGATCACACTCCCGGGATACGATGTGGAGACAGTTTCGGAAAAGACTAAAAAGGAACCGAAATGGGTACATTTTGGAATCGGTAATATTTTCCGCATCTTTATTGGCGGTATTGCAGACGGCCTCTTGGAAGAAGGCGCAATGGATTGGGGAATTACCTGTGTTGAGACATTTGATTATGATGTGGTGGATAAAATTTATGGACCTTATGACAATCTGGGGTTAAGTGTGCTCCTGCACGGAGATGGAACCAGGGAATACAAGGTATTGGGATCCATGTCAGAGGCGATCAAGGCACAGTCATCCGTTCCGGAACAGTGGAACCGGCTGAAAGAAGTTTTTAGAAGCCCTTCTTTGCAGCTGGTATCTTTTACGATCACCGAAAAGGGATATGCTTTGCAGAAAGCGGATGGTACATGGTTTCCTTTTGTGGAAGCAGACATCCAGAACGGACCGGATCAGGCGGTCGGGGCCATGGCAGTACTGACAGCCATGCTCTATGAACGGTATAAGGCCGGAAAATATCCGCTGGCGCTGGTTTCTATGGATAACTGCTCCCAGAATGGCGCGAAGCTGCGTGAATCCGTGCTGACTATGACAGAGGAGTGGCAGAGGGCAGGTTTCGTGGAGGAAGGATTTGCGGCCTATGTGAGTGATGAAAAGACAATTGCTTTTCCGTGGACTATGATCGATAAGATCACGCCGCGCCCCAGCGAGCAGATTGCCGATGACCTTGAGGAGCTGGGCGTGGAAGATATGCAGCCGGTGATCACGGGGAAGAAGACTTACATTGCCCCTTTTGTCAATGCCGAAAAACCGCAGTATCTTGTAATCGAGGACAGTTTCCCAAATGGCAGGCCGGCTTTGGAAAAAGGTTTTGGCGTGTATATGGCTGACAGGGAGACCGTGAACCTGTCCGAACGTATGAAAGTAACCGTATGCCTGAATCCGGTGCATTCCGCTACGGGGCCTCTTGGGGTGGCATTGGGATATGACCTGTTTGCACAGATGTTAAATACAGATGCGGATATGATGAAAATGGCACGTATGGTAGCCTATGACGAAGGGCTTCCAGTGGTGCCGGATCCGGGCATTCTCTCCCCGCAGGAGTTTGTAGATGAACTTTTTAATGACAGATTCCCCAATGAATATCTGGGCGATACGAACCTTCGTCTTGCGGTTGATGTATCCCAGATGGTGGGAATCCGCTTTGGGGAAACCATCAAGGCATATGTGGCAAAATACGGGGATGCTTCGCACCTTACGGCTATCCCGCTGGGAATCGCCGGCTGGCTCCGGTATATGCTGGCTGTGGATGACGAAGGCAAAAGATATGAGCTGGCACCTGACCCCATGAATGAGGAGATTCAGGAACAGATGAAAGAAATCATAGTGGGGCAGCCCGAAACGTTTACCGGCCAGCTCAAGGCAATCCTCTCTAATGAACGTATTTTTTCTGTCGATATTTACCAGACCGGTCTGGGAGAGAAGATCGAAGCAATGTTTCGTGAAATGATCGCCGGACCCGGCGCTGTCAAAGCGACCGTACATAAATACATATGTATAGAGGAGAAAATAATGAACGGGATAGAAACGATTCAGGAACCTTCATTGTTTACGCTGGCTCCTGATATTTATGTTCCATATACAGTGGATATTATGGAATCCTACAGCTATCCGGGCAATCCGCTGTTTATTCCGGAGGTGAGAAAGGATGCGATGAAAGAAAATGAAATCAAGGATTTAGTTAATCAGATGACACTTGAAGAGAAAGTTAGTATGTGTTCCAGTGCTGATTTTTAGAATTTAAAAGGAGCAGAGCGTTTAGGAATTCCATGGAGAAGAATATGAAAGAGTATAAATATGTCATTTTAAGAGAACGACCAGAATTAAAGAACAGGGCGGCTGAATGGTTTCATTGCAAATGGGGAGTGTCACAGGAAGCTTACCTTGAATGTATGGAAGCTTATCTGAATAACGAAACCGAGTATGGTTGGTATCTTTGCTTAGATGAGGACAGAATCATAGGAGGGCTTGGAGTAATTGAAAATGATTTTCATGACAGAAAAGACCTCACGCCGAATGTTTGTGCCGTATATACAGAGGAAGAATATCGTTGTAAAGGAATTGCGGGACATTTGCTGAATATGGTTGTAAATGACTTAAAATCCAAAGCTATAACCCCAGTTTATTTGCTTACCGACCATACAGATTTTTATGAAAGATATGGTTGGGAATTTTTGTGTATGGTTCAAGGAAATGATGAACCCGAAATGTCAAGAATGTATATTTACAGATAAATTGGAGCTGTAGTCTGCAAATAAAAAGTCAAGTCCAAATTTGCGCCGGCGGTCATGTAAACGTAGTTAGGCTTACCCTGTGCCCGTTTTTTATCCATGAAGGCATAAACAGGATCGTCAACTTGCAGATGTTGTGGTAAGAAAGAAGGTGATTACTTGATTCCCGACCACATTGGGAGCGTAAGATACCAACGTCAGAAAGATTAACTCCTAATTATGGCAACTTTTGAATTGACCGGGCTTTCGATTGCAAAGGTGTCACAAGCGGAGCAAAAGAATCTGAGGGAGGCTTTAGGCGGTGAATTTCACATTACGTTTGAATTATCAGAAAGCAATCCACATTTCCAGGAAACATTCCTATGAAAGCGGAATTTAACAACCTGGTATATGCCAGGACTGACTCTGTGTCATACCGGCAGTTATGAACGGCAGGGAATAGACCAAATCCCTACCGCTCATTTAGGCGTTGCCACTTCCGCTATGAAAAACAGCGGTTAACTGCACAATTCTTCTGCCAGCGCTTCGATCTGGGCAATGCTGTCTTCATTTAAGGCGGAACGGATCTGCACCGTATGCTCTGCAAAAGTGATGTCTTTGCAGGCTTCCAGCTTTGCCCGCATGGCTTTGGCGGCAAGAGGCGCCCAGGATCCGTTCTCTATCAAGGCAACGGTACGGTTCTGGTAATTGTGACCTGCCAGCTCATGGATGAACTCCCGCATGAAGGGGAACATATCTGTGTTATAAGTGGTGGTGGCCAGAACAAGCTTACCGTAGCGGAAAGCGTCTTCTATGCACTCAGCCATATCTTCACGGGCCAGATCAGTCAACACTACCTTGGGGCAGCCTCTCTCAGTCAATTTGTCGGCCAGCAGTTTGGCAGCCGCTTTCGTGTTGCCGTAGACGGAGGTGTAGGCGATCATGATACCTTCGGATTCTACGCCGTAAGAAGACCAGGTCTGATACAAGTTTACATAATACTCAAGATTCTCTTTCAGGATTGGACCGTGCAGCGGGCAGATGATCTGAATATCCAGAGCGGCCGCCTTCTTCAGAAGATTCTGTACCTGCATACCGAATTTACCCACAATACCGAAGTAGTAGCGGCGTGCCTCGCATGCCCATTCTTCCTCCACATCCAGGGCGCCGAACTTGCCGAAGCCGTCAGCGGAGAAGAGCACTTTATCATGTTGGTCATAGGTCACGATGACTTCCGGCCAGTGTACCATAGGGGCACCGATAAATTGCAGGGTATGTACGCCCAGAGACAGGGTATCACCTTCTTTGACGATCAGCCGTCTGTCGGCGTAGTCTGTGCCGAAGAACTGCTTCACCATATTGAAGGCCGGTGCGGAGGATACGATGACCGTATTCGGAAAAGCCTGCAGGAAAGCGCTGATATTGGCGGAATGGTCAGGTTCCATATGCTGTACAACGAGATAATCCGGTGTACGGGAACCGAGTATCTGTCTTATCTTCTGCATCCATTCTTCATAAAAAGAACCGTCAACCGTGTCCATAACTGCGATTTTTTCATCCACAATGACATATGAATTGTATGCCATACCGTTTTCCACTTTATACTGACCCTCAAAAAGATCTATTTCGTGGTCGTTTACACCTACATATCGAATATCCTTTGTGATTTCCATTGATCAGACTCCTTTTTGCATATTTATATTTTCATAGTGCTTCATTTCTTTATTATAGGCGAAATCAGGAAAAAATCAATGTAATTTTACGCCAGTATAAAACACTACAGCCATTACAATAGGGAAGTTGTGTGATGGTTCAGCCGGGGATTTGTATTTGCCGAATGAAATCTGTTCGCGTCCTCAGTGAAAAGCGCTTCGGAAATAGAAAGGATGGGAAAACCGGAATTTGGAATGGCACAAAAGATTGCAGAACAGTGTAAAAGAGAGTATACTGAAAAAAGTATAACAGAAAGCGGAAAAATACAGAGCGAAGGGAATAGGCAGAAACGAGGTTGGATATGACGGAGCAGTTTGCGCGGACAAAGATCTTGCTGGGGCATGAGGCGATGGAAAGGCTGGCCCGGGCCCGGGTGGCAGTGTTTGGAATCGGGGGAGTGGGCGGCCATGTGTGTGAGGCGCTGGCGCGAAGCGGAGTGGGGGCTTTTGACCTGATTGATGATGATAGGGTATGCATAACGAATTTAAACCGGCAGATTATCGCCACGCACAGGACGATCGGGCGCTATAAGACAGAGGTAATGCGTGAACGGATCCTGGAGATCAATCCGGAGGCTGACGTGCGGGTGCATCAATGCTTTTTCCTGCCGGAAAATGCGGGGCAGTTTCCTTTCGCGGAATATGACTATGTGGTGGATGCGGTAGATACCGTGACAGCGAAGATCGAGCTGATCCTGCGCGCCAGGGAGAATCATGTGCCGGTCATTAGCAGCATGGGGGCGGGCAACAAGCTCGATGCCAGTGCATTTCGGGTGGCGGATATCTATGAGACGAAGGTGTGTCCATTGGCAAGAGTGCTGCGCAGGGAACTGAAAAAGAGAAATGTGGAGCATCTTAAGGTGGTATACTCGGAGGAAGAGCCGCTTGTACCGCAGGAGGCGAAAGAGGCAGGGCTGCAGACTGACGCCGGGCAGGGCACGACGCAGGAGAAGAGAAGCGGCAGGAGAAGAGCCGTTCCGGGAAGTGTGGCTTTCGTGCCGTCTGTGGCCGGACTGATTCTTGCCGGGGAGGTCGTGAAGGACCTGATCATACCGATGCAATGCTGATATCGATTGAGGTTCTGCATGCCATAGAGTATACTGGAAATATGGATAAAGAAAACTTCAGGAAACAGTTCTATGTAACGGGGGATTACAGATGAAGATAAAAACCGTCAAAATGGGTTACGAAGATGTACTTGCGCTGCCGGTTCCGATGCATGAGAAACCGATCAGACAGAGGCTGATCTTCCGGATCATCTTGCTGCTGCTTTCCATGTGGGATCTGTGGATGACAAGATTTACTTACCGGACAGATGGACTGGAGAAGCTTGGCAGAGACGAGCCCTGTCTGGTCTTGATGAACCATTCCAGTTTTATCGATCTGAAGATCGCGTCCAGACTGCTGGTCACAAGACCTTTTCATATCATCTGTACATCAGACGGATTTGTGGGTAAGCGGTGGCTGATGCGGCTGATCGGCTGTATCCCCACCAGGAAGTTCATGATGGATGTGACACTGGTGCGGGATATGGTCTATGCGGTCAAGGAACTGAAAAGTTCCATCCTGATGTTTCCGGAGGCGAGTTACAGCTTCGACGGCACCCAGACACCCCTGCCGGAAAGCCTTGGGAAGTGTCTTAAGCTGCTCAAGGTGCCGGTTGTGATGATACGGACGACGGGAGCCTTTGCGAGAGACCCTCTATATAACAATCTGCAGCTGCGCAAAGTACGGGTATCTGCGGAGGTGGAATATCTGCTTTCGCCGGAGGATATCGCGATAAAGTCACCGCAGGAACTGAATGATATTCTGAGGGAAAAGTTCACTTTTGATTATTTTAAGTGGCAGCAGGAAAATAAGATTCGCGTAGCGGAGCCCTTTCGTGCGGACGGTCTGAACAGGATGCTGTACAAATGTCCCCGGTGCAAGACGGAAGGACAGATGCTGGGACAGGGCACTAAGATCGGCTGTCGATGCTGCGGAGGAACATACGAACTGACAGAATACGGGTATCTGCAGGCGGTTGAGGATGCAGCCGCGACAGCGACAGCGGCAACAAGTGTGGCAGAGATGGCAGCGGATGCAGAAGCGGGTTTGGCAGCAGAAGTGACAGCGGCAACAGGCGGACAGCTGCAGTTCACCCACATTCCGGACTGGTATCGGTGGGAACGGGAGTGTGTCAGACAGGAACTGGAAGCAGGGACTTACCGGCTGGAGGTTCCGGTAACGATCCATATGTTGGTCAATACGGACTGTGTCTATCAGGTGGGAGAGGGGACACTGGTGCATACCAGAGAAGGGTTTCACCTGACAGGTTGTGACAGCAGGCTGGATTACAGACAGGAGCCGCAGGCTTCTTACAGCCTGTATTCGGATTTCTACTGGTATGAGATTGGTGATGTTATCTGCATCGGCGATGCCAGGGCGCAGTATTACTGCTTTCCCCAGAATTGCGGGGACATTGTGGCGAAGACAAGGCTGGCTACGGAGGAACTGTATAAGCTGCTGCAACAGAAAGCCTCATAAATATGTTATTGCATAACTGAACCGGCAGGGAGGGTAGAGATTACGTATCTTGCCCTCTTTTTTGTATCATAGGATCAGGGGTTAAATAGTCCTTCGACCGATAAATTTACGGCTTCGGGCATCAGCCCCTCGCCGAAGGGCGCTAAACGTCCGGGGACGTTTGCTAAGCGCCGGCCGGAGTGGAACTAGTACTCCGTACTGAAAACCCTTGTGCAAATATTTCGGTCTATTTTCCCGATTGCACAAGCCCAGAATACTCAACGTAGCCCGCTACGCCTCCGTTTCTGAACTTGTACACTCGAAAAAATATCCTCGAAAATTTGCACAGGAACTTCAAGTACGGAGTACTAGACAGTTGGAATGGGCTTAAGCGTTACAGTTTCTAGCCGGTTAGGACGTGAGCTGTAACATCTTATGTCCTGGATCGGGCAGGATATGCAGCAGGCGGTTGCGGATATCCGGATGATGTGTTATCTTTAGGCCGGCTTAGAGGGAAGCGGCGGGAAGGAACAGGTGCAGGATGATATGAAAATAGAGATCAAAGTAGACAGCAGCATCGAGGAGGATCGTATCAGCATTGCCTGCGGCAGACTGACACCGGAGCTGGAGAGGGTCATTACCATGCTGCGGATCATGGAAAAGAAGTTTGTCGTGTCTGCGGAGGGGGAAACATTTCTGCTGGACGTCTCCACCATTCTGTACATCGAGGCAGTTGACAGAAAGACCTTCGTCTATACGGAAAAGGGAATCTACGAATCGGATCTGCGGTTGTATGAACTGGAGGAACAGCTGGAGGAATACGGTTTCTTCCGAGCCAGCAAGGCGAGCCTGATCCAACTGCGTGCCATTCGTTCCCTAAAGCGAGACATCAATCGGCGGATCCGGGTCACCATGGAGAATGGGGAAGTACTCATGGTGTCGAGACAATACGCAGAAACACTGAAAAAGAGGCTGGATATTTCACAATGAAAAGAGGGGAAGAGGAGATGAGGGAGATCGGAAGTAGAGAGATTGAAAGGAAAGAGATCGAAAGGAAAGAAATCGAAAGGAAAGAAATCGGAACGGAAGAGCAGAGAACGATCTTTGACTATCTGGGACAGGTCATGATCACTTTCGGATTCAGCGTGTTGGTGATGAACGTACTGTGCCTGCTTGTGGGGGAAGAGGCACAGGAAGTCTCCACGATCTATTCTATGGGCAAGGAGGGGCTGTCCGTGGCTACTATGCTGCAATTCTTTGGCGTTTCGTGTTGTATCACGGGTCTGCGATTTCTTTTTTTCACGGATCGGATCATCAAACAGATGTCCATTACCATGCGCACGGTATGTATGCTGACTGTGATCGTGATCGTGATCGCATTGTGTACAGCGCTGTTTGGCTGGTTTCCCACGGATATGTGGGAGTCCTGGGCGGCTTTTTTCCTGACCTTCTTTTTGTGTTTTATGGGCAGTCTTCTGCTCATGCATCTCAAAGAAAAGGCGGAGAACCGCAAGATGGAGGAAGCTCTGCGGCGGATCAAGGAGAGGAAGGGATAAGTGTATGGCAATTAAGACAGCAATCGATATAACGAAGGTAACACAGTATTTCGGGGAGCAAAAAGTACTGGCCGACATTACATTGTCCGTGGAAAAGGGAGAGATCATTGGGCTGTTGGGCCCTTCCGGGGCTGGTAAGACGACGCTGGTCAAGATCATGACGGGGCAGCTTGTCCCATCGGCGGGCAGCGTCATGCTGGACGGTCATGATATGGCGGAGACGAAGCAGGAAATGTACCGGAATATCGGTATGATGATGGATGATCTTGGTTTCTATGAGAGACTATCCGGCTATGATAATCTGAAGATCTTTGCAGGTTTCTACGGCGTGCCGGAAGCCCGGGTCAGGGAAGTGCTGGAACAGGTGGGACTGTATCGGTATAGGAAAAGCCCGGTTCAGAAGTTTTCTAAGGGGATGAAAAACCGGCTTGCCCTTGCCAGGGCGGTATTGCATCGTCCGGGATTTCTTTTTCTCGATGAGCCCACTGCGGGGCTGGATCCGGCTACGACGCTGCAGATCCACAAGCTGATCGGACAGATGCAGAAGGACGGGGTGACGATTTTCCTGACAACCCACAATATGGTGGAGGCAGAGAAGTTATGTAAACATGTGGCGTTGTTGCACGAGGGAAACATTGTGGAGTACGGAGAGCCGCAGGCGATCAACAGGAAATACAATTACCGGAACCGGATAAAGATTCACCTGTACAGCGGTGAGGATATAGAGTTGGAAATGCAGAATGCAAAGGATGCAGCAAAGACGGTCTTTGAATATCTGCAGAGTGGGCAGATTGAGACTATCCACTCTTCGGAACCTGATCTGGAATCGGTTTTCCTGGAACTGACAGGCCGGAGTCTGCAGGAAGGGCGGCAGGCCGCCGAAGAGGACTGGTCATGTGGGAAGGCGGATCGAGAAAGGCAGCTGGTGCAGAGAAAGGGCAGAGATAAGACATGAAAAATACGATAATCATTTACAGGAAACAGTTGAAGGATACCAAGAATAATGTGGCGCTGTGGATTCAGTTTGTTATGTTTCCGGTCATGGCCGCCATTATGGAGAACAGCATTCGGGTGGAAGGTATGCCGGAGCATTTCTTCGTCGGTATGTTTACGGTGATGCATGTGGGGATGGCGCCGCTTACGGTATCGGCGGCTATCATTTCGGAGGAAAAGGAGAAGAACACACTGCGTATGCTGCTCTTTGCCAATGTAAAGCCATTGGAGTACCTGTGTGGGACCGGCGGGTTTGTGTTCACAGCCTGTATGGCAGGCGGTGTGGCCTTCGGCTTTCTTGGAGGCTATACGGGGGAGAAGCTGCTGCTGTTCTGTCTGATCATGGCAGCAGGCATTCTGGCTTCTATGCTGTTTGGCGCGGCGATCGGTGTATGGAGCCGGACCCAGATCGCGGCAACTGCGGTGATGACACCGGTGATGATGGTCTTCGCATTCCTGCCGATGTTAGCCATGTTCAACCAGACCATAGAAAAGATCGCGGATATCGTGTATTCTCAGCATATCCAGCTTTTGATGAATAGCCTTAACGCCGGAACGCCGGCGGAAGCGAAGAATGTGATCGCCATTGCCGCCAATGTTATGATCGCGGCGGTTCTCTTCGGGATTGCGTATCGGCGCAGGGGACTGATGTAGTCTCGCTGTCAGGCAGATCTGAGAGCATCTCCGCCTGCCTTTTCTTCATCAGATCATAGAACCATAATAGGATCCAGAGAAGGACCGGCAGGGCAATGGTAGCGCCCAGGCACGCTGCGAAGAGCTGCCCCGAATCCACGCTGCCAAAACACGCCACGAGGAAGGTGACAACATACAGGGAGATAAGCAGCACCACGCAGAGCAGAGCTGCAATCTGTTTAGGTTTTTTCTTTTTCATCAATGGGAACTCCTTACATCGATTTTGGGGTTAACATGCATTATACATGATTGAGGCCGCGTTGTACAGGACTGCGGGCAAAACTCTTCACCAGTGCGGTTGGACGATAAAAGGAGCATCGGACCTGACTTCCGCATTCGCAAAACCCGTGCTTATGCCCTCCTGCGTCTGCTACGCATACAAAGAGTTTGTTGCAGAGTCTGTTGTAATAAACAGGGAGTTGCTTTACAATGAAAGAGACTTGAAAATGAAAAGAGAATGAGGAAGCAATGAATAACCTGTACGAATACATCGATCCTATCATCTCCCCCTACGAGGCTTTCTGCTGTGACAGCAGTACCTCCAGGCTGCCCATCCCGGCGCACTGGCATTATTACGTGGAACTTCTTTATATATTGGAAGGGAATGTGCGGATCACGATCGAACATACGGTAACGGAAAACGCTCCCGGTTCGCTGATCCTGTTCCCGCCAAGATGCGTGCATGCTATCGGTTTCTCGGACAGGAGAGAGCGGTTGCGGTATTATGTGGTGAAATTCGACCCGGAGATTTTGCCCCATTCTCCCAAGGGCGGGGTGGATCTGAAAACCTCCTTGCGGAGTATCAGTACATCTGCCTGTCCATGCTGCTTTCCGTCTGAGCGGATCGCGAAAAGGAACCTGCGGCCGCTGTTCGAGGAGATCGTGAAGGAATATGAGGAGAAGGCTTATGCTTACTCCATAGTCTTGAGCGCCGACTTGTGTCGGATCATGGCGGAATTTATCAGGCTCTGGCAAAAGGAAGGCTGTCTGCCGTCGCCGCCGCACATTCACCCTTCTTATGAGTTAGGGTTTGATTTTATCGCAGAGTATATTGACAAGCATTATTTTGAGGAATTGACCGTGGAAAAGCTGGCCTCCATGTGCGGCATGTCGCATTCCACATTTTCACTGCATTTCCGCAGGCGGTATGGTATGACCTGCCGGGAATATATCAACGCTACCCGCATCAGTGTGGCTGAGAACATGCTTCTGTTCTCCGACCATGACGTGGCATTTATCGCGCAGGAAGTTGGCTATTCCGACTGTAGTTACTTCATACGCTGCTATAAGAAATTGAAGGGCATTACGCCCAAACAGGCGCGCAGAGCCGGGAAATAACGGCCATGCGCGCCTGCAGCTTTTAACGTTCCGCAGTCTCGTAGATACTTCTGACCCGATAAGCGCCGCCGACAGTCGTGCCGTCGTCGGTAAAGTCACGGCAAGGAAGGATGCGGAAGGTTCTTGTACCCGCTTCCATATCGACGAAATTGTCATCGAGCCGGAGCACGCCGTCTGCCGTCTCCACGCTGACAGACTTTGCATAGTTCTTTGCCGTTACGGTCACCACATCATCTTCCACATTGACCTGCAGCTGCGGGTCTAAGAATGCGTAGTGTTTTGGGGCACAGAACAAGGTACTGCCGGAAGACACAACGGCGCCGTCAACATAGAGCGCATATTCCAGATGGACTTTCAGCGGATCTTGGCCGTTGAAATCCAGATGGGGCAGCCATACACCGCCGTAGGCAGGCGCGGACACCTCAAACTGTCCTTCCTGTACGACGGAGGAATCGGGCAGCCGCAGCGCCCATTTTACAACGCCTGTCACCGGATTGGCGGTCTCGTTGGCCACATGCAGGTCGGCGCTGATATCGATGGGACGGGGCATTGTGTTGGCATAAGGCTTCTGATCGATCTCACCATGTTCTTCGCAGGAGATGAGTATTGGTGCGAACATCCGCTTCTCGGCATACTGCAATGCTTTCCAGTTACCGTAATAGTCCACGCTGGCCCAGGAAGCTACCGGCCAGATGTCGTTTAACTGCCATACGACGGTGCCCATGCAGGTGCCGCGGAACCGCCTGAAATGCTCGACCCCGTAGCGGATGGCATCCGCCTGCAGGAGCTGGGAGCAGTAGAGCAGTTCGTCGAAATTCTTCGGATACAGATACGTCTGGGCGAGATAATTGCTGATCTTGCCGTTGGCAGCGGTATTGCGCTGGTGCATCTCCATCACCCGAGAATAGATATTCCGGTCACCCTCTGCCGTAAAGCGGCGGATCGTCTGCAGGGCAGGGAAGGACTGGAAGCCGAATTCGGAGAGGAAACGGTAGTGATGTTTTCTGTAGGCCGTAAAAGGTTCGTTGCCGTGCCAAACACCCCAATAGTGGACGTCGCCCACATTCTCGGCATTGCTGTTCTCGTAATTGCCGCCGGAGCTGGGAGAAGATGGCCAGTAAAAGGTCATGGGGTCTTCTTCTGCAACGATCCGCGGGATGATGTATTCATACAGTTTGATATAATCATAATACTGTTTCTTGGACTTCGGCCAGGCATACGATTCATATTGGGTCTCCATCTCATTGTTGCCGCACCATAAGCCGATGCAGGGATGGGAGCGGAGTCTGCGGATGTTCTGGCGGAGCTCCGCGGATATATTTTCTTCAAAGGCATGGTCCAACTCATAGGAGGCACAGGCAAACATGAAATCGTGCCAGATGAGGAGTCCCCGTTCATCGCACACGTCGTAGAAGAAGTCATCCATAAAATACCCGCCGCCCCAGATGCGGATACAGTTAAAATGGGATTCCTGAGCGGTGGCCAGCAGCAGGTCGGTACGATCTTTTGTCTGTCTTGTGAGGATATTATCCTCCGGGATGTAATCAGCTCCCATGGCGAAAATCTGCAGGCCGTTGACTTCAAAGGCGAAATTCCGGCCGGGCAGTTTACTGGATTTGCGGTCAGTGACAAGCATCATCTTGCTGCCGTGGTTCATAAGGATGTTTGTGCCGTCGTCCAAATCTTCTTCCTGATCGGTGAGATGCGGATCCCACACTTCATCGGGCATTGGATCCGTGTTCACGGTCATGGTCCGAAGACCGATCCGCTTGTGCCATACATCCAGAGGAGCAGGAGGTATAGAGGTGGTCTCTGCCTCAGTAAGCAGCAGCGCCTTCACTTCGTAAAGGGGTTGTTCTCCGTAACCGTTGGGCCACCAGAGCTGGGGGTCACTGACGGTAAGTTCTGCGCGAACATGGCTGCTCCGCAGACCGTCCTGTAATCCTGTCAGTGCCAGGGAAGGAGCGGAACCTGCAAAGACATCGATCGGTGCGCTCTCGGCAGACAGAGTAGTACCACCGTCGGGTGCGGTCACGAGCAGGACTAATTTGACCTTGTCTGCGCCGGCTTCCGGCATCCATTCGATCTCGGCGTCCGCAGTCAGGTGCACACCGGAAACGGTATTGCCGTGAGTGCCCGTTGCCGTCACCTGATGCTGCTGGGTGAGATGAACCTGCGCGATGCGGGCGGTCTTTACAGCCTGGATGGAAACCGGTCGGAAAAGCCCGGCATCAGGGAGCCTCGGGCCCCAGTCCCAGCCGAACATGCAGGCTGCCTTGCGGATATGGGGAAAGCCTGGCATGGCATCGGAAGAACCGCCTACAGGACACTTCTCGTTTGCCTCATGGATAAAGCGGGTGGGAGAGTGCAGCACCACCTTCAGGTGATAAACGGTGTCCGCCTCGTCGTCCCCTGTCTCGGCAGTGATATCATACTCCCAGACGCGGTTCATGTTGTTGGCGCCGCCCAGCTTTTTGCCGTTCAGATAGACGTCAGCCAGTGTATCGATTCCCTCAAAGCGCAGGAAGAGGCGGTCTGCTTTCCTGGCCTCACTGCAAAGTGTGAAATCTGTCTCGTAGGCGAAATCATTGTCCATTAGTTTCAGGGCCGTCAGTTCATTATCCCGATAAAAGGGATCCGGGATCAGGTTCCGCTCCAGCAGGGTACTGTATACGGTGGAAGGAACTTTGGTCTCGATGGGAGTCTCGGGGATGTTGTAGACATTTGTACCGAGAACGGTTAAAGTCCAATGGTCGTTTAGATTGATCGTTTTCATGGCATTTCCTCCTGATGATTCTTTCCGGTACGCAGCATTTATGATCCTGTAAAAGGGTGATACAGTGTACCGGCGTGCAGTATGTCTGATAAATCTAATGATGTTATTGTAGTATTGTTTAGGGAAATGTGGTAAGAAAAATCTCTGACAAAATAGGAGGAATCTCTGAATTGCATTTTGTGCGATATTTTGGAAAAGAATGATTGAAGTATGAGGTAAGAGGATGCTATAATAGAACTTAACGAAAAGAAAGAGAGGGTATTATCATGGTGAATCGGTTTGTTTTGAATGGGATTTCTTATCATGGAGCGGGGGCGATCAAAGAAATTCCGGGGATCATAAAGAGCAAGGGCTTTCAGAAGGCCTTCGTGGCATCGGATCCGGATCTGGTGAAATTTGGGGTGACGGCGAAGGTGACGAAGCTGTTGGAGGAAGAAGGGCTGGCTTATGAAGTGTATTCAGATATCAAGCCCAATCCGACCATTGAGAATGTGAAAGCCGGTGTGGCGGCTTACAAGGCATCGGGCGCCGATTATATGATCACCATCGGCGGTGGTTCATCCATGGATACCGGTAAGGCCATCGGCATTATCATCAACAATCCCGAGTTTGAGGATGTGCGTTCTCTGGAAGGGGTAGCGCCGACGAAGAATAAGACCGTGTACACGATCGCGGTGCCGACCACGGCGGGCACGGCTGCAGAAGCAACGATCAACTACGTGATCACGGACGTGGAGAAGAAGCGGAAGTTCGTGTGCGTTGACGTCAATGACATCCCGGATGTGGCCATCGTGGATCCGGATATGATGTCCAGCATGCCCAAGGGGCTGACGGCGGCGACCGGTATGGATGCATTGACCCATGCGATCGAGGGATATACCACGAAGGCGGCCTGGAGACTGGCTGACTGTTTGAATTTAGAAGCGATCAGGCTGATTGCCGAGAATCTGCGGGGCGCGGTGGAGAATACGACGGAAGGCCGCGAGGGCATGGCACTGGGACAGTTTGTGACCGGTATGGCCTTTTCCAATGTAGGTCTTGGTATTGCCCATTCCATGGCGCATACGCTGGGTGCTGTATACGATACGCCGCATGGTGTGGCATGTGCGATGATGCTGCCGATTGTTATGGAATACAATGCGGAGACGACAGGAGAGAAGTTCAAGGATATCGCGGAGGCGATGGGTGTGGATACGGCTGGTATGTCTCAGGAGGAATACCGTAAGGCGGCAGTGGCGGCAGTACGGCAGCTGTCCGAGGATGTAGGCATTCCGTCCAAGCTGGAAGCGTTGAAGGAAGAGGACCTGGATTTCCTGGCAGAGTCTGCATTTGCAGATGCCTGCTGCCCGGGTAACCCGAAGGATACCAGTGTGGAAGATCTGAAGGATCTGTTCCGCAAACTTATGTAGTGTGCAGAACGGTTTCGGAGAGTGATGAGGTTTTGGTTTTTGAATTTCAGGGCATTTGGTTTACGTGATGCCTGATCGAGATTTTTCTTCGTGAGGTCTTTGCCTTCATGCAGCAGTGTCCGCCGGATAGGTGCGCTGCTGCATGAAGCACGGCCTTCATATCTTCAGTGTGGTTTAAGGTAAGATTTTCTTTGGAGTGCTGTAGATTCCGGTGTGATTCATTACAAACTTAGGAACTGTCATTAAGAACAAGACTGTGTGTCAGATGCGCCTGTCTATGGGTATCCGTGCCGTGTCGGTGTGGAACAAGTCCGGGGACTGTAAGATACAGGGTAGGAGAGAAGATATCTATGCAGTGGAATGATTTGAGTATAAGTCCTTGCAATCTGTGTCCGCGGGCGTGCATGGCGGACAGGGAGGCAGGGCAGGTGGGATTCTGCCGTGTGGACGATGTGGTCCGGGTGGCCAGAGCTGCGCTGCATTGGTGGGAGGAGACGTGTATTTCCGGGGAGAAGGGTTCCGGGACGGTATTCTTTACGGGCTGTAATCTGCGCTGTGTTTACTGTCAGAATTACGAGATTGCGGCGGGCGGCATTGGAAAGCCGGTATCGGTCAGGCGGCTGGCAGAGATCTTCCTGGAGTTGCAGGCAAAGGGAGCGGCCAATATCAATCTGGTGACGCCGGATCATTATGTGACAAAAGTGGCTAAAGCCGTGTTGATGGCCAGACAGATGGGGCTTATCCTGCCGGTGGTTTACAATGGCAGCGGCTATGAGAAGCAGGAAGTGATCCGGCATCTGGCAGGGATTGTTGATATTTACCTGACGGATTTCAAATATATAGATCCGGTGCTTGCTGCCCGCTATTCTGCGGCGCCGGATTACCCGGAGGTGGCCAGGGCGGCTCTGGCGGAGATGGTCAGAACGGTGGGCGCACCGGCCTTTGACGGAAGCGGCATGATGCTGAAGGGCGTGATCGTCAGGCATCTGCTCCTGCCCGGGCATAAGCGGAATGCCAAAGATGTGATCCGGTATGTGTATGAGACATACGGCGATGACGTCTATATAAGCCTGATGAATCAGTACACACCTTTGGACAGGCTGCGGCAAAGACCGGAATACCGGGAGATCTACAGGAAGGTGACCAGGCGGGAATATGAGACGGTGGTGGATTACGCGTTACAGCTGGGAGTCTGCAATGCTTTTGTGCAGGAAGGGGATACGGCGAAGGAGAGTTTTATCCCGGCCTTTGACGGGGAAGGGATCTGACAGGATATACGGACGGGGAAGGTGAATGAACCGGGCCAAATATCTGCAAACAGCCACTTGGCTTGTTGCACGCGGGAATAAAATGTTAGGAGAAAGAATATGGGATTACTGAAGAAATTTATCGAACCGGTGGATATGACGGAAGGGTCGCCTTGGCAGAAGATCGTATTGTTTGCGGTGCCGATGCTGGTGGGCAATATCGCCCAGCAGCTCTACAATACGGTGGACAGCGTGGTGGTGGGAAACTATGTGGGAGATAATGCCCTGGCGGCAGTGGGAAGCGCAGGCCCGATCCTGAACTTGCTGATCGTTCTGTTTGTGGGGATCAGTGTGGGGGCGGGCATTATGGTGTCGCAGTATTTCGGCGCTAAGGAGCGGGTGAAATTGTCTACCACTATCGGAAACTGTATCACGTTGACAGGCATTGCCACTTTATTCGTTATGGTCGTGGCATCTCTGGTGGCAAGACCGCTTCTGGAACTTCTGGATACGCCTGAGTCGATCATTGGGTGGTGTCAGTCTTATCTGCTGATCCTGTTTATCGGATCCGGCGGGCTGGCCTTTTACAATATACTGAGCGGCGTGCTGCGGGGACTGGGAGATTCCATGTCTGCGCTGATTTATCTGTTGGTCTCCACAATAGTCAACATCGTGCTGGATCTGCTGTTTGTGGCGAAATTAGGCATGGGAGTGAACGGCGTGGCGCTGGCGACAGTGATCGCACAGGCGATCTCGGCCCTCTTGTGCCTGCTGCGGTTGATGAGGATGCAGGAGTTGTTTGAGTTGAAGCCTTGCTATCTGAAACTGCAGCGGAAGTATACAAGGAAGATCATTAAGCTGGGGCTTCCTTCCGGTATTACCCAGGCGATCTTTTCCATGGCGATGATCGTGGTGCAGTCTCTGACCAACAGCTTCGGGGAGATGTTTATCGCCGCTAACGTGATCGTGATGCGTGTGGATGGCTTTGCCATGATGCCCAACTTCTCTTTCGGAACGGCGATGACGACTTACGCCGGGCAGAACGTAGGAGCGAGACGAGACGACCGGGTGGACACGGGTGCGAAGCAGGGAACGTTGATCGCGGTGGTGATATCAGCGGTGATCACGTCATTGATCCTGATCTTCGGCAAGGCGTTGATGGGAATCTTCACCAAGACGCCGGAACTGGTGGACTTAAGCCGTGATATGATGGGCATTCTTGCGGTGGGCTATGTGGCGATGGCAGTGACCCAGAGCCTTTCCGGTGTTATGAGAGGTGCAGGCGATACGATGACGCCCATGTGGATATCCATTGCTACAACGATCCTGATACGTGTACCCATTGCCTATGGCATATCCTTCCTGACCAGGACGGCTGAACTGCCCAACGGGCGGCAGGAGTGTATCTTTATCTCGCTGTTGGCTTCCTGGCTGATCGGCGCGCTGATCACTTACATCTTCTATCGGAGAGGGAAGTGGAAGGAGAAGGCGATCTAAGCTGCATGCTTTTGATTCTGATCGGTTCTGAGTTTGTGCTGGCCAGTATTATCTTTTCTTTCCTTATATAAAGCAATCAGTGGGATATTAGTAACAGTTCAGCCTTGCACTATTCCGCGAGTAAAATCGCTCTGTATGCGATTTTGCGAGTTATGCAAGCGCCAAAATGCGACTTTGGAGCATTTTGTGTGCATCAGGTGTGACAGAGAAGCCGAGGGCTGAACTGTTACGGATATTAGCCCCGGTCGTTGTATAACGATTGCTTTTATAAGGGAAAGATGATACACTTAACAAAATACTTTAATAAAGATGCGGGGAACCGGGATGGACAGAAAGAATATAACAAACATGGAAGTAAAGAAGAAGAACAGGAACAGAGTTTTTCGCTATATATGTAAGATGGGAACGGTGTCAAATCCGGACATCGCATATGGACTTAAGATCAGTCTGCCGACAGCGACGCAGATGACGAAAGAACTGATAGAGGAAGGGCTGGTAGAGGAGAAAGGCGAATTGCAGTCAACCGGAGGACGGCGGGCTAAAGCCTTGTCTGCAGTTGTCAATGCCAGGCTGGCGATAGGGCTGGATATCACCAAGAATCACATTACGCTGGTGCTGACGAATATCGTGGGAGAGATCCTGAAATATGAGCGCATTTGCAAACCTTACATTTCAGGAGATGCGTATTATCAGCAGATCAATGAGAGGCTGGAAAGCTTTCTGGATGAGAGCGGCGCTGACAGGGATAAGATTTTAGGCATAGGGATATCTTTTCCCGGAATCATAGATTTGGATAAGGAACTGGTAACGTATTCTCATATACTGGGTGTGGAGGAGATCCCGTTTGCCTCGGTGGGCAGGTTTTTTGCTTATCCTTGTTTTTTCCTGAATGATGCAAACGCGGGAGCCTATGCGGAAGGGATCCAGAACGAGGAAGCAGAGCGTTTCTTTTATCTGTCTTTGAGCAATACGGTAGGCGGAGCCGTTTTCAGTGATAATGAATTGATGCAGGGCAGGAATTTCAGGTGCGGCGAAGTGGGCCATATGACAGTCGTTATTGACGGGGAAAGATGCTACTGTGGGAAAAAGGGATGCCTGGATGCTTACTGTGCTGCATGGCGTCTGTCTGAAGCGGCGGACGGAAAGCTGGAACAGTTTTTCCGGCTGTTAGACCAGGGAGATGTGAGGGCGGTAAACATATGGGATGCCTATACAAACTATCTGGCTATCGCCGTCAATAATATCCACATGGTCCTGGATTGCGATATTGTCATAGGGGGCTATGTAGGGAGCTGCATGGGGACGCATCTTCACCAACTGTGGGATAAAGTTGTGGACAGGAATACCTTTGGGGAAAGGGAACCTTATGTGAAAGTGTGTAATTATAAGGTGGCAGCGGCCGCGCTGGGCGCAGCGTTGAAAGTGATCGAGACGTTTGTGAGCCAGATATAGGAGAAAAGTGGTAACAGTTTGACCCCGGTCTTTGTATTTACTGCAAAGGCCGGATTCAGTAACTAGTACTCCGTACTTGAAGTTCCTGTGCAAATTTTCGAGGATATTTTTTCGAGTGTACAAGTTCAGAAACGGAGGCGTAGCGGGCTACGTTGAGTATTCTGGGCTTGTGCAATCGGGAAAATAGACCGAAATATTTGCACAAGGGTTTTCAGTACGGAGTACTAGGAAGCCGAAGGCTGAATAGTTACGAAAGGTGCAGGAATGGCAGAGATACAGGATCTTAATTAGCATTTTTACACAAAAACAGATAAGATATGTTGTCTAATATCACGTAAATAATGGATTTTTGAAAATAGGATTGACAGGAACGGCGAGTCGGTATAATATAAAAATTAGCAACATAATAAAACTATTTAATAAAGTATGTATAAAAGCGGAATACATTAAATCATCCAAAGGAGAGAGTGCTATGCAAGGGACAATGAAAACTGCGGTAATGCATGATATCGGCAAGATCAGCATCGAGGAGCGGGATATTCCACAGGTGAAGGACGACGAGGTACTGGTAAAGCTGGAGTATGTTGGAATCTGTGGCAGTGACCTGCACTATTATGAGTCAGGAGCAATCGGTGACTTTATCGTGAAGCCGCCTTTTGTGCTGGGACACGAGCCGGGCGGTACGGTTGTGGAAGTCGGCAAGGATGTGAAGCATTTGAAGGTTGGCGACAGGGTTGCGCTGGAGCCGGGTAAGACATGTGGCCACTGTGAATTCTGTAAGACGGGACGTTACAATCTGTGTCCGGATGTGGTCTTTTTTGCGACGCCGCCGGTGGATGGCGTTTTCCAGGAATATGTGGCCCATGAGGCGGATTTATGCTTTAAGCTGCCGGACAATGTGAGTACTATGGAAGGAGCGCTGATCGAGCCGCTGGCAGTGGGATTCCACGCGGCCATGCAGGGAGGTGCAAGGGCAGGACAGACAGCAGTCGTTATGGGTTCTGGTTGTATCGGCCTGGTGACGATGATGGCGCTGAAGGCGATGGGTGTATCGAAGGTGTATGTGGTGGATGTTCTTGAGAAGCGTCTGCAGAAGGCATTGGAGCTGGGTGCGGACGGCGTGATCAACGGAAGCAGTGTGGACGCGGTGGCAGAGGTCATGAAGCTGACGGAAGGCAGAGGCTGTGATCTGGCGATCGAAACGGCAGGAACACAGATCACTACCGTGCAAACAATGCATATGACCAAGAAGGGTGCGACGATCGTGCTGGTAGGTTACAGCAAGAGCGGTGAGATGACATTGCCGATGAGTCTGGCGCTGGACAAGGAACTGACATTCAAGACGATCTTCCGGTATCGTCATATCTATCCGATGGCAATCGAGGCGGTGGCAGCAGGTAAGGTGAACCTGAAGGGTATTGTGACGGATATCTTCGATCTGGATGAGGCGCAGAAGGCGATGGATTACAGTGTGAACAACAAGGCGGATGTTGTGAAAGCAGTGATCCGGATCTAGATTCCCTTTTAAATTTTTATAAATACTACAAACAGAACAGCAGCGGCCTGAGCGATCAGGTGGCTGCTGTTCTGCAAAAAGGATTCATGAAACGGATCAGTTCTCGTATCTGTTGGATTTCCACACGATATCTACCAGATGGGCGATACACAGTTTCAGCTGCTCTATGGGCAGGCTGCCGTCAGCAAGCGCGGCGTGGATATTTGCGTGGTCGCCGGGGATCCCGGGCATTACCAGATCGTTTCCGGCGCGCATACAGCCGGAAGCGGTGCAGTCCGGTCCGTTGTGAGTGGTGGTCCAGTCGGTCATGAACACGCCCTTGAAGCCCCACTCGTCGCGGGCAGCCTTAGTGCACAGGTCGTAGTTGTTGGCTGCGTGGATGCCGTTGATCAGGTTATAGCTTGTCATGATGGACATGGGCTGGCTTTCCTTGACGGCGATCTCGAAGCCTTTCAGATAGATCTCGCGCAGGGCACGCTCGGAGATGACGGAGTCGGAACCCATACGGTTGTCTTCCTGATTATTGCAGGCGTAATGCTTGATGGTGGTGCCGCAACCGTATACGGACTGTACGCCGTCGGTCATGGCAGCAGCCATCTTACCGGACAACAGTGGATCTTCGGAGTAGTACTCGAAGTTACGTCCGCACAGCGGATTGCGGTGGATATTCATGCCCGGTGCAAGCCAAAGCGTCACGTAGAACTCGTTCATTTCTTCTGCTACGGCTTTGCCGACTGCGCGCATCACCTCTTTATCCCAGGTTTGGGCAAGGAGCGTGCCGATAGGGAAGGCGGTACAGAACTGATAGTAGAATTCTGCGTCACCGAAGTCTACGTTTCTGGTGAGGAAACCATGTTCGATGCTCATCTCAAAAGGAACGGATTTGATCTCTCCATTTACCACCGGGTAACGCTGCAGCAGGCGCAGTCCTGCCGGGCCGTCCGCGAGGACGATAGGTGCCAGATTCTTATCTGCGAGAGCACAGCTGCTTGTCTGGGCAGCAGAACCGGGAACGGAGATACCTGCCGCGCCGAGAGCGCTTTCCTTCTGCTCGTCACTGGCATTCTGACTTTTGCCCGGATCGCCGGTGGCTAACAGTACCAGCTGGTCTGTACTCAGCGAATTTACGAATTCCCGCACTTCGGGGGCGATGTTATCCTGTTCTTTGCCGTAGACAACGGTGGAGGTCTGCAACGAGGATGCTGCTACGGTAAGGGCAGGCACCTGATCGGCTTTTGCCAGCCATTCCTGACGCAGTGCAGCTACGGCTTCTGCGGGTGCAGACAGTTCTTTCAGTTCATCCTGCAGCGGGCAGATGTGCTCTGTCTTTACGAGAAGGGCATCTTCCTCCAGAGTTACGATGCCGGACAGGGAAGTATTCTCGATGCTGTTTCCGGTGAAAAGGCCGTAAGCACCCTTTTCCAGTACCCAGCCGGGGGTCTTCGTGCAGTAGGAAGCAAGCGTGTAGAGAGGAACTTCGATGGACAGTTCCTGAGACTGGCCAGGTGCAAGCAGGTCCGTCTTGGCGAATCCTGCCAGCCGGCGGTATTCCTTTTCCATCTTGTCCTGCGGGCAGGAAACATAGACCTGCACAACCTCTTTGCCGCTGAAGCTGTTGCCGGTGTTTTGTACGTTGACGGTAACCGTTACGGTATCGGCTGTGGACATGACGATCTTATTCGTGGTGACGGAGAAGTCCGTGTAGGACAGGCCATAGCCGAAGGGATAGCGTACAGGCACCTGGAAGGTGTCGAAGTAACGATAGCCCACATAGATACCTTCCTCATATTTCTCGGTATTTACGTTGCCGTTGTTGTGCGAGAAGGTCTCGGCATTCGGGTAATCCTCATACTTGTAAGCCCAGGTATCGGTCAGCTTGCCGCTGGGGGTCACGTCACCGGTAAAGACAGAGGCGACGGCATTTCCGGTCTCCATGCCGGCCTGGGAGATCAGTATCACGCCGGAGATATTTGTATAAGTATCCAGGAAGGACAGGTCGATCACGCCGCCGGAGTTGATCAGCAGGATTACGTCTTTGTACATGCTGCAGATACTCTTTAAGATCTCGTTTTCCTTATCGTTCAGGTAGTAGTCGCTCTCTTTGGCGAAACGGTCGGCACCTTCGCCTGCGATACGGCTGATCACATATACGGCCGTGTCTGCATCGGACTTCTCCGGCAGGTCGCCTGCCGGCATGGTATACTGTGTGGAAGCGTAGGCGTGGAACAGGGCTACGGAATCGCCGCCAGCTTTATCGATTGTTTCCCAGATCTTCTCACGCCAGTCGATACGGGACTGCTCGTACTGTTTGCGGAAACTCTCGACCCATGCTTCGGTGGTGATCTCATAACCGGCTGCTTTCAGGCCGTCGTAGATGCTGACCACGTCGCGCTCATTGACGTCGCCGGAGCCGGTGCCGCCTTTGATGGGATTGGATACGCCCGCGCCATAGAGAGCCAGCTTGGAATTTTTGGCTAAAGGCAGGATATCATGTTCGTTCTTCAGGAGGACGAAACCTTCCTCAGCTGCTATTCTGGCCGTTTCACGGTGAGCGGCTTCATAGGGTGCTACATCCGGGGAGGGTCTGCCGGGCAGGCTGGTTGCTTTCAGTTTCTTGTTCATGTCTTGTACCATTCCTTTCCATGTATATTTAATTAAGAAAATGGTATGACAAAACATGGAAATGTGATATTAATTTTCCGAGAAAAATGGTATTATTCTTATATAGGATTTTGGCAGGTATAAGGAAGATATTTATCAGGGCGTTTATGTCCGGAAAGACGTTGGTCAGGCATGAGGAGAAAAGTAAAAGAGCAGGTTTCCCATATGGAATTCGTGAACCGGGAGAATGATTTCCGGCACAGCGATTATGAGGAGGAGATCCGGGTGTACCGGTATGTGCGAGACGGAGACCCGCGGGCTCTGGAGGAGACCCGCAGGAAGTTCAGGGCAGGGGGACAGGGGCACTTGTCAGATGATCCTTTGACAAATATGAAATACTTGTTTGTGGCGTCCGTAACGCTGATCATCCGCTTTGCCATCACCGGGGGCATGAACAGCGAGACGGCCTATACGTCCAGCGATTATTATATCCAGCAGATGGACAAGTGTAAGACGATAGAAGAAGTGCGGAATCTGCACCTGGAAGCAGTGGAGTATTTTACTAACTATATGGCGGATCTGAAGAAAGAGAAAATCTACTCGAAGACAGTAATGCAGTGTATGAATTACATATCCCGACATCTGAACCACCCCATCAGTGTGGCGGAGATTGCCAGGCAGGTGCACAGGAATCCGGATTATCTGTCGGTATTGTTTAAGAAGGAGACAGGGAGGACGGTCTCGGACTATATCATGGAGAGCAGACTGCGGGCGGCGGAGAATATGCTGCTGGATTCCGACTGTTCCTGCGCGGATGTCAGTGCGGCATTTGCCTTTTCTTCCCAGAGTTATTTTACGAAGAAGTTTCGGGAGTATACCGGGGAGACACCGAAAAAGTTTCGGGAGAAGTATGGGTACGGCGGGCTGTAGATGTCATGGGGAAAAGACGGAGATAGGGTCTTCTCAAAATCGGTCAACGGATATATCCTGTTATTGGCCAGACAGTTAACGGAGGTGACGGCATGAACGGAAAGTTCTTTTCTCTGCCGGAAGAAAGGCAGAAGGCGATTCTTAACGCAGGGTACCGGGTGTTTTCCCAGAACTCCTATAAGAACAGTCCCATGAGTGAGATCGCACAGGCTGCCGGGATCAGTAAGTCCTTACTGTTTCATTATTTTCATAATAAAAAGGAGTTATACCTGCATCTGTGGGACAATTGTGCGAAATTGACGATTGAATACCTGACCAGATATGACTGTTACAGTCAAAAAGGACTGTTTGAGAGCATGGAACGGGGCATGGAGGTGAAACTGGAGATTTGCCGTCTGTATCCGGATATGGCGAACTTCGCCATCAGGGCATTTTATGAGAAGGATCCGGAGATCAATGCCGCCGTGCAGGAGAGTTACCACAGGTATTTCAACCTGAAGGCAGATAAGGCACGGATCAATTTTGATTCGGCGCAGTTTATCCCCGGGTTGGATATCCCGATGATGTATCGGGAGATGTACTGGGCGTCGGAGGGATATCTCTGGGAGATGACCCAGCGGGGAGATGTGGATATCGACCAGATGAAGAGAGATTTTGAGAAGTTGCTGGAGTTCTGGAAGAGCATCTATCTGCGTAGGCAGTGAGAGGATCAACGATCGGGAGTTTGAGACACTTCGGAATGGAGGGAGATATGGAAGCGATCAGGATAGAGAATTTGTCGAAATATTATGGAAAAGCCCGTGGCATTGAGCAGATCAACCTGTCGGTGGCGGAAGGGGAGTTCTTCGGCTTCATCGGGCCGAACGGTGCGGGCAAGTCCACCACGATCCGGACGTTATTGGGACTGGTCAGCCCTACGGGCGGCCACGCGGCGGTGCTGGGATTCGATATCGTGAAGGAGAAAGAAAAGATCTTGGCCAGGACCGGCTACCTGCCTTCCGAAGCCATGTTCCATTCAGGGATGCGGGTGCGGGATGTATTGAAGTTATCCGCAGATCTGAGAAAAAAGGATTGCCGGGATGTGGCGGCCGGACTCTGTGAGCGGCTGCAGCTGGATACGGGACGGAAGGTGGATGAACTTTCTTTCGGCAATCGGAAGAAAGTGGCTATTGTCTGTGCGCTACAGCATGAGCCGCAGCTGTTGATCCTGGATGAACCTACCAGCGGTCTTGACCCGTTGATGCAGAAGGCGTTCTTTGAGATCCTGCGGGAGCGGAATAAGAAAGGTGCGACCGTATTCCTGTCCAGTCATATCTTGTCGGAGATTCAGCGTAACTGTAACCGCGCTGCCATCATCCGGGCAGGAAGGATCATTGCCTGCGACAGTGTGGAAGCGCTCTCCCAGACGAATGCCAGACGGGTGAACATCCACGGCTGTGCAGAGTTGGAGGGATTGGCCGGGATACGGGACAGGAAGGAAGCAGAGGGAGTAGTGAGCTTCCTGTATAACGGTGAGATGAAGGCGTTGCTGCAGGTGCTGGCAGCAGGAGATGTTACGGATCTTTCTGTGTCGGAGCCGGATCTGGAAGAGATCTTCATGCATTTTTACGAGAAGTAGGGTTACATCTTTAGACAGTCATATATTGAAGAAAAGGACGGTGACAGGCGATGACACTGATTAAACATGAACTGCGGCAGGGAAAACTTTCACTCATGATCTGGACGGTCTCGATCGGCGCCCTTCTGGCAGTCTGTATCTGTCTCTTTCCGGAGATGAAGGGGCAGATGGAGGGAGTCAATGACGTGTTTGCTTCTATGGGATCGTTTACGGAAGCATTTGGCATGGATCGACTGAACTTCGGTACGCTGATCGGCTTCTATGCCATCGAGTGCGGAAATGTGCTTGGACTGGGCGGAGCATTTTTTGCATCACTTTGTGCGGTGGGAATGCTCAGCAAGGAGGAGAAGGACCGGACAGGGGAATTCCTGCTGACCCATCCTGTCAGCCGCCGGCGGATCGTAACAGAGAAGTTGTTGGCAGTCTTTGTACAGATCGTCATCATGAATCTGATTATCTATGTGCTCTCAACGGGGTGCATCGCGGCGGTCGGGGAGGAGATTCCCTGGAAAGAATTGAATCTGTTTCATCTGTCTTATTTCTTGTTGCAGATGGAATTGGCAGGAATCTGCTTCGGAGTCTCTGCATTTATGAGAAAGGGCAGTGCAGGCGCCGGACTGGGGATCGCGGCAATGATGTATTTCCTGAACCTGGTGGCCAATATTACGGAAGCGGCGGAGTTTCTGAAATATATTACGCCCTTCGGCTATTGTGAAGGGGCGGATATCTTGGCGGACGGATGCCTGGACGGTGGGTTGCTGGCCTTCGGCCTGACATTGGGGGCGGCTGGTATCGCCGCGGCTTATTTGAAATACTGCCGGAAAGATATTGCTGTGTAACAGTTCAGCCATGAAATAATCTGCGGACTGTGTGTGGGTGCTTGCACACAAAACACTGGCAGCAGATTATTTTATGAGCGGAGCGCCCTCAGATGAAATAAAAGTTGAGCCGCAAAGCGGCGTCGGCTGCGCAGCAGACGCTTTTATGAATGAGGAGGGCTGAACTGTTACATTGCTGTCTAAAAATTTCCATCTGTGGGTTGCCGAAATCGGAGAAATAGCGGATAATGGACTGGAACGGAGGCACATATGTTTCAGATCATTTCGGAGAATTTTTTTGTACCGCTGGCATCGCCAAATAAAGCAGTCTATTGGGAGTGCTTGGTAAAGCTGTTTACGGTCATGGATCACCAGCTTTCTTTTGGCGTAGAAAGAGATATTCTGGTGCAGGAACTGCAGTACTATTTTGAGCAGGAGCAGGCGGCTTCTATGGAGGAAGAAGGCTTTGACGGGAAGAACAGCCGCGATAAGGCCAACTGGATGCTGCGGCGCCTGGAATACTATGGCTGGATTGAGATCGAGACGGACAAAAGCTATGTCCAGAGGGCCAGTTTTAAGGAATATGCGGTTAAGATCATCAAAACACTTCTGGAAATCGAGGAAGGGAAGCAGATCGAATATCAGGGATACATCTACACTATCTACAGCTTGGTGCGCAGCAGTACGGATAATCCGGGGATCGTACTGCTGTCTGTTCTGGAAAACACCGATATGCTGATCACTGGGTTGAAAAATCTGAATTCCGGGATAAAACATTATATAGACGAACTGACGAAGTACAAGACACCGGCAGAGATCATGAATGTGTTGTTCAACGATTATATCGAAAATATCGTAGACAAGGCCTATCATCGCCTTCTTACTTCCGATAACGTGTCCAAATTCCGGCCGGAGATCGTGGAGCGGCTGGAGGCGAAGAGCCGGAGCCGCACTTATATCGAGAAGGCCAGTGCGGAGCTTGCCGGCATCCGTGAGATCACGCTGCAGCAGGCCGAAGAGCTGGTGTATCAATATATCCACGAGATCATAGATGCCTTTCAGAATATGGACGAGATTCTGGCAGAGATCAACCGGAAGAATACGCAGTACCAGAAAGCGGCCATCAACCGGGCGAAATTCTATCTGATCGGCGGTGAGGATGTGCGAGGACAGCTGAAAGAGATCTTGTCGGCGGTTAATGAGAAGATCAATGTGGAAGGGATGGATCTTGGCGGAATCTACAGGGTTGCCTTTTTGGACGAACTGGTAAGAATCTATAGCACCGGCGTGTTGGATGAGAGGTCCTTGTATGTGCCGCTGGAAGGGAAGAAGGAATTCAAGCCGGTGGCACTTCTTGAGGAACCGCCGGACGAAGCGCTCAGACAGGCGAAGCTGCAGAAGATGATGGAGAAAATGGAACGGGTCTTGAATCCGCAGAAGATCAACCTCTACGTGCTTGACTGTCTGCAGGGACGAGACAGGATGATGGCATCCGAGTTGCCGCTTGCCACTACGGAGGATTTCGTATATTTAATCTATATCCGGCTGTATGGGCAGCGCAAGACGATGAAATACGCGATAGAGGCGGCGGAGGATATTACGGTGAACGGATATCGTTTTCGGGATTACGTGATTCATAAGAAAGAAAAAGGGGCTATATAAGCATGGATTTTTTGGAAGGGATGCTGCAGAAGGATAAGGATGAATTTACGCGGATCTGCAACCGCTTGCTCAGTAACTGCTTTCTCTGCAGGCGCAACGAGACGGCGAGGGGCGATTACTATTTTATCATGAGATATAAGGAGAAGCTCTCACAGTATCTGTCGGTGCTGGGGTATCGGCTGGAGATCAATGAGGATTACGGCGTAGTACAGTTGACCAATCCGTTGAACTATAACCGTTACAATATGAAGCTCTTTGAATCCATTATCCTGCTGATCCTGCGGATCTTATATGATGAGAAGAAGAGGGAACTGTCCGCCAGCGACGAGGTGATCGTCAACATGGGTGATATTCATGAGAAGTTTTTAAGCTTAAAGATCCGCGATAAGATGATCGACAAGACTACCCTGCGCAACGCGATCAGCACCATGCGGCGTTTCCAGCTGGTGGAAGTACTGGACAGGGAGCTTTCCAATGAGGATTCCCGTCTGATCATCTACGATTCCATCCTGATGGCGGTGCGGGTGGAGGATATCAAGCTGGCCTATGAAAAGCTGGAAAACTATCGAAAGGGCGGAAAGTCAAATGAAGAAGCTGACGAGAGTGAAACTGATCAACTGGCATAGATTCACCAATGTGCTGATCGATCTTGAGAATTCTGTCCTGATCTCCGGTGAGAACGGTGCGGGAAAGTCCACGCTGCTGGATGCTATCCAGTTTGTGGTGACCTGTTCCACGAATTATTTCAATAAGGCGGCTCACGAGAACGGCAAACGGAAGCTGACCGGCTATATACGTTGCAAGACAGGACGGGAGAATCGGCCATATGAACGGACGGGAGAAATCAGCGCCCATGTGGCTCTGGAATTCTATGAGGAGAAAAGGCAGAGATATTTTATCGTGGGAGCGGTGGTGGACTCCGCGTCAGAAGGGCAGGAGAAGACGGTGCGTTACCTGATGGACGGGGAACGGCTGGAGGACGGGCTGTTTTTTCAGGGAAAAGTACCCAAGTCTATTGCCCAGTTTCGGACCGGTAATGGAAAGAAGATCAAGACGTGGTGTACCACGGACAAGGACGCGAAACAGATGATCAAGAACCGCTTTGGCCGTCTGGAGGATAAGTTTTTCAAGTTGATTCCCAAGGCTATGGCTTTCCGGCCCATCGATGATATCAAGGATTTCGTCTATTCTTATGTGCTGGACGAGAAGGAAGTCAATATCGATATCCTGCGGGAGAATGTGCGAACTTACCAGGATCTGCAGCATACGCTGGATAAGATCAAGCTGAGGATGGGCAGACTGGAAAAGATCGAGGCGTTTCACAGACAGGTGGCGGATGGCATGCATAAGGATCAGATGTATGAGTATTTTCTGGATCGGGTGGAGGTGGATATCCTGACAGAAGAGATCCGGCAGCTGGAGAGCGCCATCGTGCATGATACCTACCGGCTGGAGCGGTGGAATAAGGAGATCGCGGAGGCGCAGAAGGAGAAGGAAGAGAGACAGGCCATCCGGGACAATCTCTATGCGGAACTTGCCAGTGACAAGGATTTTATTGCCAGAGACGAGCAGAAGAAGAAACTGTTGCTGTTGGAAGAGAGGCAGCGGCAGCTGTCCGGTGAGAGGCAGCAACTGTTCGACAGTGTCAACAAGGCGAAGGCCGAGGTCAACCGGCTTATGCAGGTGCCGGATACGGACGACTGCATCCGGGACTACGGCGTACAACTGGGAGACTTGGAGAAGTCGGTGCGGATCGATGACTTTAAGGATACTCTGCAAAAGGTCATCGCCTACAAGAATCAGATGAGCGACAAAGTGTATAAGCGGCGGGCGGAACTGGATATGCATATCCGAGAGTTGTCCGGGCAGAAGAAAGAATGGGACTTAAAAGTAGAGAATCTGATGAAAAAGAAGCTGTCCTACCCGGAGGAGGTCACCCGGGTGATGAATGCTATCCGTGAAGAATTCGTCCGCATCGGCAGGACACCGGAACCGAGGATCTTGTGCGAGATGCTGGAGATCACGGACGAGTCCTGGCGCAATGCGGTGGAAGGGTATCTGAACACGCAGCGGTTCTATATTCTGGTGGAGCCGGACAATTTTGATATCGCTCTTGGCACTTACGACAGGCTTCGCAGGGAGAAGAAGACTTACGGCGTGGGACTGATCAATACCCAGAACCTGGACGGGTACGATACCGCGCCGGAGGGTTCTTTGGCCACGGTGGTCGCTTCCGGCAATAAATATGCCAGGCGCTATATCAATATGGTGCTGGGAAAGGTCACCATGTGCGACCATTACAGTCATCTGAAAAAGTACAAGACGGCCATCACCAGGGAGTGTATGCGCTACCAGAACCATGTGGCAAATGCCATCAAGCCGGCCATCTTCGAGACGCCCTACATCGGCAAGAACGCTATCCGGGTGCAGCTGGAGCAGGCGAAGGTCAAGAGCCGCGAATTGGACAGTCAGGTCAAGGAGAAGCAGAACATACAGCAGAAGCTGGAAGAACTGCAAAAGCCCCTTTCTACGGAGACGGATACCGATATCAAATACCGTGTGGATGTACTGACGGAATTGCGGAGCACAGCACAGGAGATCAAAAACTGCCGGGATAATATTGCCACGCTGGAGAAAAATTCCAATATGATCCTCAAACAGATTCAGCTGTCGGAGTTGGAGAAGATCATCCGGGAGAAGGAAGACCAGATCGCCAAAGATAACCGCCGGGTGGGCCAGACTGAGCAGAACATAGAGAACACCAAAGGAAGACTGGCTGACCAGCAGACCGCCCTGCTGGGGCGCCAGGCATGCTGTGCGGAGTTTGCCGCCAGGCATGAGGCGGATGCAGTGCTATGGGACCGCGACTATGAGAAGCAGTTAAAGGACAGGAGCTATGTACAGTTTCAGGATAATTTTGGCCGTAGAAGAAAGGCTAACCAGACGACCATAGCCAAGTGCACGGAGTCTATGACAAACGCCATGGTGGAATATAAGACGGCCCATGATTTCGGTGCGGCGGCCACACTGGAAGGATATCCGGATTTTGAGGCGGAGTATGTCAAATTGAAGAATTCGGAACTGCTCAGCTATGAGGAGAAGGTGGAGAGTGCGAGACAGTCCGCCGAGGAAGAATTCAGAGAGCAGTTCCTGGCCAAACTGCAGGAAAATATGAAAAATGCCCAAACAGAATTTAAGGAACTGAATCGGGCGCTGAAGGATATCCGTTTCAGCAATGAGAAGTACGAATTCTTGTTTATGCCCAGCAAGCGGTACCGCCATTATTATGAAATGATCATGGACGACTTTAATGCCGTGCAGGGAGAGTCTATTTTCAGCGGCCTTTTCCATGAGAACCACAAAGAAGTGATCGATGAATTGTTTGAACGTCTGGCATTGGACAATGAGAACAGCGCCAAGGCACTTGATGAGTTCACGGATTACAGGACATATATGGACTATGATATCCGCATCCTGCACAGCGACGACAACTATTCGCTGTACTCTAAGGTGTGTGAGGAAAAGAGCGGTGGGGAGACGCAGACGCCCTTCTATGTGACCGTGGCGGCCTCTTTTGTGCAGCTGTACCGCAACGGGATCGGCGGCGAGGCGGTGGGACTCGTGATGTTCGATGAGGCTTTCAATAATATGGACGACGAGCGGATCGGCGGGGTACTGGAATTTTTACGCAGACTGCCGCTGCAGATCCTGATCGCGGCACCGCCGGATAAGATCCAGTATATCAGTCCTTTTGTGGAGGAGACGCTGTTAGTGATGACCGATGAGAAGGTGAGCTTCGCGGAAAGGTATTACAATGGTACAGTATGACAGAGTGATCTTGAACAGGCTGCTGGATACTTATGAGTCCAGCCTGCTCTCCACGGGAGAGAACAGAAGGAATATACATATCGAGTTCCGATTTACGAAAAAGGCATTGCCGGCTTACTTTGACGAGAGCTCTTCGGAATATGAGCGGATTCACTTTTTCATGGAAAGTCTGGAAGAAAAGCAGCTGCTGCGGATCTGCTGGCAGGGAAAGCGTAAGGGGCATATTATCGCTAAAGTGCAGCTGCATATGGAAAAGCTGGAGGAAGCTTACGCCTATGTGCACCGAGTGCCAAAGAATGATATGACGGCAGGGCACAGACAGCTTTTGGAGGAATGCCTTGCGGAAGGGCCGACACCGGTCTGCCGGGCTTTTGCGGCGTATTTGCTGGAGCGTCTTGCGGCGCACAAGTCCGTGAAGGAGTTCATCCGATTGGAGGATATGGAATCTACAAGGCGGCTGCTTTGCACGATACAGGCCATCGAGAGCAATAAAGAGCAGTTGTATGTCAGAGAGTTTTCCATCCGGCATTTTCAGGATTCCAAGGCTTTCGAGAATATGGCAGGCAAAGTTGCGCATGTATTCAGACGGTTTAAGGCTGGGTGCGGGGAGGGGATGCAGGAGATTCTGGCGGAATATGGAATCTATCATACGCCCAACTATGTCTATCTGAAAGGCTATGTGTCGCTCAAGGTGGGAGAAGAGAGCATCGATCTGTCGGTGTTAAAACAGGGACTTGGCGTTTCCGGGGAGGATATCGGCAGGATACGGTTCGAGAATACGGCAGGCGTGAAGCAGGTGATCACCATTGAAAATCTGACTACCTATTTCCGGTGGCAGGCCAGGGACAGCCTGCTGTTATATCTGGGTGGCTATCATAACAGCATCCGCCGGGCGCTGCTCATGGAACTCTATGCGGCCTGTCCTCTGGCATCCTATTATCATTTCGGGGACATTGACGCAGGCGGGTTCGAGATCTACCGCGATCTGAGGGAGAAGACGGGCATTCCCTTCCGGATGTACAGGATGGATCTGAAGACGCTGCGGGCTTATGAAAACTACGGCAGGCCGTTGACGGAGAATGATAGGAAACGTCTGCAAGAGATGCGCGGCAGGGAAGAACTCGGTGAGGTGATCGCGTATATGTTGGAACATGATGTGAAATTAGAGCAGGAGTGTATCTTTCAAACAACAAATGAGTTGACCGGCATGGTTCACTAAATAAAATACAGAAACCATCAACCACCAGACCCGGAAGAGAGTGCAGAAAACTCTCTTACCGGGGAGCGATCCGTAGGCATCAGGGGGCAAAAAACCTTTTGACCCCGGCATCATGAGATGATTATACCATGAATGCACAAATCTCCGATCTTAAGAAGGACATAAGTTCCCATACCCTTTGTGCTGTGGAACGTAAGCCCGTATTCTTCGCCATAATATAATTGGATTCTTTGGTGCACATTTTTGACACCATATCCTTTGCTGTCTTTGGTCAGAATCTGACTGCATTCTTCATCAGACATTCCGCATCCGTTATCCATGATCTTGAAAACAATATCCTTTTCTTCCCGATAACACGAAATGGACAGGATTGCTTTGCCGGGAAGTTCCTGGTGGTCGAGACCGTGCAGGATGGCATTTTCTGCAAGAGGCTGGATCAGCAGATTCGGTATCGGATAGTCCAGCACACTGTCGTCAATATCATATACCACATCAAAAGAGTGGGAATGCATCATCTGCTGGATGGAGATATAAGATTTTGTATTTTCCAATTCAGATGCGATCGTAGTGATCTGCTGACCTTTATTCAGCATGGTTCTGTAAAATGTTGAGAGCAGCCTTGCCATTTGGCTGATATCGTTTTGCCCGGCGATGATTGCCTTGCTGTTGATCAGGGAAAGGCTGTTATATAAAAAGTGGGGGTTGATCTGGGATTGGAGTATTTCAAGCTCGTATTTCTGCTGCCTGATTTTGGAGAGAAGGACTTCATTTACCAGATTGTTTAACGTATCTACCATTTGTTTAAAAGAAGAAATCAGGTGTCCGACTTCATCGCTACTGTCGGAGGCAATGTCAATTTTATAATTTCCCTGTTCGACCTGTTCCATGCAGGAAGAAAGCGCTTCAATCGGTGAGACAACGATTTTTGATAACAGGGTGCTTGTCAGAACTATTAAGGCAACGCATAGCAGGATCATGGCCAAAACAATATAAGTGATGTTTATGGCAGATGCGGATATAAAACTGGCAGGTCTGTAGAGAAAAGCAGTCCAGTCAAAGTTTGATAATGAATCAGTTTCAGTAATGTACCCGGGAAGCCCGGCATCAAGGAGAACTTCAGGTGAAATTTCAGAGACAGAATAATTTTCGGCTAAATCTGTATACTGGTACATTACTTCACCGGCAGAGTCTGTAAGCAGGAACCCGTAATTGTCACTAAAAAGATTCTTTGCAGGAAGCATGGCGGACTGAAAGTCAATCGTCATGCAGATAATACTGGTGTAGGGTACATAGCTATAGTGCATCTGGCAGAGCAGATACATGGTCTGTCCGTCCGGAGATAAGGAAAAAAACGGTGCGGTGGTGCTGCAAGCCTGTTCAAACCATATTTTATCCTGTGCATCCGTGAGCGGCCGAAGGACATTACCGTGAGGATGAATGGAAGTATCTGTATAAATGGTGATTGCAGTGATGTCCGCTTCAAGAGAACGGATCGTCAGGAATAAGGGATCAATGGTATCCCGGTATGTTAAATACATATCAAAATTAGAATCATATTTCCGGGCAAGGGCAAGACGTATATTTTCATTCCAGGTAATCAGGTTCATGATGGAAAGATAGGATTCTATTTTATGATCCAACTGCATGACCTCCTGATGAAGGGTTTCCTGAAGGGCGGTCTTTTCACGTTCGATCAGAAGGGAGCGCATCCTTGTGTAGGAAAACAGTCCTAATAGTGAGATGGGGATCAGACTTATGACTACGCTGATCCCGATGATCTTTTTTTGAAATTTCAAGTTGTGGAATTGCTGTCTTAATTTCTTAACCATAAGCGTCCTTTCATAAGCTTGTGTCTCTCTGGCGGAAGCGTTCCGGCGTTGCTCCGAACATCTTTTGAAAACTTTTGCAAAAATAGGAAGTATTAGGATAGCCTACAGCCTGGCTGATATCACTGACTTTCATGTTTGTGTTCAATAACAGCTCCTGCGCTTTTTCCATCCGGATCTGTTTGATATATCGGTTCAAGGTGCAGCCAGTGACCTGTGCAAATACATTGCTCAGGTAATTTGGGTTCAGGTATACCAGATCCGCCAGTGAATTTAAGGTGATATCCTCATGATAATGCAGGCGGATATACTGTTCCACTTGATAGATGGCATAATTGGAGGTATTCTGCTCTTGTTCAAATATATTTATAACAAGATCCAGATAGTGCTCTATCATTTTTATAATGTCAGAGAAGCGGCGGAAACTGTAGATTTCTTTTACAGCATTCTGCAGGTCTTCGTCGGTCTGTACAGGCAGGGCGCTGATCAGCATTTTGAGCAGTGTGGTGCATACATGGCGGATATAAATATGGGAAAGCTTCGGAACATCAGTATATTTGTCTAAGAGCGTATGTACCTGTTCTGACAGGTGCGCTGCCTGCTTCATTCTAATAGAGGATTCAATATCATGAAGCAGAAGGTTTGTATCCTCGTCAATGGAAGTGGGGCTTGAGTCTTTAATCGGCATATTGTGGGCGATATCATGGAAATGCTCTTCAATATACTTTTCTGATTTGGAAAATTCTATTTTTCGGGAGTTCAGACGGTCTACGATTTCCGTTAATAATTTATGAAATTCATTCGGATCAACAGGCTTTAAAATATAATTCACAGCTTTTAAGGACAGGGCGGCTTTAACATAGGAAAAATCATCATAACCACTGAAGAACAATACTTCAATATCGGGATTCTTCTCCTTCACCTGGCTGACAAGCTCAATGCCATTCAGGAAAGGCATTTGGATATCTGATAATAGAACATCTACATGCTTGTCTGTCAGTAACAGCAAAGCCTCGCGCCCGTTTTTGGCTTCCAGTATATGGAAGGTATTCTTAAATTCATTTAGTAAGAAGCGGATAAGGGTGCGTTCATCTGTTTCATCATCTGCAATTAAAAGCGTATACATAAGACAGCCTGTTCCTTTCTGTTGGGCGATATCACTGCCCTTTTCAGATATTTTACCATAGCGGATATCAAGGAACAATCAGGGAAAATCAACAACTGTAAAATGTTATATGAATGTGAAAAATGTTATATTTACTTGTACAGGTGCGAAAATATATACTGAATATACAAACGTTGCAACGTACAAATAAGTTTTTTATGAAATAAATTGTTTATGGAGGATACAGGGATGAAGAGAAGTTTTTTGACTAAACTGACAGGTATGGCAGTAGCGGTTTCATTTTTAGCAGCGGCAACAGCATGTTCTTCACAGGATGCGTCATCAAATGCCGACAGTCAGGGAAATGCTCCCACATCATCGGAGATCGATAATGAGGCCGGTACGATCAAAGTGTCAATGGGCAGGCAGACACTACAGAATGTTACATTTCCGGACGGAGATACTTATGAAGATAATGCTTACATCAGAATGGCGGAGAAAAAGTTAAACATAGATATTACCGATGAATTTGAAGCAAACGGAGATGATTATGACAGACAGGTCTCCCTGGCATTATCGGCAGGGGATATACCGGATATGATGAAAGTGGGAACGCTTGATGAGGTGCAGGAGTTATATGAGAATGATCTGATCGCAGACCTGACAGGGGTTTATGAGGAATATGCAAGTGATTACCTCAAGGCGGTGTATGATTCTTACGACGGAAGGGCAATGGATAATGTAACGTTTGACGGAATGATGATGGCGCTGCCCGGAACTAATACGGATTCAGGTCCAAGCATCGTATGGATCCGGAGTGATTGGATGGAACAGCTTGGAGTGAAACTTGATGAGGATCAGGACGGTTGTATCACGATAGAAGATGTGGAAACAGTGGCAAAGGAGTTTATGGAGAAAAATCCTGAAAATGCAGAAAATGTGGTGGGTGTTGCATTTGCACCGTGGTTGACGAATGGTGATCCGGACGGTACATTCAGCATGAATTCTATCGCATATGCATTAGGCGCATTTCCCAAAACGTGGATGGAGAAGGATGGAAAAGTGACTTATGGATCTACTTCCGAAGAAATGAAACAAGCGCTTGCGGTAGCTTCCGGATGGTTTCAGGAGGGAATCCTTGATCCCCAGGTGGGAACAAGGACATGGGATGATATCACAGCGCTTCTGGCAAACGGACAGTGTGGGATCACCTTTGGAACGTGGCATATTCCTGACTGGCTTCTGAATAATGTGTATGCACTTAACGGTAATGCAACATTTGAGGCGTATGCTCTGGCGGACGCAAATGGGAAAGTAAACTGTAAACATAATAATGCCACAGCAGGGTATATCGTTGTGAGCAAGGATTTTGAGCACCCCGAAACAGCAATACAGATTGCAAATCTTTTTTATGATGAACTTGTAAATTCCAAAGAGCTTTTAGAGGAATATCCTGAAGTGGCTTCTTATGTGGCAAATGGCGTGGATGGTTCAAGCAGACCGTTTAACATTGAAGTAAATTCTTACACATCACTGTTGGATGATTATGCTGATCTGGAAAGATGTCTAAGCGGTGAGATTACCGTTGAAGAGGTGAGGACTTCCGAGCAGCGTTCCAATGCAACCAGTATTTCAGCATATTTAGAAGGGAACGGGGATGCAACCGGATGGTCAAAGTACCATTCAAGGTCAAAAGGTGTGGAGCTGATTCAGTCTTTAACGGAGAACGACCTATTTAGCTGGCTGACACCTGTTTTCCCTCAGACAACCCCTACAATGGAAACGAACCTTGCCAATCTGGAAAAACTGGAAGAGGAGACCTTTATTAAGATCGTAACAGGTGATATTGATGTAGAGAGCGGTTTTGAGCAGTTTGTGGCAGATTGGAACAAACAGGGCGGAGAGCAGATATTAAACGAAATTGCGGAGCAATTACAGTAAACTTACATCATGCTTAGTCTGCCGTCGGACGGACTGGTTTATAGAGCGACAAGTGACAGCCATGCCCTCACACTGCTGCGGCATGGCTGTATTAAACTCTAAAATATAATGTGTATATAGAAGAATGGAGATTTCTTATGGAAGGAATGAAAAGTAAAAAGAGAACAGCGGCAAAAAGGCGTTCTGAAATGTCGTACCATGTTATGGTATTTCCGGGCTTGTTTTTCTTGATTCTGTTTAGTTATATTCCTATGGTCGGTGTCATTATGGCATTTCAGGATTTTGTTCCGGCAAAAGGATTGTTCAGGTCTGAATTTGCCGGCTTGAAGCATTTTATCTATATGTTCCAGCTGCCGGATATTGGAAAGATCATTCGTAACACAGTGGTGATCGCACTTGGGAAGATGATTTTTGGAATGATTCTTGCAATTGCGTTTGCAATTCTGTTGAATGAGATCAGGATAAAGTTTATGAAGAAAACAGTGCAGACAATTGTGTATCTTCCGCACTTTCTTTCATGGGTGGTTCTGGCATCCGTAGTGACGAATCTGTTTGGGCTGGATGGATCCGTGAATCAGTTTTTTACTTCCATCGGGTTTGATAAAATTAATTTCCTTGGGAGCAGTAAGGTCTTCCCCGGGCTGATCGTTGGAACGGATGTATGGAAGGAGTTTGGATATAGCTCTGTTATTTATCTTGCGGCAATTACTTCTATTGATCCGGGGCTGCATGAAGCGGCCACCATGGATGGCGCTTCATGGTGGAAGAGGGTATGGAATGTGACGATCCCCGGAATGCTGCCGATCATCCTTTTGATGACCGCTATGAACCTGACCAGCATATTGAGTGCGGGTTTTGATCAGATTTACAACCTGTATTCACCGATCGTATATGAGACAGGGGATGTGCTGGATACTTATGTGTACCGTATCGGACTGGTAGGCAGGCAGTATAGTTTTGGTGCGGCAGTAGGTTTGTGCCGCTCTATTGTAGGCATGATACTTCTTCTGTCGGCAAATGCGTTGACAAAGAAGTTGACTGACCAGAAAATTTTTTAGGAGGTGGACCGGATGGTTGAGAATAGAAGCTTTCATTCCAGAGTGCGGGTAACGGTTATCTATGGCATCGTATTATTGCTGGGGCTTAGCTGCCTGCTCCCGCTGCTGAATATTGTGGCAATCTCTTTTAGCGGAAGCGCTGCTGTATCAGCGAACAGGGTGGGTGTAATACCTGTGGATTTTACGCTGACCGCTTACAATAAGATACTGTCTGACGGGCAGTTCTGGCGCTCTTTTGTGATCTCGGTTATCAGAGTTATCCTTGCGCTGGCTCTTAATCTGGCAGTAACAGTGCCTATGGCATATGCAATGACGAAAAGCAAAAAAGAATTCCGGGCAAGAAATATCTATATGAATCTTTTGATCTTTGCCATGCTGTTTAATGGGGGAATGATACCTACTTACATTCTGGTACGAAACCTGGGGCTTTTGAATTCCATATGGTCATTGGTACTGCCTGGGGCGCTTCCCATCTTCAATGTGATCATGCTGATGAATTTCTTTTTGGGCATTCCGAAATCGTTGGAGGAAGCGGCGCTGATGGATGGAGCAAGTCCGTTTCAGGTTTTGATAAAAATCATGGTTCCCTGTGCCAAGCCAAGCATTGCAACCGTGTCATTGTTTAGTATCGTGGGAAGTTGGAATGATTTCTTCAGTGGTTTGATTTATATGCAGAAGGTTGAAAACTACCCTATTATGACGTACATACAATCGCTGAATGTGGATATTCAGGAACTTTTGAAAAGTGGCGCGTCCAGCAGTGCGCTGGAAAATGTTACGGAGCTTTCCAACAGGAATCTGAATGCTGCCAAAATTGTTGTGGCGGTAATCCCTCTTTTGCTGATCTATCCGATCCTGCAAAAATACCTGATCACCGGCATGGTAATGGGTTCCGTAAAAGAATGAGGATGAAGCAATGAAAACGGGCAAAAGAAAGTGGAAATTTGCAGGGGTATGTATTGTATTGGTTATTCTGGGAGGAGGGCTTGGCATGTATGTAAACAGCGGAGGAGGAGAATACAAAGTGGGCCAGTTTGAAATTATAATTGACGGAACGGATAAGGCGAGGTATGTGCCGGGGGAGGAGGCTGTGATCACAGTCTCTGTCAGGAATCTGACACAGAATAAGGCGGATGACATGTTGCTTGAGATGAGGGTGTACCATTTGGGAGAAACAGTATATTCACAACAGCAAAGTCTGGACTTTGAGCCGGAGGAAGAGACGGGGTTGTCTTTGAACTGGCAAGTTCCTGATATGGATTATCAGGGTTACCTGATCTGTTTGAGGCTGACAGACAGTAAAGGAAATTGTACCGCCCAGGATACGGTAGGTATGGATGTTTCTTCTGACTGGGTAAAGTTCCCACGTTATGGATACCTGTGTGATTATGAGGAAGAAGAAAATACAGAGGAAAAAATTGCACAGATGAACCGGTATCATTTAAATGCCATTGAATATTATGACTGGCACGCACTGCATCATGAGCCAATACCGCCGGAAGTTACCAGGCAGTCACCCGGGGTATGGGAGGACTGGTCAGGACGGGAAGTCTATGGGGAGACGGTGAGGAACTATATTCAAAATGCACAGGACAAAAATATGGTCAATATGGCGTATAACATGATCTATGCCGGAACGGACAGCTTTGTAAAAGATGCTGACGGTAATCCGACAAAGGCGGCAGACTGGCAGATTTATTTTGCGCCGGACAATGAGAAGGGAGAAGGGGCGTTTATGTTTCAGATGGGCTCGTCACCTTCCGGCAACGGGAATCTGTTCTTTATGAACCCTTTAAACAGAGAGTGGCAGGACTATATTTTCTCACAAGAGAAACATGCTTTGGAAGTGTTGGATTTTGACGGATGGCATGGTGATACCGTAGGCGAATGGGGAAAAATGGCAGATGTTTTTGGAAATCCGTTGGGAATTGACGAACAGGGGGAACCGGTTTACGAAGTGAAAGAAACCTATAGGCAGTTCCTGAATGCGGCAAAAGAAGCTCTGAACGAATATTATTTGTCTTTTAATCCTGTGGGGGCACAGGGGATAGAGCAGGTAAATACAAGTAATTCGGATGTTCTTTATACAGAATTCTGGCCATGGGACCAGGACAGGGATGGGGTGCCGTATGATACATATCAGTCTCTGGTAACAGAAGTAGAACGGACAATGGAGGAAAGCAAACCCTATTCTATTGACAAAAAGGGAAAATCGCTTGTGGTGAAAGCATATATCAATTATTACAAGACGACGGGAACAATGAACGCTCCGGGCGTTCTATTGTGTGACGCAGCGGTATATGCGGCTGGCGGTTCAAGGCTTGAATTGGGAAATGGAAACCATATGCTCCATGTGGAATATTATCCGGATGATGATATCCCTATGGGGGATGAACTACAGGAAGCTATGGCAGAGATGGCGGATTTTACGGTGGCTTATGAAAATCTGTTGAGGGATGGGCAGTGTACAACGGAAAATAGAGTGGAGATTGCAGACTATAAGACCAGTAAGGATGGGCAGAGCGATACGATATGGACTTATACAAGGTCTGATGGAGAACATGAGATTCTTCATTTGATCAATCTGCTTGGCACAGATAATGAATGGCGTGACGAGAGAGGGAAAAAGGAAGCGCCAGAGTATGTAGAGAGATTACATGTAAAGTATTATACAAAGAGAGATATCATGCAGGTGCATATGGCATCTTTTTCCATTGAGGGTGGCATAAGCAGTGAATTATCTTTTGAACAGGGGGAAGATGCAAATGGTAAATATATTGAATTTGTGATACCCGTCCTGGAATATTGGGATATGGTTTATATGAAGTAAGTACGTCAGGAACTCGCAAAATCTTACTTGTTTTTCATAGTTGGATATGGTATAATTTCTCCTGGTATAAATCGATAAAGCGATAACTTATGGGTATGAAAGGAGTAACAACAAATGAAAAATAAAATGAAATTATTTCAAAGAGGATTTTCGTTAAAATGCATCCTGTTTGCCATTGACCGGAAAACTATCGTTTTAATGACTGGCTTTATACTGCTATTAACCTGTACCATAACAGGATGCGGAAGTAACAGCCCGCAACAGTCAATACTTCCTGTTTCAGAACCAATCTCAACGGAAAATCCTGAGCAGGAAGAACCAGCACAGGAAGTCCAAAACCAGCCTGAGCAGGAAGAACCAGCACAGGAAGCCCAAAACCAGCCTGCGCCAGAACAACCAAATATAGAACAGCCCTCACAGGCTGAAGCCAACCAATCCCAAATTTCCTCCAGTCCCAGCCAGCCCCTCGAAAAAGTGGAATCTGAAGCTGAAATTGCCACCCCATCCCCAGATATATCCTCTTCTTCCCCCTCCTACTTGGGAACATGGCAGATAACTTCATCAACTTTTGGCGCCTATAGTGCCATGTCAGAGGAAGAGTGCTCTGCACTGGTGGGAAGATGTTTTGAATATTTTAAAGATTATGCTATATATGATGACCAGCACCGTCTGGATGCGCCCCAATATTGCGAAAGCACTCAAACCGCAGATGATTTTTCATCCATCTATCAAGGCACTAGTCTGGAAACGCTGGGAATTTCCAAAGATTCCATTCAGGTAGTGGCTATAGAAAATGCAAGCGGCATTGGTGATACTTTTTATATAAAGGACGAAAACACTCTGATTATTCCATGGGATGGTGTATTTTTTGAAGTGCAAAGAGTCAGCTCCGACAGCTGATTTCGCTGTGCATAGGTTCTGCAAAAAGGCTGAAAATGCGTTAGAATGGACAGGAAGAGTGAATAATATAAGGGCTTGTGCGAGGGAGGTTGTGAACGAGGAAATTATTTACACATAGGCAATACAGCGGCAGAGGGTTAAATCTCTGTCGCTTTTTTCTGGAATCTTATTGTTTGTACTTGTACCTTTCACATTAGAATCTTGAGAAAGGCAGCATAGGTGTTTGCAATCGTGTTAGAGGTGATAAATGGATATTCAGATTATTGAACATATATAAAGAAAAGTTACAGGAGGTTATTAATTGCCGACAGATAGATGATGAAATTATCTGGTTAAAATATCACATTGAAATGTTTGACAAAAACTACAGGCAAAAAATGATAAAGAATAGCCGGCATTAATTATTCGATGTACTAGTACGGAGTACTAGTAGTCAACTGATGGTTGAATTAGAGAATCAACCAATAGTTCCTTCCAAGAAAATTGCTCATTATGTATGATAAAACCAGGAGGTAAGAAGAAATGAATCAAGAAAAAATTGGACAATTTATTGCTGAATGTCGTAAAGAAAAAAATCTTACTCAGTTACAGCTGGCAGAAAAGCTAAACATTAGTAATAGGGCGGTTTCAAAATGGGAAACAGGAAAAAGCTGTCCAGATGTATCGATAATGATGGAGCTATGTGACATTCTTGGAATAAATGTAAACGAATTGTTATCAGGAGAAAGGATTATGGATGAAAATTATCAAAAAAAGGCAGAACAAAATTTGGTGGAATTACAGAAACAAAAAGAGCAAGCAAACAAGATGAAAAGAAAATTGGAAAAATTATGGGGAGTGATTGCAATTATTCTAAGTCCAGTTCATTTAGCTATAAATTATTTTTATCCTGAAAATCAAGGAACATATATTGGCTGGGTGATTTTGATAATAGGGGCTCTTTTGTTTGTACCATATTTTTTAAAATATTACAAAGTAGAAATTAAATTGAAATAAGTTACTAACTTGTTATTCGTTAGTTTATCTGAACCAAAATCCCTAATTTGAAGCCCTCAGGACTGTGGAAGCCCCCAAAACCGCGTTTTCCGCAGTCCCGGGGGCTTCCTTAGGGGAGGATAAGTATGCTGGACAGAAGTCTGAGAAACCCGATAAACTGGGCATTTGCGCGTCCTCTAAAGGTGTTGGCAACACTTGGCAACAGGTTCTTTGCAGGTGTGGGAGAGGTTAAGTTTTTGATTTGTTGAGGATAAAAAAACTGAATATGGAATAGCGTACCGGAGTGGATGGAGTAGGTAGGATCAGCAATTCTCTGATGGTATATGATGGGATATCCCATGTGCTGGTGGTAGTGCATGGGGTATTGCATAAAAAATAAATGTGAGAATGTCAAATAGAGCATAAAAGAAATCGAAATAGTAGAAATGGTATGTGCAAAGATGAGATATTAATAAATAGGATGCCAATGATAAAAGAAGGTTGTGAATAAATGAAATAGTGGATATAATAATAGTGAAACAGATTCAGAGAATTTTTATATTTGGAAGGAGGTAAATCGCATGGAAGTTGCAGTTAAGAAAATTTATGCGGAAACCTTGGAACAACAGCAGATAGAAGTAAGGCAAAGTGTGATGGATGGGTTAAGACAGGCAAGAGAAGGAAAGACAAAAGATTTTAACACAGTTTGTGACAGATTGGAGAAAAAATATACGAATGCGAAAGTATAAAATTGAAATATCTGACTTGGCAGAACAGGATTTGGAGTTTGCTGCTGACTATATTGCATTTGATTTAAAAAATCCTTCTGCGGCTGTCAATACAGTACAAGGTATCCGTAAGCAGATAAACAAACTACAGAATTTTCCAGAGCGTAATGAGTTAGATGATGATCCAGTATTAGCGGATTTGGGTGTTCGTATGGATTATTATAAGAATTATAAAATTTATTATGTGGTAGAGAACAATTCGGTAATAATTGTAAGGATTTTACATATGCTGGTGGACAGCAGAGCGTGGTTATATCGGACATTTGGAATGGAAGATTAAGATGCGGCGTTTATTGATAGAATTTGATAGATAAATTAAGGGCATGGCGGATAGCCATGTCTTTATTATTTCACAAATTCTAAAGTTATTATCTGGTGATGTAAAGGCTTATGCTTGTATTATTAGTAGGGTACAGCAGAATATATTGATAATATGCAATGGTTATTAGTGGAAAGTGGGTAAGGTTGATGGGAAGCCCCCAAAACCGCGTTTTCCGCAGTCCCGGGGGCTTCCTTAGGGGAGGATAAGTATTTTCTTATCTTTTGACTATTATCATTGTACCCTCTTTTTTCGCCTTTATACACGACAACATATATTTTTTTAGAAACTTTCGGGTTGTTCTTAGCTGCTTTCTTATTTTATGATCGCGGACCTATAGAAATCCGCTGCGCATTCTTAAGGAAATATAAATTTACTTTTATCTGAAAATGTTATATACTAGGCAATGGACATGGCAAAGTGCCTGTGAATTTAGATTTGGCAGGATTTTGCCGGTAATTACAGGATAAAGGTGGTATGGAACAATGGCATTATTAAAACAATGGCGTGATATGGCATATTCTGAGACGGCGAATAAGGGCGATCTGCAGAGATTATGGTCTGATTATTTTATGAAAGAAAAGGAAATCTATGCACAGCTTTTGAAAGATCCGGATGTAGTAGTGGAAGGAACCGTGAAGGAGCTTGCCGAGAAATATGGTATTGATATCATGACGATGACAGGCTTTCTGGACGGGATCAATGACAGCCTGAAGGAGGCGAACCCGATCGAGGAGATGGAGGAGGACACGAAGGTAAATCTTGGCTTCGATAAGGAACTTCTCTATAAGAATATGGTAGCAGCAGGCGCTGATTGGTTATACAATCTGGAAGAGTGGAACGATATCTACGACGAGGAGACACGGAAGGCTCTGTACAAGGAGCAGAAGGCATCCACCACGATCCACAAGGGACCCAAGGTATATCCGAACGATCCCTGTCCCTGCGGCAGCGGTAAGAAATATAAGAAATGCTGCGGCAAGAATGCATGATTATGCCGTGACAGGCAATAATCAGTAATAGCAGGAGTAAGAACAGATACAGGATCAGGACATCTATGGAAAAGAACAAATTTGAATCCCGCACAAACAGAGCAGTGGCGACTTTTGAGGAAGGCTATAATTGTGCCCAGTCTGTCTTTTCGACATATGCAGACTGTTTCGGTATGGACAGAGAGACGGCTCTTCGGATGTCAAGCGCCATGGGCGCAGGTGTGGGCAGGATGAGGGAAGTATGCGGTGCGGTGTCTTCCATGGCCATGCTGGCCGGTTTGCAGGAAGGGAATACCGACCCGAAGAATGAAGAGGCCAAGGAACATATCTATGCGCTTGTGCGGCAGATGAGTGCACGTTTCCGGGAAACATATGACTCGATCATATGCAGGGAACTTCTGGGACTGGAGGCAGGTGCGGAGGAGAGTGCGAAGCCGTCCATCCGCACACCGGAATATTATGCGTCACGGCCCTGTCCGGGTATCATAGCTTGTGCCTCGCGGATCATAGAGGAAGTGTTGCTGGACATAAAAGAGTAACCTGATTGTTACTATTCACGGTGCAATGTCATTAAGTTAGCACCAGCAATGTAAGGCTTACTGCGGGAA
>CAJUQJ010000024.1 GCA_910588215.1 uncultured Lachnospiraceae bacterium
ATGATGGATATGACTGATCTGATCGAAGAGTATGGTCCCAATATCAAGAAGCTGTACGGCGATGAGTTCGAGAAGCTGAAACAGTCTGCAGACGATCCGGCGATCTATCAGCTGTCCGCATACGCAGTAGGCGGCGAGAAGTTCAAACACTGTGGAACGGCTCAGATGCAGTGGGATGCCCTGAAAGCAAACGATTATAAGCTTCCTGATACGTTGGAAGAGTTTGAGAAGATGATCAAGGATTATCTGGCGGCAAGTCCGACCACAGATGACGGCCTTGAAAGGATCGGTATCACTTTATCCGCTTCCGATTGGCACTGGCTGATCACGGTAGGCAATCCGGCAGGATTTATCGCGGACGGCGCGCCGGATAACGGACAGTGGATTGTCAACGAGAACAATGAAGGTATCTATAAGTTCCGTTCCGATAAGGAAAGAGAATATTTCAGATGGATGTGCCGTATGTACAACGAGGGTATTCTGGATCCCGAATTTGCAACACAGACACACGAAGACTATATCGCGAAACTTGCATCCGGCCGTGTGGTAGCAATATTCGATTCAGACTGGGATTATCTGGATGCCGAGAAGGTATTGAAGGCTGACGGCAAGCTGGGTTCCACCTATGCAGGTATTCCGCTCACCATGGATGCAGATACGAAGTGCGCATCCCTTATGTATCAGGGTCTGACGACCGGAACTGGCGTGGGTATCACTACATCCTGTAAAGATCCCGTGGCAGCGATCAAGTTCCTGGATTTCCTCTGCTCCGATGAGGGCCAGGTATTGAACAAATGGGGTATCGAAGGTGTGAACTATTTCCTGGATGAAGACGGACACCGTTACAGAACAGAGGAAGAGATCAAAGAGTCTCAGGAGAACCAGGACTACGCTAAGAATACAGGTGTCGGCTTCCATAACTATCCGTTCCCGACTTACGGCGACGGTATCCTGGATCCTTCCGGCAGCACCTATACGACCACCAGCAAACAGGCCGTGATCGATGAGTACAATGAAGAAGAACGGGCAGCAGTGGAAGCATGGGGCGTTGAACTTCTGGTAGATATGTTCCCGCAGGCGGATGAGTTCGAGACACCTGATTATTCTCCTCTTTGGGCATATGCTATGCCGATCGAGTTCACGGAGATCGTTGATAAGCTGGATGAGATCTCCTGGTCCGCGCTGATCAAATGTATCACCGGAACAGAGGCAGAATTCGACGCAAATTATGACGAGATGATCGCCGAACTGGAAGCAACAGGACTGAGCGAGGCGGAGCAGATGATGACAGATATTATTGCCGAGAAGGTTGCAGTCGTACAATAGTGTGAAAATGATTTGAGATTCCGCGAAGAGGAACCGTAGAAGTTTGTATGAAAAAACTGCCGCATGGAGCGATCCGTGCGGCAGTTTTGCAAGTCGATATATCTGTTATACTCATGTTTCAGTCCCGTTTTTGAGTGGGGGGGGGTATTTTCCGGAGTCTGTATCCAGGCCGTTCCCTTTGCGGAATTCCGCCGGACTCTCACCCACGTATTTGCGGAATTTCTTATGGAAATAGTCTACGTTCTTGTAACCGATCTGTTCTGCGATCTCATATACTTTCAGCTTGTTTTCCAACAGAAGCTGTTTCGACAGCTCAATCCGCTTATGGTCGATGTAGGAATTGAAATTCTCTCCTACCGTCTTGCTGAAGATCTTGCCCAGGTAGGCACTGTTATAGCCGAAGAGAGGGGCGATCGTTTCCAACTTGATATTATGCTGGAAGTTGTGGTCGATGTAGAAGAGCACATCATCCAGTATCGTATCCCGGGAAGGGCTGCCGATGGCGTTCATGATCATCTCGAACTGTTCCGAGAGAAACTTGATGATCTCATACAGGTAATTGCGTCTGTTAATATAGGCGATCACCGTGGAATTACTCAGAAAAGGAATCTCAGCGGAGACGTAATTACGGTTCATGCTTTCCTTGATCCGTAAGTACAGATCGGTCAGGAACAGCTTGATCTCAGCGATCTCGCCGCAGATATGGGAAAGCCCATATTCCAGTTCGGATAAAGTCTCGACGGTCATTCTGCGGTTATATGACTGTATGTATCCTACAAAACGTTCCGCGAAATCAGTAAGAGTGTCTTCCGAGAGCGACATGCAGGACTTGGAACAAATATCGTGCGGGCTTGTAAATTTATTGTTCGGAGCAGGAACTTGAACTTCTCCGCCGTCGTTTCGCCAATCGGCAGCAGGGTAAACCGTGTCGGATCGTGTTGGCAGCATCTCATACCCGATGGCGTGCTGCTCCTGGGCACAGAAGAATCGTCTGCTCAGCAGGCTGGCGGCATCTTTATAGGAGAGATGCACTTCTTCTAAGGACCGTACCGGCCGGCCGTAAGTCAGGAACATGGACTCCATAGGGCTGCCCTCCTGCGGTGGCTGGTCTTCGTAATGATCCAGAAAATCGACAAGCTTGGAGAGCCCATGTGCTCCTTTTAGAAGGACAATATCTCTGCTGTCTACGGACAGATGCTCGAATACATTGTTCTCCCGGTTGATCACTTTAAACAGTTCGGCAAAGGTATAGGGAGCCGCTGCAGCATGGGTGTGGAAGTCCTCACATATCACGACCTGGTAGATATCGGCCTGCAGATGGAAATGCTCAACATCTTCGTCGGACAAGGGTGCGGTGAGTGAACCGGTCAAAAGTTCATGGAGAATGACGCCTTTGGCCTTGTCTTTCAGCTCCGCAACATGGCTGGATCGTTGCTTTTCGGCAGAAAGCGCGGCTTTGACTTCGCCGACTACCGTGTAAAGTTCATCCTCATCGATCGGCTTGGTCAGATAGTAGCTGACACCGCTGCGGATGGCTTCCTGCGCGTATTTGAAGTCGGAGTACCCGCTTAGGATGATACATTTGCCAGGATAACCGGCCTCCCTGGCCCGGCGTATGACCTCAGTGCCATGCATCTTCGGCATACGGACATCCAGCATTACGAGGCTGGGCTGCAGGGCGAGGATTCGCTCCAGTGCGTCCGCACCGTTGGAGGCTTCTCCGCACAGGCGAAAGCCAAGGGACTCCCAGTCTGCTATATATTTCAATCCTTCTCGGATAGAAGCTTCGTCATCAGCGATAAACAGTGTTTCCATAAAGAGTAAAGGGCCTTTCTGCGAAATGTGAACGTGTCAGTACACTAGATATCGTAACATGAAACGGTATATCCCGCAAGTGAGAAGGAAGATCGCGCTGTTACGTTTCATCAGCACGGATGTATCTTTAAGCACCTGTGAGATCTTGGAAAATAACACCCCTGGAATGATCAAATCCCCATTCTGACAAATGACCTTGGACACACTTGCCACATTTTACGTGTGAGGGTATAATTATATAGTAAACGGCGGATTAAAGAAACAGTAAAGACTAAGAAGCGAGGAAATACTATGTTTTCATATGACGATTACAGAGAGATCATTCGGATCATACAGGCTGACGGAAGGTATTGCAGTTATGCGGATGCGCTTGGCAAAGAACGTTTTATCATTATGCGCCATGATGTGGAGTACAGTGTGGACAGAGCCTATCAGATGGCGAAGGTGGAGCAGAGCATGGATTTTGTTTCTACCTTTTTCTTCCAGTGGACTAATAACTCATATAATATTCTGTCGAGAAGGAATATGGATATGATCAAGGATATGCATGAGAGGGGGCAGCATATCGGGCTGCACTTCGCGCTGAACGGCATGACGGATATGCAGCAGGTGCGCAGGCGCATTAAGATGGAGATGGATATCTTAAGCGAGATGTTTGGGTTTGAGATCACTGAGTTTTCCGTACACAGACCTTCCAAAGACATTCTGCGGGAGAATATCAAGTTGGACGGTATACTGAATGCATACCAGGATGACTTTTTCACCTTTGCAGATAAAATAACTGATGATATGAAATTGCAGGTGAAATATATGTCGGATGCGAATCATATCTGGCGTTACGGATATCCTGACAAGGAAAATATCACAAGTTATGATAAAGTGCAGATCTTGACGCATCCTTTTGCGTGGAGTAAGAAGGGGTGTAATAACTTCGAGAATTACAGGATGCTGCTGCAGGAGAAATATGTAGAACTGGTGGAATCGGTGGATCATGAATGTAAGGATTTCGGAGAGTATAAGGAGTATTTCCTGGAGAAGGATGTGAGGTAAGGGCGAACTATGTGTGGAATATGCGGCTATATTGGCAGGAAGAATATTACGCTGGAACAGCTTAAGGAGATGAATGATACCATGTATCACCGCGGGCCGGATGACAGCGGCGAGGAGATTTATGAGATGGGCGGAGGCTGGCTGGTCGGCTTCGCCCAGAGACGGCTGTCTATCCTGGATCTTTCGGCGTTGGGGCATCAGCCGATGCATTCGCCGGACAGGAGGGTCTCCATTGTCTATAACGGCGAGATCTACAATTTTCGGGAATTAAGAGAAGAACTGGCGGACTATTCCTTCCGGTCTGACTGCGACACGGAGGTGATCATAGCCGCCTATTTAAAATGGGGCATACAGTGTGTAGAACGATTTAACGGCATGTTTGCCATCGCACTCTATGACAGGCAGACGCAGGAGATCTTCCTCGTACGGGACCGTATCGGTAAGAAACCGCTCTACTACTGGTATGAGAACGATGAGCTGGCGTTCGCATCGGAGCTGAAGCCGATCATGAAATGTCCCGGTTTTACGGGCGAGATTGAGTCACGCGTGTTATCCAGATATTTATTCCATCAGTATATCAATGCGCCGGAGAGTATCTGGAAGAGGGTCTTTAAGGTAGAACCGGGGGCGATCCTTAGGTTTGTGCATGGTAAGATCAGCACCTGGAAATACTGGGATATCAAAGAGATTTATCGTCAGGCTCAGTCCGACAGGATCGAAGAATTTCATGATGCGAAAGAAGAACTTAAGAGGCTCTTGAAGAAGTCGGTGAGAATGCGGATGATCGCTGATGTGCCGTTGGGTTCTTTCCTGAGTGGAGGATATGATTCTTCTTTGATCACGGCGATAGCGCAGGAGTGCTCAGACAGTCCGGTGAAGACCTTTTCTATAGGCTTTCATGAAGAGAAGTATAACGAGGCGAAATACGCCAGGGCGGTGGCAGAACATCTGGGAACGAAGCACACGGAGCTTTATATCGATGAACAAGATATGTTTGACCTGGTGGAGAGTATTCCGCAGTATTATGACGAACCCTTTGCGGACAGTTCTCAGATTGCCACGATGATGGTATCGAAGCTGGCCAGAGACCAGGTAACGGTGGCTCTGTCCGGTGACGGAGGCGACGAGTTCTTTTGCGGATATAATGTATATGACAATGTGGCGAAGGCACAGCGCCTGGACAGGCTTGGCGGGATGGTACACGGTCTTTGCTCCCTGCCGGGACTGCGGCAGCTGCGTATGGAGGAGCGGCTGCCCTTTAAGGTGCGAGTGATAGCCGGAAATCGTGAGAAGGAGAGCAAGACGCAGTTTGGGGCCGGGAATTATCCGATCAAGGCCCGGGCTATGGTCAAGAAGATACGGGAAGGGGAGACGGCCCTTCCGATCCATTACTTGATCGAGAGCGGTTACGGGATAGCGGATTGGCAGATCCGGAGGATGCTATTAGACATGGATACTTATCTGCCGGGAGACATTCTCTGTAAGGTGGATCGTGCCTCTATGAAATATTCCCTGGAGTCCAGATGTCCGATCCTGGACAAAGAGGTGATGGAGTGCTCCTTCCGCATTCCTCATAAGTATAAATATGCGGACGGTAATAAGAAATACATTCTGAAAGAGATCGCATATGATTATATTCCGAAGGAATTGTTGGAACGTCCGAAGGTGGGATTCGGTGTACCTCTGGACAAGTGGCTGCGCGGCCCGCTGCGGGAGCAGGTGTTAGATTACAGCAGTTATGATTTTTTGAAGAGGCAGAATATTTTCGATGCGAAGTATGTATCGGATATGATCGGGAGCTATCTGGAGAAGGGAGATGCCGGACCGGCAACCGGAGCCAACTACTCAAAACTGACATGGTCCTTCTTCGTTTTCCAGCAGTGGTATCAGAAATATCGCGCGTAATGTCGAAGTGGAAACGTAAATATGGGCGCGAAATATTGAATGATATTAAACGGAACTGCATATATGAAACGGCGGGATAATTTCTCGGACAGGGCTTGGCAGATGTGAAAAACAGGAAAACAGAACGGGTGAAATTGGCAAAAACCGCTGAATGTAAGGAAAATAAAAGCGTTAAAAATGCCGTCGGATATTTTCATTAGATGGCAGATTGTGTAACTTGCAAAATTCTAAAAGTTATCCAAAAATATAACGGATATCAGAGAAAAATGAGAAAATAAAGTCAGATAATACAACAAATAGTGCACACAATTTAAAATATAAAAATAAATCATGATTTGATAAAGTGCAGTATTTTGACGAAAATGCAGGAAAAAAGAAGAAAATTAGGAAAAAATATCGAAGAAAAAAGTAAAATGAAGGATTTTATGCAAATGACATGAAAAGAGATAGTGGGACAAAGCACATATGTTTTTATATCGGCTCCCTGCATAAGGGTGGAGCCGAGAGGGTGTTCGTAAATCTGGCAGAATACTTCCAAAAGATAGGATATCGGGTGACGATGGTCACACAGTACCGATTTCCTGAGGAGGAAGAGTATGCGATGCCTGCAGGTGTGAGAAGAGTGCTCTCGGATCTGACAGAAGAAGAATTGAGTAACAGCCGTGCAGTTAATCTGTACCGCCGCATTCAGAAGCTGCACCGCATCTGGAAACGGGAGAAACCCAATCTGGTGTTATCCTGTATCGGCAAGAATAATTTCATGACGGTTGTTACGACAATGTTAACACACACAAGGTCTGTGGTGTCCGTGGTGGGAGAGGCAAGGGAAGAGTATCCTGGCAGACTGATGCGCATGTTAGCCAACCACCTGTTTCTTTTTGCAGACGGCATTATTTTACAGACAGAACGTTCTCGGTCTTTCTTCCATAAGAGAGTGGGCAGACGGGCGGTCATATTGCCGAATTCTCTGAATCCGGATTTTATTAAGGCGAGATATGAGGGTGAACGGGATAAGCGGATTGTCTCGGTGGGAAGAATGGACGCCAACAAGAATCATGAGATGATGCTCAGGGCGTTTGCCGCATTGGCTGACCGGTATCCGGATCACACGCTTACAATATATGGTGACGGTGAGTTGCGGGGTTATCTGGAGAATTTGGCCGGGCAGCTGAGAATAGCCGATAGAGTTGTGATGCCGGGTGTTATTCCGGATGTGGCGAAACAGATTGAGAAAGCGTCTCTTTTCCTGCTCACTTCCTATTCGGAAGGGGTATCCAATGCTTTGATCGAGGCTTTGGCTACCGGGCTGCCCGTAATCGCGACGGATGTGCCCAGCGGAGGGACCGTAGAGCTGATAGCAGATGAGGTGAACGGGCTGATCATTCCGGCAGGTGATGAGAAGGCGCTGGAGAGAGCCATGGACAGATTACTGGGAGATGTGGACTATGCGGACAGGCTGGGCCGGGAGGCGGCGAAGATTCAGAAACGTCTGGCACCGGAACGGGTGAACGGGCTGTGGCGGGAATATTTCGAGAAGATCATGGCAAAGTAGATGACATAAAGATCAGTGAATTTGGATAGTGTCCGGGCCGAGACAGATGAGCGGTCGCACGAGAAGCTGCGGTATGATGCCGAGAGACTTTTGTATAATTTATAGAAGGTTAAGGTGGATGAAAAGGATATGGAAAATAAACTGAAGCGGAGCAATGTGTGGACGGCAGTTCAGATCGCTGCATTCCTCGGAATCTTTGTGCTGCTGTTGGTGCCTCTCTCTTATATGTTGAGGACCAACGGCGCCGTGAAAGACCGTTTTTCCGGGTTCTATGCAGAGAAGGATCATACGCTGGATATCGTGATGATCGGATCGAGCCCGGTGTTTCCTTATTATGCGGCGCCCAAGCTGTGGGGAGAGACAGGGATCGCCATGTATCCGCTGTCATCCAATGTACAGCGGCCTGCAGCCATGAAATATCTGGTGGAGGAAGCGGAGAAGACGCAGAGCCCGCAGCTTTACATTTTTGAAATGCGGATGTTTACTATGGAAGACGAAGGCTTGAGAGACAATATGGCGTATACCCGCGGCGTGACTGACAATATGAGGTATTCGCGTCAGCGGATGAGGACGATCCGGGCGCTGGTTCCCGAGGACGACGAGGAGGGAAGGCTCAGCTATTATCTGGATATCATGAAATACCATACGAACTGGAAAATGCTGACGCTGCCATCCGAATGGGCGAACATGACCTATCATAAGGCAAGCCCTCTGAAAGGCTTTGAGTTCAAGGATGAAGTGGGACCGCAGCCTATGCCTGACTGTGGGAATGCAGAGGGGGAGAAGGCTATACCGCCGGAACAGGAGGACTGTTTGGTAGATCTTCTGTCCTTTTTACAGCAGTCGGGAAAGGAGGCATTGTTTATCGTATCTCCTTATGGAGAATCACTGGAAGAACAGCAGATGTATAATTATATGGAAGAGATCGTGTCTTCTTACGGCTATTCTTTTCTGAATATGAATGATCATTACAGAGAGATCGGCATTATCTTTGAGGAGGATTTCGCAGATTACGGCAGCCATACCAATGCCATAGGGGCGGAGAAATGTTCGGACTTTCTGCGGGCGTATCTGCAGGAGAGATATTCTTTTACCGATAAACGCGGACAGGAGAAGTACCGGTCGTGGGATGCGGCGTATGAGTTGTGGAAACTGGAAATGGAAGAGGCGAGGGAGACGATCCTGGACAGGATCGCCCGCGGAGAGTATGCGCAGATCGAGGATGCACAGTGAAATTCTGCTCACGTCCTCAGCGCAAAACGCTTCGGAATGGAGAAAAACATGACGATCAGGATCAACAGGCGATATCAGAAGAACGAATGCTTTGCGAGAATGCCCGAGAGCAGGATACTTTGCGCCGTGTGATAGGAACACGATGTGGTAGGAGAAGGAGAGGACTATGTGTGGAATTGCCGGTTTATGTAACTGGGGTGAGAGATGGCGATGTAATATAGAGCGGATGAACGAGCGGATGTATCGCCGAGGGCCGGATGCGTCCGGCATCTGGGCGTCGGAGGATTCTTCGGTAGTTCTTGGGCATAGACGTCTGTCCATCGTGGATCTGAGTGCGGCGGGAGCGCAGCCGATGGAGTCGCATAACGGGCGATATGTGATAAGTTATAACGGGGAGATTTATAATTACGGGATAATACGGAAGAGATTGGGCGAGGATAACAGAGTGACTGCTTTTAGGGGAACATCCGATACGGAGGTTCTCTTGGAAGCAGTCTCTGCATATGGAATAGAAAAAACGCTTGTTATGGCAAAGGGGATGTTTGCCATAGCGATATATGATAAAAAAGAGCGGGTGTTACGCCTGGCCCGTGACCGTGTGGGAGAGAAACCCCTGTATTATGGATTTACAGGAGCGGGAAAGTTTGTATTCGCCTCGGATCTGAACTCCATCGCGGCTCTTGAGGGGTTTGACAATCCGATCAATACAGGGATCCTGGAGCAGTATTTCCGGTATGGGTATATTCCGGCACCTTACTCGATCTATGAGAATATCTATAAGCTTGAGCCGGGAAAGCTGTTGGAGATCAGATATCCGTTCAGACAATATGAGATAAAAACATACTGGTCCATGTCTGAGGCGGCGAAGCGGGGAGAGGCGCAGCCTTTCCGAGGGAGTGAGACAGAGGCGGCGGCGGAACTGGAACGGCTGCTGAAGGAGTCTATCCGGGGACAGATGGAAGCGGATGTACCGGTGGGAGCTTTTCTTTCGGCGGGGATCGACAGCAGCACTGTGGTATCGCTGATGCAGTCACTGTCTGCAAGACCTGTCAGGAGCTTTACCATTGGCATGTGGGATGAGAAATTTAATGAGGCTGATGTGGCAGGTAAGATTGCGGCTCATCTGGGGACCGATCATACGGAGCTTTATATTACGGAGAAGGATGCCCGCAGCGTGATTCCGGGGCTGGCGGAAATGTTCGGAGAACCCTTTGCGGATTCATCGCAGATTCCCACATATCTGGTAAGCAGGATGACGAGAGAGCATGTGACGGTATCCTTAAGCGGAGACGGCGGGGACGAACTGTTCTGCGGTTATAACAGCTATGCTTCCGTGGATCGGGTCTGGAACAAGGCAAGACAGATTCCGTTCTGGATCCGCAGACCGGCAGGCGCTGTCCTGGAGACAGCCGGCAGGCGAAGGCGGGGATCGATGATGGTCATGGCCAGACTTCTGGGTGCACGCGGTATTGAGGATACGTATCTGCGCTCTGAGATCGGGGAGGGATTACGGATCGTCAGACAGGACCGCGCCGGGGATAAACTAGATTCGGTTATGGATACCTATCCGGCGGGACTGCTCAGAGAACCGCGGCATAACCTGATGCTGATGGATCTGCTCATGTATCACCCGGATGATATTCTGAATAAGGTGGACAGGAGTGCGATGGCGGTCTCCCTGGAGACCAGGGTGCCCATGTTGGATAAGGATGTGGTGGAGTTTGCGTGGACACTGCCCCTTACTTACTGTGTCGGAAGCTGTACGAAGAAGATCCTGCGGGATATTTTGTATCAATATGTGCCGCGGGAACTGATGGAGCGTCCGAAGAAGGGATTTTCTATTCCGCTGCAGAAATGGCTCAGGGAGCCGGAGCTTCGGGAATGGGCGGAAAGCCTGATCGACCGGGCGGTGTTGGACAGCCAGGGGATTCTGGATACGGCGGTAGTGTGGAGGATCTGGCAGGACTATATTGAGAGAGACATCTGGCGCGTGCAGATCTGGTATATTCTGATGTTTCAGGAGTGGATGACCTACAGAACGAGACTGTGTCGTTAAAACGACCCGCCACAGGCAAAATCCCTCAGGAGGGAGTTCTTTTACGGAAAGGATATTGATACGAGCATGAAGATAATAGAAGGTTACCATCCGCAGATCAGGGAAGAAGAACAGACGGATCTGATTTCTGTCATTGTGACTGCCTACAACATAGGCGGTTATATCGAGCGGGGAGTGAAGTCCGTGTGCGCGCAGACTTACCGCAATCTGGAGATCATCGTGGTGGACGACGGTTCGACGGATGATACAGGCGCTCTCTGTGAGAAACTGGCTCTGGAGGATAGCAGAATACGGGTGCTCCACAAGGAGAACGGCGGTCCTTCAGAGGCGAGAAATGCGGGAATTGCGATTGCTGCCGGCAGTTATATCGGTTTCGTAGATGGGGACGACTGGACCGATCCGGATATGTATGAACGGATGCTTGGGGCTATGAGGGCGCAAGCGGCAGATATCGGAATATGCAGATACCGGCAGGTGCATAGGACCTATACGGTAGATGAGTCGCGTGACAGAGTGGTCGTGTTCCGGGGACAGGAGACACTGCAGCAGTATGTGCAGGAGACAAGAGAGTATGCGATTCAGAATGCGGCCTGGAATAAACTATATAAGCGGGAGATCCTTACTGGGATCGACTTTCCGACAGGGAGATGGTATGAGGATATCATGTTTACCACGAGGGTCCTTGGCCGCTCGGAATGCTGTGTTTACCTTGACATGGCCTGTTATAACTATATAATAGACAGAGAAGGAAGCATCATGAATGAACAGATCAATGCTCGTACATTCACGGATCAGATTCCTGCCTATTACGAGAAGACGGCCTTTTTAAGAGAGCTGGGCAGACAGGATCTGGCCGACTTGCATAACTATTTCTTCTATAAAAGACTGCTTCTTTTCTACGAGCAGCTGGAGGAGTCGGATCATCCGCACCGGGAAGAATATATGGCCAGACTTCTGCAGATCATACGGCAGGACAACGCCTGTTATGCGGCGGCGTTCGGACGGCCGGAAGCGGATCCGCGTGACTGGAGGCGGATGAAACTTTTCCTGAGATCTCCCGCGTGGTACAGCCGCAGGATGCGTCTGGAGAAGCGAGTGATCATCCCACTGAAGGTGAAGATCAAGAAACTGAAAAAGAGATTGAATTAAAGGAAATATGGTTATCATACAGCTTGCGGGCGGGCTGGGCAATCAGATGTTCCAGTATGCCCTATATTTACAACTGAAAAGTCTTGGCAAGGAAGTCAGGATCGATGATGTGTCTGGTTTTGTGGAGGATAGACAGCGGGTTTATGCACTGGCTCCTTTTGGCGCGGCATATGAGCGGGCGGATAAGAAGGAACTGCGCAGGATGCTGGATTCCTCCCCGTTTTTGCATGCCAAAATACGAAGGAAGCTGTGCGGCAGGAAGAAGAAGTCTTATTTTGAGGAAGATAAGCGCTACAGGCCGCAGATCTTGGATTGGGACGACATCTATCTGGAAGGCTACTGGCAGACGGAGAAATATTTCCGGACGGCGGCCAGGCAGGTCAGGGAGATGTTCGACACGGACAAGCTTGTCACCTATATCACAACACGGACTTCAGGCGGCCAGGCCCTGCAGGAATGGCTGTCTAAGGTCGCAGCCACGGAGTCGGTCAGTGTGCATATGCGGAGAGGGGATTATCTTCTGCCTGTGAACCGGCAGCTGTTTGGCGATATCTGCACGGAAGAATATTACTGTGCGGCAATGGAACGGATGCTCGATATGTATCCCGGATGTGTGTTCTACCTGTTCACCAATGACAAAGAGTGGGCCAGAAACTGGGTAGCAGACAGGCAGGTCGTATCTGCCGCCGGGAAGGGAATGACAAAGCCGCAGGAGTGGGAGAACGCCGGAGACCGGGAGACGGAAGCGCCGGCAGGAAACGTACGGACAGGACCGATCGAGATCGTGGACCTGGGAGCGTTTTCGGACCAGGGTATGGATCTGGATTATGCGGAATTCGCATTGATGAGCAAGTGCAGGCATAATATTCTGGCTAACAGCAGCTTCAGCTGGTGGGCTTCCTATTTAAATCAGAATCCCCATAAGACGGTGCTGGCGCCGGACAGGTGGCTGAATGGATGGGACTGCCAGGATATCTACAGAGAAGATATGCAGAGAATAAAAGGGCACGCTTGACAGCAGTCTGGCGGGCACATAGAACCGATGCGTTATACTGACGGGTGGAAATACCGCCGGGCAGGAAGGAAAGGAAAGAAACCGGATGGGTAGAAATGCGGTAGAAGAGATAAAAGAAAAAAAGGTCACTTTGCTTCACAAGGTGGGTTATCTTTTTGACAGGAAGCAGAAGAAGCAGATCCTGGGGCTGGCAGTGCTCATTCTGATCGGCGGACTGCTGGAAACAATGGGCGTGTCGCTGCTGCTCCCGGTAGTGCAGGCGATCATGGATCCGGAAGCGATTATGGAGAATGAGCTGGTAGGTGCCGTGGCAGATCTGCTGCAGATCGAGACGAGCAGGCAGCTGATCATACTTATGCTTGGTTCGCTGATCGCCCTGTACGTGATCAAGAATACGTATCTGCTTTTTCTGACTTATGTGCAGAATACTTTCGTGACGCGCAACCGTAACCGGATGATCAGCCGCGTCATGCGGGAATTCCTGAGCAGGCCTTATGAAGAGTATTTGGGTGCGGATATTCCCACCGTGTTCCGGCTGACAGACAGCGATATTCCCAATGCCTTCCAGCTAATCCTGGTATTGATCCAGATGGTGACGGAGATCGTGGTGGCGGTGTCGCTGTGCATTGTGCTGGTGGTGGTGAGTCCTGTCATGTCCTTCTTTATCCTGTGCATTTTTCTTGGCATGACGTTGATGATCACGAAAGTCTTAAAGCCCAGGTTGAACGCCATTGGACATAAGAACCAGATGATTCAGTCACGAATTGCCAAATGGAGGATCCAGTCCATTTATGGACTGAAAGACGTAAAGGTGCTGCATCGGGAAGAATTTTTCGTGCGTAATTATTATGAAAGCGGAGCCATCGGTGCAGATGTGGCCAGGAATTATGCGGTGTTTAACAACCTGCCCCGGCTGCTGATCGAGACGATCTTCATGGCGGCGATGCTTCTTTTTATCATGCTCTATATGCTGCGGGGCGGTAATATCGGTATCCTGATTCCGCAGCTGTCGGCCTTTGCGGTGGCGGCAATGCGCGTGATGCCGGGGACGAACCGTATCAACACGTATTTGTCCGAGATTGCCTACGCGCAGCCATGTCTGGACTATCTGTATGAGAATCTGACTTCTAATATGAAGGCGGATGTCAACGGCAGTGTGACCGGGCTGACCGAAGCGGCACAGCCTGAACTGCAGTCGACAAAACTGCAGGATAAGATCGTGCTGGATCATATTACGTATGCATATCCGAATACGGAGAAAAATATATTTACGGATGCTCATATGGAGGTGAAGAAGGGGCAGTCGGTCGGCATTATGGGGCCTTCCGGCGCAGGAAAATCAACGATCGTGGATATTCTGCTGGGCCTTTTGCATGTGCAGGAAGGGTCTATCACCTGCGACGGTGTCAACATATTTGACAATTACGGGGACTGGCTTTCCAAGATCGGCTATATTCCGCAGTCCATCTATCTGATCGACGAATCCATACGGGACAACATTGCCTTCGGGATCGACGCGGACCGGATCGATGACAAGAGGATCTGGGATGTGCTGGAGGAAGCACAGCTGAAAGAGTTCGTGAAAGAGCTTCCTGAAGGACTGGATACTACCATAGGTGACAGGGGTGTCAGAATATCCGGCGGACAAAGGCAGCGGTTGGGCATTGCCAGAGCACTCTACCATGATCCGGAGATTCTGGTATTTGATGAGGCGACTTCGGCGCTTGACAGCGATACGGAGAAGGCGGTCATGGATGCCATCAACAGCTTTCATGGCCGGAAGACTATGGTGATCATAGCGCATCGTCTCAATACCATCGCCAAGTGCGATGTGATCTACAAGGTAGACGGGGAGAAGATCGTGGAGACAACACTGTAGGTACAGACGGGGCAAAGCAAGAGCGGCAAGATGTCAGGATTGCTGGAATGCATGGCACAAAACAATCCGTATGATATCTTTTGCCGCAGGCATCATGAGATGAGAGTGCAAGGACGGAAGGGACCGGGAAATTATGATCGGAACAGAATTCATCGACGGACAGGGGCTGGGTAATCAGTTATTCTGTTATGTGACGGCCAGAGCGATCGCGCTCGAGAACGGCTACGAGTTCGGCACTGCCGGACAGGAACGTTTTGCGGTAAACATACACAGTGACAGGGGTATGTATTTCATGGATGTAGATCTGGGGAAATCCATATCGCAGGAAGAAAAGAAGAAGTATCAAGTCTACCACGATGTGGAGACCAGACTGTATATCGGGAATTCCAGACACGATCTGACGCACGGATGTTATGTGGCGGGCGCCGATCCTGCTATCCATGATGTGCAGGACAATACGCTGCTCTATGGCAACATGCAGGACGAGTCCTACTTTATAAGATACCTGCCGCAGGTCAGGCAGTGGCTTAAGGTAAAGCCGGAATACGATTCCTACGAATACAGCAGAGAAAATCTGTGCATCATCAACATGCGGGGCGGAGAATATACGGGAAGCCCGGAACTTCTGATCCATAAGAAATACTGGCTCCAGGGCATGTCGGAGATGAAGAAGATACGTCCGGATATGGAATTTATGATCGTCACCGATGATGTGAAGACGGCGAACAGGATGCTGCCGGGGATCGAAGCCCATCATTTCGACATCGGCAAGGACTATGTGACGCTCAAAAACGCCCACTATCTGCTGTTGTCCAACTCTTCCTTTGCCTGTCTGCCGGCGCATACCAGCGAGACATTGAAATTCGCCATTGCACCGAAATACTGGGCGCGCCACAATGTATCCGACGGTTACTGGGCGTCGGAGCAGAATATCTACAGCCTGTTCCATTATATGGACAGGCAGGGCAGGATGTTTACCGCCGAGGAATGCAGACAGGAACTGGAAGCGTATAAGAAACGTTCATCCAAGTATGCGCGGATCAATGTCAGGCTGACAGGGGCTGCATTGATGGGCGCAAAGCTGAGGGCTTGGTACATCTATAAGAAGGCGTACCTGTGTAAGCTTGGCAGGGGTGTTATGAGAAGATTGAAGATAAACTAGAGGATGTCGTATCATATGAGCAGCACGGACAAGAAAAAAGAACAGAATATGGGCAGAATGGCGGTGTTTGCAGGATTGTTGTTGTTGCTGTCCCTGGTTCCGCTGTTATGGCTGGGCAGATATAATGTAATGTGTATTGACGATTACGACTATGGCAGGAAGGTACATGATACATGGCTGGCAACAGGTTCACTGGGGCAGTCGGTCATGACCGCGTGGAAGCAGAACATGGAATTCTACCGGGATTGGCAGGGCACGTATACTTCCTGTTTTCTGATGGCTATGTGCCCGATGAATTTTCATTACGGGATCGCCTTTGTCGTTCCTGTCCTGATGATCGGTATGTTTGCCACGGCCGTCTTTGTGCTGGGCAGACATATCCTGCGCAGTTGGTTGGGAGCGGATGGCATCGGCAGCTGCTTTGTCATGTTTATGATGCTCTTTATGTTCTATCAGGTCATAGAGGCTCCGTTTGAAGGGATTTACTGGTATAACGGCGCGACGCACTATATTTTGATGGAAGCGGTCTGGTTCTTTGCACTGGCGGCGGCATCCGCCGGCCTATGGACACAGAAAAGAGCAAAAGCCGCATTCTTCTGTGCCGTGGCATCCATCCTTTCGGTGATCGTGGGCGGTGGCAATCTGGTGACCGGCCTGCAGGCCGAGATCGTGATGGCGCTGCTTGTCCTCTATGCTGCAGTGGTCAACCGCAGGAAGCTTTTGTATGTGGCGGTGCCTTTTATTACGGGTAGTATAGGATTTCTGTTCAACGTGATGGCGCCCGGAAATGTGCGCCGGAGCAGTCTGGATACGGATGAAGGATATTCGGCGGTACTGTCTATTGTATTGTCCTTCTATCACGCAGTGCCGTTTATGATCCGCTGGACAACCCCTTTTGTGATCCTCGTCTGGCTGCTGCTGCTGCCGGTTCTGTGGAGACTTGCCAAGCATTCAGATAAGACTTTCCGGCACCCTGTCTGGGTGACCCTGGGCGCATTTAGTGTGCTTTCCGCGATGTTTACGCCTACACTTTACGCGGTAGGCATGGTGGGCCTTTCGCGAGTGGACAACATTATTCAGATGGTATATTATCTGAGTCTGTTCCTGGTGACGACCTACTGGCTTGGATACTTTTCCCACCAGAACAAGACTGAAGCCACGGCTGCGGATCTGCGGGAAGGAGAAGACAGGACACGGCCCGTCTGCACGGAGCAGATGAAAGCGGGAGAGCTCTTTGGCCGCTTCCTGGAAAAGGCGGGCGGGAGAATGACGGCGGTATTTCTTGTGTTGACTCTGGTCGTATGGGTAGGCACGGCGGATAAGAACACTTATACGAGTGTGTCCGCACTTCGTTCTCTGGTGAACGGGGATGCACAGACATTCTACGAGGAAGCCATGGAACGGCATGATAGCTATGTTGACGAGACAATTACAGATGTTATTGTAAAGCCGTATTCTGCCAGACCGGCCCTTTTTGATTTCGAGGATCTGGGAGAGGATGCGGGAAACTGGCTCAATCTTGCGGTCACGCAGTATTATCATAAGGACAGCGTGAGAGTTGAAGAGGAGTAACGGAGGATACTATGTCCGATAAATTAAGATTGCCAAACGTCACGCTGGCGGCGATGACCAGTGTAGATCTATATGAGACCATCAAGGCAATGGAATACAGTATGAGACAGATTGAATTCGGCGATGTAGTGCTCATCACACACAGAAAACCCTTGATGCTGCCGAATAGCATACGTTATTCTCACACATCAAAATTAGACAACATTGACAAATTTAACTACAAGATGGTGTATGAGCTTGGAGAGCATATTCATACAGACTATATGTTGTTAGTGCACGCGGACGGGTTTGTCGTGCATCCGGAGAGTTGGCGGGATGAATTTCTGGACTATGACTATATCGGTTCGCCGTGGCCGCTTCCCCAAAATCCGTATTCTTACCGGGATGCCAAAGGGCAGATCTGCCGTGTAGGCAACAGTGTTTCGATCCGCAGCAAGCGGCTGCTGGATTTTCCGAAACAGGCACATTTGAAATGGGAGAAGTCGGTGGACGGAGACTATAATGAAGACACGTTTCTGTGCTGTAAGAATAAAAATGTGATTGAGGATGCGGGTATGCGGTTTGCACCGATCGAGGTGGCCAAATACTTCGGACATGAACACATGATCCCGGAGATCATGGACGTGGAGGCGCCCTTTCTGTTCCACAAATGGCGCGGCAGGAACGAACAGTATCCCCGGTTTGTGAATCCGTGGAAGGTAAGATGGCAGAAGATTAAGGACCTGATCAGGCCGTTGTTATTCTGGTATAGGAAACTCCTCCGCTGATACGGGAAAGGCATTTTTGCGAAGCCTGTGTGCAAGGAACAGAGCGCGGCACAGGTTAGGAAGGTAGGAAGATTGAAAAATCACACTGATGTGCTGATTTTTCAATCAAGAGTTTGTGCCGAAGCGTCCCAAACTCCTTGATCGCAGCGCAGAATTTGAAATTCTGCACGCGTTCCTCAGCAAAAAACGCTTCGGAATGGAGGAAACTATAGGATATGATTTATGATTGTATTCCCTTTTTTAATGAACTGGATATCTTAAAGCTGAGAATGCAGATCCTGTCTCCTTATGTGGATAAATTCGTGTTGGAGGAGTCGACGGTTACCTTTTCCGGGAAACAAAAGGAAATGCTCTTTGCGAAGAACCGGGAAATGTTCCGGGAGTTTGAGGACAAGATCGTCTATATTGCGGTGGATAATTCGCCCATGAGCGGCGTGACGACTCACGAGCGGGATAAATTCCAGAAGAACCAGCTGATCCGCGGCCTGCAGGCCTGCAGGCCTGACGATATCGTGATCTTCAGCGATGTGGACGAGATTCCGAAACCGGAGACGCTGCAGAAAATCCTGCGGGAATTTGATCCGCATAAGATCTATCATCTGGCACAGAGAATGTTCTACTGTTTCCTGGATATGGAGGAGGTTTCGGGGAATCTGCTGTCTATTACCGGGGAATTTCCGGGGATCAAACAGAAACAGTGGCTGGGTACGAAGATCTGCAGTTTTGCCAATCTGCCTGAAGAAGGCATTGTGTATTTGCGGGAGGTATCCCCTGGAGATAGGCGCAGCGTGCGGGTGGCCGACGGCGGCTGGCATTTCGGCTATATGGGCGGTGACAGGGATGTGGCGAAGCGGATCGGTGATAAGGTACAGGCGGCAGCCCATCAGGAGTACAATAAATCTCGCTATCTGAACGAGGCGGTGGACAGGCTGCTGTGCGGTGAGGATATATTCGGGCGTAACGCCCGGTTCGTGCGGGTTCCCATTGACGAAAGCTACCCCGCCTATCTTAGAGAGCATCAGGAAGAGTATGCTTTCCTGATCGCGCCTAAAGTGAGTCAGGCGGGAATCTTATGCAAGAAGGTGAAACTGGCCTGTATGCAGGGGCTGCGTAAGCTCCACGGCGCGGCGGCACGTTTGCGCAGGGGGTGAGGCGCTTCGGAATGGAGGTAAAGATGGAATTGTACCGCAGAGTTAAAGATGGCAAAGTACCCTGGTATCTTTTCTATATCGGGCTGACCATTGAACTTCTTATCGTTATCGTTGACAAAAGCAGTTATACCAATCCGATAGAGGGCAGGCTGTTCCAACTCACGTTTCTGCTCTTTTTCCTGAAGCTGGTGCTGACGGACTACAGCAAGAAGGAATGGGATATGATCCTGGCACTGGGGGCGGTAGCCGTTTTGTCATACAAGGTGACAGGGGCCAATGACCTGATCCGCGTGGTGGTTTTCGTGGCAGCATGCAAGAATATATCGCTCAGGCAGATGATGAAATATGCTTTCTATGTGACACTATCAGGATGTATGGTCATTGTCATGTTGGCTGTGACCGGTATATACGGTGACATGAGCCTGACGCAGGCCTATGGCAGGCAGGATATGGGGAGCACAGTCTATAGCGGTGTAGAGGCAGCCAGGGAAACGAGATATACGCTGGGAATGGGACACCCCAACGCTTTATCCTGTATGTTTCTGATGCTGATCGTGATGGGCGTTTATGTGTGGTCTGCGAAGCTAAAGTGGTATCTGTATCTGTTTCTGATGCTGTTGAACGTGGGTGTGTATTGGATTACCGGTTCCAAGACGAGTATGCTGATCACGACGGCTTTTCTGGCAGGAGCGTGCCTGCTGCATTATTGCAGATTTCTGCAGAAAAATATGCTGGTCTATCTGGGCGGCCTGCTTGTCTTCATCGTGTGTATCGCATTTTCCGTGGACGCCGCAGCGTGTGCCCAGCGGGTGAGAGATGTTCAGTGGAATGAATTTTATTACGGCCAACCGATGGATAATGCACATATCACTACCCTGAGCAAGATTGACAGGAAACTCAGCGGCAGGGTCGTGTCGCTGGCCGGCACAACGGACAAGGAAGGGATGATCCATACCTGGTCAGTCTTCTCGGAGCCGGACAATATGGGCTATTACTTTGACATGGGCTGGGTGAAGCTTTTCTACCGCTACGGTATCGTTCCCGGCATATTATATCTTATGGTGCAGCTCGTATTCCTGTGGAAACTATATAAACAGAGAGATGCCTGCAGCTTGCTCGTGTTTACGATATTGACAATTTATACAGTGGTGGAGGCACATTTGATCTCCGTATATATCGGCAGGAATTTTATGCTCATGATGATGGGATATTATCTTTTACCGGCGACGGTCACGAGAGAGGCGGAGGCTCGGAGTGAGCGACTTTCATAGCAGGGACGGGGAGCGGCGGAGTATTGCCCCCGAATGGCTGCCGTGAGAGGACTTGAACCGCGGATAGCAATAGAAGAGGTTGCAGATGGAGAAGAAGATTGCTCTTAAAATGATATGGAAAACAGGATTGACCTTGCTGTCAGGAGGAGCGGCAGGGCTTCTGCTTTTACTGCTTGTCTATCTGATTCCCACGGAGCCGATGATAAGAAATGCCCGGTCATCCGTTGACATTTTCAGGGAGGAAGGAGCCTCTGCCCAGGTCACGCATGGTTATGCATCCACTACACTGGACAACTATACGGATGCGTGGATGCTGCGCAATGCATTTTACAATGGAGAAGAGTCTGCATGGCAGAAATGCCTGCATGTTTACTATTACGGATATATGGATGGGCAGATAGACGGCGTATGTGAGAGTATGATCGCCTGGCTGGAAGGCAAAGAAGGATACGAAAGACTGTCCTATGCAAGGTATTGGCACGGCTATCTGACAGTGTTGAAACCGTTGTTGTATTTTTTTGATTATGGGGATATCAGAGGAATCTTAAAGTTTATCGAACTGGCAATATTTGCCTGTCTGTGTGTCTTGCTGGAAAGAAGACATATGACGGGGGTCATACCGATGCTGGTGGCAGCCATGATATGTGTGGAATTTCATGTCATTGGTATGTCGATGCAGTTTTCCTGGGTTTTCATCATTGCCGGATTGGCCTGCATCGCTATTTTGAAGTGGTATCCGAAGAGCGGAGAAGCGCCGGAGACAGGGCTGTTTTTTCTGGGGATCGGAATGCTTACCAGTTATTTTGACTTCTTAACTTATCCGGTCTTTACGCTGGGTATTCCGCTGCTGCTGTTGACGCTGTGTATGAGAACTTCCGGGAAGGCAGGGCGCATCCTGCATCTTCCCTGTATGGCAGTGAAGCATTCTATATTCTGGGCCATCGGTTATGCAGGCATGTGGGCACAGAAGTGGATACTTTATACGATCTTTACCGGGGATGATCTGATTGCCGACGGTATCCGGTCGGTTTTGCTGCGTTCGGGCAGGGATGTTATGGGAGAGCAGAGAGGGTATTTGGCTGCAGTGGGTAAAAATATTGCAGTTATGAGCAAATATCCGTATCTGTTGGTCTGTGCGGCGGCAGTTGTGGTATTATTTGTTATGAGAAAGAAGGCGGAACGGTCATCGTTTTCCGCAGGCGCTTTCGTTGCTTACCTGTATATTGCCGCACTGCCGTTTGGTTGGTATATGATCAGCGTCAATCATTCGTATATTCATTCCTTTATGACATACAGGGGGCTGGGCGTTACTGTTTTTGCAATGCTTGCTGTGGTGTCAGAATTGCTGAATAGAAAGAGATCAGGGTGTAGTGATGGGAAATGACAGGCCAAAAGTGCTGATGGTCGGTCCGGACAGGAGTGTCCGCGGCGGCGTATCGGGGATGGTTAATAATTATTTTGATGCCGGGCTGGACCGGATGCTGGACTTATGCTATATCGGTACGATGGTGGATGGGTCCAAGTGTAGAAAGTTGCAGCAGGCCGTCAAGGCATATATGCGTTTTCTGGTAAAGCTGCCGCGTTATGATATCGTGCATGTCAATATGGCGTCTGATTCCAGCTATTACCGCAAGGCACTGTTTGTGCAGACGGCCAGGATATATCATAAGAAGATCGTGATCCATCAGCACGGTGGAAGTTTTCAGGAATTTTATCATCAGGAACTGAGCGAAAGAGGCAGAAGGAGAGCCAGGAGAGTGTTGTCCATGGGAGATGCTTTTCTGGTGCTTGGTACGGAGTGGAAGAAATTCTTCGGACCTCTGATCGGTGAGGAGCGGATCACCGTACTGCCTAATGCAGTCCGCATTCCGAAGAAGACAGAGAAACAATATGGTACCCATAGAATCTTATTTCTTGGAAGACTATGTAAGGCAAAGGGAATCGGAGAACTGTTCGGCGCGGTCAGGCAGCTTCGGGAGAAATATCCCGGTGTGCATTTGTATCTGGCAGGCGTGTGGGAAGAGGAAGAATTGGCCGGTCAGATGCGGATGCCGGAAGGCTGTGTTACCGAGACCGGCTGGATCGGCGGTGAACAGAAACAGAGATACCTGCAGGAATGTGATATTTTTGTATTGCCGTCTTATTTTGAAGGGCAGCCGGTATCCGTATTGGAAGCCATGGCAAATGGCTGCGGGATCGTGGCATCCCGGGTGGGGGACATTCCGGATATGATCGTGGACGGGAAAACAGGATTTCTGTGCAGACCGCGGGATACGGACAGCCTGCGGGAGAAGCTGGACAGGCTGCTGGCGGATCCGGCGTTGTGCAGGACACTTGGTGAAAATGCCCGCAGAAAGGCAGAGGAAGAGTTTTCCATTGAAAGTAATATAGAGCAGCTGCTTAAGATCTATAGAGGGCTTGTGGGCGGCGGATAATGAATCGGACTTGAAAAGTGTCCGAAAAAATGCTATTCTAATCAGATATATCGCACATTTTTGTTTTGTGGGATGCTAGTATATTAGTCAGGCAGGACAGTATAAGAATGGAAGGAGCAATGAGGAAAATATGGAAATGATAGGATTGTTTGTACCGGCAATGTTCAGCGTATGGATCAAGCATAAGCGGAATACGGAGCTTACCTGGAGTATGCCAAAGATCGTGTTTGAATACGGTATCTATGTTTTTGTGAATGTTTTTATCACTACCTGCATTATCACATATGCGTTGGGGATATCAGGGGTGACATCTGATGCTTTGACCAGCTTTCCTTTTTTTACAAAGTACACGCTGATCGCGTTAGTGATGGCAATCTTGGTCCCGTATGTGGAAGAGATCGTCAGCAAATATTTCAAGGTTACCATGACAGTGAGGCCGAAAGATGAGAAAAAGTAAGATCGTCTGGAAAATGATCAGAAGTATTTTACTGGTGGTCATTTTTTTCCTGCTATTTCTTTTGATCAGGTCGGCAAGCTGGTTTTTGACGAATTTTCATGAGGTTGAGATTTCGACTGCGCTATATCAGATCGTCAGCCCGCTGAAGGGTACGGAATCGGGGGTCTTAAATGGTTATATCAACCAATGCCTGTATCCTTCGTTTTCGTACGCCGTTCTATGCGTAGCAGTGTATACACTCTTTGATATGATAGCGGGATATCTTATTCTGGAGATGAATATTCGGATTGGTTCAGGAACTTTTTGCCTGAGGGCAGGAAGCGGCCGATGGGTGAAGAAAGTCAAGGTCATCGTTTTGTGGGTGGCGATTGTGGCGTTGGGAGCAGGCGTTTGGAACAGAGCAGTGGCAGTAGGTCTTCCGGAGTATGTAAGAAGCAGGATAGACACATCTACAATATTTGAGACGGAATATGTGGATCCGGATACAGTTACGATCCGCTTTCCTGACAAAAAGAGAAATTTGATCGTTCTCTATGTGGAGTCCATGGAGTCTACCTATTCTTCTGTAGAGGAGGGGGGAGGAAAGGCCTATGATTATATTCCCGAGCTGACTGAGCTTGCGAAAGAAAATGTACATTTCTCCAATGACAATGATCTGGGTGGAGCAGCAGGTGTTACCGGAACAGGCTGGACCATGGGGGGATTATTTTCGAGTGCGACGGGAGTGCCCTATAAGCTGCCTGTCGATGGGAATAATGCGGGAGAGTATGAGAGCTTTGCGCCGGGTCTGAAGGGACTTGGTGAGGTACTTTTGGAAAACGGCTATCAGAATTATTTCATGTGTGGTTCGGAAGCCGTTTTTGGCGGACGTAAGGCCTTCTTTGAACAGCATGGGGATTATCATATTCTGGATTACACGACTGCCAAGAAGGACGGGATCATTCCGGAAGATTATCATGAATTCTGGGGCATGGAGGATGCCAAATTATATGAGTATGCCAGACAGGAGCTGACGAAGATCGCACAGCAGGAGGAACCTTTTGATTTCATGATGCTGACGGTGGATACGCATCCTGCTGACGGTTATATCTGTTCTCTGTGCGAAGAACAGTATCCGTCACAATACGAAAATGTACTGGCCTGTGCCAGCAGTCAGGCGGCGCAGTTTGTAGCCTGGGTGAGTGAACAGGAGTGGTACGAGGACACCACGATCGTCATAACGGGTGATCATTTGAATATGAAGGCAGATTTCTGGGATGATATCGGAGACTATCAACGGAAAATATACAATTGTTTTATCAATCTGCCGGAAGGAATCCTGGAAGGCCAGATGAACGACAGAGACTTTACGATTCTGGATATGTTTCCGACAATACTGGCAGCAACCGGCGCCAGGATAGAAGGTGACAGACTGGGACTGGGGACGAATCTGTTCTCTGAGCAGGAGACTTTGCCGGAAGAGATTGGTTTCGATACGCTTAACAGCGAATTAAAGCTGTATTCAAATTATTACTATAAGAATTTTGTTGTAGGGGACAGGAATTAAAGCGTTATTTGAGAATTACTTTAGATGAGCAACGAGGGTGAACGATGAGGAAGAAGATTATTTGGAAAATAGTTTGTACCGTGTTATTGAGCGTTGTTTTTTTCCTGCTGATTCTTTTGATCAACTCGGCGAACTGGTTTTTGGATAATTTCCATGAAGTGGAGATTGCCACTGCACTATATCAGATCACCAGTCCGCTGAAAGGAACAGAGGAGGGGGTTTTGAGTGATTATATCAACCAATGCCTGAATCCTTCAATATCTTTTGCAGTGATCTGTATGGTGATCTATAGAATCTGGGATATGATTGCCGGATATCTTTTGCTGGAAGTGGATATCAGGGTTGCTTCAAAGAACTTGCGGATTGGATTTGGAAAGAGCAGATTCGCGAAAGCGGGCAAAGTGATCGCTCTTTGGGCAGCTATTGCGATCCTTGGCATAGGAGTCTGGGACAGGGCGGTGGCAGTAGGACTTCCGGAATATATATACAGTGTCATGAATACTTCTGAGATTTTTGAGACGGAATATGTGAATCCGGATACTGTTGCGATCACCTTTCCTGACAAGAAAAGGAATCTGATTCTGATATACTTGGAATCTATGGAATCTACGTATGCTTCTACAGAAGCGGGAGGTGGAAAGCCGAACAACTATATTCCGGAACTGACGGAACTTGCGAAGGAGAATCTGCAGTTTTCTGATGACGAGGATCTGGGAGGCGCTAGATATATGCCCAGAACCGGATGGACAATGGCGGGTCTGTTGTCAAGTACCACAGGGGTACCGTATAAACTGCCGATCGAAGGAAATGATGCAGGAAAGTATGAGAAGTTTGTTCCGGGTCTGAAAGGGCTTGGTGAAGTGTTTCAGGAAAACGGTTATCAGAATTATTTCATGTGCGGTTCGGAAGCGGTTTTTGGAGGCAGAGAGTTATTTTTTACGCAACACGGAGATTATCATATTATTGATTACAATTCGGCGAAGGAAGAGGGAATCATTCCTGAGGACTATCATGTGTTCTGGGGAATGGAGGACAGCATACTATATGAATATGCCAAACAGAAACTGACAGAGATTGCAGGGCAGGGAGAGCCCTTTAACTTCACCATGCTGACGGTGGATACGCATCCTCCGGAAGGTTATGTATGTTCTTTGTGTGATAATACATATTCGAGTCAATATGAGAATGTGCTGGCTTGTTCCAGTAAACAGGCGGTTTCGTTTATCAACTGGGCTAAAGAACAGGAATGGTACGATAACACGACGATCGTCATTACAGGCGATCACCTGAGTATGAAGAAGGACATCTGGGACGATATCGGTGACTATGAGCGGACAGTTTACAACTGCTTTCTTAATCTACCGGAAGGCGTTTCACCTGTGCGGCACACGAACAGAGAATTTACGGTGCTGGATATGTTTCCGACAGTATTGACTGCTGTGGGTGTGGATATAGAGGGTGACAGACTGGGACTGGGAACGAATCTGTTTTCTGAACGGACGACTTTGCCGGAGGAAATGGGATTCGATGTATTTAACCGGGAACTGGAATTATATTCTGATTATTATTATATGAATTTTGTCGTCGGGGATAATTAGCGTTCATTAGTAAGGATTTATGCGGCCCGTCGGATGGCAGGCTTTGTATGACGGGAGGCTGGTAAGCATTAAAACGTTGTATTGTCAAAGTAAGAATATGATATGGACAGTTTTTGCAGGCACAGCAGCCTTCTTCTTCACAGGAACGGTCTGGATCCGTAGGACCTATGGGCCTTTGATGCTTGCTATGGCAGATGAATCCTTTAGAAACGGACTGCGCAATAAGAGAACCCTGTTTGCAGGCTCCGTAATACTGCCGACATTGGCTGTTTTTATCCTGACATTAGTGATTCACAAAATATGGAAGAAGCCTGACAGGATATTCATAACACGTGTGATGGGTGTAGTGGCAGTAGCCAGTGTCTGTGTCGTAGTCGCAGTTTTGGAGGTTCCGGCTTACGTTGCGCGTCAGCACAGGCTAAGGCAGGAGCAATGGTATGATACTGACGACCGGGTGATGCATGCGTTGGGCGGCATAGATGACATACATTATACGAACTCGAAGGAAGCGCTGGAAAACAGCTATGCATCTGGAAACAGACTGTTTGAATGCGACATGAGTATGACAGCGGACGGGAAGCTTGTCGCCTGTCATGACTGGGAATTCTGGAATGAGAATGTAACTATGGAAACAAAGAGAGGGGGGAAGTATAAATCGGACTATATTCCGACGTTGGATGTTTTCATGGAACACAGATTTTCCGGTAAGTATACACCGCTGTCGGTTGCAGATGTTGTATTATTTCTTAAAGAACACCCAGATGCATATGTGATCACGGATACAAAATGTGTTGAACCGGAAGAAATCAGGATGTATTTCCAGGAACTGGTCGATGTTGCCAGGGAGAATGCATGTGAGGAAACTCTTGACCGCTTTGTAGTGCAGATCTATCGCGGCTATATGCTTGGTATTGCAAGGGAAATATATCCGTTTCCAAACTATATATTTACGCTATATTATGAAGCATACAAAGGTGAAGAAGACAAAATGCAGGAATATGCAGAATTCTGTATGCTGCAGGATATTGATGTGATCACAATGGAGGCAAAATATTATCGGGATGAACTGCAAAATATCTGCAGTCGATATGGCATACGACTGTTCGTGCATACGGTAAATGATCAGGGAGAAATAGAAATCTTTCATGAGAAAGGTGTCGGGGTATACACGGATATTGCCGATAGATAGGCCGTCTGTGTCTGGCTCTTGATGGGCAGATAGCCTTTTGAACCGAGAGTTCGTGGGATCAGGGCGGTCAGGTATTGCACTACAGATCATATTTCGGGAGAGTACTATGGAATCGCACAATAAGATAAAGAAGATCGTTTGGACTGTTTTTTGCAGCATTTCAACCTTTCTTTTGACAGGAACGATCTGGATCCGCAGGACCTATGGAGTCCTGGCGCTGGCAATGGTAAGTGAATCGTTTAGAGGCGGTCTGAAGAACAAGAGGATACTGTTTGTCAAATATGTTATGGTTCCTACGCTCGTTGTATTCCTTGTTTCTTTGATCGTGAACAGATGGCTGAAGGGATCGCACAGGAGGAGTCTGACTTATGTGATGGGAGGTCTTATGGCAGTAAGCATCGGTGCTGCCGTGATCGGGCTTGATGTCGGTGCCTACATAAGCCGCCAGTACGGATTGAGACGGCAGCACTGGTATGACAGTGATGATTTGGTGATGCATGCGCTGGGAAGTATTGACGGTATTCCCAATACGAATTCCAGGGAGGCGCTGGAGAACAGTTACCAGCAGGGAAACAGACTGCTGGAGTGCGATATGATCATGACATCGGACTGGGAGCTTGTGGCCTGCCATGACTGGGTATTCTGGAATCGAAATACAGAAGTCGAAAAACCGAGTGGGGGGGGGCAAAATGAGATTTACATACCAACCCTGGAAGTTTTTATGGAACACAAATTCCTGGGGAAGTATACACCGCTTTCTTTTGCAGATCTGGCTCTGTTTCTCAAGGAGCATCCTGACGCCTATGTCATTACGGACACGAAGTATGTTGAACCGGAGGAGATCAAAGTCGGTTTCCAGGAACTTGTAGATGTGATCAGAGAGAACGACTGTGAGGAAGTTCTCGACCGTTTTATCGTACAGATTTATCGCGGCTATATGCACGGTCTTATAGAGCAGATTTATCCGTTTGATAATTATATCTTCACCTTATACAAAGAGAAATATGAAGGTGATGAGGAGAAAATGGAGGAATACGCCAAGTTCTGTATGCTCTATGGTGTCGATGTGATCACAATGGAAGCAAAATACTACCACGATGAACTGCTGGATATCTGTAACCGGTATGGATTGCGGCTGTTCGTCCATACGGTAAACGACCCGGAAGAAATTGCGGCATTCCGCGAAAAGGGCGTCGGCGTATATACTGACAATGTAGAGAGATAATCTTAACAGATAGAGTCTGTCTGCTGTCAAAAGACAGGCAGGAACAGATATGGGGGCAGGCATGGACAGGAATGAGCCGTTAGTCAGTGTGATCGTACCGGTTTACAATGGACAGGAGTATTTGGAGAATTGTATCAGGAGCATTCAGGAGCAGACATACGGCAATCTGGAGATCCTTATTGTCAATGACGGCTCCACGGATGCGACCGGTTCGGTGTGCGACAAACTTGCAGGAATGTACGATAATGTACGAGTTCTGACACTGGGGGACGAAGGGGTATCTGCCGGGAGAAATGCCGGGATAGAAGCAGCGAAAGGGGAGTTGATCACTTTCGTGGACGCGGATGACAGACTGCGGCCTGATATGCTGAGGACCCTGTATGAATGTATGACAAAAACAGGCAGTGAAGTAGCCGGATGCCGGTTCTTTTCCTGGAGAAATGAAGAGGACTGGGAGCAGGCGCTTGCTGTGGAAACGGTTTCGGACCGGATAGAATGTTATGAACCGCACCGGTATCTGCGCGATGCGCTCCTGCAGGGTAACAGCCGCTGCTGGAGTAAGCTGTACCGGAGGAAGATCTTAGAGAAGGTGCAGTTTCGGGAGAAACTGACGATTGGGGAGGATCTGCTTTTTCTGGTGAACATGCTTCCCTACGCGGTACGGATCGCAGAGACGGACTATCCCGGGTACGGATATTTTCAGAATCCGGGGGGAGCGATCAACCGGGAGTTTACACCAGGATATATGGATCAGGTGAATTGCTGGCAGCTTGTGAGAGAGGCGGTCAGGCGGATGGATCAAAGCCTGGACGCGCAGGTATGTACCCATTATGCGATGGGCATCATGCTCACCGCCGGTAAACTTGCCAGACTTAAGGCAGATAAACGGCGGGCATATCAGGCGTATATCGACATATGCCATGAGCGGCTGCGGGAAGTGCTGCGGGTGCCCGGTGTCTATGGCAGACTGTCTGCCGGTTATAAGGTGAAAACAAGGATGTTCCTGCAGTGGCCGGGACTGTATCTGTATCTGTACCACATGCATAAGGAGAGGCTATGATCATTGTCAGGGCAATGGGCGGGCTGGGCAATCAATTGCAGCAGTACGCGCTGTACAGGAAATTGGAAGCGACAGGAAAAGACGCCAGATTGGATATCTCATGGTTCCGGAATGAAGCGTTTCGGGCCGGGATGGCGGCGGAAAGAGACTTGGAGCTGCAAGAACTGCGGCTGCCGCCCTATAAAGCTGCGACCGAGGAAGAAATACGCACTGTCCTTGGAAGGCTGTGGGAGGAGAAGGAGAAGACAACAGGGAAGATTGGAAGGAAACTGCATCTTCTTAAGAATCCTGCCTTCGAGGAAAACGGATTGTACCATGAAGAAGTCTTGTCCATGGATGATAAATATTTAGTTGGATATTGGGCCTGCGAGAAATATTATGCGGATATTCTGGAAGTTTTGCGGCGGGATATCTCTTTTCCGCCGGCCGGTGATAACAGACTGCAGGAGAGAAATGAAGAGACGATCCGGTTGATGGAGGGGGCACAGTCAGTTAGTGTGCATATCCGCAGAGGAGATTATCTGGACGATGTCAATAAGTCTCTTTTCGGTGGGATCTGTACGGAAGCTTATTATCAGGCAGCGATCGCGTATATGCAAGAAAGATTGCCGGATGTGAGATTTTTCCTGTTTTCGGATGATATCCCTTATGTGAGGGAACAGTATCAGGGAGAGCAATACCAGATCATTGACTGGAACCAGGGCAGGGACAGTTTCTATGATATGATGCTGATGAGCCGCTGCAGACACAATATCTGCGCGAACAGCACTTTCAGCTTCTGGGGGGCGAGGTTGAATCCTCACAGAGATAAGATCATGATACGTCCTTCCATACACAAGAATACGCAGACTTGCGTACCGGAACAGATGAAGGAATTATGGAAGGGATGGGTGCTGATCACACCCCAGGGTAAACTTGTATAGAGCTGAGATCCGGTATGGCAAGATCATGGAGGTTAGAGCGGAATCATGCAGAAAATAAAGTATAAGATCAGTGTGATCGTTCCGGTCTATAATAAAGAGAAATATCTGGAGCAGTGCATTGACAGCATTCTGGCACAGACTTATACGGAACTGGAGTTATTGCTCATAGACGATGAGTCTACGGACTCCAGTGGGAGAATATGTGACCGGTATGGAAAGAAAGACAGGCGCGTCAAGGTGATCCATCAGAAAAACGGTGGTCCTACGGCGGCAGCCGTGGCCGGATTGCGGGCGGCGACAGGAGACTACTGCGCGTTTGTGGACAGTGACGATTATGTCAGTGAGGACATGCTGCAGGAGATGGCAGGATGTCTGACCGGGTGTAAGGGTGAGGTGGTCTGCTGCAATCATGTGCTTGAGAAGCGCAAGGAGACGGTTCCTGTCATACTGCCTTTGAAGCCTGGTGTATATGAGGGCGCAAGGCTGGAAGAAGAGATCAAGGACAAGCTGCTTGGCCAGGAGAACAGGATCATTTCCATGTCACGGTGCATGAAGCTTTGCGAGAGGTCGATCTTTGAAGGAAATGAGAAGTATTATGATATGAAGATCCGCATGGGGGATGATTTTAACCTGATCTATCCTGCACTGCTGGCGGCCCGCCGGATCGTCATCATGGAGAACGCATTGTTCTATCATTACCGCTACGTAGAAGACTCTATTGTACACAGATACGATCCGGGCACTGCTGACAGTATTGAGAGATGGTATCGGTCTGCCAGACAGGTGGTGGCAGACAGACAGGTGCCGGAGGGTGAGGGAAAGCTGAACCGGGAATACTGTTATATGATGATGTATGTCATGAAGAATGAACTGCGCAATCCGGATCGGGATTATGTGCGGAAGATACAGGCTGTATTTCTGGATGAGGAAGTAAGGCAAAGGATTCTGCATACGCCTCTGTCAGTCACGAACAGGGCAAATGCATTGTTGTACCTCGGCATGCAGTATCCCAACAAAGCGCTGCTGTATATTTTGCGGACGGTTATGATGCACTATGACAGGATGGGGAGAAAATAGGGTAAATTTGAAACAGAGACAAGAGAAAGGGTATGGCCGGTAAACATGAATGATCGGATTGTTATGTACTTGCATGGAGGCAGTGGAAATCATGGTTGTGAGGCGATCGTGAACAGTACCTGCCATATGATAGAAGATATTCCCAAGCTCCTCGTGACAAACAGCGAGAAGGAGGACAGATTTTATTCCCTGGAGCCTCTGTGTGATATTTTGCAGGAACGGAAGATCGCGGAGCACTTTTTTGCGCATGTCTGGTATTATGCATGGCGTGCGGTGTTTCACGATCCGGAATCTTTTATGCGGTACCGTTTCCGGGATGTCCTTGGAAAAAACCGGGCGCCGCTCTATCTTTCGATTGGCGGCGACATGTACTGCTATGAATTGTCCAGGAAGGAAGCGGTCACAGCCAACAGCACTTTCGTCAGAGCCGGGGCCAGGACGATTCTTTGGGGGTGCTCTTTGGAGCCGGAGCTGTTGGAAGATCAGACCGTTGTAGATGATATGAAGCGGTATACATTGATCACACCCAGAGAGTCTATCACGGCGGAAGCTCTGCACCGAGCAGGCGTGGTCGAGAATGTAAAGCTTTTTCCGGATCCGGCGTTTACCTTAGAGCCGGAGAAGACGGAACTGCCTACAGGGTTTCAGCCGGGGAAGACGATCGGGATCAATGTCAGTCCGATGATCGTCAGGCATGAGCAAACGGCAGGTATCACACTTGCCAATTACCGCAAACTGATCGATCATATCCTGGAGACGACAGACGACACTGTGGCATTGATTCCGCATGTTATGTGGAATTATAATGACGACAGGCTGACATTGCAGGAACTTTACCGGGGATTTGAGGCCAATGAGAGAGTGCTGCTTTTCCCGGATCTGTCCTGCGGCAAGTTGAAATATATTATTTCTCAGTGCAGAGCTTTTATAGGAGCCAGGACACATGCGACGATCGCGGCATATTCCAGCTGCGTTCCGACACTTGTGGTAGGATACTCCGTGAAAGCAAGAGGCATTGCCAGAGATTTGTTTGGGACGGAAGAGGGCTATGTTCTGCCGGTGCAGACACTGGAAGACCCGGAGGAACTGATTCGGGCGTATGACTGGATGATGGAGAAAGAGCAGGAGATCCGTGGTCAGCTGCAGGCGCTGATGCCGGCATATTGTGCGAGTGCGTGGGCAGCGGGGGATGAGATCCGTAAAATATGGAGAGAATGCCATAGCCAGATAGAACTGTAACAGTGAGAGAAAAGAGCGGCGGGCGTAAGGAACGGAAAGGCAGCTGAATGGGCAGAGTCAGACAGGCAGGGAAAAATATTTTCTTTGGCTATATCAGTAATTTTATAATTCTGGCTATGGGGCTTTTGCAGAGAGACGTGTTTATCAGAACTCTGGGAAGGACACTTTTGGGTGTTAACAGCCTGTATACAGATATTCTGAGTATGCTTTCGCTGGCGGAGCTTGGAATCGGAAGCGCCTTAAACTACAGCCTTTATAAGCCGGTTGCCAGTGGAGACCTGGAAAAGATCAAGTCATATATGCGGCTCTACAGGAAAGCATATCTGGCGATCGCGGGAGTGATCGGTGGGATCGGCCTTGCGTTGACGCCCTTTTTGCCGTATCTGATCAAGGAGAGTGAGAGGGGAGAGATATCGGTCAGGGAGTTGACGGTCTATTACCTGATCTTCCTCTTTAATACGGTCAGTACTTATTTTGTGGCTTACAAATATAGTTTGGCAAATGCCCAGCAGTGCAATTATATTCAGACGAACATTGCGACGATCACGAAGATCGTCACGGTACTTGCGCAGATCATCGTCCTCTATCTGACCGGAAATTTCCTGCTGTATCTGTTGATCCAGGCGGCGGTGGAACTTATCCAGAAAATTTTCGTAAGCTTCTATTTTAACAGGCTCTATCCTTATCTGCGGGATAAAAAGGTCCGGAAGCTGGAGAGGCAGGAGACAGACATTGTCGTTACCAAGACAAAGGCGCTGATGTTTCATAAGATCGGTGATGTGGCCAGATTGTCGACGGACAATGTGATCATCACGTATTTCATGAATGTGGATTGGGTGGGGATCGTAGGAAATTATACGATGGTCATCACCTATGCCGCTAATTTTATCAGCATCATATTCAATTCCGTGATCTCCGGGTTCGGTAACCTGGTAGCTACGGAATCCAGGGAGAAGCAGTATGCCATGTTTAAGGTATATCGTTTCTTTGCCTGCTGGCTGTATGGTTTTGCGGCAGTCGGCTTCTGGCTGCTTCTGACGCCGCTTGTCACTAAGATCTGGCTGGATGAGAGCTGGGGCCTGGGGCAGACCGTGCTTACGCTAATTCTGATCGATCTGTATTTCAAAGGCGGCAGGGTGGTCCTGGTCAACTTCAAAATAGCGGCAGGCGTATTTGAGAAGGATAAGTATCTTTCTTTTGTCCAGGGACTTGTTAATCTTGTATTATCGATTATAGGGATTCAGTATATCGGCCTGGCAGGCGTTTATGTCGGAACAGTGGTATCCGGCGTGATGGCGAATTTGGTTCAGCCGGTGATCGTGTACAGAGACTGTTTCGGAAAGAGTGCATGGACTTATTTCGTAGATGCGGTGAAATATATCGGGGTGATAGTCGGGATTGTTCTAGTCATGATTCCGGTGAAACGCTTGGTCATGCAGCAGACGAATCTATTGACGTTTGTCGGCATGATGATCATTGTTACGCTTGTTTATAATGCCGCCTTTGTGCTTGTGTTCAGAAAGACGGCAGAGTTTGCCTATTTATGGGCGTTGCTGAAAGGAAAGGCTCCGTTCTTACGGAGGAGGAAAGTATAGGAAAATGGATAAGAATGCATTGGTGGAGACCGCATGTCAGGAACTGATGACATATGGTGTATGGGATAGAAAGAGCAGATTGAAATATTGGATCAAAAAATACCTGTTGAAGAGACCGGCGACACCGGAGGATCTGGTGTTTTGGCCGACAGGATTACTGGCCGCAGGGCTATGGCAATGCCGTCAGGAAGGAAGTGATGCCGAGGCCGCACTGCTTGATTTAGTATTGCAGGTATATTATGAAAGATGGATTGATAAGGGATGTCGGATCCTGTGGCTGGACGATCTTCTGGCGGGGGAGACGCTGCTTGATCTTTACGAGGATCATAGATGTGCGGGGCAAAAGGACAGTCTCATTACGGAAGAGGATATGGAAAGATACGGGGCGGCCATTGAGAAACTGGCATCTTATGCTTTGGAATATCCTACTGATGAGATTGGAAGTTTTCTGTATCGAGCCAGGCAGAACAACGGGTTTGTGTTTGTGGATTCTATCGGTCTTGCATGTCCTTTCCTGTATCGATATGGAGTCGCCTTTGACAGACAGGAGTCGATGGAACTGGCCGTGAAGCAGATCGTCAATTTTCTGGCTTACGGTATGGATGCTGTTACAGGGCTGCCCTATCATGGATTCTCCATTGCGGATGAATGCAAATATGGCATTATCGGGTGGGGACGTGCGGTAGGATGGCTCTTGCGCGGAATGAGCGGCAGCATGACTACACAGTATGGAAGGGAGCGACTTGAGGAATCCTACATAAAGACTGTGGATGCAGCGCTTGCCTTTCAGCGGCGGGACGGGTATTTTGCCTGGCAGCTGCAGGCGGTGGAGGGACCGGCAGACACTTCTGCTACCGGTATGATCTGTGCGGCTCTGAGACAGGGAATCGAGCTGGGGATCTTACAGGACACAAAGTATGAGCGTGCCCTGCAGGAAGGCAGGGTTGCCGTGGAGAAGGCCGCCAGAGAAGGCCGGGTATATCAGTGCTCAGGTGAGTGCGAAGGATTTGGGCAGTATCCGCAGCGTTATGATTCCTATCCCTGGGCGCTCGGACCGGCGCTTATGCTGTAGAGTAAGGCCTGGAGAAAGGAGAAAGGATGGAGGACGCATGAGGCGTAAAATCAGGAAAACTGCAGGAGGGACCGGCGTAGAGATGACATGGGAAGAAATTTTTTATTTCGGTTTCTTTATCCTGCTGTCTGTCACGAAAGGGCTGGGGCTTTACGAGGGGCAGAAACTGTTTGAACTGCTGGTGTTCCCGGCATTCTTGTTCGCACTTGCAAAGCTTGTGATTACACCGTATACGAAACGACAGTGGGTCATGCAGATCCTGCTGCTTACTCTTACGGGGATCGTGTTTTATAACTCTCGGGAAAGAGGAGTCCTTTTCTTAGCTTTTACCGTGCTTGGTATGAAGAATGTTTCCGTAAAAAAGGTTTTTCATGTGGGGCTTTGGGTCTGGTCTGTCTGTGCGGTCTTGCTTAGTATTTTCTCATTCTTCCGCTTAGAGCATACGGTATACCGTGTACATGCCAAAATGGGACTTGGACATATTTTCCGTTGGAGTCTGGGATTCAGTCATCCCAATATTCTGCATATTACGTATATGGCACTATGTGCTTTTATTCTTTATGAGTTGGGGGAACGCTATAAGTTCCGGCATTTTTGTCTCTTAATGGTAGGGAACTTTGTGGTATTTCTATACTCCATAAGTTATACGGGCTTCGGGATTGTAGCGGTTCTGCTGGCAGGAGGGGTATATGTGCTGTTTCGGCCTAAGTTTTGTATTCTGGAGAAGATCCTGATAAATCTGGTCCTGCCATGCTGTCTGGTCCTGTCCTTTGTCCTGCCGTTTTATCTTTTTGATAATAGACTTGCAGCATTTGTACAGAAATTGAATTTCATACTGAATACAAGAATTTATCTGGCGGAGCAGTTTTTGCGGTCTGAGTACCACAGCTTGCTGGGGGCGGATATTTCGCAGATCGTGAGATCGTCCATGACACTGGATAATTCTTATGTATGGGGATATATCAATTATGGGCTGCTCTTCTTTGCAGTTCTGATGGCAGGTTATTTTGCGCTTCTGTTTTATGACAGTTATAAGCAGCAGACAAGAGAGCTGGTGATTCTGATCTGCTTCCTGGGAGCCGGCTGGACGGAACCTTTGTTGTTCAACACCTCCTTTAAGAATGTTACGCTGATTTTCCTGGGCAGTTTTCTGTTCCGGCAGAAGGAAGAGGAAAAAGAGTATTGTCTGTTTCCGCAACTCCAGCAGACAGTCTGCGTTCCCTTTGCAGGATTGCCGGACAATCTGCTGGCAGAAGCAGTCAGCATTTTCAGAAGGTACCGTATAAAAATAGTGAGCGTTATTGCTCTTGGAATGATAACGGGCGTACTTCTTTGCCGCCTTTGTTATACGGCGCCGGAAGGCTATGTGGTACAGCGTTTTTATACAGATGGTTTGGAGGAGGGTTCCGTATATCTGGATGGTCCGGAGGATCCGGCATATGAGGGCTTTCGGATCATGAACTATGTGGATGAGAAAACGCCGATGCAGCTTGTGCAGGGGAAAGCAGTTATGCTGGAGACAGCCAGATATTATGTGGGCAGTATATTGATCGGCGGATTGATTGGCGGGGCGGCAGGGCTTTTGTATTATGGTTTGAACAAACCTGAAAGAAAGTGTAGGAATGGAAGTAAAGCATGAAGCGCTTCGGAACGAAGTAAAGGATGACAGGTGGCAGGATGGGCAGAGAGGAATTGCAGTATTGTACAATATTAAAAACGAATATTAATGTGACTAATATGGAGGATACGATCTCCTATATCACGGAACATCTGGAGGAATTGAAGGGGAACTACATCTGTGTCTCCAATGTGCATACGACTGTGATGGCATTTCGGGATGAGAAGTACCGCAGGGTGCAGAACAGCGCGGCTATGGCGCTGCCTGACGGACAGCCGCTGTCGATCGTCAGCCGCAGGAGGGGATACCGGCAGGCACAGCGTGTACCGGGGCCGGATCTGATGCCGGCGATCCTTGATCTGTCGCAGGAGAAAGGGTACACCCATTATTTCTACGGCAGCACGGAGCAGACACTGGCGAAGCTTGAGAAAGTTTTGCTGGCGAGATATCCGAAACTCAGGATCGCCGGTATGTATGCGCCGCCCTTCCGGAAGCTGACGCAGGCGGAGGATGAGGAAGCTGTCCGCAGGATCAACGACAGCGGGGCGGATTTTATCTGGGTAGCGCTGGGCGCTCCGAAACAGGAAAAATGGATGTATGGGCACAGGCATAAGGTCAATGGAGTGATGATAGGGGTAGGCGCGGCTTTTGATTTCCTGGCCGGCACTACAAAACGCGCGCCCATGTGGATGCAGAAACTGTGTATGGAGTGGGTTTTCCGTATTATGCAGGATCCGGGGCGGATGCTGCCGCGCTATCTGAATACTAATTTTGCGTTTGTCTACAATGTATGGAAAGAATCCAAGGTAAGAAACAGGAATAAACTGCGCGTTGCCATGATCGGGCATAAGCGCATTCCTTCCAGAGAGGGAGGCGTGGAGATTGTGGTGGAAGAGCTGTCGGTACGATTGGCAGCGCTTGGACATTCCGTAGATGCCTATAACCGGTATGGGCACCACGTGTCCGGCAGGAAGTATGACGATGAATATGGCTGGAAGGGCAGGAAATTCTACAAGGGCGTCAGGGTATATATTGTGCCCACTTTTCAGAGAAGCAGCCTGAATGCGATCGTGTACAGCTTCTTTGCGACGATACGGGCACTGTTTGGCAGATATGACGTGATTCATTATCATGCGGAAGGGCCCTGCGCCATGTTGTGGATCCCGAAGCTTTTTCGCAGGAAGATCGTGGTGACTGTCCATGGTCTGGACTGGCAGCGCGCAAAATGGGGCAACCTGGCTTCCTATGTCATTAAATTCGGCGAGAAGATGGCGGCAAAATACGCGGATGAAGTGATCGTGCTGTCTGAGAATGTGCGGCAGTATTTTGCGGATACCTACCATAGAACGGTTACTTATATCCCGAATGGAATTACCAGACCGGCGCAGAGGGACGTACAAATGATCCGGGAGAAATACGGCCTGGAAAAGGATGGCTATTTCCTGTCATTGGGAAGGATCGTGCCGGAAAAGGGGGTACATTATCTGATCGAGGCGTTTGCGGGCCTGGATACGGATAAGAAGCTGGTGATCGCTGGCGGAAACAGTCAGGCGGTAGGGTATATGGAACAGATCCACCGCATGGCCGCGCAGGATAAGCGCGTGATCATGACGGACTTCGTGCAGGGACAGATACTGGAGGAACTGTATTCCAATGCGTATGGATTCGTGCTGCCCAGCGACGTGGAGGGCATGGCTCTCACGCTGTTGGAGGCAATGAGCTATGGAGACTGCTGCCTGGTCAGTGATATCTGTGAAAATACGGAAGTTGTGGAAGATAAGGCGCTGGTATTTCATAAGGGTGACGTGAAAGATCTGCGGGACAAGCTGGAATATATGCTGAACAACCCGGAGACGGTGCGGGAATATGGAAGGCAGAGCGCAGACTTTATCTGTGGTAAATATAACTGGGATCAAGTAGTGGAGGAGACTCTTGCAGTGTACAGAAATGTTTAAGAGAATACCCAAAAGGCGGGCATTGAGCGGGGTGCTGGTATGAAGATTTTGATGGTGAATAAGTTCCTCTATCCGAACGGCGGATCGGAGACCTATATATTCAAGCTGGGAGAACAGTTACAGAAGATGGGGCATGAGGTGCAGTATTTTGGCATGGAGCATGCAGGCCGGATCGTGGGCAACCGCATAGACTGCTACACCTCTGACATGGATTTCCATACAGGAGGGCTGACGAAACTGCTGTATCCTTTTCGCATAATCTATTCCGGTGAGGCGAAGAGAAAGATGAGGCGTGTCCTGGAAGACTTCAGGCCGGATGTGGTGCACCTTAACAATATCAACTTTCAGCTGACTCCCTCGATCATCTATGCCGTTCGTGCGTATGAGAGGAGATGCAGGAAACGGATCAGGATCGTATATACGGCCCATGACTATCAGTGGGTGTGCCCCAACCATATGATGAGGATCCCGGCAAGCAGAGAAATCTGCTTCGCCTGTCGGGGCGGCGATTTCATACAGTGCAGTAAGAACCGCTGTATCCATAATTCCAGAGTTAAGAGTATCCTGGGGACGGTGGAAGCAAAATATTACGCGCTGCGTAAGACGTACGGCCTGGTTGACGTGATCGTCTGTCCCAGTGAGTTTATGAAGAAACAGCTGGATACCGATCCGCTGTTGGCGGATAAGACGGTTATGATGCATAATTTTATCGAAGCGGACGGATACGGCCGGGAGAGGACGAAGCGCAGGCATGGACGAAAGGGAGGCCGTGATGGGAGTACGGCGGATATTCCCGCGGAGTCCGCAAGAGATTATGTACTGTATTTTGGACGGTTTTCCGAGGAAAAGGGTACGCTGACCCTGCTAAAGGCCTGTCATGCGCTGCCGGATATTCCCTTCGTCTTCGCGGGGACAGGACCGCTGACGGACAAAGTGGAACAGGCGGCTAATGTGAAGAACGTTGGTTTCGTGACCGGAGAAGCGCTGCGGAAACTGATCGCCGGGGCCAGGTTCAGTGTCTATCCGTCCGAGTGGTATGAGAATTGTCCGTTTTCGGTCATGGAGTCCCAGGCTTACGGCACGCCTGTATTGGCTTCCGACCTGGGAGGCGCTCCGGAACTGGTGCAGTCCGGCAGGACGGGAGAACTGTTCCGCGGCGGCGATGTGCAGGATCTCACGGAACATATTAGGGAATTGTGGGAAAACCGGGAATTATGCAGGGAATACAGCGAACACTGCAAAAATATTAATTTTGACACAGCGGCGGAGTATTGTGCTAAAATAGTAAGGAACGTGTATGGAAGAACGGATTCAGTATAATGGCATAGATGTTATTAAGTTTATCATGGCGGTATTTGTTGTGGTGCTTCATACCCATCCGCTTGAAGGAATAAGCGAACCGTTGAACTTTCTTCTATCCGATGTGATCGGCAGGGCGGCGGTTCCCTTTTTCTTTGTGGCGACCGGGTTTCTTCTGGAACAGAAGATGGCAGGTACCAGGGCAAAGGAACGGGAAGTCGTCTGCGGATATGTGCGCAGGATATTGGGCTTGTATGTGATATGGACGCTCATCTATCTGCCCATCATCGTCTGGGATAAGCTCATTGACGGACAGGGTTCTTTGCAGCATGGGATCTTTACTATGCTGCGTGATTTCCTGTTTGCCGGTTCCTATGCACATTTGTGGTATCTTCCGGCGGCGGCGGTGAGTGTGCTCTTGACAGCCGTGCTTACGAAGTATGTCAAAGAGCGGAATGCGATAGTGTTCCTGCTGCTCCTGTTTGGTATGGGCCTGCTTACTCAGTCTTATTTTGGCCTGCTTAAGAACATCCTGCCCGGCGGCGGTGTCATGTGGCAGGCGATGAAGGCGGTGAAGAAGATCATGGTCACCTGCCGGAACGGTATTTTCTTTGGCGGCATTTTTGTTTATATGGGCAAATGGATCGCAGGACATAAGATCAGGCTTGGCGGCGGCGTGACGGCTGTCGGACTTATTGTGTCAACGGCGCTTCTGGCGATGGAAGAAAGGTATTTAAGAGAGAGCGGTTTTGTGCGGGAGCAGGATATGTATCTTATGCTGCTGCCGACGGCTTTCTTTCTGGCGTTGGCTGCCATACAGCTGCCGGTGAAGGCAGAGACGGTTTTTCTCAGGAAAATGAGCATGAATATTTTTTACGTTCATATGATATTCAAGTTTATTTACAGGAAGATTGTGCAGAATAATAATGGAAGCAATGTGGGATTGTTTTTGACTACGTTGACAGGAGCTGTTATCATAGCTTATGTAATGTACCGGGTAGAGACAAAGAGCAGGAAGTAAGGAGAAGAGACAATGTCAAAAAGAACTCTGTATGGAACCGTCATTGTAACCTACAGGTGCAATGCGCGCTGTAATATGTGCGACTGTTTCAAGGATCCTACCAGACCGGATGAGGAGATCACGCTGGAGGATATCAAGAAGCTGCCTGAAATGGCGTTCACGAATATCACCGGCGGAGAGCCGTTCATCAGACAGGATATACCCGATATCGTGCGGGAACTGTACAAGAAATCTGACAGGATCGTCATATCTACAAACGGCTATTTTACGGACAGGATCATTGCTCTGTGCAGGCAATTTCCAAAAGTGGGCATCCGTATTAGTATAGAAGGGCTGCAGGCTACCAACGATGCGATCAGGGGAATTCCTGACGGATTCAACAGGGGATACCAGACTTTAAAGACGCTGGTGGAGATGAAGCACCCGGATGTGGGCTTTGGTATGACGGTGCAGGATATGAACTGTGAAGACCTGGTCCCGCTTTACAATATAGCCAACGATATGGGGATGGAGTTTGCGACGGCAACACTGCACAACTCCTTCTATTTCAGGAAGACCGATAACAAGATCGACGATAAATATAAAGTGGCGCAGAACTTCGAGAAGCTGATCAACGAACTTTTGAAGAGCAAATCTCCGAAGAAATGGTTCCGCGCTTATTTCAACCATGGGCTGATCAATTATATTTACGGCAATAAACGGCTTTTGCCCTGTGATATGTCCAGGAATGCGTTCTTCATCGATCCGTTCTGTGATGTGATTCCCTGCAACGGCATGGAGAAAAAGGCCGTCATGGGGAATCTGAAGGAACAAAGCTGGGAAGAACTGTGGAATTCGGACCAGGCGCGCAGGGTAAGGGAGTGTACGAGAAAATGCGAAAGAAACTGCTGGATGATCGGTTCCGCGTCACCGGCAATGCACAAATATATCTGGGTACCCGGATGGTGGGTGATCAGGCATAAATTTCTCAAAGGCGGCAGGTACAGCTTAAAGGAGAATAAATTTATATGAAATTTCTGTATGTAGCCCCACGGTATCATACCAACCAGATGGATATCATGAAAGGGCTGGTAGAACGTGGACATGAGGTCTGTTTTATCAGCCACTATGCAGCCATCATAGAGGATTATTCCTATGTGACGCCGATCGTGCTGGGGTACTCGAAGCTGTATAAGGTACTGGATTATCTGTATGTAAAGGTGATCCGTCGGAAAGACCCTGAGGCGATCGTATTCAAGATACAGCATGGCTTTCCGCCGGTGCGCAGACTGAAGAAGATCATTGCCCGGTTTGACCCTGACGTGGTGATCCTGCGGGAGCGGTCCGTCTATTCCATGGCGGCCTTTCTGCTCTGCAAAAGGAGAGGGTATCCGTGCATCCTCTATAATCAGAATCCACTGTGGTCGGAACCGGAGAAGAGAGATCTTGCGCATCGCGTTGTGCGCAGGCTGTCCCCGGCATTTAGGATGACACCTGTTATGGGCGTGAAAAGGGAGGGGGCTTCCATTAAGGACAATGACTGTTTCGTTCCTTTTGTGGTGGATCCGCAGCGGGCGCCCGGAGAGAGATCTTACTTTGCGGGGGACAGGATACATATTCTCTGCATCGGCAAATACGAGATCAGAAAGCATCATCTTATGCTGCTGCAGGCGGTGGAGAAACTGCTTAGGTCCGGGGGTCTGTCCGCAGACGAAAGGATTCATGTAACCCTGATCGGGGAAGCGACGAACCATTTTCAGAAGGAATACTTAAGGCAGGTCCGGCAGTATGTGATGGAGCATCAGATGGAAGAGATGGTGACGGTGAAGACCAATCTGCCTCGCAGAGCGATGGAAGCAGAGTATCTGGAGGCGGATATCTATGTGCTCCCCAGTACAAGGGAGATGGCGTCGGTATCTCAGCTGGAGGCCATGAGCTATTCACTGCCGGTGATCTGCAGCGACAAAAACGGAACGGCCTGCTATGTGGAAGACGGGGTGACGGGATACCTGTTTAAGGACTGCAGTCAGGAAGATCTGCAGGACAAATTGGGCAGCCTGCTTGCAGACCGTGAAAAGATCAGGGAGATGGGAGCGGCAGGGTATCAGTCGCTTGTGGAAAAGTACAATTTTGATCATTACTATAATGCAGTCATGCTGATGCGGGATAAGATACTGCAAGCACATGGCATGAAGACAGGCACTGCCTGGAAAGGTTGACCGTGTACAGGAAATGAAACGAAAGATCAAGGATATTCTGGCGGCGATAGTCTATTTTCTATATGAGAAGGACATCCTGCATAATAAAATACGGGTGCATACCATTGAGGAGACGATCGACGAGCTTTTGCACACCGAGAAGAGCATGGTCCGCTTCGGCGACGGAGAGATCGTGATGATCAAGGGGGTTGACCTGATGCTGCAGAAGGCTTCCCCGGAGATCGGAGAGGGGCTGGCTAAGATACTGGCATATCCGGACGACAATCTGCTGGTGACGATCCCGGGTATTTTTGATACGCTGTCCGACCACCATAAGGTGAGCAGACAGTTCTGGAAGGATCATCTTCTTTTTTGCCGCAGGACTTATGAACAATATTGTGACCCGAACCGGATCTACTATACGACTTTCGTTTCGCGCTGCTATTATTTTGCCGGCGACCGGACGAATTGCGGCAGATGGTTTGCAAAAATTAGGAAAATATGGGAAAATAGAGACATTGTGATCGTGGAAGGGACAAAAACGCACAATGGCGTCGGAAATGACCTGTTTGACAGCGCCCGTTCCGTTGAGCGGATCATCTGTCCCCCCAGTGATGCCTACGGGGCGTTACATGAGATCACTGAGGCGTGTATGCAGTATGGAAAGGACAGGATGTTCCTCCTGTCTGTCGGCGTGGCTGCCAAGTTTCTGGCGGTGGAACTGTTCCGGAAGGGATACCGGGTACTGGATATCGGCAATATGGATCTGGAATATGAGTGGTATGTGCGCGGGGCAGCCGGTAAGATACCGCTTAATAAGCACGATATCGTCGGGGAGGAAGCGAACCGTAAAGCGGCAGTGCATAACAGAGAGTATGCGGAATATTTAGGGCAGGTGAAGCGCTGGCTATAGCAACATGAAGAGCGGTTCTGGATTTGCATAGCGTAATCATTGGGTGTGTGATCAACAAACGTAGAGGTAATTATGATAGACAGTAAGGAATCTTTGCGCCGGTATCTTGAACAGGATCGTCTGGCGCTTAACAGGCAGCAGGATAAGGGGCCGAGACTGTTTCACGACGAGATCTGGAGATTTGAGATCCTGCTGCGCAAGGTGGAGTATGACATTAACTGCAGAAGCGGTATGTTGGGAAATGTGATCAGAAAGTACCATAAGTTCCGTTTCCATCGATTGAGTGTGCGACTTGGATTTACGATTCCGCCCAATGTGTTTGCGGAGGGACTTTCGATTCCACATTATGGCACGATCGTCGTACATGGAGGGGCCAGAGTCGGCAGAAACTGCAGACTGCAGGAAGGCGTTACCATCGGTGCTACGGACGGAAGCCATAAGGCGGCGGTCATCGGTGACAACTGTTATTTTGGCAGCGGAGCTAAAGTGATCGGAGAAGTGACGATAGCCGATGATGTGGCTGTGGGAGCCGGAGCAGTGGTGACGAAAGATATCACGGAGGCCGGGACTACCTGGGGTGGAGTACCTGCCAGGAAGATAAGCCAGAAGGACTCGCATTGTAATCTGTGCGGAGCGCTTTTTCAATAGGCTGCGATGGCAGGTGTGAAACGAAAGGTTGCGGTAACGAGTGTATGCAATCGGTAAATGATACACGAGGGGCTTGATGAAGGAGAATCTGTGCGGATGAGCGGATCGAATGAGAAGACGAGGGCAGGCGTGCTCACGAAATTGGGTTATATTTTTGACAGGAGGGATAAGTGGAAGATCGCGGCGCTGCTCGCTGCAGTGGTGATCGGGAGTTTTCTGGAACTTTTGGGTGTGACGGTCTTCATGCCGTTTATCAGTATCATCACAGATCCGCGAGAGGTGCAGAGGAATTGGTATTTAAAGCTGTTTTATGACTTATTTCATTTTCAGTCTGCTAAAAGTTTCCTTGCGGCAGTTTCGGCAGCGATCATCGTGCTCTATATCGTCAAGAATGTATATCTGATCATTGAGAAAAGTTATATTTACCGTTTCTCTTACAATACACAGATGAAATTATCCACGCGGCTGTTGAACACCTACATGAAGGAACCTTATACATTCCATCTGAATAAGAATATTGCCACACTGCAGAGAAGTTTGCAGGAGGATACTTCAAAATTTATGCAGGTAGTCCTGTATTCCATGGAGTTGGTGGCGGAGCTGGCAGTATGCTTTGTGCTTGGAGTCTATCTGCTGTTTGTGAGCAAATCCATTACCATTATCGTGCTGGGGCTGCTGGTGGGATGTGTGGGATCTTTTCTGGTTCTTACCAAAAGATACAGCCGGAAGCTGGGACAGGACAACCAGGGGTATCAGGGGAAGATCTATCAGTGGATGAACCAGGCCCTGGGCGGGATCAAGGAGATCAAGATACTGGAGAGAGAAGCATTCTTTACGGAGGAATATCGCAAATACTATGTGAAATTTGCCAGAGGGCTCCGCATAGCAAGAACGATATCTATTCTGCCAAAGTATGCTGTGGAGGCCGTGGCGATATCGGGACTTCTGGTGGGGATCATAGTCAAACTTCTGTTCGGGGAGGCGGACATGTTCTACTATATTCCACAGCTGACGGCATTCGCGGTGGCGGCATTCCGCCTGATGCCCAGTGTGGGACGGATCAACGAGCATGCCACAAATATGCTGTATGCGCTGCCTTCCGTTGATCTGGTCTATCATGACCTGGTAGAAATAGAAGAATATATCGAGAAACAGGACAGCGAGGTCAGGGAAGACTGGAACCTGAAGGACAGTATCGAAGTGGAACATGTGACTTATTGCTATCCCGACACGCAGGAACCGGTGATCGAGGATGCCAGCCTGTCTATACGTAAGGGCAGTACGGTGGCCTTTATCGGGGCTTCCGGTGCGGGCAAGACTACGATGGTAGACATCATATTAGGGCTGCTGACGCCGCAGAAAGGCGTGGTGCGGGCAGACCGGATCAACGTACATGAGAAGCCGAAGACGTTTCATGCGCAGATCGGCTATATTCCGCAAGTCATCTATCTGTCGGACGATACGATCCGCAATAACATTGCGTTTGGTGTCGGCAAGTCAGAGATCGATGAACAGGCAGTGCTTCAGGCCATGGAGAAGGCACAGCTGACAGAATTTGTAGAAAGCCTTCCGCATGGGCTGGATACGATCGTGGGAGACAGAGGCGTCAGATTGTCCGGCGGGCAGAGACAGAGGATCGGCATTGCCAGGGCGCTCTACCACGATCCGGAGATACTGGTACTGGACGAGGCGACTTCCGCGCTTGATAATGATACGGAAGCGGCGGTGATGGAGGCGGTCGAGAATCTGCAGGGTACGAAGACGATGATCATCATAGCCCACAGGCTGACGACTATACGCAATGTGGATAAGATCTATGAGGTGGAAGGCGGCAAGGTGCTTCCGCGACGTAGGGAAGAGGTATTTGCGCAGACGTGATACGGTCCTGCATGGAAGGATACTTGTAACAGCGTGCCGTGTTATGGATATTTCGGAAGAACGGGAGGCGATCATGCTGAAAAGAAAGAGATGGGCGGTGCCGGAAAGCAGACGGGCTGAGTGGTGTTTCTATCTGTCACTGGCAATGCTCTCCCTGTTTGTTTTTTTGCTCATGGGAAAGCCGGGATACGTACTTTTTGATGACAGTGGTTCTTATATGGATCTTTATCTGAATATGGAGGGGGTAATGCCGGTCTATCCACTCTTTCTGCATGTAAATAAGTTACTGTTCGGAGAGAGCCGGTATTTATATGTGGTGGTGGTTGAACAGGCGGCACTTGCGTCGGTGTGTGTGATCATTCTGGTCGGTGTGCTCAAAAGGCAGTTTCAGTTAAAGTATTGGGAAGCCTATGTGTGTTATATATTGACATTGCTGCCTTTTACGACAGATTTGCCGCAGGCGATGACGACTCATGTGATCTTAACGGAGGGAATTGCCTATGCCCTGTTCTATCTCTTCTCGGCGGCTCTTATGTGTTCTATCTGGAATAAAAGTCTGATGTGGCTGAGTATGCTATATGTTATAACGCTCCTTTTGTCGTCTACCCGTTCGCAGCTCCAGATCTTATTCGGTGTATGTGGCGTAGCCTTTATCTATATTGTCTTGTTAAGGAAGTCTGACAGTGGAAATAAAAGAATGCTGCTCCGGCTGCTGTGTGCTTTGGCGGGATGTATGATCATCGGACTGACCGGGATCTGGATCACTGGGAGGGTCAGTAGCACTTATCAGCAGATCAGGGTGGAAGCGCGAAAGGAGCAGCAGGCGGCGGAAGGGAAAAGACCGGCGTTGAAGACCAGCCAATATGTCACCCTGATATTTTCCAGAGGAATGTATGAAGCAGATCAGGAGGATTATCTGCTTTTTGAGGATGAGAAGTTAAGAGAACTGTTTCTTGAGATGTATCCTGCCGTTGACGATTCTGGATACAGATATGCGTATGCATCTCCCGGGCTATGGATGTGGCAGGACATTGCAGGCGGGATCGGTGCTGTCGGCGGGGTATGCTTTCGTGTACAGAGCGATTATTATCAAGAGAACTATCCGGAATTGGTCTATGACGACAGCTATTCTGCGGTCAGAAGCAAGGATCAACTGCAGATCGGACTCACGCTGCTTGGCGCTCATTTCGGGAGATTTCTCTATCACACGCTTATAATGCTCCCGCAGGCTTTTATCTGTACGGTATTCTTTCAGATTGAGCGGATCTATCTGTTTTGTCATTTGGTGACATTATTCTTATATGTTTCTGCGGCTGCGATGATGATATGGGCATATAAGAGCAGGGAAGTGAGAAATGCATACGGAGAGTTCATGTGTGCGGTACTTGGCACGAATCTTGTGATGATCGTGGTGATATCGATGGTGTTCTTCGGACAACAGCGGTATCTGGTATACAATTTCGGGTTATTCTATATATCTTATTTTCTGCTGTTGATGCAGGTATGGAAGCTGTATGGACGCGGATTGGTGGTGAAGCTTTGGAAAAGACGGGGAAAGTAAAAGTTCTGATCATTATTCCGGCGTATAATGAATCGGAGAGTATTGAAGGCGTTGTTGGGAGTCTGATGAGCCAGGCGCCGCAGTATGATTATCTGATCGTCAATGACGGTTCGACAGACAATACACTGCATATCTGCAGGAAGGCAGACTTCAGCTATCTCGATCTGCCGATCAATCTTGGTATCGGCGGTGCGGTGCAGGCAGGGTATGTCTACGCATATAAGAACGGGTATGATATTGCAGTGCAGATGGATGGAGACGGACAGCATGATATTGCCTATCTGGAAAATATGCTGCGGCCGATCCTGTCAGATGAGGCAGATGTGGTTATAGGATCGAGGTTTCTCAAGAAGGAAGGGTTCCAGTCTTCTCATACAAGGCGGATCGGAATCGGATTATTGAGCATGCTGATCAAGCTTACTACCGGGAAGCGGATCATGGATGTAACCAGTGGTTTCCGCGCGGTAAACAGGAGATTTATTGAGATTTATGCCAGGGATTATCCGACAGACTATCCGGAGCCGGAAGCGATCGTGACGGCGATCATGCACCGGGGAAGAGTATTGGAGGTTCCGGTCAGAATGAAGGCAAGAGAGAGCGGGACAAGCTCTATTACGCTGCGTAAATCTGTTTATTATATGATCAAAGTGACGCTGGCGATCCTGATCTGCCGGCTGAGCTATGGTTTCAGGAGGGCCGGGAGATGATACCGTCTACATTACGAATTACGCTGATCTTTGCAGTCATTTGCTATTTTATAATCATTCTGTATTTTTTAAAAAACAGGGCGTTGAATCTAAAATATACGCTTCTGTGGCTTTTGGCTGGCGGTGTGATGGGCCTTCTTGTTATTTTTCCTGATTTGTTGGTGTATATAATCCGTATACTGGGGATCAGTGATAATATGAATGGCCTGTTTATCATTTGCATTGGGTTTATGCTGATGATCTTAATGGCGCTTACATCGATCGTATCCAGGCAGAACGGGAAGATCAGGTCATTGATCCAGGAGATAGGCATCCTGGAGAAACGGATCCGGGAATTGGAAGAGAAGAAGGATTGAATGCGGATGAAGAAGGTCTTGCTGATAGATTATTACGGAATATGCGACAAGGATGGACGGGCAGTCGGACATTCTCCTAAAGTGCTGGAAGAGTACAGCACACTGTTGGGAGACTGTTATACTGTCAGTGTTGCCGCCTCGCCATGTCTGATCAAGGAAGCCGGAGAACAATTTCATGATAAATACACGTTGAGATATGATATTTATTCGGATAGGGAAATGTCCGTGAGAAAGAGGATTCAGGACAAAGTACGTCTCTTTTTTAATATAAATGAAGCGCTTAAGCTCGATGGTTATGATATCTATTGGTTTTATAAGACCGACTTTTTTCTCTTTTTCTTCTTGTGTTTCAGAGGGATTCGCCAAGACAGGAAATCTGCAAAGTATATGGCGCAGATTTATCAGGCTGGGTTTGGACAAAGCAGACTGGCGCCTGTCCTGAACTGGTTTTACCGCAGAGGAATGCGGAAGTTTGATGGGATTACGTACGCCCAGAAGGATATGGCCGGTCTGCATCCCAACATGATGTATTTCCCGGATTACTATTATGATCCGGGTAAGTATCAGAAATACAGGAAGGCGGAAAAGCAGGAAAAAGCAGTGTGCCTTGGAACGATGAATACCTATAAAAGACTGCAGGAATTGATAGAGGCTTTTGGAAGCAACGGGTATCCACTGGAGATAAAGGGATATTTCTATGACAAAAATTATTACAGGAATCTTCGGGAAGGATTGGCTCAAAATATTGTATTGGAAGATAGGATATTATCGGAAGAAGAGTATTACCGGACACTGGCCGGAGCGAAGTATATCGTTCTCCCTTATGATATGGGGCAGTATCAGAGTAGGACTTCCGGGGTATTGATAGAAAGTCTGTTTTTGGACACGGTAGCGATCGCACCAAAGCAGTTACTTGCGGAAAATCAGATTGGCGGGATAGGATATGACAGGATAGAAGAACTTAAGGATATCACTTTTCTCACAAGAATTCCGGTATCCAATGATCATGACAGGATAAAGGAATTTGATAAGAATGAGATTGCGGGAAGGCTGACAGGCTTTATGAACAGTTTGTAGGATAATTTAGAATTTTGCAGCGCATTACAAAGAACATCTAAGAAATTGAAAGAGGATCATGCATGGAGATCGCGATTGACCTGCTGTGGCTCAGACCCAGGCAGGTGGGTGGAACAGAGTTTTATATCAGGAATTTGCTGGACGGCTTGCTGAAATTGGAAGAGGACTTCCATTTTAATCTGCTTGTATCAAAAGATAATAGGGCTTCCCTTGCGTATTACGCTCGGGACAAGCGTATCACGCTTCTGGAAGCGAATATAGAATCGGCAAACATTGCAAAGCGGATTCTCTGGCAGTTCTTCTGCCAGAACAGATTTCTGCGCAGGAAGCGGATCAGGCACTGCTTTGTGCCGGTATATTGCAGGCCTCTTTTTAATGGAGGTATCATGTATGTAAATACGATCCATGACCTGCAGGCGGCACACTATCCGGAGTATCACCCTTTCCATGAGATTGCCTATTCCAAATTGTGCTGGTGGCTGGATGTGCACAGATCGGCACATATTGTGGCCATATCTAACTGGGTGAGAGATGATATTATGCAAAGATATCACGTGAGACCGGAAAGAATTACGACGATCTATGACCCGATCACAGTAGATGTGAATGAGATGGTCCCGCTGGCAAGACTGACGGAGAAATACGGTGTGACAGAGAAAGGATTTTACTATACGGTCGCGCAATTGATACCGCATAAGAACCTCGACACACTCATCGAAGTGATGTGCCAGATCAAGGAACAGGATATAAACCTGCCACACAGGCTTCTGATTTCCGGTGTCAACGGTGAGAGCAGAGAGAAACTTGAGAGACAGATACGACAACGGGAACTGACACAGGAGATCACGTTGACGGGGTTTGTGGAAAATGCAGAGCGGAATGCACTCTATAAGTACAGTAGGGCATTTCTTTTTCCCAGTGTTTTTGAGGGATTCGGTATGCCGTCTATTGAGGCGATGCTTTTTGGGACGGTGGTGATCGCGGCGGACAGGACCTGCGTTCCCGAGGTGACGCAGGGAAAAGCCAACTATGTATCAGACCCTTACGATGTACAGGAATGGATTCAGGTTATGCGAGAGCCTGAGGACAGGATCGCGGAGATGGACTTTACAGTGTACGATCAGATGCGGCTTACAAGACAATATTATCAATTGCTGTGTGAGCAGTTTCAGAACTGAATTGTAAGTGGGAGGTTTTCAGAGAAAGGATGTTGCAGTGAATATACTATACATTGCTCACGAGAGCCGGCTGGGAGGCCCAAATAAGTCCTTGCTTGAGATGATCGACCAGCTTTCCGGAGAGAATACCATTTACGTAGTGGTACCCATTAAGAGAGGTTTTCTGGTGGATGAATTGCATAGGCGAAATATTCCGGTGATCTATCAACACTCATTTTGGTGGATGATTGCGCCAGGGGGTAATAAGGCCATTGCATTTGTAAGAAAATGGATATACAGAGTACTGGTACTGCACAATTATGTGTGTGCCTGGCGGCTGCGTAAAGTTGTGAGGCAGCAAGAGATTGATATGATCCATACGAATTCCAGTGTATTGAACACAGGAGGTATCCTTGCTTCGATGGTGCAGATACCGCATGTCTGGCATATCAGGGAACTCAGGCAGGAAGGGCTGGGGTTTATCGATGTATGGCAGCCTGCGCGTATCAGCCGTTTTATGGAAGAACACAGCAGCCGGATCGTCGCAATCTCTAAAGCGGTTCGGGACAAATATGCCGAACAGATTTCCGGTGATTTGATCAGTGTTGTTTACAATGGTGTAGGAGAGGAGAATCTGTATGAAAAGGAACTGGAAAAGCACCAGGGAGATACGGTAAATTTCCTGATCAGTGGAAGAGTGAGCGGGGAGAAAAGGCAGGAAGAGGCTATAAGAGCCGTTGCGCTGCTGATAGAGGCGGGGTATCGTAATTTGCATTTGTCGATTGCGGGGCCAGGAGATACGGACAAGCTTTGCAGCTTGATCGCAGACAGAAAGATAGAAGAATATGTCACCTTTCTCGGATACCGGTCTGATCTGCCGCTTCTTCGCCGGGAGATGGATGTTGAATTGGTCTGTTCTTTATGGGAAGCCTTCGGCAGGGTTACCGTGGAGGCGATGATGAGTTCTAATCCGGTGATCGGTGCGGACAGCGGCGGAACGCCGGAATTGATCAAAGACGGTGAGAACGGATATTTATACCGGCAGGGAGACGAAAGAGATCTGGCGGATAAGATGAGAAGATTTATGAAGCATCCTGAAAGAATACGACGCATGGGTAAATGCGCGTATCAGACGGCAAAGGCGCAATTCAGCAGCAAAAGGAATGCCGAGAGGATGCTGGAAATTTATCGTGAACTGATGAGGTAAACGGATGATATGCGGCAGGAACTAAGGAAACTAAAGGATTTATGGGATAAATTTCAATTTATTTTGACAAAACGCCAGAAACAGCTGGGGATTGGAATACTGGCGCTTACGTTGATCGGCGCTGTTACAGAGATGCTGGGAGTATCCATAATGGGGCCGTTTGTACAGGCGTTGATTGCACCGCAGGAGTTGTTGGACAACCGGTATCTGAAACCGGTGTTAGAATGGTTTGAGGTAGATACGCCGGAGAAGCTGCTCACATTTATGGGGGTGGGCATCGCGGCTGTCTATATTGTCAAAAATCTGTATCTGGTGCTGCTCTCTTATTGCAGGATCAAGTATTCAACCAAGGTGCAGCGGGAACTGAGCGTGCTGATGATGCAGTCTTATATGAGAAGGGGGTACCTGTTCTTCGCACAGGTAAATACAGGAGAATTGCTGCGGGGAGTGCTGGAAGATGTCAGGTCAGTCTATCAGATTATGTATAATACGTTCCGTATCTTTGCGGAACTGTTTACAACGATGGTGATCGTATTGTTTGTTTTCACGACGGACATTATGATGGCGGCAAGTGTTGTGGTATTGGCGTTTCTGTGCTTTCTCATTGTAATTATGGGCTTTCGCAAAACGATGCACCGACTTGGAGAGGAATACCAGAAGAGTTATGGGGAATTAAATAAACATTCCCTGCAGGCGTTTCAGGGAATCAAAGAAGTGATTGCCATGCGGCGTCAGCAGTTTTTTGTAGACCGTTTTGAGCGGGCCTTCTACAGACAGCAGAAGGCATTAGTGGGACAGGTAGTCGCTGCGGAGAGTCCGACCTATATTATTGAAGGTGTCTGTGTAGTAGGTTTTATCCTTGCCGTAGGACTCCGTCTGCAGAACGGAAGCGACTCTGCGGAATTTCTGCCCAAGCTGGCGGCTTTTGCCATGGCGGCATTTCGGATCTTGCCGTCTATGGGCAGGATTACCAGCAGTTTTAATCAGGTTGTTTATTTTATGCCATCTTTAAACAAAGCCTATGAGAATCTGCGGGAAGTGAAGCAGTTGGAGTCGGAAGAAGTGCAGGAAGTCACTGCGTTACTGGAAGATGGAAGTGAAAGGGAAGTTACAGCGGAGCGGACGGCAGAGAATGCATATTTGGAAATAAAGGATATATATTGGAGATATCCGAATACGGAACATGATGTGTTAAGCGGAGTCAATATAGAAATCAGGAAGGGTATGGCAGTTGCATTGATCGGTCATTCCGGAGCTGGGAAGACGACGCTGGCGGACATTATCCTGGGCTTGTATAAACCCCAGAGAGGATCAGTGCGGCTGGAAGGTACAGACATTAAGATGTTGTCCGGAAAGTGGTCTGAGTGTGTTGGCTATATCCCGCAGTCAGTCTATCTGACCGATGATACGATCAGAAGTAATGTGGCATTCGGTATTGAGGAGCCGGATGACGCCATGGTGTGGCAGGCTTTGGAGCAGGCACAGCTGAAGGAACTTGTGGCAGGACTTCCTGACCGGCTGGATACGGTCATTGGCGACAGAGGCGTCAGACTTTCGGGCGGCCAGCGTCAGCGGATCGCGATCGCCAGAGCGCTGTATTATAATCCGCCCATTTTGATCCTGGATGAAGCCACTTCGGCACTGGATACGGAAACGGAGAATGCAGTCATGGATGCCATTAATTCTCTGCAGGGACATAAGACATTGATCATTGTTGCGCATAGACTATCGACCATTCAGAATTGTGATGTCATCTATGAGATCACGGGAGGACATGCTGTGGAGAAACAGAAGGAAGAAATCTTTGGCTGACCAGCCGGTAGGATCAATAAGAACAAAAGAGAAGAGGAACTCATATGCTGACGGCTGTTTTGATGTTATGTGCGAATATTCATTTATACAAGAAAAGAAAAGGGCTGAGAGCCGATTTGCTCGACTCTTACATAGAAGCCGGCTGTGTATGGACGCTGTACTTGTTTGTGTTGACGGAGATTCTGTCCTTAGGGCATTTGATGAGATTCAGGATAGTGTTCATGGCATGGGCATCATTGGATATGATACTGGCTGCGCTTCTGCTGGTACAGTGTGGAAGATACGGCAGGATAAACAAAGCCTGTTTTTCATGGAGCGCTTGTGTTAAGGCGGTCAGAGGCTGTAAGGATGGAATCGGAGCTGCCTGTTTCTATCGCCAAGGCAGGGAGACAGTGAAACGGGAGGGAAAGTATCTCTATTATGGGATTACGGTTCTGATCGGAGCCGCGGTCCTATGGCTGGCGTATAAGACGACTCCTTACAATTGGGATTCTATGACCTATCACCTGCCCCGCATTTCTTATTGGATACAGAATCGGTCCGTGGAGCATTATGCCACAAATTCCATCAGGCAGATTGCAAGTCCGGTGCTTGCGGAGTTTATAAATCTGCATGTCTGCATTTTGAGCAGGGGCGGTGATGAGCTGTTTAATATGCTGCAGGCATTTTCCTATATTACCTGTGCAGTTCTGGTGAGCCGGATTACCCGAAAACTTGGTGGCAGCAGAGAATTCGGATTTATGGCGGCACTGATCTATATGACGATGCCCATCGCGTTTGCGGAAGCGCTGACGACGCAGGTTGACCTTTTTGCGACAGTGTGGCTTCTGTTCTATGTCTATATTCTTCTTGACCTGGTAGGACAGAATGAGAATTTGAAATTTGAGCGTACTGCAGTCAGCAGGGTATGTGTGTTGGCAGCGTGTGTGGCGTGGGGGTATCTGTCCAAACCCTCGGTGTGCTTTGCCATGGTGATCTTTGCACTGTGGCTTTTGATCAGATGTATTATCAGAAAGGACAGGGTGTGGGAATTGTTCCGGCTTCTGTTATGCGCAATTCCGTGTGTCAGCCTGCCGCTTGTACCGGAGATACTGCGTAATTTTAGAACATTTCAGTCTTATGCCAATACAATTGCCGGAGAAAAGCAGATGGTGGCAACATTACAGCCGGCATATCTGTTGGTCAATTTCCTGAAAAACTTTACTTTCAATATGCCGACGGCACTTATTAAGAACAGTGAAAGATATCTTGTAAAGCTTGCCGAAAAAGCGGCAGCGGTTTTATGCGTGGAATTAAATGCGGAGTCTATAGCTGAGAACGGCATGGAGTTCAGACTGCACACGGGCAATACCTACGGGCATAATACGGCAATCAATCCGATCGTAATGTGGCTGTTTCTTTTCTGTGCAGTATGGACTGTCCTGGAAATAAAGAAAATAAATAAGGGGGGAGACTGTCTGAAAACCCAAGAGCTGTTATGCTGACTGAATGATAAATCC
>CAJUQJ010000025.1 GCA_910588215.1 uncultured Lachnospiraceae bacterium
ATTCAAGTGGTTCATCTATTGCCAGAGCATTTAAGGCACATTCAGAGCAGGGAGTAGTTTTCAATCCTTCTTCTGCTTTATTACAGTCTATCCGTAAAAAGTAGCCTGCATAAGTATATATGTCAATGCTGTTATGGTGGATAGTGTATGTCGCGTAAATCATATTCATTTTGACCAATTTCCATATATTTCGTGTTATAATGTTTTATGTGATTTTGTTTCCCTCATTTTTTCCCTCATTAGGGTTCGTAATACCCTGTGAGAAGATATAATACAAGGGAAACTTTAAGGGAAAGCTCACCTGCGATAAACTTAGTGTTTTCAAGGGTTAGCGGAAAATTTAATATCAAAATATAACAGCTAATATTTTCCTTAAAATCATCAAATCACAATCGGAATTTGCGGGAGGAAAGATAATGGATAAATGGTTGGAAACGAGACAGCTTCAAGTACATTTTGTATCGGCTGCCGGGTTAGTGTATAAAGATGATAAGGTTTTACTGATAAGATCTAAAAATAGAGGATGGGAATTACCAGGTGGTGTAGTAGAGCAGGGTGAATCCGTATTAGACGGATTAAAACGGGAAATTTCTGAAGAAAGCGGTGTGACTGCAGAAGCAGAGAAGCTTGTAGGTATTTATCAGAGATTGTCATCAAAGCCCGGATATGGCCCTCTTGAAGGAATGGTCTTACCAACGACTGTCAATTTGACCTTTATCTGTAAATACATGGGAGGAAAGGAAGCTGTTTCAGATGAAAGTATTGAGGTGGCGTGGTTTGCTCCAAATGAAGTAAAAGAAAAAATAACTGACCCATATATAAGAAAAGCAGTTGAAGATTTGCTCAAATTTGATGGCAAACAACATTTTTGTACCTTTAAGAGCATGGCAGATGGAAACATAGAGTTTATTAGTGACGATCTCGTTGGATCATAACAAATAAAAATCAAGTCATAATAAAATTGCGGCACAAGAAGAGTAAGCCTATACTGCAGGAGGATAGAATGGGCTACTTGTATTTAATTTGGGAATCAGAGCAGTCAAGAAAGATGGCATATAATGGTAGAAGGGGATATATAGAATGCATAGTTATGGGCGGAGAGATTTTCTAAAACAAGTTTATGGTGGAATTCTAGGATTGGCAGTAGGTGATGCTTTAGGTGTTCCTGTCGAATTCATGAGCAGACAGGAAATCAGTAAAGATCCAGTTAGTTCTATGCGGGGATATGGAACGCATGACCAGCCCATGGGGACCTGGTCTGACGATACGAGTTTGACACTGGCATTGATGGACAGTATTGTTGAGAAAGGTGGAATAGACTATACGGATATCATGGACAGATTTACAGGATGGCTGATGTATGGCGACTATACCGCAACTGGGGAAGTTTTTGATGTAGGAAATACAACCAGCAGGGCGATCATGAATTATGGCCGTGGAACGGATCCGTTAGAATGTGGAGGTATATCAGAGTATGAAAATGGCAATGGATCATTGATGAGAATTCTCCCTCTGGCATATTATTTTAGGAAGCGGCCAGATGCTGCGATAGAGTTCCGAATGGAGATTGTACATAATGTTTCGGCGCTGACACACCGGCATCCTATTAGCCTTATCGGATGTGGTATCTATATCAATATTGCAATGAAGTTATTAACAAGTGAATCATCCCTGTATATTTGCATAGAACAGGGGATAAGTGAAGCATTTGAATACTATGAAGCCCGGATGTATGATGACCTGCAGAGCTATATACGCCTAAAGAGATTATCCGATTTTGTAAAATGCTCCGAGAAGGATATAAAAAGCAGTGGATATATTGTTGATACATTGGAGGCAGCAGTATGGTGTTTACTAAATACTGATTCTTATGGACAATGTGTCTTGAAAGCAGTGAATCTTGGAGATGACACAGATACTGTTGGCGCTGTTGCCGGCGGTCTGGCCGGGATTTACTATGGATATGAAGGGATTTCGTGTGAGTGGGTTGATGTGCTGGCTCAAAGGAAGTATATTGAGGAGCTGTGTGAAAAACTGCATGGCTGACGGTAAGTCATTTAAGTTGTGCTTGGGTTTGGCTAACATTATAATGGAAATAGATAAGAAACGGTGAAGTTACTATGTCGCTAAAAGCTGAGATCGTCAAAACTGCTTTTACTGTGGCGATCCTTCTACAGTAAATGTTTATCGTAGAGTCAAGAGCCAGTTAGGAAAAGCATAATTTGTCACAATCCCTTGTAATTGCAGATTATAAGGGATATCTTTTTATCATACAGGCGACACAGATACAAACAGGAAAAGAATGTGGATAGATTAGAAGGAGGACAAAAGAAATGAAGCTGCGCAAAAGAAACTACCCGAGGACACTGTCTGCGGAAGAAAGCGACAGGGAGCGGGAACATCGCAGGATCGCCAGGAGAGCTGCGGCAGAAGGAATCGTGCTTTTGGAAAATGACGGTGTTCTGCCGCTGCAGGCCGGTGCCAGGATTGCGCTGTACGGCTTTGGCGCCAGATATACAATCAAAGGCGGGACAGGATCGGGCAGTGTCAACAACCGGAGCAATGTGAGTATTGATGAGGGGCTTCGCAACAGTGGCTTTGTCATTACCACGGACGACTGGCTGGCGGATTATGACAGACGTTATCAGGAGGCACGGGAGGAATGGGAAGCATCCATTTACCGGATCGCAGGCGGACGGGAGGATTTCGACGCCTTATACAAGGCGCATGCGGCAAATCCCATGGCGGCTCCAAGTGGAAAGGCGATCACGGCAAAGGACAGCGGGGACACGGACACGGCGGTCTATGTGGTCAGCAGGATCTCCGGGGAAGGCGCTGACCGCTATGTGAAGAAGGGAGACTATTATCTGTCCGAGACAGAATACCGGGAACTAAAGGACATTGCGTCTCTGTATGACAAGACCATCGTCATTTTGAACACGGGAGGGATCATCGACCTTTCCTTTGTGGAGGAATTGGGAATAGCGGCGGTGGTGTATCTGTCGCAGGCGGGCATGGAGGGCGGCAACGCACTGGCGGATGTCCTCAGCGGGCAGGTAAATCCCAGCGGCAGACTGACCGACACCTGGGCCAATGCCTACGTGGACTATCCGGGCAGTGAGGAGTTTAGCCACAATAACGGCAATTTGTATGAAGAAAAATATAAAGAAGGAATCTACGTAGGCTACCGCTACTTTGATTCCTTTGGCGTTAAGCCCAGATACTGTTTTGGCTATGGCCTTTCCTATACCAGTTTCGCGCTGCGCACAGAGGAGATCACGCTGCAGGGACACCGGGCAGTCATCCGGGTGAATGTAAGAAATACGGGCAATGTATCTGGCAAGGAAGTGGTGCAGGCATATGTCTCCTGTCCGTCCGGGCATTTGAAGAAAGAGAAGAAGCGCCTGACGGCGTTTGCGAAGACAAGACTTCTTCTGCCGGGAGAGGAAGAAAGCGTGACACTGGAATTTGACCTGTCATTGCTGGAATCTTATTGGGCGGGAAAAGCGGCTTATGCCATGGAGCAGGGAAAGTATTATATTTTTATCGGAAAAAATGCGGCCAAGACAGAGATGGCAGGCTGTTTGGAACTGAGCGGGACCATATTGATGAGCGAACTGCATAGTATATGTCCGCTGTTGACTTCGCTGACGGAGATCGAGCCGGCGGATGAGCTGGTGGAGGCGTGGGAAAAGGAGTTTGCCGAAATCTGCCGGAACAGGGGGCTGCCCGTTATTTCCATGGATCGGGAAGTGCAGGAAATGCGGGCAGAAGAGGAGACGCAACGGCAAAGCCGTAAGAATACCAAAGAGACTGCGGACGAGGCTTCCAGGCTGGCGGAGCAGCTGACTCTTATGCAGAAAGCAATGCTGGTGTGCGGAAGGGTCAAGGACGGAGGTGCGGAAGTGATAGGAAACGCATCGGTGACGGTGCCGGGAGCAGCGGGCGAGACGACACGGATCTTAGAGGAACCGTATCAGATCGGCAGCATTGTGCTGGCGGACGGGCCGGCAGGGCTGCGGCTGCAAAAGCATTACGAGGAAAATCCGGCTGATGGCAGTATCTATTCTCTGGGCCAGATCGAGAGTTTGGAAAACCGTATTTTCCAAAAGGAATTCCTGCACGAGGGATCTGTCTCGCATTATCAGTTCTGCAGTGCGATTCCGGTGGGCACGCATCTGGGACAGAGCTTTGATGTGGAGCTGCTGCAGGAGATCGGAGAGATGATAGGGCGTGAGATGGAAGAATTCGGTATAACATTGTGGCTGGCCCCGGGACTGAACATTCACAGGAATCCGCTTTGCGGGCGAAACTTTGAATATTATTCGGAGGATCCGCTTGTAAGCGGCAAGATGGCGGCAGCGATCACCTTGGGCGTACAGAAGATACCGGGGGTCGGAACGACGATCAAGCATTATGCGTGCAACAACCAGGAAGATAACCGCTGGGGTGTGGATTCCGTTGTATCGGAGCGGGCATTGCGGGAAATCTATTTGAAAGGGTTTGAAATCGCAGTCAGGACTTCCCAGCCCTGGCCATTATGACTTCTTATAATAAAGTAAACGGTGTTCATGCCGCCAATAACTATGACCTGTGCACGACGGCCGCCAGACAGGAGTGGGGATTTGCAGGGATCATCATGACGGACTGGACGACCACCAACAGCGGGCATGGGGCATCTGCAGCCAGATGTATTGCGGCCGGGAACGATCTGGTGATGCCGGGACGAGTGTCGGATATTCAGGAGATCATGGACGCTGTGCAGGGAGAGAAGCATTTGCGTCTGCCTGAAAAGGATCTGAATGCATGTGCGGCGAGAATGCTACGGATCATTCTCGCGTCAAATATTTATGAGGGAGCGGAGAGCTATAGTTATAGAAATTTCGTTTACTATATTTGAAAGGAAAAACGCTGGAATAATTTTTTTCTCAAAATTTTTAAAAAAGTTTCAACACTTTTCTCTTCTCAAACGTTATATATATGAAAGCGCAAAAGACAATGGATCTTGCTTGGGGAAGGAGACAGAGGTGCAGGTATGATCGATGAACTGTATGATTCCCTCTATCAGGAACTCACAGGCTGGTGCACGGCCATGGCTGGCAGCAGGACGCAGGCAGAAGATCTGGTGCAGGAGGCATTTCTGCGGGCGATGTTGAACACCGGGCTGCTGCAAGAGCTTGACGCCGGCAAACGCCGGGCATGGATGTACCGCACGGTCAAAAACCTGTACATAGACAGGAAACGCCGGGAAGCCTTTGAGACCATGGTGGAGCAGATGCCCGAGGAAGGGGTCGAGGATACGGAATATGCGCAGGTGGATGACGCACAGCTTCTGGCTGTACTGACGCCGGAGGAGAGGATGCTTTTTACACTGCGTTATCTGGAAGGCTATAATTCCGCAGAGTTGGGAAAACTCTTCGGCCTGCCTTCCGGCACGGTGAGATCCAGACTGTCGGATGCCAGAAGTCGCCTGCGGCAGTCGCTGGAGGAGACCGGCGGTCAGGGAAAACGAAGAGACGGCAAAAAGAGAGACCGGAGAGACCGGACTTAAAGAAAGGGACAGGTGTTGACATGTCAGAGAAGAAAAAATTTATCTTAAATTGTGATGTATGTGATGCGAGAAAGATCAAGGAGGAGAGTCTGTCGGAGTACGAACAGATTATTATCAATGCGGATTTGATCCTGGTAGATGAGTACAGCCGGGATGTATTTCACAGACTCCCCATAATGTGCAATGCGGATGAGATGGTGGATGTGGAGGGCGATGTGGCGGTGGTCTGCTCAAACGGCAACTACGAGATTGGCAGCGACACGGCATTTCAGAAAAAGACCGTGCTGTGTGTGAACGGAAGGCTGGCTATTCATTCGGGTGCAGAGAAGGCTATGGAAAATGTCCTGAAGATCTGTGTCAATGGCAGCGCCAGATACCCAGAGAGCATGGCTCCTTTTCTGGACAGGATGCTTGTCAACGGAGAGGCGCGGTGTATTCCGGATGACTGTATCGAATTGAAATCGGTCTTTGTGATCGATAAGTATTTTCCGCTGCGGGCGAGACAGGACGGAAAGTATTACGTAGAGCATAAGGTCGTGCTGACAGACAGGGATGTGGACGTTACAGCGCTCACAGACAAGAATGTACGCTTTGTGACGAAGCGCTTCTTGGTGAGAGAGGAACTGGCCCCGCAGGCGGTGGTCCTGGTTGAGGAAAGCGTGGAACTGGATGTAGTGCCGGAAGGTTTTGCTTATGTCAGAGAGGAAGCGGTTTTGAACGAGGCTTTGGTGAACAAATACGGAACGAAAATGTATATTGACGGCAATCTGACCTTGACGGACGGGAGCGAGCGCTGCTTTGACAAGATAGAAAAGCTGGTGATCAAAGGGGATGTGCTTCTTCTGAAACGACAGTCGGAAGATTTTGCCAGGGTGGATGCTTCCTACAGGAAACTGGTATTTACGAAAGGACGGCATGTATCGACCAAGGCTCTGATCGTGGTGGACGAGAGGATGCTGGAAACCGCACCGGATGGCGTGGAAATCGTCAACAGTGCACTGGTGAAGGTGGAAAAGGATGTGGATCCGGAACTGATCATAGAGAGACTTTCCGTGAAAAACTGCGCCCAGGTATTCTGCGGCAGGGAACAGAAGAGCGCGCTGCATCTGGTATGTAAAAATGTGGCGAAGATCAGCGACGAAGAGATGCCGTCCGATGTGGAGGGAGAAGGCGGCGAAGCGGACGGCATTCTGGGAATGTTGAAAAAGACTGCAAACTGTAAAGTAGTGAATGCGGACACGTATCTTCTGTAAGGAACCTTTACAGTAAACCCCCATCATGCTCAGCCTGCCGCTTAGCGGGCCGCATGGCCATCCATGCTGTGAAAGTCGAAGACTTTCATAGTAAAACAGTGCGCTATACCGTATTATAGAAGGCAAATTTTCAGCCGTACCTGTACCGCTGGAAAATAGAACAGCCGGGGCTGCCCACAGCCCTGGCTGTTCTGCTGTGGGACGTTTTGCTGACTGTGGATTATAAAGATATATACGGCTGCGATAAGCGAAGAAGTGAAGATTGGCCATAATTTATCCCCGGATTTTCTTTATTTTTTCTGTTTTATGTACTGCAAAGATGTAATAAAATAAAGGATAAACGATAACAATTACGGCTGAGAATGCTGTGGCAGAAAGGAACATAGATACGGGTATGCGGATCATAATGGAGAAACTGGAAAACCATCTAAACGATTACCGTCTGAAGAAAAAGCTGCAGATGCTCTATATCTTCTGCGTCCTGTTTCCCCTTGTTGTGACAGACGGGGTTATCCTATATGACCTGATCCGTTTGGAGCGGCAGAGACAGCAGTACGAAATGGAAAATGTGGCGAGCGCCGTGCAGTATAACCTATCCAATACCGTGGAGCATTCTGCGGCTACGGCTAAGAATATTTATCTGAACCGTTACATAGAAAATTTTCTGAACGTACAGTTTGGATCGGTATTGGAATATGTAATGGGCAGACAGAGATTTATGAAGGATACACTGTTTGAGAGCAGTTTGGGAATGGATAATACAAAGCTGACCATGTATGCTGATAATGAGACGATCGTAAATGGCGGAGAGTTTTCCAGGATCTCGGCAGCCAGAGGAACGGGCTGGTATGAACGACTGCAGGAAAGCGGCGAGGACATGCTCTTTCTGTTTTATTATGATGACGGGAGGAATCCGGCAGTTGACGGAAAGAGGAAGCTCCTGTTTCTGCGTAAGATGAATTTTTTTCATAACAGCCCCTGTGAAAAGGTGTTGAAGATTGAGATGGATTACAGCAATATGGTAAGGGACCTGGAGCGGATGCATTACGAGCAGCCGGTCTATATCTGCAGGGACGGAGAGATCCTTCTGTCTAATGAAGGCCATAACAGTGTACTGCAGAAGTTTGAAGGCTTTACGGACGTTGACAGGGTCGGTTTTGAGAAAGAGATCACGCTTTACGGAGAAAAATTACAGATTTATGTGCTGAAAACACCCGGCAGTATACTGCCATTCCTGCGGGAGAATATTGTATTGATCGGTACACTGCTGCTTGTCAATATCATTCTTCCCTGGTTTCTGATGCGGCAGATCGACAGTTCTATAACCGCTCGGATAGGAGAACTCAGCCATGTATTTGAGAGCGTGGGTAAGGACCGCATGACGGAGCTTTCACGGGTGCGCGGCAAGGATGAGATTGGGAGTCTGATGCTGAATTACAATCGCATGGCGGTCAGGATGAATGATCTGATCCAGACAGTGTATAAGGACAAGCTGAAGGAGCAGGAGATGGATATAGCAAGGCAGAGTGCGGAACTTCTTGCCTTGCGCAGTCAGATTAATCCGCATTTTCTTTTCAACGCGCTGGAGAGTATCCGCATGCACAGTGTTTTGAAAGGAGAATATGAGACCGCGGATATGGTGGAAAAGCTTGCCATCATGGAGCGGCAGAACGTAGACTGGGGCGTTGACGATGTGGAGATCGGGAAGGAGATGGAATTTGTTGAAGCCTACCTGGGACTTCAGAAATACCGTTTTGGGGATAGACTTTCTTATGAGTTGAGTGTGGCGCCGGATTGTGTGACAGTAAGGATACCGAAACTTACACTGGTGACGTTTGTAGAGAACGCTTGTGTCCATGGAATTGAAAGCAAGACCGCTCCAGGCTGGATTTTTGTCCGCATATACAAAGAGAACGGAATACTTTGTATAGAAGTGGAGGATACGGGGGACGGCATGGAAGAAGACGCGCTGGCGGATATTCTGGATAAAATGCGTAACGCAAGTATTGACAGACTACGGGCGAAGGGGCGCGTGGGTATTTTAAATGCCTGTCTGCGTTTGAAAATGATGCCTGCCTGCAAAGCCGATTTCTATATAGAAAGTGAAAAAGGAACAGGGACTATGATCCAGATTAGGATATCGCCGGAGATACTTTCGGAACCGGGAGGGGGTGAAAATGGACATGCTTAAGGTGTTACTTATTGACGAAGAACCGTTTATTGTGCAGGGCCTGGCAGTCCTGATCGACTGGAGCCGGGAAGGATTCGAGATTGCGGCCACAGCCGCTAATGGCAGGGAGGCGCTGGAGTATCTGCAGGATCATAAGGTAGACTTGATCATAGCGGATATCAAGATGCCCGTCATGGGCGGGCTGGAACTGCTGGATGTGATACGCTCCGAGAAGGTCTCGGAGGCTTATTTTGTTATTTTGAGCGGTTACAGTGACTTTGCTTTTGCCAGACAGGCAATCCAGCAGAACTGTATGGACTATGTACTGAAGCCGGTGGAGAGAGAGGAACTGACTGCTATCCTGCGCAAGGTAGCACAGCGGTCCGCCGTAGACCGGATGGACGAACAGAACCAGAAGAAGATGGAACGGGCCTATCTGGAAAGGAATGTTTTGGCGGTGCTGTTTGGAAAGCATGACGGACAGAATCTGGAGTATGTGAAGCGGCATATGCACCTTTCCGAAGGCGTCCGCTATATCAATATCGAGCCGGATGGCTTAAAGGATGTTCAGGAACGGGAGGACGGGGAACTGCGGCAGCTGCAGAGACGGCTCTGCCAGGCCTGCATGGACTGGCTTAAGGAGGATGAGACGCATTGTGTTTTCGACGTTTCGCAGGATCAAAAGAGTTATGATATCGGTTTTTTATACTGTGACTATATGGCGCAGAGACACGGATGCGGTGAAAAGGAATATCTGCTGGATTTTCGCAGGAATTTGGAGAAGGCACTGCAGCATCCGGTAAGGATGCTTGCGGGTAAGAAGGTCAGCGATATCTCTGCTGCGGCAAAATCCTACACTTCAGCCTGTGTGCTGAAATCGCTGGAGGCATTTCGGGAGAAGAAAACACTCTATTTCTATGAGGAGGAGGTGCAGGTCAGTCAAGGCGGAATTGTGTTGTGCAAACAGAGGTTGGATTCGCTGATCGCTTCGATCGAACAGAATAATAAGATACAGATCCGGGAAAATACAGAACGGTTCTATGAAGAAATGAAGCAGATGGGTGTGGCAGGCAAAACGGTTAATCTTAATATCAATTATCTGCTGTTTCAGTTGATCCATCTGGCCACGGAACAGGACAATAGTGTGGATCAAAAGGAGATTCTGCATTTTATCAGTGAAAGCGCGTTCGAGGAAGGCATTCTGCGGGGGAGCAATATTCACCTTGCGCGGTTTGCCGGCGAGTATGCGGAATATCTTATGCAGCTGCGGAAAAATGTCTCCAGGGGGGTGCTGGCACAGATTGAAAGGGAAGTAAGGGAAAATTATGCCCAGAATCTGACGCTCAAGGACCTCTCAGGAAAGTATTATGTGAACAGCGCTTATTTGGGACAGATTTTTCGAAAAAAGTACGGGCAGTCCTTTAAGGATTATCTGAACGGTTACAGGATCGAACAGGCTTCCCTGCGGCTGCTGCGGACGGATGACAAGGTGTATGAGATCGCACAGGATGTGGGGTATAAGGATCTGGATTACTTCATCAACCGCTTTATCGCGGTAAAGGGCTGTACGCCTGCGAAATTCCGACGGGAGGCGCGGGAGTAGGCAGATCGGATAACAGAGCGGAACAGACGGAGCAGGTATAGGTGTGCATTGTGATCTATCTATACTTTGCCCCGTCTTTTCATATTCTTTCTCCGGTTGTGGTCAGTATTCTCTGTAGATAAAATATTGTTAACAAATAAAACATCCGGTTGTGCGGATGAAAAAAATGGAGAAAGGGAGGGGATATTGTGAAAGCGAAAAAGCTGGCAGCATTATTACTCACAGCCGCAGTGGCGGCGGGCACTCTGGCCGGATGCGGCGGAGACAGTACACAGGCGGATTCTAACGACGTCGCAGGCGTGGAAGGAACCGGAGGAGACAGTGCGGGAAGCAACGGGGAGATGAAGCACTTCACAGCATTCTTTGCGGTACCGGGATCGGAGATCAATGATGATAACGAGATCATGCTGAAGATCGGTGAACTGACAGGAGCAATCTGTAAGGAGACATGGCTTACCGGACAGACGGCACAGGAGGCGGTTGGCACTTTGATCGCGGGCGGTGAGTATCCGGATTTCATTGACGGCGGCGACGGAACAGCACAGCTGTACGAGGCAGGGGCGCTGATTCCGCTGGACGACTATATTGATCAGTATCCGAACATCAAAGAATATCTGACGGAGGAGGAATGGGATAAACTCCGGCAGGATGACGGACATATCTACTGGATTCAGCAGTTCGGCAATATTTACGGAGAAGAAAAGGCAACGACACATAATGACGAAGCTTTCTGGATTCAGACACGCGTATTGGAGTGGGCAGGTTATCCCGAGGTACATACCATGGATCAGTATTTTGACCTGATCGAATCCTATCAGGAAGCAAATCCCACCATGGAGGACGGCATGGAGAACATTCCCTATACAATCCTCTGTGATGACTGGCGTTATTTCTGTCTGGAGAATGCGCCGCAGTTTTTGGACGGTTATCCGAATGACGGTTCGGTGATCGTGGATCCTGAGACGCTCAAGGTAATTGACTATAATACCACACCGACGGCGAAGCGTTATTTTCAGAAGTTGAATGAAGAATACCAGAAAGGTATCGTGGATCCGGAATCCTTTACACAGACTTATGATGAATATATTGCGAAGCTGTCTACAGGCCGCGTGCTTGGTATGATCGATCAGTGGTGGGACTTCGCCTACAACGTAAACGACGCGTTAAAGCAGCAGGGTCTGGATAAGCAGGGCTGTAATTATGTGCCGCTTCCCATCACCATAGAGGAGGGAATCAAGAATCAGTGGCACAATTCCGGCGGTGTGCTGAATGTATCGAGCGGCCTGGCCATTACGACGAGCTGTGAGGATGTAGAAGGGGCGCTGGCTTTTGTGGACGCGCTGCTGGATCAGGAAGTACATGATCTGCGCTATTGGGGCATTGAAGGCGTTGACTATGAAGTGGATGAGAACGGAGAGTTTTATAAGACGGAGGAAATGCGCACGAATGCATCCGACACGGCTTACAAAGCATCCCATATGTGCAGTTACTCTTATTTTCCGAATTATTCCGGAACAAGCCGTGACAATATTAATGCAATGTCGCCGCAGTTCCAGCCCAAAGAGTTTTATGATGCATTGAGCGAGGATGTGCAGAAATGCTTTGAGGCATACGGAGCGGAGACATACGTGGACATGCTGGGTACAAGCGAAGCGCCCGGAGCGTGGTATCCCATGTACTCATTTTCGAGCAACATGACGACAGCGACCGAGGGCGGCATGGCCTGGGCAAAGATGGACGAGATCAAACATGAATACCTGCCAAAGGTGGTAATGGCTTCTGATTTCGAAAGCGCATGGGAAGAGTATATGGGCGTCTATGAAGGCTGCAATCCTCAGGCATTCCTGGATGAGATGCAGGAGGAACTGGACCGCAGAATGGAAGCGGCTGAAAAATATAAATAAACATTCCGTGAAAACAGGCAGATGTCAGAGTAGTCTGGCCTGTCTGTTTTCCATATCAGGCACAGACGCTGCAGACACAGCCGGGAATGCCCGTCAGGAGTATGGGGCTGCGGGGGAAGCAGCCGGCAGTACTGCAGCGCCGGCCGGAAAGTGAGGATGGAGGTAGAGATGGCTTCTATGGCAAAAAGAAAACAAAAAATAAAAGAACCCAAAATCGAGATCACATGGAAAGAAATCAAACGACAGAAAGTGTTGCTGATCTGGTCGGCGGCCATAGTATTGTATGGCATTATATTCTATTATCTGCCGTTGGGCGGCTGGATCATGGCATTCCAGAATTACAGGCCGAAGGACGGTCTGTTCCATTCACAGTTTGTAGGACTCGCGAAATTCCAGCAGCTGTTTTCGGACGCAACCTTTTTGCGTGTGATCCGTAATACGCTGTCGATGGGCGTGATCAATCTGGTAGTGACTTTCGTGATGGCGATCGTCTTCGCGATTCTGTTAAACGAGATAAAATCCAACGGCGGAAAGAAGGTCGTGCAGACCATATCCTATTTACCGCACTTTCTTTCTTGGATCATTGTGACCGGTATTCTGCATGATGCGCTTTCCGGAACGGGGATCGTAAATGAACTGTTATTAAAATTCGGTATTCTGGATCAGCCGCTGAACTTCTTTGCTCATCCGAAATATTTCTGGCCGATCGTGGCGTTTGCCAATGTATGGAAAGAAACCGGATGGAATGCGATCATTTATTTGTCGGCGATCACGGCGATCGATCCGTCGCTCTATGAGGCGGCGAGCATGGACGGTGCGGGAAGATGGGCTAAGATCCGCTATGTTACCCTTCCGGGTATCAAGCCGACGATCATCATATTGCTCCTGATGAATGTGGGAAATGTATTAAATGCCGGATTTGAGATCCAGTACCTGTTAGGAAACGGACTGGTACAGAGTGTTTCGCAGACTATTGACATATATGTATTGAAATGGGGAATCAGCCAGAATGACTTTGCTATCGGTACTGCGGCAGGTATTTTTAAGAGTCTGGTCAGCATTGTCCTGATCGTCATTGCAAATATGATCGCAAAGAGAAGCGGTGAAGAAAGACTGTTCTAAAGTCGGAAAGGCATGGTATCGGTATGGGTCAAAAAGAAATGAAGAGACGAAAAACCTCGTTTGGGGATAAAATATTCACAGTGTGTAATGTGCTGTTTATGATTGCATTTGTGGTCATAACGCTTTATCCGGTTCTGAATACACTGGCTATTTCACTGAATGACGGAACGGATGCTCTTCGGGGCGGAATCTATCTGTTCCCGCGGAAATTTACAATGAAGAATTATATTACTGTTCTGGAGAAAGATAATCTGGTCACAGGCGCCTACATCACCGTGGCGAGGACGGTGGTCGGAACGGTATTTTCACTGGTGACCAATGCAATCCTGGCGTACATAGTCAGTCGAAAAAGATTTCTGTTCAAACAACAGCTCTCGTTGTTTTGGGTAGTCACCATGTATGTGAACGGCGGCATGATCCCTACATTCCTGCTGTTTAAGGGACTGCATCTGACGAACAGTTTCTGGGTGTATGTAATTCCCGGTATGATCAGCGCTTTTAATATGCTGGTCATTCGAACCTATATGAATGGCATACCGGACAGTCTGGAAGAATCCGCGCAGTTGGACGGTGCAGGTTATATGACGATCTTCTGGAAGATTATCTCGCCGCTGTGTAAACCGGTATATGCAACGGTGGCGTTGTTTGTTGCGGTGGGGCAGTGGAATTCATGGTTTGACGCTATGTTGTATAACCGCATGAGCAGCGAATATACTACTTTACAGTATGAGTTGATGAAACTGCTTTCCTCCGTGACCAACCAGGGAAACAGCGCGGAGGCGATGAAGAATGCGGCAGGCACGGTAACGCCAACCTCAGTGCGGGCCGCAGCTACGATCCTGACGATGCTGCCTATTGTCTGTCTGTATCCGTTCCTGCAGCGTTATTTTGTAACGGGACTGACGATCGGCGGTGTGAAAGAATAAAAGTGGCTGACACAGGACGTGCGTGTACGGGTATGCAGGGTGTAGTTACCTGTAAAGAAACTCTAAGACTGCAAAGAACACGGTCTTAGAGTTTCTTAATTGTTACTTTTTATTCAACCTTTGGCAGCCTGCTGCGGTAGTGTGCCAGTTCTTCTTCGGTGGGGATGTAGTCATTCATCTTCCCGTCGTGGAATTTCTCATAGGCCATCATATCGAAATAGCCCGTACCGGTGAGGCCGAAGACGATGGTCTTCTCTTCGCCGGTTTCCTTACACCGAACTGCTTCGTCAATGGCGACGCGGATCGCGTGGGAGCTTTCCGGCGCGGGCAGGATGCCTTCTACTTTTGCGAAGTACTCCGCGGCTTCAAACACTTCCGTCTGCTTGACGCTGACTGCTTCCAACAGGCCCTGGTGATAGAGCTCGGACAGGGTGGAACTCATGCCGTGATAGCGCAGGCCGCCGGCGTGGTTGGCGGAAGGGATAAAATCGCTGCCCAGCGTATACATCTTGGCAAGAGGGCAGACCATACCCGTATCGCAGAAATCGTAAGCGTATACGCCGCGGGTCAAGCTGGGGCAGGAAGCGGGTTCAACGGCGATGATCTGGTAGTCGGCTTCGCCGCGGAGCTTTTCTCCCATAAACGGTGCGATCAGGCCGCCCAGATTGGATCCGCCGCCGGCACAGCCAATGATAATGTCGGGTTTTATGCCGTATTTATCCAGGGCGGTTTTGGTCTCTAAGCCTATGATGGACTGGTGGAGAAGCACCTGGTTGAGCACGCTGCCCAGCACGTAGCGGTAGCCTTCACTGGATACCGCCGTCTCCACCGCTTCGGAAATAGCGCAGCCGAGGCTCCCCGTAGTGCCCGGATGTTCAGCCAGGATCTTCCGGCCAACTTCGGTTTCCATGGAGGGCGACGGCGTTACCGACGCACCGTAAGTGCGCATCACTTCCCGGCGGAAAGGTTTCTGCTCATAGGAGCATTTCACCATGTAGACCTTGCAGTCAAGGCTCAGATAGGAACATGCCATAGAAAGCGCCGTGCCCCATTGACCGGCTCCGGTTTCGGTGGTCACACCGTTAAGCCCCTGTTTCTTCGCGTAATAGGCCTGGGCGATGGCGGAGTTTAGCTTGTGGCTGCCGCTGGTGTTGTTGCCCTCGAACTTGTAATAGATCTTCGCGGGCGTGCCGAGCTTTTTCTCCAGACAGTAGGCGCGGATAAGCGGCGCCGGGCGGTACATCTTATAGAAATCGCGGATCTCATCCGGAATCTCGAAGTACGGCGTGTCGTTATCCAGCTCCTGCGCCACCAGTTCCTCGCAGAAAACGCCGGAGAGCTCTGAGGCCGTCATCGGTCTGTGGGTGCCAGGATTTAAGAGAGGCGCAGGCTTCTTTGACATATCGGCGCGCAGGTTATACCATGCCTTGGGCATTTCGTTTTCGGTGAGATAGATTTTGTAAGGGATTTTTTCGTTGTTCATGGCAGATGCCTCCTTATGAAAATTGTAATTTTGTAACAAAAGTGTATTTCTGCCGAATAAAAAACGCCCCTGACAGAAATATACTTTCTGTCAAGGACGAATAGATACAATAATTGTAGACACTATCCGCGGTGCCACCTTGATTCACGGTATGACCCGTGCGCTTAGCAGGATACCAACATATCCCCGGCATATTACGCTTGCCTGCAGCGTCGCAGAATACTTTGTGATAAAGATCACATTTGACTGCGCCCTCGGCGGTCCATTTGACAACTTGTTTCTTGCCTGCTTCTCAGCATCGCAGGTTCTCTGTAAAGGCATGATTGCCGTTATCTCCGCTTCAACGGTTTGCTGTATGAAATTTTTATATACTATAGCACCATTGTATGTGTGTGTCAATAGTTTTGTTATTTTTCCTCCATACGATACTGTTTAGGTGTGATGCCCACGCTCTTTTTGAATTGTCTCTGAAAATAAGAGGGTGTGGAAAACCCGGTTCTGTATCCGATCTCCTGTAAGGAATAATCTGTTGTGGACAGCATAACCTTCGCAGCTTTCAGTCGCTCTTTGAGAATAAAGCTTGTGAGAGATTCCCCGGTCTTTTTGCTGAATATAGCAGAGATATAATCCGGATTCATGTGAACGAATTCGGCGATCAACTGGCGGTTCAGATCGGGAGAAGAGAGGTTTTTGCGTACACAATCCTGAATGATTTCAATTGTGGATTCCGGCTGTTCTTCTTCCGGATTGATCTGAAATAATTCCGGATATACATTTCTTCGCTTGCTTTCTTTTACAGCTTTTGCCAGGGTGCTCTCCAGATGGTGAATATCCACCGGTTTGGTGAGATAGTTCTGGACGTGCAGCTCAATAGCAGAATGCGCATAGTCAAATCGTTCGTGACCGGTCAGCAGCAGGACTACAGGATTCAGATTCTTCTCATGCAGCCAGCGGATGAAATCAAATCCGTTTTCTTTGGGCATCTCGATATCTGTCAGAACGATATTCATGTCAGGATGCTGTTCCATCACGTGTTTTGCCTCCGGTACGCTGTGTGCCGTATACTGTTCACTGATGCCCAGCTTGTCCCAGTCGGTATTGAGTCGGATGTCTTCAACAATATAGAATTCATCGTCTATGATCAGTATTTTCATAACTGTTTTCCTCGTATCATAAGTGTATAGTTTTCAAAATAAAATGAGCGGTATGAACAGGATCTTAAGAGTCCTGGTAGGAAATATAGGGAAGAATAATGTCAACCTGGGCTCCGCCTCCATGCGGGAGATTGGAAAAGAGGATGCTGGTGTGGGAATCATCATAGGCCAAAAGGATCCTCTTTTTGATATTATAGAGTCCGATTCTGGAGCCGTCTGCAATTTCCTCCACGGTAGGAGCCGGGTTGTTCAAATCCGCCAGCATCTGCTCCGGAAAACCGCTTCCGGTGTCCGTATGTCTAATGTGCACATAGACCTGCCCGCTTTCACTCTGCTCCTCAAAGGCGGTGACGGTGAGACTCAGCTTATCGCTGGTGCTTAAATTATGCTTAATGGAATTCTCGCTCAACATCAAAACCAGGCTGGGAAAGACGGCCGCATTATCACATAACCCCTGTATATTAATTTGATAGAGCAGACTGTCAGGGTAACGGTAACTGTTCAGATCATAATAATTGCGCACGAAATGCATCTCTTCCGCCAGACTGACAAAGGGCTTGGTGGAAAGAGTGTAGCGCAGGTGCTCTGCCAGAGTGGATATCATGGACTTTAAAACAATACGGCTCACAGAGGTGCCCGCCATGGAGGAGATAACGCTCAGGCAATTGATCAGAAAATGGGGCGATACCTGATTGCGCAGGCTCAGGAGCTCGTACTCCTTTTTCAGAAGCTGTTCCCGGAGTACTTGGTTCTCCAGGGAATCGATGTGCTCCAGAAGACGAATGACTTCCTCATGAATTTCCCGTACTTCCTTACAGCGGCTGACTTCCTGGAGATTAAGCGCCTCAAGCTGAGGACTTTCCTTCACCGTTTCCGAGATCCTGTACAGCTCACGGATCGGCAGACGCAGTCTGGTGCTGAACAGGATAAAGGTGGAGAGAAAGCAAAGGGTGAGGATGACGATGAATACACCCTGCAGTTTAAATCGAAGCTCCAGCGTCTGCTGCAGATGGGAATAGGGCATCAGGATCAGCAGATCCGATTGGCAGAAGGAGGGCCTGATCTCAAATTTCAGATATTTACTGCCGGAGCAGGTTACAACCTGTGTGTTTTTGCCAAGAAGCTGTTGCAGTTCATTGGAATCCACAGCCTGATTGACAACGGGAAGCTCTGTTTCCGGCGCGTTGAGGAAGGCGCAAAGCGTATCTTTGGAAGTGGATTCTTCCAGATCATGCATGATTGTATCCACATTGACCCATGCGCCGCCGATGGTATTGTTGTAGGCAAACATACGCACAAGACAATAGCTGCCGTCAATTTCACAGAAAGCAAAAGAACTCTTCTGCGAAGTGAGTTCTCTGGAAAAGGCGGCAAAGTCCACCGATCGCAGAAAGGTTTTGAAATAGGTGGAAAAGGAGGTATTGGGGTCTCTTGACTCGGAAATAAAACGGTCATTGCGCTCGCTGTAGAAAAACAATCCGTCCACTGTCGAATAGCACAGCAAATAAGAACTCAGTGTTCTCTGAAGACGGGATTCGCAGGCGGAAATCGTCATCATATGATCCGAAGTGGATAACTGAGACAGATCAGGGTTGTTGTAAAGGGTTGACAGAACGGAACGATTGGCGATTTCCAGATCATTTTTAGTCTCAGTTAGGCAATAATCTATCGTTCGGTAGTAGCTGTCATAAAGATTGGAGCGCATATTATGGTTCAGGAACAGAAAAAGGACCAAAAAGGAAATCAAAAAAAGGCCATATATCACCAAAACAATTTTGATCAGCTGAGAAAAAAGCGAGTACTCGCGTTTGTGAAAAAGCATGAATACCTCCATCTGTCAGAAAATGTCTATGTATGATAGTAATCTTAGTGAAAAGGAAAAGCAATCGAGAAATCAGAAGTTGTAAGAATTTTGAAATATTCACTCAAATATGTACATAGTTTTTCCGGGGGCATCTTCCTATAATGAACAAAAGCCTACTTCGAAGAAGGGAAGAGAGAAGAACGGCTTAGAGCATTTTCATGGGAAATGCCGTGTGAACGGCAGAAAGGGAGAGGTAGCTATAGATCATGAAAACCTGGAAAGAGAGAGTAAAATCGGATTACAGTGAGATTCGCGGCGTACACCATGGCCCGAGAGAGGGGGCTTCCATGGAGCAGCTGGACCGGGAATTGGGATATGCGCAAAGACTGCGGATTAATTCCGTCCGAATCTTTATCCAAGAGACGGAGTGGCACAAGGATCCGGAGGCGCTGGAGAAGAAAATACTGGATTATACCAGACTGTGTGCCGCTCATGGGATCAGCATTATGCCTATTTTTTCAAGCGGTAATCAGATCCGCACGTATGAGCTTCTGACGCAGGAGGAATGGGAGAAGAAGAGGGCCTTTTTGACGGCCATGATCCGTTTGCTTAAGAAGGAACCCAACCTGTTGATGTGGGACGTTTATAATGAGCCGTTCTGCAACGATTATCTGAGAAATTGTCCCGAGGAGGAATATGAATCCCGCTATAAGAAGATTGAGCATGATCTGAGACTCCAATGCCGGATGGTGCGCGAATTAGATGACGATACGCCCATCACCGTGGGTCATGAGTTGAAAGAGCATCTGGAATCCACGGCAGATCTGGTTGATGTGATCGCTTTCCACGATTACCTGACCACCAGAAAGGATATCAGGGAAGTATATGAGTATGCGGGAAAGATTGCAAAGGAACAGGGCGGCAAGCCGGTCATCAACAATGAAATGGGCTGTATTGGGCGTGCGAACCCCTATGATGTGGAGCTGCAGTTCTGTGAAGAGTTTCACTATGGATATTATATCTTCAATTTGGTGATCGAGGGCTTCTGGGCGCCTCTTCACGGAATCGTATATCCGGATGGAACGGTGCGAGATCCTTCTATTGTAGCAGCCATGTTTGGTTTCTATAGGAACAGAGGCGCAGACAGGGTGATTCCGCAGGGGAATCGTGAAGAATATGCCGCAGTGGCAGTGGAACGGGTAAAGAAGGCGCTTTCCGTGGACAAGCAGAGTCTGTTTACCAGATTTGAAGCCACTACAGATGAGATTCTGGAGGCCGCAGAGGTATGTGTGAATATTCTGGAGTGCTGTGAGATCGCCCCGATGGACAATCTGTTGTCGGCTCAGCTGTTTGCGTTACGAGATATTCCGGAAGAGAAGCGTGACCGTGCACAGATCAGAAGATTTGCCTATGAGGTTTCCAGGAAACTCCAGGAGTACTATTGTCTGTATTGATGTGTCTACAAGGATCCCTCTGCAGTATTTTGTATAAATGTGCTTCGGAATGGGGGAAAAGATGTCAAAATAATGCAATAACAGCTAAGATGTGTGAATATTTTTTTGACATTGAAACAGCTATAATTATAACACAATAAAGAGAAGAAAATATCGGCCGATAAAAACTTCTTCCGTTATTGAATGAACAAATTTGAATAAACAAATGAAGGAGGAAATGTTAATGAAAAAGATTCTTGCACTTATGATGTGTGTTGCTCTTGCGGCAGGAACCCTTGCCGGATGCGGAGGAGGACAGACTGAAACCATTGGCGGTGATGCTGCTGACGGTACGGGAGATGAGGGAGCAGACGCTGAGGCCGCTGGTGATGAAGCGGCTGCCGGAGAGGCGGCAAGTGATCTGATCACAGACTTTGGCGGAGAGACGATCGTTGTTGCATTGTACTGCAACGATGATTCCGTACCTGGAAAAGACAGAGTATTTGGTAAGATCAAAGAATATTATCTGGACACTTACAATATCAATGTTGAGTTTGTAACGTCTCTTATGGGCGATTATACACAGAGCGTGAATATGATGCTTTCCTCAGGGGAGCAGGTGGATATTTTCAGCTCAGGCGTTATGAACTTCTCGAATACGGTAGCGAACGAGAGTACTTATGATTTGAATGAGGGAAATCTACTCAATAATTACGGTAAGGATATTGTGGAACTGATCGATCCGGAGTTCTTAAAGGGCTGTGTTGTAAATGGCACTCTGTATGGGATTCCCTGTATGCGTGATCTGGCAAGCGGTATGTGGTGCGTCGTAGTCGATAAAGAGTATATGGATGGTATAGACTATGATTATTCCCAGATCAACATGGAAGAAGTCAATCCTGCGACTGCGGAGGATATGACGGAGTTGTTTACGCAGCTTCACGAAGCATATCCTGATGTGAATGTAGTGTATCCTTGGGATTACGGGTATCTTGGACAGAAGCTTGCCTATGATGCTATTGGCGGAGACGTGTTTGGCGTGCTGCTTGATCCTTCCAACAGTCTTGAAGTGTCCAATCTGTTTACCAGCGATATGTTCAAGGAATATTGTCAGCTGATGTATGAGTGGCAGCAGGCAGGATTTATGTCGAAGGATGCCGCCACCGAGACACAGAACGGCGGCGCACAGGTTATTGCAGGCACTCTGATCGCTGATACGACAGCCGGAAAGCCTGGTATTGTACGCCAGAAGGAAGCGGAACGTGGCGGACGGGATTCCGTTGTATTCCAGCTGGGGCCTGACTTTGTGGCAAGCAGCGCGCCTGTTGGCGCTGCTTGGAGCATCAATTCCACGACAGAAGCTCCTGAGGCCGCGATGACGGTTCTGAACGATCTGTATACCAGTCCCGTAGTGACCAACCTGCTTCTGTGGGGTGAAGAAGGTGTGGATTATGTTCTTACGGAGTCCGGTCATTGTACTTTCCCTGAGGGAGTGACCGAGCAGACAGTAGAGTATTACAATCTGGTGTGGGCGTGGATGATGCCTTGTGAATATCCTACCTATGTACGTGAAGGGGATGACATCGACCTTTGGGAGAAGACGATAGATTTCAACAACAATGCCATGAAGTCCAAGGCGCTTGGCTTCAGCTTTGACTCTTCGGAAGTCAGTGCAGAGTATACGGCGTTGACCAATGTATGGGAAGAATACGGCAACAGCCTTGTATTCGGTCTGATCGAGCCGGAGGCAGGTATTGCCGAGCTCAATGAAAGACTGGAGGCTGCAGGTCTTCAAACTTATATAGACGCGAAGAAAGAAGCTTTGGAGGCATGGGCAGCCGAGAACGGTGTCGAGTAGGAAACGATTGATCGTGCATGAGTCCGTCCTGGACGGATGTATCTGAAAACGGGAAAAAGGAATGGAAATCTCAGATTCCGGTTCCTTTTTCTCTTGTATAAGAAAGGCTGGCATACTGTGAAAAATAAATTTTTCACAGGCAAATTTGTGCTTGCGCTCAAATTCGCGCGTTGAGCAAGAATGGAGATTTCTATGAAACAGACAGCAAAAGTAAAGAAGGATTCCAAGAAGACCTTAAGACTTGTCAAACGGTTTATTCCCGTATATCTTATGGCTCTTCCGGGAGTTATCTATCTGTTTATCAATAATTATATGCCGCTTCCGGGCCTGGTGCTGGCATTTAAAAAGTATTCCACGAAAAAGGGAATTTGGGGTTCGCCATGGGTGGGACTCAAAAATTTCAAATATTTGTTCCGGACACAGGATGCCTGGATCATTACAAGAAATACACTGGGTTATAATATTTTGTTTATCATCGTTAATGTGATCATGGCAGTTTCGATCGCCATCATCCTGTCCGAGCTTACCACAAGATGGAAGAAGGTTTATCAGTCCACCATCCTGTTGCCTCATTTTTTGTCTACGGTGATTATCAGTTATCTGGTGTTTGCTTTCCTGAGTTCGGAAAACGGATTTTTGAATAACAGTATTTTTCCTTTATTTGGCAAGGAACCGATTCCCTGGTATACGGAACCGAAATATTGGCCTTTTATACTGGTATTCGTACAGACCTGGAGAGGCGTGGGCTATAACTGTATCGTGTATTTGTCCACGATCCTGGGATTCGACAGGGAAATCTATGAGGCATCTGCCATTGACGGTGCATCGAAATGGCAGCAGATCAGAAAGATCACTCTGCCGCTTCTAAGACCTACGATCATCATGCTGGTGTTGTTGTCCGTCGGACGTATCTTCTATTCGGATTTCGGTCTGTTCTATCAGGTGCCTCAGCAGAGCGGTGTATTGATGAATGTGACGCAGACCATAGATACATATGTATACAGAGGACTTCTGGAGAGAAATGATATGCCTATGGCTACGGCAGCGGGTGTTTACCAGTCACTGATTGGATTTATCCTTGTAATGTCTGCGAATCTGATCGTTCGTAAGATAGATCCGGACAGCGCATTATTTTAGGGGAGGGAGAGGGAATTATGAAGTCAAAAGACGAAAAACGTTTTCAATTTATGGGTAATGTTGTTATGATAATCATGACAATATTTGCGGTGGCTCCCCTGCTCCTGGTGATCATCTCTTCCTTTACAGACAATAACACATTGATTCGGAACGGTTACAGTTATTTTCCTGAAAAGTTCAGTTTGGATGCATATCATTATATTTTTGTAGAGAATCCGCAGGTTTTGAAGGCGTATCTCGTATCCTTCCGTCTTACGGCTGTGGGAACGGTTCTTTCGCTGTCTGTTACAACATTGCTTGCGTATGCAATTTCCAAGAAAGAACTTCCGGCAAGAGGCGTTCTTACTTTCTACGTTTTCTTTACTATGCTGTTTAACGGTGGATTGGTTCCGACCTATATCAATTACGTGAATATTTTCCACATTAAGGATACTTTCTGGGGGCTGTTGCTGCCGGGTCTGGTGACGAACGGATTTAACGTTCTGCTCATGAAATCTTATTTCACATCCAGTATTCCGGATGAGATCGTTGAAGCGGCGTATATTGACGGGGCATCTGAGACGCAGACGTTTCTTAAGGTAGTCGTTCCGCTTGCCAAGCCTATTATCGCTACCATTGGTCTGTTTGCTGGAATTGCATATTGGAATGATTGGAATAACGGATATGTTTATCTGAACAGAAGACAGGACCTGTATTCGATACAGAATCTTCTGAACAGGATCGTGCAGAATATTCAATATCTGCTCCAGTCCGGTGATTCCAATGCGGCGGCTCTGCTGGCGAATCTGCCTACGGTCTCGGTGCGTATGGCAATGGCGATTGCAGGCGTGCTGCCGGTATTGGTGATCTATCCTTTCGTGCAGAATAACTTTGTAAAGGGTATCACGCTGGGCGGTGTGAAGGGCTGACAGGAGTTAAAAGCGCTTCGGAACGGAGGGAAAAATGAAGAAAACAGTTGATTACAGGAACCTGCGAGGGTTCAATTACACACAGCCTGATGCCGTGAATGACAGGGATTTCTGGTCTCATTATCATCATGACGTTGTGGACAGGGATATGGGGTATGCCAGGAGACTGCACCTGAACAGCGCGCGGATTTTCTTAAGCTATGATTTCTATAAGGAGAATCCCGAGCAGTTTCTTGCAAACGTCAAGGATTTTGTGCAGACGGCATGGAAACATGGTATTTCCACCAACCCGATTATTTTTATGGGATTCCGATTCCGTGAAGATGAGCTTCCGCCGGAGGGATTCATGCTGGAAGCCGGACTGCGGCCGATCGCTAAGACGCTGGAAGATCCTTCCAGCTGGTATATTGGAGAGCAGTATTTTGACGCGCTCTATGATGCGATTGGCAAAGAGGAAGGCCTCTTGTTCTGGGATATCGCCAACGAGCCCGGATATACGGATAACTTTGTGACCTGGTATGACGAGGAACCTTCTTATGTGCAGGATTATCAGGATCGGCCTGATATGGAGGCGTTGCGCTACAGGCAGGAGAAGACCTGGGAGATCATCCGGCATTTCTGTAAGTATGTGAAGGCTAAGGACCCGGTGCATGATATCGGGATTGGCAATATTTTTATCTATGAGACGGAACCGAGCAAGACGGCGGAGTTGGTTGATGTGATCGTATTCCATGACTATTGCCCGACCAGGAAGCGTATGCGTGATACGCTGGAGTATGCGAAGCAGATGAGTGAGAAATACGGCAAGCCGGTTTTGGATAACGAAATGTGTTGTATCGGCAGAGCGAATCCTTATGATATGTCCATCGAGCTGCATGATGAATACGGTGTGGGCTGGTATCTGTTTGAGTTGATGATCGGGAAGGATATGTGGTCAAGGGTACACGGGGTGGTTTATCCGGACGGAACGGTCAGGGATCCTTCTATTGTGTCCGCGATCTATGGATTCTTCCGCAACAGAGGGGAAACGGCGATCCGCTCTGACGTGAATCAGGAGGATTATGTGAGAAGAGCTTGTATCCTGGCGCAGAGAACGCTTCGTAAGGCGAGACAGAATCAGGGCTTCGCGCACAGCCATGATGTGGAGGATCTGCTGGAAGTCTGCGAGTTTGTGGCGAATCTGCTGGAGGGCGGCGAGCTGGTGCCGATGGCATATCCGCCCACTGCGAAGATCGCAGCATACAGGAAACGGGAGCATGTGGATTCCATGGAAATTGCGGATTATCTGACAGAGTTGATTGACACGTTGAAGAAGGCATGCCATGTAGTAGAGATACAGCAGTAAGAAGTTATCTTATGAGAGAGGATGCTGCAGACCATCAGAACGGATGGGAGCGGCATCCTTACTTTATGTGTCGGAGATTTCCGGGACAAAGGGCTGTACCGTCTTTTTGAACGCCTATGCGACTTATTGTTTCGATTGCTGTTAAAAAGTGTCTTGAAAATGATTTTTAATAGACTTATCCTTTATCTAAGGATATCCTTAGAACACTTAAAGGAGAAAAATATGATTCGGTTTAATGAATTCAAATACCTGTCTTAGACTTCATCCATGAGCCATAATAAGATTGAAGAGTCTCTGTTTTAAGGATATAATAATAGAAATAAAAATTAACCGAAAGACCGGCAGGATAGACAGCGGGATAAACAAGGAGATCATAGATGGTTACGTTTGCGGTTCCGGATAAGTTAACGGCAGAAGAGATCAGAACCATACGCAGGAAGCTGGGACTCACCCGGGCTGAGTTTGCCCGGCTGGCCAACGTTTCGAAGAAGACCGTAGAGAGATGGGAGGCGGGAGAGAGGGAGATCGGCGGGCCGATCGCGGCACTGGTGAAGCTTCTCTGGGAATATCCGCAGATGAAAGAGGAATTGACTGTTCCGGATAAAAAGTACCCTTTAAGACTCTGGTATATGGAAGGCAGCAGGGTGTGTACGATCATTGACGTAGATGAGCGGTTCAGGAAAGTGAAAGTGCACAATTATACAAAGGATTATATCGCAAGAGCATTTGGGAAAGAGGAAAATCCGGATTTTGAGGCATATGAGGCGTTTCTGGAATCCAGATGCTTTCCGAGGAGCAGGGATAAGATGAAGCTGACTCTGCGGGAACTTGATCTGCCTTTTTATGAACCGCTGCTGATCATCGAGAAGACGCAGGGAAGAATGGCGGAGGATGATTTCTGGCTTCGGATTGAGAGATGACGGGAAAGAAGCAGGTAAATATACACGGAATTGATTGAGGTATGCTATGGTTGAGCTTTTTGGACAGCGTAAGGAGATGGAAAGCAGGAAGTCCTCCAAGGGGAATCAGTTGAAATGGGAGGAGCAGGGAATCTGGTATAAGACTGATTATACCGGATATGAAGGCTTGGCCGAGTATGTCATATCCGGACTGTTTGCATACAGCAGCCTGGGTGGGAAGGAATATGTATCTTATCAGACGGAAGAGATCGTCTATGGGCATAACCGATATCTGGGCTGCAAAAGCAAGAATTTTCTGCCGGAAGGATGGAAGCTGATTACATTGGAGAGGCTGTTTCAGAATGTGTATGGTGAGAGCCTGAACAGAAAAATTTACACGATCAGGGAATATGAGGAGCGTGTGCGGTTTCTGGTAGAACAGACGATCAGAATGACCGGGTTGGAAGAATTTGGAGTGTATTTGAGTAAGCTGCTGACAATCGACGCGGTTTTTTTGAATGAGGACAGGCATACACATAATATTGCGGTTCTGCTGGATGATGTAGGGCATTACCATTACTGTCCGATCTTTGATCATGGAGCGGCATTATTGGCTGATACAACGATGGATTATCCGCTGACAGGAGATACGATCAGCTTGATGAAGGAAGTAAGGGCGAAAACGATCTGTCAGGATTTTGATGAACAGCTGGATATTGTAGAGAGGTTGTATGGGCAGCATATACAGTTTTCATTTGACCGGAAAGTTGTGGAGAGTGTGCTGGCGGAAGAGAAGTATTATCCCGCCGAAAGTAAGCGGCGGGTGGGAACGATCCTGATGGATCAGAAGAGGAAATACAGATATTTGTTTGCGAATGGAAGTTGTGAATAATACGGATGAGAGATTTGAACAGGATATACTGATGGAGGAAAGTACGGTATGCCGATTGGAGTCATTACAAATGCGTTGGTAGTAGCTGTCGGAGGAATCGTGGGCGCGCTGGCCGGGGATAAGATAAGCAATGCTTTCAAGGAAAATCTGAATACGGTATTTGGGGCCTGTGCCATGGCGATGGGCATCAGTTCGATCGTACTGATGGAAAATATGCCGGCGGTGGTTTTTTCGGTCATCGTGGGAACTTCGATCGGGCTGGCCATGCATTTGGGGCAGCGGATCGACAGAGCCGGGCTGATGATGCAGAAGGGAATCGGCCGTGCGCTTTCCGGGCTGCAGAGAGCGGGGAAAGAACAGCAGGAACTGGCGGGCAAAATAAGTGCAGCAGGCCAGACAGATGCAGTGGGCAAGAAAGATTCGGCGGACAGCACAGGTACAGTGGGCCGAACAGGAACAGCAGACAACAGTGCAGTACTGGTGACGGCATTGGTGCTATTCTGTGCCAGCGGTACCGGCATCTATGGTTCCATCGTGGCGGGTATGACGGGCGACCATTCTATCTTACTGGCGAAATCTATCCTGGATTTTGCCACGGCGCTGATCTTTGCCTGTTCGCTGGGAATTGTTGTTTCACTGATCGCAGTACCGCAGTTTCTCATTTTCATGGCGCTTTATCTGCTGGCGGGGATGATCTATCCGCTGTGCACACCGGGGATGATCAATGATTTCAAGGCCTGCGGCGGTATTCTCCTGCTGGCGACCGGATTCCGTATGATCAAAGTCAAGGAATTTCCGGTGGCCGATATGATACCAGCGATGGTGCTTGCGCTGCCGGTAAGTTATCTGTGGATAAATTATATCATGCCGCTTATGGGGTAAGAATGATAAAGAAAGGTTCTTATATGCTGAAACTGATCAAAATCGCTGTCGGGTGTGTGGCGTCCATTTTTCTGGCTGATGTGCTGGGACTGGGTTACAGCACATCAGCCGGTATCATAACGCTTCTGACGATACAAGATACCTCACGGGAGACCATTACGATCTCTGTCAAAAGAATCCTCGCTTTCCTGCTGGCGACGTTGATTGCCTATACGGTATTTCATCTTGCCGGATATCATGTGTTTGCATATGGCGTATTTCTGTTTTTGTTTGTTGCCAGCTGTATATTGATGCGGATGGGTGATGCAGTCTCTATCAATGCGGTCTTAGCGACGCATTATCTGCTGGAGAAGGACATGTCTCTTCCGTTGATCGGAAATGAGGCGCTGCTTCTGATGATTGGCGCCGGGATCGGCACGCTTCTGAATCTGTATATGCCGGGAAAAGGCAGGGAGATCCGGGCCATGCAGCATACGCTGGAGGAAGATTTGCGTAAGGTGTTGATGCGGATGGCGGAATATATTGCAAAAGAGGATCGGTCGGATTATACAGGAGCTTGTTTTGACAAACTGCAGGAAGATATTGCCGCCGGTACAAAACAGGCGTATGCTTATATGAATAATACCTTTTTCCAGGAATCGAAGTATTTTATCTCGTATATGAATATGCGGGAACAACAGACGATCGTCTTGCGGGATATTTATAAGAAGATTATCCATATCCGGTTTCTCCTGCCGCAGACGGAACGGGTGTCGGGATTGCTCTATGAGACGGCGGTTTCTTTCGGGGAATGCAACAATGCCAGAGAACTGCTGACAAAGCTGACAGAAGTGCTGAGGCAGATGAAGGATTCGCCGCTGCCTGCGACACGGGAGGAGTTCGAGGACCGGGCGGTGTTGTATGGTATATTGATGGATCTGGAGTATTTTCTGCAGTTGAAGAAGGAGTTTGCGGATGCGTTGACGCAGGAGCAGGTGAGGCGGTATTGGGGAATTGAGCGGAGCCGGTCGAATCAGTGTGTATATGGCGCTGATCAGATCGATCAAACAGAGTTAACAAAAGAGTAGTGGTTGTATGAGAGATGAGAATCCGGAAAGTGAGAAAGGTGTGGTCATAAGCATGAGGGATGCGATTCATATTATTAATGAACTTCGGGCATATGATCTGGAGCGTGAATGGTTTGAATTCAAAGTAAACTGGTATAAGGCAGATGAACTGGGGGAGTATATATCGGCATTGTCTAACAGTGCTGCATGGGAAGGAAAACAGCAGGGTTATTTTGTCTGGGGAATCGATGATGTGACGCATGAGATCAAAGGGACAGATTTTAACTGCAATCAAAATGTCAGGAACGAGCCTTTAAAACATTATCTGGCAAGACGGCTCAGCCCGGATATCAATTTTATATTTGAGGAGATATGGATTGAAGAAAAGAAATTAGTATTGCTGACGATACCGGCGGCGAAATCAGTTCCGACTGCCTATGACAGAGAAAGATATATCCGCATTGGTTCAAGTAAAGAGAACCTCAGAAAATATCCGGAAAAAGAATCTTATTTGTTTGACCTGTTACGTCATGGACATCCGACGATAGAAAATACACCGTCGGATCATCAGGAGCTTTCGTTTGAAAAGCTGCTGATCTATTATGGTGCAAAAGGATTGAAATTAAATCCCGATACGTTTAAGAAAAATTTATCTTTATATACAGAGGACGGAAAATATAACATATTAGCGCAGCTACTTTCGGATGACTCACATCTGCCGGTCAGAGTGGCGATTTTTTCCGGGAGATCAAAAGCTGATCAGTTGTATTCGGTGAGGGAGTTTGGGAATCAGTGCCTTCTGTATTCTCTGGATGAAATTCTGCGGTATGGGGATGTTTTAAATATTATCCAGGCAGATGAAACAAATCGTATTGTGGAAAGGAAAGAGGTGCCGTTATTTGAAAATGACGCTTTTCGTGAGGCAGTCGTCAATGCGTTTGTTCATAATAAATGGATAGGCGGAAATGAGCCGATGATTACCGTTTTTTCAGATAGAATCGAGATATTGTCCCGTGGGTCGCTGGCACCGGAGCAGACTATGGAAGGTTTTTTCGCCGGAGAATCGGTTCCGGTAAACAGAAAACTTTCGGAAATTTTTCTACAGCTGCATATCAGTGAGAAGACGGGACGTGGTGTGCCGTTGATCACGGAGCGGTACGGAAAAGAAGCGTATGAGTTCAGAGAAAATTCTATCGTAGTTACCATACCATTCCGGTGGATCAATAAAGTGGGTGATAAAGTGGGTGATAAAGTGGGTGATAAAGTGGGTGATAAAAATTCCCACTTGACACAGACACAGGCATCAATTCTGACGGAAATCAGAAATGACCCTGATATTACAAAACCTGAACTGGCTGAAAAGCTGAAGCTGGGTAAGACAACCGTGGATAAAGGAATTGCTGTTTTGAAACAGCGGGGGTTTATTGAACGTGTTGGTTCAAATAAATCCGGGTATTGGAAGGCGCTCTGATAAAATAATATGTAGTAAATTGTATTGTAAAGTGATGTTATTGCAGGCGAAAGAAAATACGAAAAGATTAATATGAAGATAAGATATAGGAGGAAATAGTGACCATTGAATTCCGGAATGCGATTTCCATAGCGGAAACACGGAAAGTATATCAAGAGATAAGGAGGCATCAGAATGACACTACAGGAAAAATTGTGCAGCACGATGGAAAAAGCAGTGGACAACTGCGAGGTGGCGGGCGTTAATCTGCTGGTGGAACAGGACGGTCAGGAGGTATGCTACTGTCAGGCGGGGATGGCGGATCGGGAAGGGAATCGGTCCATGAGCAGGGATACGATCTTCCGGCTTTATTCTCAGAGTAAGCCCATCACGGCCGCGGCAGCAATGATCCTGATGGAGCGTGGAGAGTTGGATCTGAGCCAGCCGGTATCCGATTTCCTGCCGGCCTTTGCAGAGCAGTTCTATGTGGCAAACGAGAACAGTATCGGAGATGCTGCGGCCGGTGGGAAAGCTGGAAAAGAGGCGCCGGCAGTGGAGCAGGAAGCGATGAACGGCGGTAATGGGGCAGACGGCACGGCATCGGAATACAGAAAGCCTGTCCTGCAGCCTATGCGGGTATTCGATCTTCTGCGCATGACCTCCGGACTGGCCTATCCGGATGAGGTGACGGTGTCCGGACGGCAGACGGCGGCAGTGTTTGAGGAGATGGACAGACGGCTTTTCACGAAGGATGCGATGACGACAAGAGAGGTGGCCGATGCATTGGCCGGCTGTACGCTGGCTTTCGAGCCGGGCAGTTCCTGGCGGTACGGTACTTCGGCAGATGTGCTGGGCGCAGTGGTGGAAGTGATTTCGGGGATGCGCTTTGGAGAGTTTCTGGAGAAAGAGCTTTTCGGGCCGCTTGGCATGAAGGACACGGCCTTCTGGGTACCGCAGGAGAAGCAGGGCCGGCTGGCAGTAACCTATGAGACGGTCAAAGGACAGAAGGGTAATTCCCTGGTGCGGTATGAAGGAAACAATCTTGCAATCTGTAATGGGATGGAGAAACCGCCTGCTTTTGAATCCGGCGGTGCGGGACTGGCATCTACACTGGACGATTATATGCGTTTTGCAAAGATGCTTATGCAGGACGGTACATTGGACGGTGTCCGGATCTTAGAGCCGGCCACGGTGCGCTATATGATGGGTGCGGAACTGCTGCAACATCAGCAGAAAGCGTTTGAGAAGTGGATCGGATTGGAAGGATTCAGTTACGGGAATTTGATGAGGATCTGCAAGAATCCGGCGCAGTCGGCGTTTCTTGCGGGCAGAGGGGAGTATGGCTGGGACGGCTGGCTGGGCGTTTACTTCGCGAACTTTCCGGAAGAGAAGATGACGATCTTGATGGGAACGCAGAAGAAGGATGGCGGGACATTTACACTGACCAGGAAACTGCGGAATCTGATCCTGACAAAACTATGATAATACCAGGGATGCAGTAATAGATACGGAGACGAAATAAAGGGGAGAAGCCAGTGGCTTCTCCTGTTTTGTTGCGGACAAAAAAGTATAAAAAATATAAAATAGAGACAAATTATTGCTTAGCCGGCTCCGGTATAATGAAAAGTAAACTGGGATACGTCTGACTGTCATGAACAGGGAGGGGAGCGCGACATGATAAAGGTTTTGGTAGTGGAGGATATGGATATCACGAGAGAGGACATTCTGGGACTTATTGACTGGGAGCAGCACGGGTTCGAGCTGCTGCCTTCTGCCAGAAACGGAAAGATCGGTCTGGAATATGCACTGCGTTATCGGCCGGATATCATCTTGACGGATATCAAGATGCCGATCATGACCGGTCTGGATATGATGCAGGAAGTCCGGGAGAGGATTCCGGGGACCAGGTTCATTCTGCTCACTGCGTATGAGGAGTTTGAGTACGCCAAGAGGGCGTTGAAAATGGGGACGCAGGCTTTTATCTTGAAATATGAGATCGACAGCCAGACTCTTTTGCGTGAACTGAATAAGTGCGTGGAAGCGATAAAAAAGGAACGGTGTGTGGAGGATATAACGACCCGGGCGCGGCTGGACAGGCTGTTGACAAAGGGCGGGGACGGAGCGCAGGAGATACAGTCGGCCGGGGCGGCCAGGGACTCCTTTTTCCCATGGCTGGGGAAGAGCATCTTGTTGGATATCTGGTGCCTTAAGAGGCGTAATGAGATCGGGGAGGACAATCTGCAGGATGCCTTGCAGGAGGAACTGCGGCAGTTCAGATTTGTCTGCATGAAGGTGAAGGACAGAGAGTATGTGATTTTCCTGGAGGCGCCGGACAGCCATTCGCAAATGGAACAAAAGCGGTATCTGAGAAGATTTATCCTCTCGGTACAGGAGGCGTTTGACGATCTGTTAGACACCCAGACGGCCGTGGCGGTGGGCGGTGAAGTGAAGGGAAGCAGAGATATTCCGGCGGCAAAGAAGGCGGGGGAGGAGCTGCTACAGTACAGGATCTTCCGCAAAGGGGGTTGCATTTTGGAAAAAAAGCCACAGGAAGGTACGGATGAGCAGAAGCAGCAGATCATACAGGGTCTGGAGGAGATAGGAGAAGCTGTCCGGCGGGAAGACTATGGCAATGCCAGAAGCAGCATAGAGACGTTGTATTCCCGGGAGATCGCGCAGGCGGGCAGCATCGATCTGCTGAAGCGGGTGACAGTCAAGCTGTCTTACTACTTTAGGCAGAAAGGGTATGAAGTGAGGCTGCAGGAGTTTGACGAATGGCTGGACCGGGTTTGCTTTAATATGCTTACAGAGAGTGTGGATCATACCGCGGAGCGGTTCGGTTATCTGCTGGATATCTTACAGGAACATACGGACAGGCGGTATTCCCGCAAGGTGAGGGAAGCCATGGCTTATATACGGGAGCATTATGCGGAGGATGTGGGACTGAACGAGACGGCAGCCTTTCTGGATGTCAGTCCGATCTATCTGTCCCATCTGTTTAAAAAAGAGGTGGCTATCACCTTTTCCGCCTACATCACCAGGCTGCGCATCGAAAAGGCCAAGGAGCTGCTGCGGCAGGGAGACAAGAAGATCTACGAGATCAGTGAACTGGTGGGATATCAGACGGTGCAGTATTTCACCAAGGTGTTTAAAAGGGAAACGGGAAAGACACCGGGAGAATTTGAGTGATGCCGACAGAAGAAAGGAGAGCACGGAATGCAGCCGGAATATAAAGCGAAAACGAAGATTTTCAGAAGGATCTCCGCAGTAGTCCTAATCTCGGTGACAGTCTGTGTGCTGTGCACCAGCGGGTTTATTTATTCCTATATGAAGCCCATGATAGAGGATTCACTTCTGGATAAGAAAAGGGATATGTGCGGGTACATGTGCAGGCAGGAGATCAATGATCTGGAGGAGATCACGGTGTATGCGAGAAATATCACATTTGACGATACGGTCCAGAACTTCCTGAAGGGAGAGGAGAAGGAAGGCAGTTACGTATATTATACGAAGATCCTGGATATGGAGAGAAGGCTGAAAGAATATAAGATGATCTACGGCAGTATCATACAGGACATCTTTGTGATCGACGATAGGGGAAAGGTATTGGAGACGGTAAACACTTATTGGCATCTGCCAGGAGAGGCGGTCTTTCGCAAATTGATGGAGACAGACGCGGCCTCCGGGTTTACAGACAGATATTCTTTTAATTATCGTGGTACGACTGGCGAAAAGAATACGCTGGCCTTCGTAAATTCTATCTACGACAAGACGGGCGTGTCGGTGGAACTGGGAAAACTGGTGCTTCTGCTGGATGCGGATGAGATCGATAAGGCGCTTACGCTGGATAGGGATATCCGTGTTCGTCTGACCAGCCCTGACGGGACGGTCCTTTTTGACGGGCTGGATGAGGAAGGCGGCGGGATAGTCTATGTGGACAAGCCGGACAGTACAGGCTGGCAGGTGGCGTATCAGGTCGATAATAAGACGATCGCGGAGCGGATCGGAAAGATCGGCCTGTTGGTGGTCGGTGTGCTGGCTGCGGTGTTGACCTGCATGAGTTTCGTCCTGCTGCTGGTGCTCGGCAGGGTGGTAAAGCCGTTGGAGACACTGATCCGTGGAATGCAGCGGGTGGCTGTGGGAAGCAGGAGCGAGCACATCGAGATCCATACGGGGGACGAGTGTGAGGAGGCGGCAAACGTGTTCAATTCGATGGTGGAGAGCATCGACCTGTACACGCGGGAACTGGTGGAGAGCGAGAAGAAGCAGTATGAAGCCAGACTGAAGATGCTATCCTATCAGCTGAATCCTCATTTTATCTATAATACGTTGAATGCGATCATCTGTCTTGCCAGAAAACAGGATTATGAAGGGATCATTGACTTGACGAGAGAGTTTATCGTACTGCTGCAGTCACTTCTGCGGACTGATCTGTCGGCAATGACGACGGTGAAGAGAGAGCAGGAACATATCGAGAATTATCTGCGGGTATTGCAGAAATGCTACAGGAATATCCCGGACATTCAATGGGAGATCAGGGAAGACATTGAGCGGGAGGAGATCCCGCGGATGATCCTCTATCCGCTGGTGGAAAACAGTGTTTTCCATGGCATCGTCCCCAGTGACAGGCAGTGCATGCTGCGTGTCAGCTTCACAAGAGAAGAGGAGTGGGTCATGGTGGCGGTGGAGGATGATGGAATCGGCTGCGGCGAGGAGGAGATGGAAGAGATCAAACTGCATCTGGCCAGTGAGCGAGTGGGGAATCATATCGGGTTATTTAATGTAAACGGACGGCTTAAGCTGATCTATGGGGAGAACTGTCTTTTCTCGATCGACAGAAGGCCGGAAGGCGGAACGGTGATCCGGTTCGGGTTTTGCAATGAGGGAAGAAAAGCATAAAAAGTATAAAGCAGAGCAAAAAAGTATAAAAAATCGGGAAGATCACCGCTGCCAGTGTGACAAAGAAGGCGGCCGACCATTAAGAAAGTATAAGGAAAATAAAAAATGGTGTGTTTTTTCGGGGGATGCAGAACGCTATACTTTAGGCATAGAAACAAACGAGACATAGAAAAAGTTGCGGCAGGCGGCCGGGACGCGTGGCGTGACGAGAAGGAGGTATTTTATGAAGAGAAAGCTATTGACATTACTTATGGGAGCGACACTTGGCATTTCCAGTCTGGCAGGATGCGGCGGCGCGGGAACGCAGCCGCAGGAGACAACGGTATCCGGGGAGACGGCCAAGGAGCAGCCGCAGCAGGAAGCATCCGGGGAAACAGACGAAGTGCCCGCAGACAGAGAAGTGACGATCTGGTGCTGGGATACGGGTGACACAAGAAAGCAGATGCATGACGAGTTTACGAAGGCTACCGGCATTAAGGTGAACCTTGTGGCGGTGGAGAGTAAAGATATGACCCAGAAACTGCAGACGACATTGGCCAGCGGCGGGGAGATGCCGGATATCGCATGGCTGGAGGCTACCTTCCGGGGCAAACTCCTTTCACTGGATATCTGGGAAGATATCACCGCCGATCCCTATAACTTTGATACCAGTCAGGTGCTGGATTATCTGATCCCGCTGGAGACTACGGAAGGTGGTCAGTATGTAGGGCCGGAATGTCCGTCGGTGGCAGGTATGGCCTACAAGAGAGAACTTGCCAAGGAATATCTGGGCACGGACGATCCGCAGGAGCTGGAAGCTATGCTGTCCGACTGGGATTCCTTCATTGCAAAAGGAAAAGAAGTAGTGGAGAAATCCAACGGGACAGTGTTCATGCTCCCCTCTCTTGGTGCGGCAGGCCAGATACTGAAAGGACAGTCCACGGAGCCTTTCGTGGAAGGCGACAAGCTGAACCTGGATGCTTCCATGCGGCCGATCCTGGAGAAACTTCTTGAGATGAAGAAGGCAGGAATGGTGGACGTACTGGATTTCAGCTCCGCTGAGGAAGGTGCTTCTTATGCCGGCGATGAACATATTTTCTATCCTTGTGCAAACTGGTCCTTAGAGTTTACGATCAAGTCCAACGACAAAGACGGACAGGGAAGATGGGGCTTCATGCTTCCTCCCGGTGGTCCTTTCCCTTGGGGCGGAACGGTCATGGGCGTGCCGAAGGGCGGTGCTCATAAGGAAGAGGCTGTAGAGTATATCAGATTCTTCTTTGCATCAAAGGAAGGTGCAGAACTGCAGAGAGATTATAAAGGAAACTTCTCACCGTACAAACCGCTCTATGAGGACGCATCCTTCTACAGTGGTGCAGATGACTATTTTGCAGGGCAGGATGTGCTGCAGGCCATCTCCCAGGAAGTGTTCCCGAACATCAAGGGTGTGAGACTGCCCAGCAAATATGACCAGGATATCGACGATGTATATAACCTGGCGTTAAAGACGATCAACGCATCGGTGGACGGCAGCGTATCGGTGGACAGCCTGATCGAGTCCATGACGGATGAACTGCTGACCAAGCAGCCCGATCTGTCAGAGTAGATATTTCATGTTGATGAATGGAAAAGAGGATCTGTTGTCAGATCCTCTTTTCCAGAAAGGAGAGTGACAGCATGTCAAAAAAGAAAGCGCCCTATGCTATGATAGCGCCTTACTTTATTCTTTACCTTGCTTTCGGACTTTTTCCGATCTTGTTCTCCCTGGGCGTAAGTTTCACTTCCTGGGACGGGATTGGGGAAGCTGCATTCGTAGGATTGAAGAATTATAAACGTGTCTTTACGCAAGATAAGTTTTTCTATAAATCGATGCTCAATACCTTGATCCTGCTGGCGATCAGTACGCCGATCCAGATCGCGCTGGGACTTTTTATGGCTACCTTCTTAAAGGATTTCTTCAAGAAGACGCGAAACGGCCTCCAGCTGATCAATTTCCTCCCTTATATCACGACGCCGGTCGCTGTAGGTATCATTTTCCAGCTGATGTTCGACTGGAAGAGCGGTGTGATCAATGCTTTCCTGAACCTGCTTGGCATAGAAAGCGTCTATTGGCTGGGAAATGCCTGGGCATCCAGGGCGGTCGTAATCTTCATGATCGTGTGGAAGAATTACGGCTATAAGATGATCATGTTCCTGTCAGGCCTGGCTGCCATCTCCGACGAGCTGTATGAGGCGGCGAAGATAGACGGTGCTAGATGGTGGGACAGCTTTACCAAGATAACCATTCCGCTGTTACGGCCGATCTTTATCTTCGTGATCACCACCAGTGTGATCAACGGGTTTAAGCTTTTCGATGAGCCTCAACTGCTGTTCAATTCGGTGAGCCAGCCTATAGGCGGACCGGACCGGGCGGTGATGACGGTGGTGATGCGGTTCTATGAGGCTTCGTTCAGGAGCTTTGAGTTTGGTTATGGATCCGCACTGGCATATTGCCTGTTCCTGGTGATCGCAGCAGTCTCTCTGCTGCTGTTTAAGCTGATCAATCGGAAGAAGGGAGAGTGATGAGCATGAGAAGAAAACCTGTCAGTATATTAGTTTTAAGAAAGCTTCCTGTGTGGATTTTTATGATCGTGTTGTCGGTCTGTGCGTTGCTGCCGTTCTATATGATGGTCGTCATGGGAACGCATTACAGCGAGGACTTGTATACGGGTGTTAAGTTGTTCTTCGGCAAGTATTTTGTACAGAATTTCCAAACCGTGATGCGGCAGAATTTCCTGCTGTACTACTGGAACAGTATCCTGGTGGCGGTGTGCAATACCGTGGGCGGCCTGATGGTCAGCGCGCTGGCGGGATATGCCTTTGCCAAGTTTGACTTCAAAGGAAAAGCGGCACTTTTTGCCATGGTCGTGGCGACGCTGGCGATACCGCAGCAGCTTGGTCTGATCGGTTTCGTGCTGGAGATGCGCTGGCTGAAGCTGAACAATACACTGTTCCCGCTGATCGTATCGGGTATGGCGAATGCTTTCGGTGTCTTCTGGATGCGGCAGTATATTGGGGGCTCCGTGCCGGATGAGATCATCGAGAGCGGACGTGTGGATGGGTGCAAAGAGTTTGGGATCTTCTTCCGGCTGGTACTGCCGATCATTCGTCCGGCATTGATCACGATCTTCCTGCTCTTCTTCCTCTGGTCCTGGAACAGTTATATGACGCCGCTCGTCATGATCAGCAAAGAAGAGCTGTATACGATCCCGTTGTCGATCGCGCTGATCAGCAGTGAGTACCGGACAGATTATGCGGCCAGGATACTGGCATTGTCCATGGGTACAATCCCGATTCTGATCCTGTTCTCGTTTGGGTCCAAGTATCTGATCAAAGGACTTGTGGCCGGGAGTGTGAAAGGATAAAGCGATGAGAATAGAGAGAACTGCTTCGCAGAAAGGCGGAATATAGATATGACGAATATGGAAGAAAAGACCGTGCTGGATAAAGGCTGGAGGTTGTGTACGCCGGAGGGGGACATCTGTCTTGAAGTGCCGCATATGCCCATGCAGGTACATGATATCCTCTTTGCGGCGGGCGGGATCGGCGAGGAGTATAAACGCGGCAGGCAGGATACCTGCAAGTGGGTCAGTGGGCGGAAATGGATCTATGAGAACCGGGTGCAGATACCGCCAGGAGAGAGTGGACGGCGGATCAGCCTGTGCTTCGGGGGTCTGGATACGGTGGCGGATATCTACTTAAACGGCGAACTGCAGATGCATGTGCAAGATTGCTATCTTCCGGCAGAACTGGATCTTTCGTCCCGGGAAGAGGAAGAAGAGATCCTGGTACAGATCGTATTCCCGTCCATGGGGGAGGTATTTCAGGGGATCGAGGAAACGTATGGGGAGATCATCGAACAGGACAGGATCCCGGCCTGCCGTTTCCTGCGCAAATCCTTCCATGATTTCAGTACCTATCTGGGAAATGAGGAGAATTTCTGGAAGGTGGGAGTTTACCGCCCCGTGGAGATGCGGATCGGAAAGAAGCATCCCCTGCGCGACTGGAGAGCGGCTGTCATCCTGAACGAGACATTGACAAGGGGTAAAGTACGGATAGAGACGGAGGCGAAAGCAGCCGGAGAGATATGGCCGCAGGAAGTGACCGCGGAAGCCGAGATCACGCTGGATGGAGAGGTGGTAGACCGGGTAAGCGCTCCGTGGGGAGATACGGTGACGCTGGAGGTACCGGCTGTCAGGCTGTGGTGGCCGAGAGGGCTGGGGGAACAGACGCTGTACCGGGTGATTCTGCGCCTTTATGCAGGCGGAGAGGAGATCTTCTCGGAGAGCAGAAGGATCGGATTTCGGAAGATCACGATGCCGGAACCGCTGCACGTGTTGGTCAATGACCGGGAAGTGAAGCTTTGGGGCGGCAATCTGACGCCGGATGAAGGCTATACGATGTGCGAAGATGCGGGCCGGATCAGGCAGATCCTGGAACTGGCAAGAGATGCGAATATGAACACGCTGCGTGTCTGGGGAGAAGGGGTTCCTTTTACAGATCTGCTCTATGATCTGGCGGACGAATGGGGGATACTGCTGTGGCAGGAATTTTTCTGCGGACATACGCAGTATCCGGACGTGGAAGCGGTGAAAGCGCAGATCCTGGCAGAATCGGAAGCCTTGGTGAGAAGACTGCGCCATCATCCCTGCGTGCTGCTGTGGTGCGGCGGAAACGAGTGCTATATGAGCAGGGATTTTGCAGAGCCGGGCAGGGAGTATCTGTGTTCCGCCCTCTTTGAGTACGATCTGAAGGCGCTGACGGCCAGGTTGGATCCGGACCGGTGTTATCTGTACAATTCGCCCTTTGGCGGGCCCTATACCAACGATCCGCTGTACGGAGATACACACAGCTACACCAACTCCTGGTATGTGCCGGGGAGCAGCCTGCCGCGCTTTGTGAGTGAAAACCTGCGGGTGGCTTTTCCGCCGGTGCGCTCTTTGAAACGGTATATGGAGACGGACGATCTGCCGGCGCCGCAGCCGGTACGGCACGGAGGACTGCCGTGGCCCGCAGACTATCTGAAGATCACTTCTGCGGAGTCCTGGAAGAAGATTCCTCCGGTGGAGGAGTTCTATGATCCGCAGACGCCGGAGGAGATGGTCTACGCATTCGGTATGGCGGCCGGCATCTACAGCAAGCGGACGGTTGAACATTACCGCAGAGGGAAGGAAGTCTGGGAGACAGCAGGCAGGCGTCGCTGTTTCGGACATCTTGTCTGGAAGCTGAATACGACTTTTCCGCATCTGTACAGTTCCGTGCTGGATGCCTATCTGGAACCGGGGATTCCTTACTATTTTCTGAAAAGGGCTTACGAGCCGCTTCTGGTCAGTGTGGATATTGGGGATCATCCTGATGTGTGGGTGGTCAACGACACGGCGGCAGAAGTGCAGGGAACCTGTCAGGTGGGACTCTACGACATGGCGGCAGACAGATGGGAAGCGACATGTGAGTTCCCGGTAAAAGCACCGGCCGGGGAAAGCGCTTTTGCAGGGCGAGCAGACTGTTTCGGGCAGTTTACCAGGGATAAGATCATCCGTGCAAAGCTGGTGGGTCAGGCAGGAGAAGTGCTGGCTGTCGGTCATAGCTTTGCGGATATAGAGCGGCATCTGACTTTCCCGGAGCCGGAGCTTACGATGAAGGCGCAGGGGGATGTGCTGATATTGAAGACCGGCAGGTTTGCCCATGGGGTAGAGCTGACTGGGGAGGACGAAGGGGACAGTTTCGGTTGGTATTTTTCAGACAACTATTTTGACCTTTTCCCGGATGAGGAGAAAAGGGTCACGGTTGCCGGGAGGCATGAAAGCGGACGCATCCTTGCCAGAGCGGCGTACAGTGCGCAGAGCGTGACGGCTGCATGGCGGCGGGATGCGTGACATTTTATACAGTAAGAGAAGTGGGATACGGCCAAGAATTTGTGCCAAAGCGCCATAAATTCTGCTCGTATCCTCAGCGTAAAGCGCTTCGGAATGGAGGAAAGAAGATTGAAAATTAAAATTTTCAATCGCGAGATTTGTGTCTGCGCGTTGCTTGCCACAAACTCGTTTATGCGCAAAAAGCAGCGCAGAAATGGAGGAAATGATGCAATATCAAGTATTTGGAAAAACGGGAATGAAGGTATCGGACATTGGGTTTGGCGCATGGGCGATCGGAGGAAGCGGCTGGGGAGAAGGCTGCAGCGATGCAGATTCCATGGCGGCTCTGGAAAGAGCTTTTGAATTAGGGATCAACCTCTATGACACTTGCGATTCTTACGGAAACGGCCACAGCGAAAAGCTGATCGGTGAGTTTATGAAGGGCAGAAGACAGGAAATTGTACTGGTGACCAAGGGCGGCACCAACTTCAGAGTGCCGGAGCGGAGCAAGGATTTTACAAGAGAATATCTGCTGATGTGCCTGGATGAGAGTTTGCAGCGTCTGCAGACAGACTATGTGGATGTCTATCTGTTGCATGTGCCGGACAGCGTATGGCAGGAAAAAGGGAAGATCTTTGACACCATGAAGGAGATCAAGGCATCCGGTAAAGCACGTTTCTGCGGTCTTGCCATGTGGGGAGCGGCAGATACACTGCACGCTTTTGAAACGGATAAGGAGAATGTGATCGATGTGTTGGAGTGTCCTTTTAATATTCTCAATAAGTCCAATCTGGAAGTGGTGAAGATCGCAGAAGAGCGAGGTATTCCGGTGCTCACCAGCCAGCCTCTTGCCAGCGGTATCCTTACAGGTAAATACGGTAAGGAAACCGTATTTGCTCAGGGCGATAATCGTTCCGGATTCTGGAGCAAAGAACGGTTCGCTTCCATACAGAAGGACATGGAGATCGTAAGCTCCTGCATGAAGGCACCGGCAGACACTATGGCACTGTTGGCTTTGGCCTATGATCTGAGCTATCCGGGCATCAGCTGTGTCATCCCCGGAGCGAAGAATGTGGAACAGGTGGAGAAAAATGCGGCGGCCAGCGGCATCAGGCTTGATCAGGAGACGATGGAGAGGTTGATGGCGACAGAAGGCTTTGTGTTCTAATTGACAAGGAACAGGCGGTGGATGAAGAGATGAAGAGAAGAATTGATCTGGTACAGGGATGGGAATTGCGTCAGGCCGGCGATGAGACGTGGATGTCGATCGACAGGATGCCGGCGCAGGTGGCGGATGTCTTACTGCAGAAGGGGATATTGCCGGAAGAGGTGAAGATAGGCTGGTGTCAATCGGCCAAATGGGTCGCAGAGCGTGAGTGGGAATACAGACTGACGTTTCCGAAGCCGGAAGGGAAGTGCTGTGCGCTGGTCATGGAAGGGCTGGATACACTGGCAGATATCTATCTGAATGGCGAACACATCGGAAGCCATGATGACTTCTATCTTCCCGACCGCCTGGATATCACGGAGAAATGTGAGGCGGAGAATGTGCTTATGATCCGCTTCCACTCTGTGATGGAGTGGCTGGACCAAAGAGAGATGCCCGAGCACTTAAGGAATGCGGTGCTCAAATGCAAGCTGCTCCGAAAACCCCTGCATGATTTTCCCATGATAAATGGTGAGGAAGAAGCCGGGTATCAGGGAGCAATTCCTTACTTTACACCGGTGGGCGTGTATGGCGATATCTATCTGGAGACCTGGGAGAGTGGCCGAATCACGGCAGATGAGATCAGGACAAGTTTGGAGCAGGAGCGGCATTTGGGAAAGGTATGCTGGGAGATCGCCGGGGAGAGTGCGCCAGGTCTGGACAGGGAAATGCTGACGGTGCACGCCGTGCTGAAGGATGATGGTGGAACGGTGGCAAGTCAGGTCGTGGAGGTGCAGGCAGCGGAGGATTCTTTTGCGGCAGCAGGGGAGCTGACGGTGGAAGACCCCACCCTCTGGTGGCCCAGAGGATTCGGCCTGCAGAACCTGTACACGTTGGAGCTGGTCGTGAGGAAGGGGCAGGACAAGGAGATCGTGGATCGCCTGGAGAAACGAGTAGGATTCAAGCAGGTAGAGATGCCGGTGCCGCTTTCCTTCCTGATCAATGGGAAAAAGGTGCGACTCTGGGGCGGCAGCATGGATCCGATGCAGGGGTATACACACTGTTATCAGCCGGAGCGTGCAGCCAGGGTTCTGGATATGGTGGAGAACGCCAATATGAATACGCTCAGAATTTGGGGAGAAGGGATCCCGCTGCCGAATGCTTTCTATGAGGAAGCGGACCGGAGAGGAATCCTGATCTGGCAGGAATTTTTCATGGGACACGGCGCCTACCCGGACGACGATGCCTATGAACACAAATGCGTAGAAGAGGCGGAATTCCTGATACGACGGCTCAGACATCATGCCTGCCTGCTCATGTGGTGCGGCGGTAATGAGACGATCATGGGAGCGGAGTATATCGACGAGAAACCTTATGGAGAGCGGATTGTCAAGGAGGCATTCCCCAAACTGGTAAAGAGACTGGATTCGGAGCGATTCTATCATGTGAATTCACCTTATGGAGGCGCCTGGGCAAACGACCCGCGGGAGGGAGATACCCATACCTACGACTGTGTCTGGGAATATCCTTACCGGGAGTATCCGAATTTTCTTAGTGAGAATATTCGCACGGCGCCGCCTGTAAAACACAGTTTGCAGCGGATGATCCATGGAGACCTGTGGGAAGAAGGTACAGATGTGCGTGTGACATGCCCGGATCAGGCGATCATGCCGGCAAACTGGAGACAGCGGAGCCATCTGGGGGCTTGCGGAGAACGTAAGTCCGGAGATTATTGGGAGTATTATGATGCTTGTGATGCGGATGGGCTGCTCTACAATATGGGAGCATCCTACGGTGCGGAGATCAAGCGGATGGGGGAGATGGTGCGCCGTGGCAGCAGGGGAGAAGCGGAGTATACGAAGCGTACAAAAGGGTATATGGCTTGCAAGCTGCTTGACACCTGGCCGAAAGTCTACTGTGCCATCATCGATTATTTCCAGGAAGGGTTTATCCCGTATTATGCGACGAAGCGGGTTCTTTCGCCGGTCATTGCTTCTTTTGCAAGAGAGGAGAGCATACGGCTCTATGTGGCGAATGATTCGCCGGAGGATTTCGCGGGAACGGTGGAGCTTGGGCTGTATGATCTGCGCAAGGAGACTTTTCGGGAGAAAGACCAGGTGGCGGTGGCAGTACCCCAAGGTGACTGTAAAGTGGTATATGATCTTGAGCGGTTCCGTTTCTTTTCTAAGGATTGTATATTGTATGCCAAAGTGACAGACAGTGAGGGCAGAGAGATAAACACATGCATCGACTATGTGGATGTCGAAAGGCACCTTCCGTTCCAGGATCCGCTGCTGCACGTGGAACTGGAAGGCGATGTGCTGTGTATCAGGAGTGAGCATTTTGCCAGATGCGTGAGTATCACTGGGAACTGTGACAAAGATGAGTTCGGCTGGCTGTTCGATGATAATTACTTTGACCTTATGCCGGGGATGGTCAGGAGAGTGAAGATCCTGGGCAGGCATGATCACGGGGAGATTACCGTGAAGGGGCGTTACAGTAAGAAGAGTTGTCAGGTTGTTTATGGGCCGTATCAGGCAAGGACTTAAGAGACTTCGGGAGTCTGTCAATAGTGAATGGAGGCTAGAGCAGAATGAAAAGGATAGCGTTAAACAGAGATTGGAGGCTGTGGCAGGTAAGCGGAGAAGAGACGAAAGGACAGATCTTTACGATCGATATGCTGCCCTGTCAGGTGGAAGACGTGCTGATCCGGGAAGGCATCGTGGAAAATCCTAATCTGTATGGACAGAATAAGGATAGGTGGATCGGAAAGAACGACTGGTGCTATGAGAAGCATTTCTTTCTGGAGGAGACGGCGGGGAACTTTCACCTGGTTTTGGAAGGGTTGGATACTTTTGCGGATATCCTTCTGAACGGGCATCTGCTGGCACACAATGAGAGTGCTTATATGCCCTGCCGGATAGAGAACGTGTCGGGGCTGCAGAAGGGAGAAAATGTGCTGCGGCTGTATTTCCGGTCCCCATGGAAGATTCTGGAGCAGATCAGCCTTCCCGGAGAACAGGAAGAGCTGGTGCCGGATTTCTGCAGGGCACGCGTATTCCGCTCCGGGTTCCATGAGTTTTCCGGCCCGCTTCCGGATCTGGTCAGGATAGGCGTGTATGGAGATATTTATCTGGAACAAGTGGAAAAGAACGGTTTCGCCGGGCTGGCAATGACGGTGGAGGTGGATTCGACACTCCGGCAGGGACAGATCCATATGGAAGCCGGATTCTGTCATGAGTGTACGGATGAACAGCTGGAGTACTGTCTGCGCACACCTGAAGGGCAGACGGTATTGGAAGGAACGCTGTCTTGCGCAGGTATGGCCGACGTGTGGGATCTGGAAGTGGATGCGCCGGAACTCTGGTGGCCGAGGACCCATGGGAAACAGCCGCTCTATGAATTGGAAGTCAGGCTTGTGAGCCGGGGAGAGGTGTTGGATACAGGTAGGAGACGGATCGGTTTCCGGCGGCTGGAGAAAGTAGGAGACATGGACTTTAGGATCAACGGCCGTCCGTTAAAGCTTTGGGGCGGTAACCTGGCGCAGGCGGATACGGTGAGCGGCTGTTACCATCGGGAACGGATGGCAGATCTGCTCCTGCTTGCACAGACGGCGCATTTTAACTGCCTTCGTGTCTGGGGAGAGAGTGAGATCCTGCCGGAAGAATTCTACGAGGAATGCGACAGAAGAGGAATCCTGCTGTGGCAAGACTTCTATCTCGGGTATAACATGTACAGTGAAGAGGCACACATGCTGAATCTGTGCAGGCAGGAGGCGGAAACACTGGTGAACCGGCTGAAATCTCATCCGTCTATCCTGTTGTGGTGCGGCGGCAATGAAGTGCTGCTTTCGCGGGATTATCAGTATCCTGGCAACTATTGCTACGGGGAACCGATCTTCCGGGAAATCTATCCGGAAGTGTGTGCGAGGTTGGATCCCGGCAGATATTATCATCAAAACAGCCCTTATGGCGGAGCATATGCCAACGATCCGACGGGGGGAGACACCCACGGTTATACGCATCTGTGGTATGTACCGCAGGCGGCCTACCCGGTATTCTTAAGTGAGAACTGCAGAGTCTCCACGCCGGTGATGCGTACCATGCGGCGGATGATGGAGCCGCAGGAGCTGTGGCCGGAGGGGTACCGGGGACAGAACACGAAGAAGACCCGCCTGGCATGGCCCAAGACATGGGAGGTACATAATTCTAACCAGGGCGTGATCAAGCTGGGGCCGGTGGAGCACTATTACGATGCGGACGATGCACGATCACTGCTCTACAATATCGGTGCGGCACACTGCGAGTATATCAAGAAGGATGTGGAGCGGTTCCGCAGAGGAAAGACGGCTCTGGAACCGGAGGGGGAGCGGCGCACCAAGGGGCATATTCTGTGGAAGTTCAACAACTGCAGCAATATGATCTCCTACGGGGTAGTAGACTATTTCAATGAGCCGCAGATGGCTTATTATGCGCTGAAAAGAGCTTATGAGCCGGTACAGGTATCCTTTGATATCGGAGACAGGATTTCGGTGTGGCTGGTCAATGATACGACAAAGACCATACGCGGCAGTGTGGAAGTGACTCTTTTCTCCTTAGGGAAGAATCAGAAGACAGCCAGCCTTACAAGGACTTTCGAGAGCAGGCCCGACGAATCCCGGCTGCTCACCTTTCTGGACGAATTCGGGCAGTTCCGCCGGGAAAATGTGCTGCTTGCCAGGGTGACGGATGAAAAGGGGCAGCTGCTTGCCGAGAACATAGATTATGTGGATATAGAACGGCATCTGGACTTCCCGCAGGATACCGGGTTGAAGATGTGGCAGGAGGAAGACCGGCTCGTGCTCACCACCCAGAGATTTGCCCGCTGTGTTGAACTGATCGGTGATGAAGACGGGGACGAGTTCGGCTGGCTGTTCGAGGATAACTATTTTGACCTGGCGCCTGGAACGGAAAAGAGGGTCCGCATTCTGGGCAGGCACGTCCGGGGTACTGTCCAGGCAAAGGCATATTATGACGAGAAGGAGACGACGGTGAAATGGAGCCGGGAGCGATAAATTCTGTATAAGTCTGCGTCTATCTGGCAAGCGACACCAGTACTTTTACAACGGGGGCGGATTTCGTCATCGACGGCGCGTTTACTTGTTTCTAAGGGAGGATGATGGTGCGGGTGTGCAGTGTGGTCACGCCGGCGTTACGCAGGAGAACCGCTTCACGAGTCTGGCCGCGATCTCCACTTTAGATGTATGCACTACTTTGGAATCGATCTGCTCCACCAGCAGCTTGGCGGCGGTCTTGCCGATATAGAGCCGGGGCACGTCCATGGTGGTGAGCGACGGTTCGATGATTTTGCCCTCGGAGATATTGTCGAAGCCGATAAAGGAGATATCCTCGGGAATCCGGTAACCACGGAGCATAAGCGCCTTCATGGCACCGATGGCGATGATATCATTGTCGGCGAAATAGCATTTGGCAAGAGGATCTTTGCGGTCGATGATCTCCAGCATATCGGCCATGGCGGCCTCGATGGACGGGGAAAGTTTATGGATAACGGAACGGGATGGTGACATCCCGTTCTCTTTGATAGCCTTAAAATACCCTTCCTGCCGTTCGATAAAGTTGGGGATCAGGTAGCTGGACTGCAGGTAGCCGGGCTGTACTCTCGTACCGGCGATCAGATAGTTGGTGGCGATATAGGCACCCTGTGCATTGTTGATCAGCACGCTGGTGCAGTCGAGGCCGTCGAAGTAGGTATCCAGCAAGATTAACGGATATCCGAGAGACAAAAACTGCCGGCACACGTCTTGCCTGATCTCCGTGCCGATCAGAATGATGCCCTTACAGTCGGAAATACGAAGGTCGCAGAAACAGTCCTCCAGCACGTCAACTTTCTCATAGAACTGCATCATCTTTACCGTAAAATGTTCTTTCTGGCATTCGCTTTTGATCCCGTCGTACAATTCGTTGAAAATAGGAGAATAAGAAAGGATGGCATTATGGGTCCTGTAAAAAACGATATAGATGGAACCGCTGTGGACCGGATCGTGTTTTACTTTAGTAAAGTCGTATCCGTATTCTTCGGCGGCTCTGATGATTCTGGCGCGGGTCTCGGTGCTGACGCCGGCTTTATTATTTAGTGCCATGGAAACGGCAGTGGCCGAAATTCCCAGTTTCTGTGCTAATTCTTTGGCTGTGACGGACATGTTGCGGCTCCCCTTCCCTGATGTTATCTCAGTTTTTTGTCATGTATCATGGTATCGGTGTTTGTATACGGTCTAGCGGCCAGTCAGGCCGTGAACGGTAAATTTCTCTGTTGTTCTGATTTCTCATTAAAAAGAGGATCCTCTTTTAGCTATCCCATCATAAGTTTAGTGGAAAAACTAAATATTTGCAATAAATAAAGTGAAAATAAAGCAAAATACACTTTACTATTTATTGAAATAAAGCTGTAACTGCCATAATCTTATTCCTATAAAGAGGAAAGGCAGAGGCTGATGCAGCAAGCGTATGCAGAACGCCTCAGAATGGAGGACGATATGGCAAAGATCAGACTTGGGTTTGCTCCGACCAGACGGAGTATCTTCAGTGCACCGGCGGCAGTAGAGTATGCTGATTACACGAGAGAGAAACTTAGAAAAATGGGGGTTGATTTCGTAGATATTGACGATATCGCGGAGGATGGACTGCTGCATGACGATAATGACAGGATTAGGATCGAAGAGAAATTTAAGAGAGAGAAAGTGGACGGTCTTTTCTTCCCACACGGCAATTTCGGAACGGAGTACGAGGTGGCAAGACTGGCGAAGAACTTGAATCTTCCGGTGCTGCTCTGGGGGCCCAGGGATGAATGTCCGGATGAAAAGGGAATCCGCCTGCGTGACAGTCAGTGTGGTATTTTTGCTACCGGTAAGGTATTGAGAAGATTCCGGGTACCCTTTACCTATCTGACAAACTGTAACCTGGAGGATCCGGAGTTTGCAGAGGGTGTTAACCGTTTCCTGGCAGTATGTAATGTGGTAAAGACATTCAGAGGCATCCGTATCCTGCAGATCGGGCCGAGACCGTTTGACTTCTGGTCTACCATGTGTAACGAGGGCGAGTTGTTGGAGAAATTCAATATCCAGCTGGCGCCGATCCCCATGCCTGAACTGACGGCAGAAATGAAGAAGGTGAAGGAAGAGGGCACGGAGGCGGCCAAGGTAGTGGCTTACTGCAGAGAGCATTTCAACATAGCCATTAAAGAGGAGGAGCTGTTGAATGTGGCCGCACTGAAGGTGGCGATCCGGAATCTGGCGGATCGGTACGGATGTTCGGCGGGAGCGATTCAATGCTGGAATGCGCTACAGGGTGAGATTGGCATTATGCCCTGTGCGGCTAACGCCCTGCTGAATGAGGAGGGTTTCCCGGTAGTATGCGAGACGGATATCCATGGTGCGATCACGGCGCTGATGGTGGAAGCAGCCGGTATGGACAAGAGCAGAGGCTTCTTCGCAGACTGGACCGTCCGCCATCCGTTCAACGACAACGGTGAACTGCTGCAGCATTGCGGGCCGTGGCCGCTCAGCTGTGCTTCCTGCAAGCCGACCATCGGTTATCCGCTGGCATTTTCCCATCCGGGCGCTGTGGAGGCAGAGGCGAAGCACGGCGATCTGACGCTGGCACGTTTTGACGGCGACAACGGCGAGTACTCCCTGCTGTTGGGGAATGCGAAGGGTATCGAAGGGCCGTACACGAAGGGAACGTACCTTTGGATCGAAGTGGAGAACTGGCCGAGACTGGAAGCGAAGATCGTGGAAGGGCCTTATATCCATCACTGTGTCGGCATTCATCAGGATGTGGTGCCGGTACTGTATGAGGCATGTAAGTATATCGGCGTGAAACCGGATCTGTACGACGATGTGGAACAGCAGGTGATCGATACGATCCATGGTGTTAAGAGAAAGTAAGGATTTGTAAAGAAAAGACAGGGTATTTTGGGAAGAATCGCCTGGAGCGATTTTTCAGCAGGAGCTTAAGCAGCATATGAGGAATGGAGGCAATAATGAATAAACAAGAATTTGATGCAAAAGCATTGACAGTAAAATCCCTCGAACTTCGCAAGGTGGTGCTGGATATGATCATGAAATCCGGCGGCGGCCATATCGGCGGTGATTTTTCTGTTATGGATACGCTTGTAACACTGTACTTTGACCAGATGAATGTAAGCCCGGAGAACCAGGACGATCCGAACCGAGATTATTTCATTATGAGTAAGGGGCATTCCGTGGAAAGCTATTATGCAGTGCTGGCGGCGAAGGGATTCTTCGAGACGGAGACGGTGGTCAACGAGTTCTCGCAGTTCGGTTCCAAGTTCATTGGACATCCGAATAATGAGCTGCCGGGAATCGAGATGAACTCCGGTTCTCTGGGACATGGTCTGCCGGTGAGCGTGGGTATGGCATTGGCCTGCCGGAAGGAGAACAGAGAAAGCCGCGTCTATACGGTGATGGGCGACGGCGAAGTGGCGGAAGGTTCCGTTTGGGAAGGCTTTATGGCGGCCGGCCATTATAAGCTGGCCAATCTGTGTGCGGTGGTGGACAGGAACCATCTGCAGATCTCCGGCACCACAGAGCAGGTCATGACTCATGAGAATCTGCACGCACAGATCGAGAGCTTCGGCTGGAACGTGATCGAGACAGACGGAAACGACATTGCGAAGCTGCATGAAGCGTTCGAGCAGGCCAGGACCGTTACCGACAGGCCGACCTGCATCATTGCAAACACGATCAAGGGCTACGGCGGCGGTGAGATCATGGAGAACAAGGCGGCATGGCATCATCATGTGCCGAATCAGGAAGAGTATGATCAGATCGTTAAGGCATTAGAAGCTAAGAAGGAGGGCGTACTTCATGAATAAGATTCCTAACAGGCAGGCAATCTGCGAGACATTGATGGCACATGCCAAAGAAGACAAACATATTTATGCGTTATGTTCCGATTCCAGAGGATCGGCGTCTATGACTCCCTTCTTCAATGCCTTTCCGGAGCAGTCCATCGAGGTGGGCATCGCGGAGCAGAATCTGGTGAGTATCGCGGCCGGCATGGCGCATTGCGGGGAGAAGCCTTACTGCTTTTCTCCGGCATGTTTTATCTCCACGAGGAGTTATGAGCAGGCCAAGGTGGACGTGGCGTACTCCAACACCAATGTAAAGCTGATCGGCATCAGCGGCGGTATCAGCTACGGGGAACTGGGCATGAGCCATCATTCGGCACAGGATATAGCGGCTATGTCTGCGATTCCCAATATGAGAGTATATCTGCCCAGTGACAGATTCCAGACGGCAAAGCTGATCGAGAGCCTGCTGCAGGATGAGAAGCCGGCCTATGTGAGAGTGGGCCGCAATCCGGTGGAGGATATCTACAGTGAGACAGACTGCCCGTTCAAGATGGATCAGGCTACCGTACACGGGGACCTGGAGGCGGAGAACGACGTGGCGATCATTGCCTGCGGCGAGATGGTGCGCCCGGCCCTGGAAGCGGCGAAGATCCTGCAGGATAAAGGTATTAAGGCTGTGGTAGCGGATATGTACTGCGTGAAGCCACTGGACCAGAATACGGTGGTAAAAGCGGCGAAGAGCGCGAAGCTGGTGATCACGGTGGAGGAACATGCTCCCTACGGCGGCATGGGAAGCGCTGTCGCGGTGACGGTGGGCGAAAACTGCCCGAAGAAGGTAATTACCATGGCGCTGCCGGATGATCACGTGATTACGGGAAAATCCGCTGCGGTGTTTGATTATTATGGACTGAACGGAGAAGGGATTGCGAAGAAGGCGGTAGAGGAACTGAGGTAAGAGCGTGCCGGTTTGATTTATTTGTGAATTCAGATGAAGGGTCGGGCTGGCCTTAACGGATATGGATAATAGAATGATGTAGTTTGGAGAAGAATTATGGGGAATAAATATTTGATCAGCATTGATCAGAGCACGCAGGGGACGAAGGCACTGCTTTTCAGTGAAAAAGGAGAGTTGTGCGCGCGTGCGGATCTTGCGCACAGGCAGATCGTCAACGAGCAGGGGTGGGTTTCCCACGACGGTGAGGAAATCTATCAAAATACGATGCAGGTGATCAGGAATGTGCTGGAGCGGGAGCAGGTCAGCCCGGAAGATGTGGCGGGGATCGGCATCAGCAACCAAAGAGAGACGGCTATCATGTGGGATCGGGAGACGGGACAGCCTCTCGATCACGCGGTCGTGTGGCAGTGTGCACGGGCAGCTAAGATTTGTGAACGCAAAGAGATACAGGAGATGGCGGAGCAGGTCAGGTTGAGAACGGGGCTTAAGCTGTCACCGTATTTTACGGCGGCTAAGATCTGCTGGCTGCTGGAAAATGCGGCGGGAGCCGGGGAGAAGGCGAAGCGGCATAAGGTATGCCACGGGACGATAGATTCTTATCTGGTCTACAGGATGACGAAGGGCGAGGTCTATGCGACGGATTATTCCAATGCTTCGCGGACGCAGCTTTTTAATATCTTCGCGTTAAAATGGGACGAGGAGATCTGCAGGGCGTTCGGTATTGATGTGGACAATCTGCCGGAGGTCAGGGACTCCAACAGCTGCTTTGGTTATACGGACTGCGAGGGGCTTTTTGCACGGCCGGTGCCGATTCATGCGGTGATGGGAGATTCCCATGCGGCGCTTTTCGGGCAGAACTGCAGGAGTGACGGCAAGACGAAGGTGACCTACGGCACGGGTTCGTCCATTATGATGAACATTGGCACCGCACCGATCCTGAGCAGGAATGGGCTGGTGACGTCGTTGGCCTGGGGGCTGAATGGCAGACCGGAATACGTGCTTGAAGGGAATCTGAACTATACGGGGGCGGTCATTTCCTGGTTAAAAGATGATGTGAAGCTGATCGCAAGCGCGGCCGAGACGGAAGCACTGGCGAATGAGGCGAATCAGGACGATAGGCTCTATCTGGTGCCGGCGTTTACCGGGCTGGGAGCGCCCTACTGGGACAGCAGCGCCAGGGCAGCGATCATCGGGATGGATCGGACGACGGGCAAGGCTGAGTTAACAAGGGCGGCATTGGAAAGTATCGCTTATCAGATCACTGATATCGTCCGGGCCATGGAGAAGGATTCGCAGAAGAGGATCGAGTCTTTGCGGGTGGACGGCGGTCCCACGAAGAACCGGTATCTGATGCAGTTCCAGAGCGATGTCACGGGCAGCGAAGTTGCGATCTCGACGATCGAAGAACTGTCGGGCACAGGAGCGGCCTTTATGGCGGGTATGGCATTGGGCTTGTGGGGTGAAGAAATTTTTGATACTATAAGCTGGAAGCAGGTGACGCCGCAGATGGCGCAGGAAGTTCGGGAGAAGAAGTTTGCGGGGTATCGGAATGCGGTAGGACTGATCAGGACCGGCAAATAAGAGGTAACAGGTGAATAGCGAGGAGGTTGTTTTTATGCAGCAGGTAGAGAAATGGGGACTTTTTGAAGTCAGCAGCAGGGGGAAAAGCGACGGGAATCCGTTCCGAGATTATGGGATGACGGTTACGTTTAAGGGAGAGAAGGAAGAAATCCGGGTTAACGGCTTCTACGATGGGGACGGTGTCTACAGGGCAAGGTTTATGCCGTCTTACGAGGGCGCTTATACTTATAAGGTGGAAGGGAATTTTGCAGATGTGATTGAGAATGCGGAAGGAGCCTTTGAGGTAGTGGCGCCGTCTGAGAAGAACCACGGACCGGTAGTGGTGGTGGATAAGACGCATCTTGGGTATGCGGATCATACGCCCTACTATTCGATTGGGACGACCTGCTATGCGTGGGCGAATCAGCCGATGGAGCGGCAGGAGCAGACGCTGGAGACCTTGAAGAACAATGCGTTCAACAAGATCAGGTTCTGTTTCTTCCCCAAGTTCTATGAGTTTAACAGAAAAGAGCCGCTGACCTATCCTTTTGAGAGAGGAAACGGCGAGGGACTGGATCCGGAGCGGGTGGAGCAGGAGAAGTCCTGCCGGATGAGATTTCCGGGAATGCAGGAGACGGAGCAGGATTACGGCTTTGACTATACGAGACCTAATGTGGAGCATTTCAGACGTTATGATATACGGATCGCACAGCTGATGGAGTTGGGCATCGAGGCGGACATGATCCTGATGCACCCTTACGATAAGTGGGGCTTAAATGAAATGGACAAGGACGCCTGCGACTGGTATTTGAGATATGTGGTGGCGAGATACGGCGCTTACCGGAATGTGTGGTGGTCGCTTTCTAACGAGTTTGACTTTATCAGGATCAAGACGCTGGAGGACTGGGAGCGTTACGGTCAGGTGGTGTCTTCCAATGACCCGTTCCACAGGCTGTTGTCAGTACATAACGGTGGACCAAACTATGACTTTTCCAAGGATTGGGTGACGCACTGTTCTCTGCAGAGAGTGGATTTCTACCGGACGACCGAGGATACGGATCAGTTCGTGGAGAAATACGGCAAGCCGGTTGTGTGGGATGAGATCTGTTATGAAGGCAATATCGGCTTGGGCTGGGGCAATATCACCGGTGAGGAACTGGTGAGAAGATTCTGGGAGGCGTTCGTGCGGGGCGGTCACTGCGGCCACGGCGAGACTTTTATGGACCCGGAGGATATTCTCTGGTGGTCCCACGGCGGTATCTTAAAGGGGGAGAGTCCGGCGAGACTGCGGTTTCTGCTGGATGTCCTGCAGGATGTGCCGGGCGGTTATCTGACCAAGGGTGAAGGCATCTTTGACGAGGTAGTAGGCTATGCCGGCGGCCACGTGGGCGAAGGCTGGGGCATCTGCTATGATTATGCCATTCATTATCTGGGCGTCTGCCAGCCGACGTACAGACAGCTTGTGCTTCCGGAGGATACGGATTATGAGGTGGATGTGATCGATACGTGGAATATGACGGTCACCCCGATGGGAGTAAAGAGAGGAATCTGTAAGATCGAGCTGCCGGGGAATCAGTATATGGCATTGCGTGTCCGTAAGGTAGGATAAATACAGATCTCGGGAAATTTCAGGGGAGTGCGGCAAAAGCTGCATTCCCTTTTTTCATATCATAGGAAAGTACGTCCTATGATACAAAACCGGATGCGCAGCTACGCGCGCGGAACAAAAGCTGCGCTTGTCATGGAAATTAGAACGCGAGGGGGTGCGAAGGTTACAGTTCACGGCCTAACCGGCCGCAAACTGTAACGCATCCAACCCATTCCA
>CAJUQJ010000026.1 GCA_910588215.1 uncultured Lachnospiraceae bacterium
CTTGCAGCTTTTTAATACGCTGTATTGTCTTTTCTTCCATGTGTTGCCCTCTCTTCTGTCCTAAAATAATACTCATTCACTACCAGCATTTGCTTACTGAATACCAGCGCAAGCCCCAGCGGTACTGTGATAAGCGCTATTGTAGCGTCGCCCTCTAAAATCCATACCGCCAGCACGGTAAATACCAGCACTGCTGCCCCTAGCGCTCTCTGTTTAAGGAAATACCAGCGGCGGGCTTGCCTTTCCCTTGCCTGCTGCCGCTTTGCCTGCTGCCAACGCCGCATATCCTCTAAGGCATCTGCATAGCCGTTTATATAACTGTCCTCATATTCCTTATATGCTGCTCTCATTTCCTGCCTCTTTTGGCGGCAGCCTGCATTACTACTGCCGCCACCATGATATACAATTCCTTGCCTTGCCAAATCCCTTAATCCTTTCTTTTCGACGGCGCTCTCTGTCTTTCCATGCCGCTATACTCCTGCTCTGGCGTATTTATTTACCGTGTGGGCTGCTTTTCACATTAAAAAGCCGCAGAAAACTTGTTGACCGTCCACATACTCTCTAGCTGGTATGACCGCTGCTATTTTTTCACGGTATCCAGATGCAGCTATTAGCCTGCTGCCCTCTGGTGCAGGCTCGCCATGCCTGCTACCAAAACCGCCCTGCTGGAATTGAACCAGCGCCCCGCTATAGGCTTGTACTGCTATAGTCAGTTTTAACAAGCTCGGTATTCTGCCATTAAATTAAGGGCGGGTGCTGGCGGCGCTGCCGCCTATTCGTCAAATATGCTTAACTGCCTATTTTCCTGCCTTATGTCCTCGTCTATGTCGTCTATATCCATACATTCATTGAAAACGCTTTGCAGGCTCTTTGCCTTTTTCCATGTGTGCTGTATCTTCATTTCTGCCCGTACATACTCTGCCGCCATTTCTGGGTATCTCTTCATATTCTCTGCGGCGTGGCGCTCTGGCATAAACATACAAAACATACAGCTACACCTACCGACGTATTCATAGCACGGGTGCGGCTCTAGCTTAAGCTCCCTGCCCTGCTCAAACATTTTGCCTTTTTCATAATCTAGGCAAGGTCTGTACCAATGGCACGTAAAATCTGCTACCCGCTTTGTCTTAAGCGTCGTGCTGTGATATTCCAGCTCTGGCAGCTTTGCCCGCCCCGTGCTTTCGTCCCTGCGCTCCCCAGATACAAATAAGCACTTTGCGCCTAACTGCTGCCTATGCTGCCGTATCCATTTGTCAGTTACCGCCGTTTTCAGATAAGCCGTACACCATCTATTTTTCATATCTGGAAACTTAAGCCGCTCATTCAGCAGCAGCCCTAAAAATCCTCTGGTATCCGATAACAGAACGGGCTTAACTCCCATGAACGCCGCCACCTTGTAAAACAGCGCTACGTTTTCTGGGTACTCGCAGCCAGTATCACAATAAAGCAGATATATCTTTTCTTTAGGGAAGTTCTTAACCGCCCAGTACAGCGCCCCCGTGCTGTCTATCCCGTTTGAGTAGCTTACTATTACGCTTGTATACTCCAAATCGCTTAATAATCCCTCTGTCGGTACTACCTTTGTGCGTGCCATTGTGTTTACCTCTCTTTCGTTGCCCCTCTGGGTTATAATGTTGCCTGCGCTACGTCGGCTGTATATGTGTGCTGGTCTGTGCCGCTGCGGTTAAGTTCCTTGTAAATCGTATCTCTATGCACTCCCAGCGCTCCTGCAATCATTACTACGCTGTCGCCAGCCTTAAGCATCTTTTCTATTGTCCGTCTGTCCTCATAGCGTAATCTTTTATACTTCCTTGCCACTGTCCCCGCTCCTTTCTGCTTAATGGTAAAAAAATAAGCGTGTCAGAGTTTCTACACTCTGCACGCTCTCTTTTTCTCTACTATTTCAATAAAAAAAGAAATTCGGCAGAGGCTTAAAACCTCTTGTCGAATTTCATTCTAAAACTTATCAAAAATTTAAGAAATTTCATAAAAGCGTCTAAACCGTTACCGGAATACGCTTTGCAATCGTTTCTGCAAAGTTCTGCCCAGTTTGCAGGAAACCGCGGCCGCGATCACGGTGCCGGACACGTACAGCACCACTCCCAAAGGCCACTGCAGTTTATTGATAAGATCATAATACACCATAATGTTCAAAACGATCCAATGATACAGAAACATGCCATAGGAAAGATCCGGCTTTAACCGTATCCGCGGAAGACAGTAGCCGCCTCCGATCACGGCAAAAGGAAGCAGGATCCCCGTCGTAATATCCGCATAATACCCAGGCAATTCCACCGGAAAAGATTTGATCACCAGATAGGCGATCACCATCGGTAGGCTGGCGTTCCTTAAGACCGGCAGCATCTTCCTGCGCTTCTGATAGCAAAAAACACCTATAAAAAACCAAAGCGCATAGGGAAGAAACACTCTTTCTATCAATTTGGGCAAAATTCCGTCCAAATTCTGTGCCAGTGTGCCACACGCAACATTGGCAGCCACGAGCATCGCCAGAAATGCCGCCCAGCATCCTGTCTTCATTTTCTTCAGGTAAGGATATACTATCCCCAGAACGATGTACAGTTGTATCTCCGTGAAGACGGTCCAAAGCGCACCGTTGATACTGCCGGTGCCAAATGTCCTCAAACATTCCGGCGTATTTGCGATCCCGACAATCTGCGTCAGAACCCAGAGGATCACTCCCTTGTCCAACAGTTTCGGAACTAAAATACAGACAACCGCCAAATTGATGATCGTACAGATCCACAGCTCCGGATACATACGCAGGACACGTCGCAAGAAGAATTCCTTCCTGCTCCCCACCCGCTCGAAGGAAGCCGAGATCAGGAAGCCGCTCATGGCAAACAATATGACAACCCCCGGAAACAATAAAGCCCAGCGCCTGGTGCCATCCATGACCGCGGCACCCCGGACAGACAGATTCTCCGACAAGATCATCATATAACTGGAATAGTGTAGAAGCATGACACTCAATGCCGCAGCATAACGCAATATGTCAAACCCATTCTTATCAAATTCCACATGCTTAGTCATAAAACTTCTCTCCCATATCCACAACACATTCTGCGTATACGTTCATTTCAATACATTGTATAAGAACAGCTAGAAAAAGACAAGCAAAACCAAATGAGCCCCCGCAAGACTGCACTCCGACAGCCCGGGAACTCATTCTATGATCACTCTTTACTTACGACAACGGTTTTCCTGCCAGGATCACCTTCTGTAATGTCAACCCGTCCTTCTTAAGCAGGACCACATCCGCCACCTTACCGGGTGTAATGCTGCCGTGTTCGTTGTAGATGCCAACGGATTTCGCAGGATTGACTGCCGCACATTTCACAGCAGAAGCAAGCGGAATACCCATCTTCAGCACCGCGGTACGCATACAGTCTAACAGGTTCGTCACTGAACCGGCGATTGTACCGTCATGAAGTGTAGCCAAGCTGCCTGTCACCTTCACTGCCTGCCCGCCCAAAGTATAATCACCGTCTTCCAATCCCGTAGCGCGCATGCTGTCACTGATCAGGATAACCCGGTCATCCCCGAATATCTTAAAGGTAGTCCTGACCGCGGAAGGATGAATGTGCACGCCGTCGCAGATCAACTCTACCTCTACTTTCCGGATGTCCGCTGCCGCGCCGATAGGGCCGGGTGCCCTGTGAGTGTAGGGATACATAGCATTGTACAAGTGTGTCACATGACTCGCACCCTTCTCAAAAGCTCTGACAGCTGTGTCATAATCGGTGCAGGTATGAGCAACAGACATCACTGTCCGGTCATGCCGCTTCTCGATCAACTCCATTGCACCTTCTTCCTCAGGCGCAATGGCCAAGAGTTTCACCCGGTTGCCGGACGCCTCATTCAATCTGTCAAACATGGCGATATCCGGTTTGTGGATATACTCACCGTTCTGCGCGCCTTTCTTTGCCATAGACACGAAAGGTCCTTCCATATTGATTCCATGGAAGTGTGCCCGGTCTTCCTTCTCTCCCTCTTCCGCATATGCCTTAGCCGTACTGCAGATACCCTGCAGCATCTCCTCAGAAAGCGTCATTGTCGCCGGTACGATATTGGTCACACCTACCGATGCCTCATAAGCCGCCATCGTATCGATAGCCTCTCTTGTACCATCGCAGAAATCCTGGCCCATGCAGCCATGGAAATGAATATCCGTCAGCCCCGGAATCGCCACACAGCCACTGGCATCGATCTCCTTCTTATCACTGACCTTATCCGCACAATCCACAAAGCGGTTTCCTTCTATATATATATCCTTTTCCAGAAATATTCCATCTTCTGTATATACACTGGCATTTTTAATGATCATGAGATGATTCTCCTTTCCAAGAGTCTATACTATTTATGCCGCCTTATAACATATATGATACATACAAAAACAGGCATTTCAACTCTTAGATCTCCGACAGTGCCGCTTCGTCTGCTACGATTGTCACATCATTATGCAGCTGCAGAATAGAACCCTGTACCTGGGGTGTGATCGGTCCGAAGCAGGTCGCCTTGACTGCCGCCGCCTTGTCCTTGCCGCTCACTACCACCAGCACCTTCTTCGCCTGCATGATCGTCTTAATCCCCATCGTATAAGCCTGACGAGGCACATCGTCGATGGAAGCAAAGAATCTCTGGTTAGCCTTGATCGTCGTCTCTGTCAGATCGACGCAGTGTGTCTGAGCCTCAAATACGTCTCCAGGCTCATTAAAACCGATATGACCATTATGTCCCAAGCCCAGAAGCTGCAGATCAATGCCGCCTACACTGGCAATAACCTCATTGTATGCACGGCATGCCTTGTCACTGTCAGTCTCCGTGCCGTCCGGCAGAAAGGTACGCTCAGGATTCACATTGACTCTACTGAAAAAGTGATGGTTCATGAAATAATAATAGCTCTGGTCATTATCCCTGGGCAGTCCCTTATACTCGTCCAGATTCACGGTCGTTATACCGGAAAAATCAAGATCACCCTTCTCATACCCCGCCACCAGATTGTCATACGTACCGATCGGGGAAGATCCTGTAGCCAGACCCAACACGCAGTTCGGCTTCATGATCACCTGTGATGCAATGATCGCCGCTGCCTTTCTGCTCATATCATCATAATCCTTCGCTCTGATAATTCTCATAGTTTCCTCCGTTTCTGCTAAAATCATTCTTGTCAAACTGCTATTTATTTATCATTTTCTCTATTCATCCCCGAATTGTCAAGCAATATATGATAATCAGCCGTGAACAGCAACATAAGTCAGTCCATTCCAAGATAAATGTATCATCGCTTTCTCCATCGGGAATATACCTGCTATTTCATAAAAACGGAGACCCGAAGGCCTCCGTTCTGCTAGGGGTTTCGGTATTATGAAAAAAAGAAATAATACCTTATAACATCTTCTTCATTTCATCAGCTACAAACTGTACCTTCGTACCTACGATAACCTGTACGGAAGTCTTACCCGGTCTCATAATGCCGGCTACGCCTGCTGATTTGATCTTCTTCTCGTTCACCTTCGTGTTATCTTTGATCTCCATGCGGAGTCTTGTAATACAGTTGTCAAGAGACGCAACATTCTCCTTGCCGCCAAGACCTTCCAGAATGATAGCTGCCACTTCTGTATAGTTATTGTTAGCCAGAACTGCTTTCTTCTCTTCTTCTACATCGTCGTCTTCTCTACCCGGTGTCTTTAAGTCAAACTTAACGATCGCAAAGCGGAACACAACATAGAATACTACAAATGCTGCAATGCCCAGCGGAAGGATCAACCATGTCTTATCCGCTGCAGGCAGGAATGCCGAGAATACAAGGTCCGTAGCGCCTGCCGAGAAGCTGAAACCTGCACGGAATCCAACCAACGCAACGATCACTGTAAAGATACCGTAAAGGATCGCATAGATCAGATACAGCAACGGAGCCAGGAACATGAAACCGAATTCAAAGGGCTCTGTAACACCGCAGACAAATGCACAGATTGCTGAGGATGCAACAAGGCCGATCGCTACTTTCTTCTTATTATCCTTCGCTGTATGAACCATTGCCAGAGCAGCGCCCGGGATACCGAACATCATACAAGGGAAGAAGCCTGACATATACATACCAAGACTCCATGTAACATCTGCACTGGTCTCACCTGCCCAGAAGTGGGTCAGATCACCAAGTCCAATGGTGTCAAACCAGAATACGTTGTTCAATGCATGATGCAGACCTGTCGGAATCAATAATCTGTTCAGGAAGGCATAGATACCTGCGCCAACCGGACCCAGTCCTACGATACTCTGACCAACTGCGATCAGTGCGCCGAATACTATCGGCCATACAAACAGCAGGATCGCTGCCACAAGGATGGATACCACACCGGAGATGATCGCCACGCAGCGCTTGCCGCTGAAGAAGGACAGCCAATCCGGCAGTTTCGTTGATTTAAACTTGTTATAACATGATGCACCGATGATACCGGCCAGAATACCGATAAACGGATTGGCGATCTTATTGAATGCCAATGTCTTGTTAGCACTCTCTGCGATCGAAGGCATCAACGTCGTCACTGTACCTGTCGCAAGCAGGTTGGTGATCATCAGCCAAGACGCAAATGCTGCCAGACCGGCAGTACCGTCATGGTCATCAGACATTCCCACACCTACACCGATAACGAACAGGAGTGCCATATTGTCAATCAGCGCGCCGCCGGCTTTCACCAGAAAGAATCCCAGCTGATTCATAAAGCCGACAACCTCACCACCCTGCATGGTGGAAGGACAAAGCGCATATCCAATACCCATCAGGATACCACAGATAGGCAGACATGCTACGGGAAGCATCAAAGCTTTACCCAGTTTCTGTAAATACTTCATCATATACTTTTACCCCCTCATAAAATTATTCCTCAGTTCTACCCTAGCCATAGAACCAATGCCTTTAGTATCTATATCTCATGGATCCATGAATCCAATCAATATCATATGAATCATTGTGCTGCCGCACAGTCTTACATGCCCTGCATAGACACCCGATCTCGCAGACCATTATAACAACTCATTACTTCTCGATCGTCAGAACCACGTCACCCTGTGACACATCGCCCGATGCTGCCATCTCGAATTTAGAGAATTCGTCCGAGTTGCAGATCACCATCGGTGTGATGACATCATATCCTTCTGCTTTGATCTGCTCAATATCCGCTTCCAGAAGCAGGTCGCCCTTCTTGACCTTATCGCCTTCCTTGGCATGGATCGTAAAATGTTTGCCGTTCAGCTTCACGGTATCCAATCCGATATGGATCAAGATCTCCGCACCCGAATCGGCAGTGATAGCCGCCGCGTGCCCGGTAGGAAATACGGTGCTGACCGTACCGTCCGCCGGCGCACAGATCCGGTTGTCCGAAGGTATCACCGCTACCCCTTTGCCAAGGATCTCCTCACCGAAAGTAGGATCGTTCACCTCACTGATCGCTACCAGCTTCCCCGCTACCGGCGCCGCAAGTTCGATACCGCTTCCTTTGCCAAACAAATTCTGAAAAAGTTTCATTTCTCGCCCCTCACTTTCTGTCCCTGTCCTATCCTGCATAGAGGTCTCTCATACGCTTGATGTTCAGTGCCAGATAAATCTTCTCTTCCTCTGTCATACTGCACTGGTACGCTCCCTCTATGTATTCATTGATACCGTTGATGATCTGGTATTCTTCCTTGTAATGATCCTGCACAAAACTGTACAGCACATCGTCCTTGCGCCCGCTCATGGGTTCCTCGGAGACGAGCCTGTTAGCAAGCTGCTTCAAGTCGGAGGCCAGCCTTTCCTTCGGGTAATTCCTGCCTTCCGGAATGGTGATATGCCGCTCGATGATCTCCATCATCTCTCTCATCATCTTGATCATCCGGAACGCCGCACCCATAACAAGATTCGTCTCGCCGTTGATAATGTGAAGCGCGATAGACGCCGCCTCGTCCTCCACAAGCCGACAACCGGTCCTCTCCTCGATCATCTCAAGCGCATATCTGCCGACCGAATACTCTAACGGGTAAAACAGCCTGACTTCGTCAGCCAGTATATTGTCAAAATTCATCCCGGCCCGATATCTGTCGATCACGAAACTGATATGGTCTGTCAGCGTCAGATAAACATTCTGATTCAACCTGATCTTCAGACTCTCTCTGGCGTACGAAATGATATCGTTAGCCAGCCGGATATGCTCTAAGGGTAAAGAAGCCAGTAATCTCTTAAACTGCTCTTTATCATCCATGTTGTCAAGCCGGAACGTCTTCTCGATCGCTGCGTTGTTCACTTCACTGCCCGGTCCCTTGCCGAATCCGATGCCTCTTCCCATGACAACCAGCTCTACACCGTTATTATCCCGTGCCTGGATAATATTATTATTGATTACCTTCTCGATACGCACTTTTCATTCCCCTATCCGCTGAATCTTTCGATAACAAAATAAAAAACCAAACAATATAAACCAACCCGTCGGTCAATTCATATGATCTGGTTTTGCCCGCTCGATTGCAGTAACAATCCAAATGATTGAATTCTCTTGATGTTACGATTATAGCAACCTGCACAACCAAAGTCAATAGCTTTTCTGGATATATTTGTCAGATTGTCAGAAGTGCGCATTTTGTTCAGTCTGGTTTTGTATATATTACATATAATTTGACAGGATTTGCGGCTTTTTATTTGTCATACAGTGTTTTTTATTTGCACAATAGGCGCGCTGCGCCCTTTTTTACTATTTACGAAAAATAATTTTTTATGCATAATAAATACAGAAACAACGAAGCGGTAAAGAGCGCCGAGACCACCCTGTGGAACGTTGGGCAGAAAAGCGTTTACCGTAACCGGGCAAGAATGGAGGATCGCTATGTGGATAGCTGATGCATGGAAAGATTATGAAGTAATTGACACCTCCGGTGGCGAGAAGCTGGAGCGCTGGGGGGAGTATATCCTGGTGCGCCCCGATCCGCAGGTCCTATGGGACACACCGCGCACGGACCGTCGCTGGAAACAGAAGAACGGCCATTATCACAGAAGTTCCAAAGGAGGCGGCGAGTGGGAATTCTTCCGGCTGCCCCAGGAATGGAGCATTCAATATAGAGAACTCACTTTTCATCTGAAACCTTTCAGCTTTAAGCACACAGGGCTCTTCCCCGAACAGGCCGTAAACTGGGATTGGTTTTCTTCTATTATAAAGAAATGCGCGAACGAAAAGGCAAAAGGCGGACAGCCACTAAAGGTCCTGAACCTCTTCGCTTACACCGGCGGCGCTACCTTGGCCGCCGTCAAAGCCGGCGCCGCCGTGACCCACGTGGATGCCTCCAAAGGCATGGTCGCCTGGGCAAAGGAAAATGCCGCCGCTTCCGGTCTGTCGGATGCGCCGATCCGCTGGCTGGTAGACGACTGTGTCAAGTTCGTAGAACGGGAGATCCGCCGCGGCAATACCTACGACGCCATCATCATGGATCCGCCTTCCTACGGCCGGGGCCCGAAAGGCGAAATCTGGAAAATAGAAGAAAGCATCTTCCCCTTCCTGCGCCTTACCGCACAGATTCTGTCGAAAGATGCTCGCTTCTTCCTGATAAATTCTTATACGACCGGTCTGCAGCCGGCAGTGTTGTCCTATATGCTGCAGACCGTTATCACCCCGCAGTTCGGAGGACATGTGGAAGCCGGTGAGATCGGCCTGCCCGTCAGCTCCAAATCCCTGATCCTACCCTGCGGCGCATCCGGACGCTGGACAGCGAAATAGGAACAACACCGGAACATGTCAATACATTAACATTGCAAAAAACACGATCGCGATCCAGATCAGCAGCAGCACACCCATGGATATGCCGAAGAAGATCAGATAAGCCTTGAAGAAATTAGATTTGCTCTTCTTCTCCGTGCTGCTGAACGCCCACACAAACATCATAATGATATTCACGCAGGGAATCATCATCAGCACCATAGCCAGGATCCATTCACTGATCTTGACAGGTTCCTCGAGTTCCATGCGACCGTTGTCCTGATAGACATTCTGGTAAGACTGCGGGCCGTTATATTGCTGGTATGCGCCATTGTAGCCGCGGTCTCCCGCACCAGAGTAGGCGCCGTTGTAATACGGCGGCGTCTGGTGATCGGTTTGATAACCGTTATACGGATCCGCACCGTTCTGATACGGCCGGCCGTTCTGATATGCCGTATCATTCGGGTAAGTTGCATTGTTCTGTGACATGCCGTTTGCATAAGGGCCGTCATGCTGCACCGCTTCATTCGGGAAAGTTTCGTTATGCCCTTCATGTTCTGCAGACAACCCCTGCTGTTCACCAAACCGCACGCCCTCTACAGGGTCTTCCCCTTGCTCTTTTGTCTGTTCTGCTTTCCATTCTTCCTTCTGTTCCGGATATAATTCATTATCTGCCATGATCTTCCTCATTTCCGCGCTGCTTTTGTCCAGACTCTGCCAGACAGCGCACTTCATTTATACTTTCTCTTTCATCTCATCATTTTATCACAAGATTCCGTACTCGTGTAATATTTGTTCGTAAAAAGGGAAAATTCGTGCCAACACGTTCTCTTCTTCGTAAACATACGGAATCCTGTCCGGAAAGTAGAAGTACATCCGCAGACAATATACAACGAACAACAGCACAAGGATCACCGCGATGCCTGTCTTAGCACCTTTCACTTTCCTGCCAAGCAGATAACGGCACAGGCAGAAATACGCTGCAAACAGCACGATCGGAAAGATGACCGGATTCATCTGCCAGGCGCTCTGCCATCTACCGGTCATAAAGCAGAGCGTCGCCCTGCTGACACCGCATCCAGGACAGGGAAACCCACTCAGAATGACAAGCGGGCAGAAAGCATGGAATATCAGATTGACTGCCACCGCATACAATAGCACCGCCGCCACCGCCACGCCGTACCCCTTCACGTCCGTGATGATGCGGATACCGACTGCCTTAATATACTTTTTCATGGAATCTTCGTGCATCGCCGTCATATAGCAACTTTCTCTCCATTCTTCTGAAACGCTTTACGCTAAGGGCGCCGGCCAAATTTCAACTTCTGCCCTGCGATCGGTCATATGCTCCAATACGCCCCCTCCGAAAGCAGCATCGTCGCAAAGTGCAACAGCAGCAAATGCACCGGATAAAAGCCATAGCAGACCGCCTTCGGCAGCTGACGGCCCTTTTCACCATTATACAGGGCGATCAGGATAAATGCAAAGAGACCATACATCTCCCGCATGGAAAAACGGAACAGATAGTTCAGCGTATAACGATCCGCATAGCGGAGACAGTTGACACCCCATGTGCCAAACAACATTGCGCAGCCTCCCGCCAACACCTGGACGAACAGGCTCTTCTCTCTGGTCTGATATAGTGCGAAGATCAACAGTACCCCCATAAAGCGGTAGTCCGTCTGAAAAGCGTATGCCGCCACACACCCCAGCAAGAGAGCCACCGCAGCCACCCACTTAACATTCTTCCGTTCTGCCCACTCACAGATCATCAGGACGAGCACTCCCAGAAACAGCGTAAAAAAGATATTTTGACTCTTCCAGTCAAAAGGAACCTCCGAAAAAGCCAGATCAAAAGGGACCTCCGACACAAAGGCGAATACACCCAGCCGCAGCAGATAAGCCTTCCTGCTCTTCGTATGCAGAAATCCTTCGACTATAAGATAAGCGAACAGAATAAAAGATATTCTGCCCACTGCCCTTCCCGCAGAATAGATTCTTCTCTCATCATCGACTGCATATCCTGCCGTCTGCAGCTGCTGCATCAGCGTATAATATACTACCGCAAAGAAATGATCGATGAACATTGTTATATATGCAATGTTTTTCAGTACTGCATTGCTGAAAATACCAGTTTTTGTCTTCTTCATGATCCCACACTGATTCCGGCGCCATCTGCGCCTTTTGCTTCCTCGCTCTTTATTATCTCAATTCTCATATCTATCCTACTACAAAATTCCCCAAAGGTAAAATGTTTTAGACACTTCCGCTACGGCTATCGATTTTACATTTCACTACAAATATAGTTTATTAAAACTAAACACGCCTGCCATTTTATAGTTCTCCTTCAGACACGCTTTCGCTCGGTTCCAAACGCAACGGTACTGAATTCGTAAAAACTTCATAAAGTACCAGCGTTTTCCAACAGTCATCAGGAGAAACATAAAATGGCAGACGCCGTATACCGATTTAACTGACATTATTCGCAATCTGCAAACCATTCAGAAAAACTATCGAGGGTACTATTGTGCAGATCAGATCCTCACATCCACCGGATGATACAGATTCCTTCTCTGCTCCTGTTCTGATGGTGCCTGTGCGCCGACTGGCTGCTCCTTTTCACCATTTGTTTCCTGAAGCAGTCTGTCGTCAGATATTCCCGGCGCCGCACCATCCGCTGCGTCATACCTACCCTGCTCTTCTGCCTCACCGCTTGTTTTGTCCGCTTCCTCTTTCCGGTCGCTGTCCTTCTTGGCCTCCGAAGCGTCCTGCATAATCTCATTGGCCTTTGCCAGGGATTCCATCTGAGATGACGTGGCCTTATCAGCCAGCGCCTTCGTCTCAGCCAACTCTTCTTCCTTCGCCGCCGTTGCATCCCCCGGACCGCCCTTATCCTGTTTGATCTCCGCCTCCAGAATACCGGCCCGGTTTTGCGCATGCGCTGCCGTACTGCCATGTATTCCTGCCTGTTTCATCGAGGTGTCTGCCGAGATCATCGCTTCCATACTGCCTGCCGAAAGCCCGGCGCTCCGACTCTGCTTCTGTTCCATACCTTTGGTCGGATTGAGAACATCATCACCGGAAGCCTTCTCTTCCTTCTTCTTGGCTTCTTCACGCTTGACTTCCATCTGGTGCTGCCGAAGCTGTATCTGCAGTTCGCTGATCTGCTTCTGCAATTCCTGTCGTTTCTTCATCTTCATATCCGGCGTCATTTCCTGATTGGCCGACAGTTCCTTCATCTGCCGCTGCAGCTCCTCGATCTGCCGCTGCAGGCCCTTGCCGACCTCATCCATCGGTTCGCCCATGCCCGGAGACATCCCCGCTCCTTTGGTCTGCATATCCGAACCGCCGCCTACTCCGCTTACTCTCATCGCTGTATCCTCCTTTTGACTGACTTCATTAATCTACCGCATTGGTCACAAATGCACAATCCATGCAAGACTTTCAGAGAACGGCTTCTCGCTTTTGGCCTTACAAAGACTGCCTACATTCTATATTTCGGCGCTCATCCCGTCTCATACAAGAGCGATGTTGCGAAGCGCCCTTATGTTGATGTGAACGAAATGCTACCTGATCTGCAGCATCACTCGCAGCACACAGCACCTTGCGCCCCGATATTCCTCCACACCGATCTCCACATCCCCATAATAGGTCTTCGCCACATGACGGATAGCAGAAAGACCATAACCGTGCCCTTCCTCCGTTTTGGTGGTAAGCGGCAGCCCATTTGGCTCCTCCACACGCAGACTGCCGCTGAATACGTTTGCCGTCTCGATAATGTACATATTCTTCACCCGGCGGGAAGTCAATACGATCTCCCGGCGCTGCTCCCCGGCTGACGCTTCCACGGCGTTGGCCAGCGCATTGTTCAGTATAATGCTGAGATCAAAGGCATTCAGTTCTCCCTTCTGCGGATAATGAAAATCACACACGAAAGAAATCCCCTGCTCTTCCATCTCCCTTTTCCTGACAGACAGCACCGCGTCCGTGACCGGATTGCCGCTTCGGATATCCGGTGAGATCTCCTGCATCTTCTCACGCATGTCTTCCGCATATCGGCCCGCCGCCTCGTACTCCCCCCTGCTATACATCTCTTCCAGTGTCATAAGATGATTGTTTACATCATGACGGAATCTGCGCAGATCCGAATAGAGCCGTTCCACCGACTCCACATGTCGCTGCAGATCCTTCATCTGTGCCGTGAATATCCGGCGCTGCCCGTCTGCCTGCTGCTCCTGCTTCCACTTACGAAATACATAGACCACGACCAGGATCGTAAGATAACAGGCCAGACAGTACAGGATCATCAACAGCGACTGCCCTTTCAGATCATAGATACTTTTGGCCGTCTCCGCCTCATAGGCATTCCTGTAAAACTCTTTCACCCCATAGGCAAAGACCCCCATCACAGAAGGAATCAGCAGCAATAAAAGTTCCTTCCGGTTCAGGCGCTCCTGTCCGCTTCCATAAGCCCGCCGCATAAGCCAGATCGCACCATACAATAGCAGGGCATTCAGCAGAAGGGTACAAATACAGTTCACCACATAGGTGGCAAACCAGAAAGTATAACTCTCTGCCGTTGCTTCATAAAAGAAAGCCAGATAGGTATGCCCTTTCAAGCTTAAAAGTCCGGACGTCCATATCCTGTAAGACCAGTCCGACACATCCCCTACAATATTCCCCACCTGCCAGTGCATACAGAAAAAAGTGACTGCCAGAAATATCTTCTGCCCGAAATCCGTTCTGTCTAACAGACACATGACAAAGAAAGCCGCCAGTGCCCCCAGGCCATATGCCAGAATATTCGGAATATACCAAGGCATCCATCCCAAGATCGACATGACTGTCACGTAAACCGCCCCGATCCACCACAGTCTCTTCTGTACCGTCATAGCCGGTTTCACCCAGAGCACATAGCAATATGCATCGAACATCGTGAGCGCCATCCGATAGCTATGACTGACAATCACATAATATGGTTCTAACGGATCCATCCCGCCGCCCCTCTCCTGCTGATATAACGCATATACTGTTTCACAAATCCGGCAAACTGCTTCTTCGACACCAATGCCTTACCCTGTTCCAGCCAGATCGTCGTCGCATCATATTTCTCCACATAAGCCAGGTTCACCAGATAAGCACGGTGTGTCCTGTAGAATCCCTCTCCGACCTGTTCTGACAACTCTGTCAGTTTCCCGTAATATTCCTTATCGCCATCCAATGTATGCAGCGTGATTTTGCGGTTAAACACTTCCGCATAGATGATACTGTCCACCGGCACCGCAAAGGAAACGGCTCCCTGTCTGATCAGGAGCATTTTCGGCGGACACCTTCCTTCCCCCTGCACTGTTCCGGGCCGGCTTTGTTTCTCATATTCCTCCACCGCCTTCTCAAATACCTGGGAAAGTTTCGCGTCCGTAAAAGGCTTCACAAGATAGTGAAAAGCCCCCACGTCAAAGGCGTCATAAACATATTCTGACAGTGCTGTCACAAATATAAGGATCGTGCCCCAACGTCTGCGCCGCAGCTCCTGAGCCACGTCCATGCCATCCCTGTCCGGCATCTGGATATCGAGAAAAAGAAGATCCGGCGCATCCTTCGCTGCCAGAACCTCCTCTCCCGAAGAGCAGCACTGGATCTGATGTTCCATACCCGTCTCCCGACAGATCTTCTCAATCTTATTACGCAGAATTTCCTGCATCTTCCTTTCGTCATCACATATTACGATCTGCAAACCCACACCCCCATGTCCACCGCTTTCGCAATGTTTGAAAACAGTATACCACAATCTTTCCTTTTCTCTCTCCCCATCCCTGAAAAATGATGTGAAACGCCCTTTTTTTGATATAGAAAAACGAAAAGAAAAAGCGCTCTTCCGTTGATTGAAAAGCGCTTCATTACCACTTATGAAACAAATCCTCACGAGATGATCCCTGCCAGCGGTTTACGCAGCACATTGCCAAGCATCAGCGCCAGCATGATCTTCACCATATCCGGGATGAGGAACGGGATCACGCACCATCCGAGCACTGTCATCACGCCCACCGCACCGGTACTTCTAATATAGACAAGCATGAACCACGCCGTCCCGACCGCGTAGCAGGCCGCCAGTCCCAGGATCATGGATACCGCCTGTACGTAGAGTTTTCTGCCAGGCAGGCTTTCCGCCGCCCACATGATCAGCGTCGAGCAGAGAAACCCGACGATATAGCCGCCCGTATTATTGAAAAGAACGCCGATGCCGCCCCTGAAACCGGCAAATACCGGAATCCCCATCGCTCCCAGCAGAATATAGACGAGCACCGCCATCGTCCCTCTTTTGCCTCCCAGTAGGATTACTGCCAGGAATACCGCGAACGTCTGCAGGGTAAACGGAACAGCCGCCGGGATTGAAATCCAGGAACAGACCGCGATCACCACTGCAAATATACCAATGTACGCCATATCATAGGTCCTTCCGCGCGCGACATTCCCCGGTCGCATGTCCTTTGCCCTTGTATCTGCTCCAGTCCTCATTCTCACCCTCCCAAAACCATCCGCTCTTATTCATGATCGCTGTTATCATACCATCTGTCTTTCTGATTGCCAACCCATTCATCTGTTTGGTTGACATTTTCCTCCATTAGCTTCTTATATCTTTAATTTCCGATAGCGGTTAATACACGCCATGATCTCCTGCTTTCTCGGCCTTGCCAGCTGGGAGGAAACATCCCCTCTCTCAAACAGGCTTTCCAGGCCGCTTTTGTCCAGCTGCTCTTCCAGGAGATCCCCGATCTGCCGCAGATCCTTCCTGCCGTCCATCATCTTAAGCTCAGCGTATTTCAGAGCATAAGCCAGTGCCATGCTCTGCTCCTGATCCTTCAACTGTTCTAAGTAACGCAGTTCCACATTCTCCTTACAGATAGAAAGTTCGCTCGTTCCCATGGCCTTCATCTTGATCCGGTCTTCCTTGCGCAGCGCCATATCCGGCCCCGGACAGCGTTTTCTGTTAAATGCCGGAAACTCTGCCTTGTCTGTCTCAAGCTCTCCTCCTGTCAACACGCGCTCTTTGTCTGCGCCCGTACTCACACGTCTGTCCTTATAAGCCGCCGCCGCATCTTTGGCCTTCTTTGTGATATCAACAGGCACATATTCCTTCATCTGTATGATCGTATCCGCCTTATGGAAGAATGCCCCGGAGCTGCCCGCCACAATGATGGAAGATACACCGAGATCTTCATACATGCCCCGTATCCGGTTAATAAAAGGTGTGATCGGCTCCTCGCCCGGTGTGATCACCTGTGCCATCAGATCATCCCGCACCATAAAGTTGGTGGCCGACGTATCCTCGTCGATGAGGATCAGGCTGCTGCCGCTCTCCAGCGCCTCCATCAGATTGGCCGCCTGGGACGTACTGCCACTTGCGTCTTCTGTGGAGAAATGTACTGTGTCCTTTTTATTCGGCAGATTTTTGATAAAGGGAGAGATATCCACCCCGGCCACACTCCGGCCGTCTTCCGCCCGCAGTTTAAAGGCTGAAGCGTCCGTAATGACAAGTTCTCTGCCATCCCCCGCAATATGATCATAGACGCCGTTCTGCAATGCCTGCAGGATCGTTGACTTGCCGTGGTAGCCGCCGCCCACAAAAAGCGTAATGCCCTGAGGAATCCCCATGCCGCTCACCGTCCCTTGGTTGGGCAGGTTTAAGGTGATCCGCAGCGACTCCGGCGACCGGAACGCTACCCCATTCTTCATCGGCCGCTCCGACACACCGCTCTCCCGAGGCAGGATCGCTCCGTCCGCGATAAAAGCACAAAGTTTCCGTTCCTCCAGGCATTGCCTGATATACTGTTGGTCTTCGCACAGGCAGATCGCCTGCCGCAGCTTCTCCTTATCAATCTTTACATAATAGAGGCTCTTGCGCACACAGTCGGGCAGAATGTCAAACAACATCTTTTCCAGTTCTCTCGCATTGATCGTGCGCCCGTTGGCCGGAAAGCCCGCCTCAAACCGCAGGATCAGATTACCGTCCTGTACCCGCATTGCCGTACGCTCCAGCACCTGCTGCCCGCACCTCGACACTGACAGCAGGCCGCTCTTCCCGGATCCTTTGGCCTGAAAGCTGCCGCCTGCCACCTGCCTGCCAAACAGCCTCGTCAAATGATCCTGCAAGGTGATCCGTTTGGCCTTCGTATCATAGTATTCTGTCGGGAAACCGGCCTTCGTCTTCTCCACCCGCACCGAAAGCCTGGACGGGGCGGCGAAAGGATCACCCTGCACATGGTCGATAGAGAGCACATAATCCCCGAAATTGTATTGCCCCTTCAAGTCTTTGTAAGCGGGATATCCCTTATGGTCGATGCTCCGCAATTTATTCCGTAATTCTGTTGCTGTATTCATGTTTTCCTCCATTCCGAAGCGTTTTACGCTGAGGACGCGAGCAGAATTTCAGATTCTGCTCTGCGATCAATAGAATTTGTGACACTTCGGCACAAATTCTTGGTTGAATAAATTGCTCATCAGAGAATTTATTCAACCTTTTCTCCTTCTGACATTCATGTCATAAATATTTCTGTCTGCCTGTAGTATTCTTCGTCTGCAGCTAGTACTCCGTACTTGAAGTTCCTGTGCAAATTTTCGAGGATATTTTTTCGAGTGTACAAGTTCAGAAACGGAGGCGTAGCGGGCTACGTTGAGTATTCTGGGCTTGTGCAATCGGGAAAATAGACCGAAATATTTGCACAAGGGTTTTCAGTACGGAGTACTAGTCGCTTTAGCATACTCTGATCCTACACAATAAAAAATGACAGCGCAGATCCCCGCCACCACATCGCTTCCATGCAGGAATCCACTCTATCATTTTGCATCTCAAACCGGGCTTCGTCAACCCGCAGGTGAAAATTTTCTACCTGTGCGGTTGGACGCTTCAAAAAGCATCCAACCCGACTTCCGTATTCGGAAAAATATTCTATACCGTCGTCAGCAGCGCTTCAAAACTTCCTTCCAGCTCATACTCCCCTGTATCCGCCGTGATCAACACGCTGTCACCCTTGCCAAAAGTCACTTGTTCCTCCCCTGCGCGGACTTCTCCTTCTCCGTCCAGCACTAAGAGGCTGGCAAAGGATGTCTTATCCGTCTCACCGAAGATCCGCTTCACAAACTGCCCGTCCAGCACGATCTTGTCTACCGTAAAATAATCACAGGATACGATATGCGGCTCAAAGGACTTCCGCTTAAGAATCGGAACCCGATTGGTCACCTGCAGTGCCTTCTCGATATGCAGGTCACGCTCCCTTCCATCCGGTCCTTTTCTTCCATAATCATACACCCGATAGGTCACATTAGAATTCTGCTGGATCTCAGCGATCAGGTTACCTGCCCCGATGGCATGGATAGTCCCCGGCTCGATAAAAAGCACGTCACCCTTCTGTACCTCTACCTTATTCAGCACCTCCAGAAGCGTTTTATTCTCGATCCGCTGCGCAAACTCTTCCGCAGATACCTCTCTCGAAAACCCATAATACAGACTGGCGCCTTCCTCGCAGTCTACGATGTACCACATTTCCGTCTTGCCGTACTGTCCTTCATTCTCCAGTGCAAAGCTGTCGCTCGGATGTACCTGGATCGAAAGATCCTCCCTGGCGTCGATAAATTTGATCAGAATCGGAAACTGCTCATACTGACAGCTCTTCGTTCCCGTCACCTTCTTACCTTCCATCAGAATGTATTCGTTCAAGGTGCTCCCCGCATATGCCCCATTCTCCACGATACTGGGGCCGTCCGGGTGACAGGACAGTTCCCACGTCTCCGCCAGCCTGTCTCCCGTATATTCCTTGCCAAACTCACTCATCAATCGCGTTCCGCCCCAGAGATAATCTTTGCAGGCGGGTTTCAATTTCAAAACTGCCATTTTCCTGTACAGCCCCTTCCTTTCCTACACTTCCTCGTATAACTTTCTATAATAATCCCTTTTATACTTCTTACCTTCTTACTTTCTGTCATTCTGCCGCATACATCCCCGTCTGCACCGCGCCAAAGGGCATCTTGGCATCGATCCGCTCCGGCTCATGCCCGCACAATTCCCCGATCACGGATTGCGGATACTGGACCGCCAGCTTTTTCGCAGCGCTGCAGCTCGGCTGCCGCCGGGACATTGTCCCAGCGGATATTGTTGGAATACAGTACGATCCCGTTTTCGTCTACAAATTCTTACTCCAACGGCTCTTCCAGTCCATAAACCTCTACCTCATAGATACGTGCTGCGCTGTCGCTGCCCTGGGTAGGCTTATTGATCACCAGTTTCACGTACTGGGCCGCCACCGGCGCAAAAGCATCATGGGTCGTGCCCGCCGTATTTCTCGTCACGCTGCGCACTTCCTCAAAGGCTGCGCCATCCTCGCTGACATAGATTGCGTAGGACTTCGTATTCATATCCGCGCCTTCTCCGCCGGCTTCCGCATGGTAAACATCAACTGCGCTGACCATCTTCACCGAACCCAGATCCAGCGTGATCTCATGCGGTGCACTTCCCGTCGCACACCATTTCTTCGTCACATCACCGTCTACTGCAAACTCCGGTGCCTCATTCTCATTGACATATGTGTCCGCTTCCGTACCGGCTCCCTGCGAAAGAAGTACAAGCCCCTCAGACGCGTTATTGGTCACGATGACATAACCTTCCTGCGTAACCTCCGCGGTTCCCGACGCATTTTCCGCCGTGATCGATACATCGTAGATACCCTCTTCCGGATAGGCGACGGACACCTGCTCGCCCTCCGCGCTCTCCGTATCCGATCCCGCGATCGTCCAGGTCACTTTTTCTGTGTTTTGGGAACAGAGACTGCTAAAGGTCACCGTCTCGCCCGGTGCAACCAGTGTCACATCTGCCGCAAAAGCCGCCTTAGGCAGACTGTTGTCCGGCCACTCCATCATAACTTCCGCCCCACCGCCTTCTTCCAGCAGTGCATTCACCGGTACTATCGCAAAGACAGACTGGTTCGTCTCATCCGTACGCGGCAGAGTATTAATATAGAAGCTTGTGGTGTTAGACACCCCGACCAGCGACTTCGTCTGATCCTGATTGATCCGGTATACTTCATAGTAATCCGTCTCTGCGTCCGTATCCCATGCCAGCCGTACACCTGCATACATGCCGTCCTCATCAAACTCGCTGTCCAGCACCTGCACATTGCTCACGGAAGCATTCTCTTCCTGACCTGCCTCCGCCATCGTGATATTACCGAATCGAAGCTGCAGTCCGTTCACATCTACATCCGACCGCAGGCGGTAGGAAATCTCCCGAATCGTCTTTCCGGCTACTGCAGACGCATCGTAGGTGATCGTAGTCCACTCTTCCTGCGCCTTCTGGTCGCCTTCCAATACCGTCTCGCTGCCGTCATCCGTAGTCAGCACCGCATCCACCGCGACCTCTCCGCCTCTCGCCTTGACCGTGGTGGTAAACGCCATCTGTTCCGTTGCCGGAAGCCCAGCGCTGTACAGCCGGATCACCGACTCCGCACCCGCCTTCATGGAACCCCGCAGGATCAGGCTGGTACCGCCGTACCACGCATCGCCCACATCCAGATCCGCCGTCAGATCGTTGCCTTCACCGTCCTCTATGATATAGCGGTAAGTCGGCAGAATATCGGAAATACTCCGGTTATTCCAATCCAGCTGGCTGATCAATTCTCCGTTCTTATAGAAGCCGTATCCGTTTCCTGTAGAGAAATTCGTCACAAAAGGAAGACTCGTAACTGCCGTACGCTCCACCACGTAAGAAGAAACGCCTCTCCACTGCGTATCATCCGCAGGTATCGTCTCCGCCGAAGGATCCCCCTTAGCATTCACCCACAGCTTGTTCTCCTGTTTCCAGAAGTCCTGGATCATCTCCGTGGAGAAATAAGCCCAGCTCGGACAGTAAAGCCCCAGTGATGTGTAGGTACCGCCTTCCGGTTTCTCAAAAAGGCGCCAATCGATCTGCGTATTGTAACCGTTACTCTGCAGATCCACGCCCGCATACAGGCTGTATGGATCGATGCCCTTCTCCTGTGCCAGCTTTTCCGACGATTTCAACAGCTCTTCCGGAGCCAGCTTTTCCGATGTCCACCAGAAATTGAGAAACATATCATCCGCCACCGGCTCTCCTTCCTCTGTCTGCAGGAACATGGTGTTCTTCTCCGTCAGGGCATTCTGCCAATCCATCTTTCCTTCCGCCGTCATGGAATCATAATAGATCAACTCCAACTCCGGCGCCTGTGCCTTATAGTAAGTAAGGAACTCCTGCATCCGCACCGCATGATCTGCCGTCAAGGGCTCTTCGTCCGTTCCTTCCGTCTCCTGATTGATGAACCAGCCGTCAAACCCGTATGTATGCGCCACCTCGATCAACTTATCCGCTACCGGGTAGCTGCCGTCCTCTTCCTTCTGCAAAAGGTCTTCCAGCCATTCCATCTTGCCGCCATGAGCTGCCTGAGGCATAAATACGGTACCGATCACCGGCACACCGTTCTTATGTCCTGCATCCACCACATCCGCGGAAGGAGCCACGATCAGTCCCTCACCCGAAGAACCGCCCCAATACACCAGCAGATCTACATACTGCCAATAAGAGAACGCATTCACCTCCGCCTTGTTCAGTCCATGCGGGGAATTCCCGCTGGTACTGCCGTTCATAATGGAGATCGCCATGCTCCGCGTATCCTTATTCTGCGTACCGTTCACCGGTTCCAAATCTGCTATGTCCACTCTCTTTGCCAGCGGCACCGTGCTCACATTAAAACGCAGATCCTCATCTTCCTCGGCCTTCCACTCCAATAACTGCGCCGGGAACCAGTAAGAAGCCTCCGGCTGCCTGTTCATGGTCAGCTCTCTGTTACCGTTTTCTTCCGTAACAGCATATTGTGACGCGCTCTCCGTCTCGGCTGCTGCGCCGCTGTCCTCCGCGCCATCCACGTTTTCCACATCACTCCCGGTCTCTTCCGCCGTCTCCGCGACCGTATCTTCCGTCGGAGTGTCGTTTTGTGTTCCGCCGCATGCTGTCAGCCCGGCAGTCATCGCACCAGCCAGAAGCACAGCAGTCACTTTTGTTCCGTACCATTTTTTTCTCATACTTTCCTCCATTCCGAAGCGCTTTTTTCTTTTTACCGCACCAGCACCGTAACAACCTCATACGGTTTCAGCACGACTTCGATCGCCTTCCCATACACTGCCGCTTCCGACTCGATCTCCTCCAGCAGATTACATATATAAGCTTTCTCAAATGCCGTATTAACCGTCAGTTTCACTTTCGTCAGCGCATTCTCCGACTCATACATACGCAGTACGATGCCGTTGCCGTCCTCTGCCATCTTCACCGTTTCCAGCACCACATTAGCCCGATCCACGGAAGCAAACGAATATGCATCCGCATCTGCCGCATTGGTCTCCGCCGCAAGCGGCTGGTTCAGCTTATAAGCCTCATCTACCGTACCGGCCGCACGCCAGCCTTCCGCATGAGGATAGATCGCATACGTAAACACATGCTCCTCCTGGTCCGCCGTCGGATTCGGCTCGATCCCGGACTTGATCAGTGTCAGTGCCATGTTGGAATCCTGCACGGAATGTCCGTATTTGCAGTCATTTAACAGTGATACGCCATAATGTCCTTCCGACAGATCCATCCACTTCTGCCCACAGCTCTCGAACCGCGCCACATCCCAGCTCGTATTACGGTGTGTTTTTCTTGTCAGGTTACCGAACTGCACATCAAAAGCCGCCTCGTCCGTATGCACCGCCACCGGGAAATGCACTTTTAAGAGTGTCTGGTGTTCTTTCCAGTCAACGTTTGTCACGAACTCGATCCTACGGCTTGACGCATAGAAGATAACCTGCTGCCTGATCGTAGACTTAGATGCTTTGCGTGTGATCTCCAGTACCGCGCGTACCGGTCCCATTTCCGTCCATTCCATCCGTTCTACACCATCTACATCCCAGAATTTCTCCGTATAATAGATATCGATATCCCAGTTGTCGAAGTAGATCGGCTTATCTTCGTACATCCGCAACAGATTGGCACGCTGTCCTTCCTGCACCACTTCCCGCTCGTTTTCCTTATCATAGATGCCGGTAAACATACCCTGTTCATCCAGTCTGATCCGGTAAAAAGGCGTCTCCAGTTCGTAGAGCCCGTTCAACGCGAACGGTTTCACAGCCGCCGCCTGTTCTGCCGCTTCCTTTCCGGCAATCCGGAACGTCTTATACCCTTTGGAAGGCAAATTCTTCACATAGGCGATATTGCCTGCTTCCGTCTTCTGTACCGGATACACGTCCCCGTTCTCATCCGTCAGCGCCTCCGCCTCAAAGTCACCCAGGCATACCACATCGTCCCGCACTCTGCCGATGGTGTTAAATACCGTAACAGCCTCACCCTCTCCGGCAATGGCTCTTCTTCGCTGCCCGCTCATATCCGCAAGCTGCTCTGCCAAACGGCCATATTCTTCCTTCGTCACCTCATACACTTCATGGATCGAAGAACCCGGCAGGATATCATGGAACTGATTCAGTAACACCAGTTTCCACATGGCGTCCAGTTCTTTGGCCGGATACGCCTGTGTCTGTCTGCTCAAAACGCTCAACAGTTCCAGATCCATCAGGCCAAGCTCCGACTTGCGGTTAGAACGTTTATTACGGGCCATGGAAGTCAGCGTTCCTCTGTGATACTCAAAGTAGAACTCGCCCTCCCATACCGGAAGTCGTCTATTATCCTTGACCCGTTCTTCCAGTTCCTCAAAGTAGGTGCGCGCGAACTCCTGCCGTACTGTGGGAATACCCTTTACTCCCTTTTCCATACGCAGGGAAGTCTCCAACATCTCCCTGGTTGGGCCGCCGCCGCCGTCTCCATAGCCGTAGGAAATGAGGATGTCATTGTTGATATCCTTATTCTGGTAACGCATCCAGCCGCCCATGATGGCATCCGGGTGCAGCATCCCGTTATAGGTTGTGAAGAAATCCTTGATCGGCTGGCTCACACCCAAAGTCGTGATCAGGTGCGTCAACACTTCCGAGCCATCGATACCGCGCCAACGCATGGTGTCATAAGGAATCTTGTTAAACTGGTTCCACGCCAGCTTCGTAGTCATGAAATAATCGATGCCGCACTTTTTCATGATCTGCGGAAGCGCCCCCGAATAACCAAACACATCCGGTAACCATAAGATCCTGTTGTCTACACCAAACTCTTCCTTAAAGAAACGCTTTCCGTGCATGAACTGTCTGACCAACGATTCCCCTGAAGTCAGGTTACAGTCGGCCTCCAGCCACATGCCGCCTTCCGGCTCCCAGCGCTTCTCCTCGATGCGCTCCTTCGCCTTCGCATACAGCTCCGGGTAACGCTCCTTCAGGAACGCGTACAGCTGCGGCTGGCTGGACATGAACTTATAATTCGGGTATTCCTCCATCAGCTTTAACACCGTTGCAAAGCTGCGTCCTACCTTCTCCCGTGTCTGCTCCACAGTCCACCACCACGCCACATCGATGTGCGTGTGACCGATACAAGTCGCGATCACATCCTTGTAACCGCCCATATCCGTGTACAATGCCTGGTCGATATAGTCGGACGCCTCCTTCAGCGTCCTGTAGAAATCCTCCGAGTAAGGTGTGCGCAGATCTAAGAAGTTCACCGTCTCATTCAGTATCGTCTCGATATCCCTGCGGTTCTTATCGTCCTCCTCCATTCTGGAAAAGGCGGCGAGCGGTACCCACAGATCGTAATACAGCTTCTCGATCTCATGATCGATCTCCTGCATCTCCACGATCAGATTAAATTCCGTGTGCAGAATGCCTGTATAGGCCTGCAATTCCAGCGTCAGCTCCTCCCCGGCCCTAGCCTTAAGTCTGAGGAACACATCCCGATGGTTCATATCGATGCCCTGTACCACCTCACCGTTTACAAAAAGTAAAAACTGCGGGTTCTTCGCGTCATCCCACTCGTCGATCTGCGTACGTACATTCATCCACATCCGCTTGCCGTCAAGCTCCTTTGGCACACGATAGACCGTCTTGAACCAATAGTGACGGTCTTTCCCATACCAGTGCATATTCTGGCAGTCAAAACTCTCCCATGGTGTCAGATCTTTCTCCGCATCCTCCGGATGTATATAGTTGCCCTCTTTGTATTTCCAGTCATCGATCGTAAACTTCTGCTTTACTTTTAACTTCTTCAACTCTTCACAAATGACATTGACCCTTTTGTCTAAAAAATGCATAGCTGCCTCCTTGTCTGCCCTCTCGGCAGATTATTATTCGATATTACTCACCCACACGGCACTGTGTCCCGGCAGGATCCCCCTGTCGTCCGCGGTGCGCGCTACAGGCGTCTGATAACATTCCGTCTTATATGTCTCCGGAAGTTCCCAGGCGGTAGAGCGATGGTTTACGATCACCATGCCGTTCTCAAACACGCCCGTCTCGATCCCTCGCTCGCTGATACCGCTTGCCGGTGTCAGATACCGTTCCAGAATATCCTTCACCAGCGTGGTCTTCGACTGAATGATGGGATACATCTCCCTGTTCCCCTGCTCGTAAGGCACATGAGGGATATTCTTAGCCGCGTAGGAAGCCCCGATCTCCACACCGAAGGAGAACACCGTTCCACGGTATCCCTCCCCGGATGCCGCTAACTGTCCTTCTGTCCACTCCGGCACTCCTTCTTCGCACCTTATTTCCGACAGATCATTCAGCTTATCCTTCGTATACTCTGCCACGCAGCAGCTCCCATCCACATACTCCGAAACCACTATTCCATCATGATATCTACAAAAACTCTCCCCTTGTGGGATGATTGTTTTACCATAACGGTAAGGCATTTTCTCACAAGGTTCTCCAACGATGCCGAAACAAGATCTGACAAGCATGTCATATGGCCCGTGCAGCAGCACGCCGCCCGCTTTAACCCATGCTTTGATCCGTTCCTCGCTCTCCTCTTTATCCAATATGCCGTAACAATCGTTGGCCGGCACGATCAGAATCCTGTACTCTGAAAGCATCCCTTTCTCGATCTCATGGCTGCTGATCACATCCACCTGGTATCCCAGATCGCAACAGAGACGATACCACCCCAGCAGGTCCAGGCGCCTGATCTTATTGTTTCCCACCTCGAAGGGCTCTACAAGCGCCATCTCCGACGGAAACAGCAGGGCGATCTCTTTCCGGCGTATCCCTTTTCTCCGGGCAATCACATCCGCACACCAGCAGTTGCCCGCCGCCAGCGATTCCAGGAAATCCGTCTCCATCCTGTTTAAGACCCCACCGTCGTCCAGACCGTTCATACCATAGCAGGTATAACCGTCCATACCGCAGGCCGTCATGGTGCCGATCATCTCCGCCGGCGTCAGAAAGGCATAGATATCATGGTAGATGTACCGTCCCCAGTAGATACCGCCCACCATCGGCCTGCCCTCGTTCATGACCCGCATCATGCTGTGCTGACAGGAGACCACGTATGCGTCCGGGTAACCGTCCGGCGTGACCGGAACCGTGATAAAGTGGCAAGAATCCACGTGAGGAGCCAGTGCGTAGAGATCTATCCCTCTAAGAGACGTATCCCACAAGTCACTATACTCATTGTCTCCGTCCACCTGCTGCCGCCCATAGATATTCAGGAAATATCCCCACTGCGTCATATCCGGACAAAGGAACAGCTGCGGATTCTTCTCCTTCAGCGCCTTACTCATCGCCTCAAAATAAAGCACAAGTTCCCGCGCCTTCCAAAGCGCATTGTCCCGAAATATCTGGAACCGCGGGGTCCGCTTCCTCACATCCTCTTCCTCGAATGGGCTCTTTTCTCCTTCGAGTCCTGCGTAACGCAGAGCAAACCAATACGTCTCCGGACGCAGCTGCTCGAAACTGTCTGCCTGGATCCCGTAAGCCCGGTTCAGCTTCGCGATCTCGCCCCCATAAAGCTCTCTCAGGAAAGCAGTATACCGGCGGATCCCTTCTTCATCGAAACTGCCCGCTGCGATCGGATCCCACATGCTGCACATGGGAATGACCTCTTCCGTCTTTCCTTCCCGTGTCACCAGACAACGCTCACAGCCTTCACCGTAGCGGTCCATAATGCGCTCCACATGTTCCTGCATAGATCTTCTCGCCTTTTCGGACCAGTATTTATACCACTTACCGGGTCTGCCATCCGCATATACCGTCTCCTCCCCATAGATGGGTGGACTATACCGGATATGCGGATACAGATTGTCCCCGTTCATGTACAGCAGCAGGAAGTTATAGGAAAGCCCATGGGCTCTGGCGGATTTTCCCATATACTCCTGCATCTTTACGTACTGGCTGAGCGCCCCTGTCTCGTAACGCTCCTTAAAATCCTCCCAGGCCTTGGTGTCAAACATTACACTGTTGAAGCCAAGCCTCTTGATCAGCGCCATCGTCTCATCGATAAAAGTCTCGTCATCATAGGCCGGGCTGTAGAAATTACCGAAGATCACATTAATATACGGCCTGTTGTCTGTCGTACTGATCATGTCCTATCATCCTCTTTCTGTCGAACTTTCTTCCCCCAATTCCACAACCTGCTCCGTCACTCTCTGCATAAGCCGCCTTACCCCTGTCGAAACTTCTTATCCTTATACCGACTCCATAGCCTCCATCAAACGGTCTGCCGTCGTGAACGCAAGCCCTGTCACCGTGTCCGCACAGCCATAGTAGATAGCGATCCGTCCCGTGGCAGCATCGCTCAGCGCCGCACAGGGGAACACCACATTGGGTACGTCACCCACACACTCATACAGCTCGTGAGGCCCTAAGATATAATTTCGCGTCCGTTTCTTCACCTTCCACGGCTCCTCCAGATCCAGCAGCGCGCACCCCATCCGGTACACGAAGCCGTTGCAAGTATTGATCACTCCGTGATAGATCAGAAGCCAGCCATCCTCCGTCTCGATCGGCACACTTCCCGCACCGATCTTGGTAGACTGCCAGGCAGAATAATCCCCCTTGATCGTCTCCATCACCAGACGGTGACAGCCCCAGTATTTCAGATCCGGACTCTCGCTTAAGAAAATATCTCCAAAAGGCGTATGCCCGTTGTCACTGGGTCTGCTCAGCATATAATACTTTCCTGCGATCTTTCTCGGAAAGAGCACGCCGTTGCGGTTAAACGGCAGGAAAGCATTTTCCAGCTGATAGAAAGTCTTAAAGTCAAAAGTATACCCTACCCCGATAGTAGGATACCCGCGGTAACCATTGCACCATGTCACATAATATCTGTCCTCTATAAAGCACACCCGCGGATCGTAGCGGAAGTCTCGCTTCGCGATCTCGGGATCCGCCCCCTGGAACACGACCGGTTCATCGGAAATATCCCAATGTATGCCGTCCTTACTGAATCCGGCAAAAATATCCATGCTGATCGATCTGCTATCGCAACGGAACACGCCCGCGTACCCATCTTCGTAGGGAACCACTGCACTGTTAAAAATACTGTTGGAATTTTTGGTCGCAAATCTCTCTATGATCGGATTTTCCCTGTAGCGCCACACCGGAAGTTTTTCTGCCTCTGCCGGCGTCTGCCACGGAATATTCGGTAATTCTCTGCCTACTATTTTCGTCACTATACAATACCCTCTTTCTGATTTGCGGCTGCGGTCAGCACAGTACCTGTGCTGACCTGCCAAATTAACTTCTTATTTTCCTACAAATTCATCTACCTGCTTCTGCGCAGCGTCCATCACATCCTGCCAGCCCGCTTTCATCAATTCTTCCTTGATCTGCGGAATGACTGTTGCCGGATCCTGCACACCTGTCATTACCTCACTGCGGTAACGCAGCCATATCTCGCGGCAGTTTGCCAGCTTATCTGCCACCTCGGTCGTATCGAAGGTGAATCCCATCATCACGGAAGATACCGCCGCCTCGTTGAGCGCCTTAACCTCTTCCCACTGGTTATACTCGTCCGTATCCTCCTGGGTCACGGTAAAGAAACTTCCCTGGGTGTATCCTGCCATCGCCCACTCATTGTTGATCTTGTGCGCCTTGCCGTCCGCATTATACTCGAAGTTCACGCCTTCTTCACCGTAGAAGTACATATCACGCAGCTTCGTGTCCGTATTTACCATATCCAGGAACTGCAGACATTTCTCCGGATATTTTGTGTTGATGGATACCATATTCAAAGAACCTCTTACCGTCTCGTTGGAAAGGATCGTATCACCGATCTTCTGTACCACTACATCCTTGCCCATCTGCGGTCCCCAGGCCGTAATACCTGCAGACTCCCAGCCCTGTGCCACACGCCACATATTGTAAACACGGGCCTCAGACAGTGTAGATGCATCCGGGTTGATGATACCCTTCTGATACCAGTCATGTAATGTCTCCAGCGCCGAATAAACATCAGGCTCCTCCAGCGTGAAGCATACTCTCGCATCCTGATCATCATAACGTACGCCCAGGATCTGAGTGCCGGCACCGATCTGATCATAAACGTCGAAGATATAATACACACCGTCGTTCTTCACATAAACCGGATAATCGTTCTTATCTGCCTTAAGTGTCTCGAAGGTCTCCGTCAGAGATTCGATCTCTGTCAAAGAAGCGAGATCCAGACTGTACTCATCCACCAGTTCCTTATCCCACACCGCATAGTTGGAGATCGAGCTGTCCTTATAAGTAGGAACCCCATAGATCCTGTCCTTAACCTTCACGCCGTCCCAGTATTTCTCAGGCATAAGTTCCATCAATCCCGGCATATTGTCCGCTAACATGTCTGTGATGTCATAGTAAGCACCCAGGTTGATGTCTGCGATATAGTTATTACCATTACCGAAGATAATATCATAGGGCTCATTGGTGCTGACGATGATGTTACGTCTCTTATCCCAGTCACCCCAGGGAATAACTTCCATCTCGATGTTGACACCGATCTTCTCGCCCACATATTCATTTACCTTAGCTACCCACGAGTCATAATTGGTGGGCATGCCGTTTCCGATGGTCACCCACTTCAAGTTGACGATCTCGTCGCTTGACGCTGCCGCAGATTCCGTGCCCGTGTCAGCTTCATTTTGCCCTTCCCCACTCGTTGTGGCGCCTGACGTGTTCTCACTGCCGCCGTTTCCGCATCCGGCAAGCATTCCTGCCGTCATTGCCGCCGCAATTCCTGCCGCTAAAACTTTCTTCAATCTCATGTTCTTCCTCCTTGTTATATTGAACTGTTAATTGTTACCAACTCGCTTCTTCCCCTTATTCCTTCACTGACCCGATCGTCAGACCAGAAATAAAGTACTTCTGGAAGAATGGATAGGTACATGCGATCGGCACGATGATCACGATCGCGATCGCCATTCTCACACTCTCTGTCGGCATGGATAACTTATACTGCTGTAAAGAAAGTCCGCCGTACGGATTGTTGGCGATGTACTCAATGTTCTTCTGCATATTATTCAACAATGACTGCAAAGTCTGCTTCTTCGTATCCTGTATGTACAGGGATGCCTGGAACCAGTCGTTCCAGTAACCGAAAGCCGCAAACATACCGATCGTCGCCATGACCGGTTTGGAGATTGGCAGCACGATCTGTGACCAGATACGGAACTGTCCCGCACCGTCAATCTTGGCGGATTCGATAATGGAATCCGGCACTGTCGTCCGAAAGAACGTACGGCAGATCGTCACACTGAACGCTGAGCAGGCCAGAGGCAGGATCAACGCCCAGATACTGTTGTTCAATCCCAGGATATTATTTACCACCACGTAGCTTGCCAGCATACCGCCGTTGAACACCATCGGAATAAAGATCAGCCACGTATAGATCGTCTTTAACTTAAAGTTCCTTCTGGAGACCACATATCCCATGGAAGTATTGAGTCCGATCGAGATGATCGTACCTACGACCGTCACCAGCACGGACATGAAGGCCGCCCGCAGGATCGTCATGCGCTCATTCCACAGAAACTGATACGCCGAAGCCGAAAGCGCCTGTGGGATCAGCTGATAGCCGTTGGCCCGTATCGATTCCTCATCCGTGATGGAGATGGAAAATACAAACAGCAATGGGATTATACACATCACCGCCAGCACCAGAAAGATCACATTGAATATTACATTGGTGGATGTCTTGATCTGGTTCAGAGACTGTCCGCTTTTTTCTTGTTTTGCCACTTTGTGCACCTCCTCCTATATGATCCTGTTCTCGTTGTCAATCTTACTCACGATCCAGTTAGCCAGAAGGATCGTACCGCAGCTGCAGATTGCCTGGAAGAACGACGCCGCCGCCGTCTGGCCGATTGGCGATGAGGACTGGATCGCCTGGTAGATGAACGTGTCAAAGGTTGACGCCGTCGTATACAGGGATGCCGGCAGCTGTCCCGTCACCTGAAAGAACAGACCGAAATCCGAGTTGAAGATCTTACCGCAGTCTAAGATCAGCATCATGATGAAGACCGGCTTGATCGCGGGCAGCGTAATATGTCTTGCCTGTTGCGCCTTGGTGGCTCCGTCCATCACGGCCGCCTCATAGAGCGACGGATCGATGCCGGTGATACTCGCCAGATAAAGCACCATACCATATCCCATACCCTTCCAGGTATTGAGGAAAACGATAATGAAAGGCCAGTACTTCGGCTCCTGATACCACATGACCCCTTCGCCGCCCAGCGTTCTGATAATGCCGTTGATGTAGCCTCTCTCCGGTGTCAACAGCGCGTAAACGAAGTAGCTGATCACAACCCATGACATGAAATAAGGCAGAAACATCATCGTCTGATATACCTTCGACCCCCGTTTGTTGCGCATGTTGCTCAGCATCAATGCGCCTCCCACTGCAACGCTCGCGCTGATGATGATGAACGCGATGTTGTACAGGATCGTGTTCCGCAGCAGCATCGAAAACGAGTTGGATGTGAAGAAATACTTAAAGTTACCGATTCCAGCCCATTCACTGTGCAGCAGGTTGTAAATGAAACCGTGTCCGCCGGGCGACAGTTTGTATACCTTGAATGCTATGATGATACCGAACATGGGCAGATACGAAAAGATCAGAAACCACAGCAATGTCGGCAGCGATAGCAGGAACAATTCCGTGTCATCCTTGGACCAGCGCTTTTTCCGGGGTTTTACAGACGGTGTCTTTCCTCCGGCAAGCGTTTTTTTCATTTCCATTCCTTTTACCTCCTTTGTTTATATTTTATTTATTTTTGTTAACAACAAATTAACACTTATTAACTACAATGTCAACACAAACAGGCGAATTTGTTATTAATTTTTTCAAATTTGCATTTTTATTGTGCACCTTTTTGTTGACGCGTCATATTTTGGTTTTTTACGCATCTCAAAACTTTACAAATATTAAGTTTACACCTCATTTTCAACATGTTAACAAATATATCTCCCTTTTTTGCGCAAAATATAGTGCGCTTTTTCTGAGAACACGTCGAATTTCATAGTTATATATGCACTTTTCTTGTTTCAGGCACTACTTTTATTAACATTTGTAAACACATTCGTTGTTTTTTTCTAAAAAATGTGCTATACTAGACCATGATAAGATTGCGGTCAATCCTTCTTATATTGGACCCCGATCAACAGACTGCAACAGGAATTGCTATGAAAGTCTTCGACTTTCACGGCATGGATGGCCATGCGGCCCGCCGAGCGGCAGGCTGAACATAATGGGAGTTTACTTTACTATGGAAAAGATCACGATGAAAGATATCGCTGATGCACTCAACATATCCCGAGTCACCGTCAGCAAAGCATTTAATAACCAATCCGGCGTATCGGACTCCCTTCGGGAGACGATTTTTAATAAGGCACGCGAATTAGGCTATACGAAGCTTCCCTATCAGGCACAGGCGAGTGCCCAGGCATCGACCGCACAGGAAGAACGGACTGTGGCTCTTGTCGTATCCAGACCGGAGTCTTCCTTCTTCTGGACCGGCATCATACATCGTATGGCACAGGAGCTTGCCGAATATAACATCAATCTCCTGTATATCTATGTGCCCTCCACCTTTACGAAAGATTTCGTGCTGCCGTCCATTCTGTTCGGCACCACCCTGTCCGGCATTGCCGTAATGAACGTATATGACCCTGTCATCCTGGGTATGGTCAACGATCTTCCGCTGCCTAAAGTGTTTCTGGACACCATCCCAACCCTGACGGACCGGAAATTACACGGCGACCTGCTTTTGATCGAAGGATACCGTACCGAGGCGGAGATCACAGAATCCGTGATACTGGAAGGACATAAAGAAATCGGTTTTATCGGTGACATCAGTTATGCGCAGACCAACAAAGAACGGTATCTTGGCTACCGCGAGAGCATGGACAGATACAAACTGCCCATCCGTCCGGAATATTGCTTTATTGACAACATGGGCGTTTTTTCCTATGAGAAAGAGATCTATGCCTATCTGGACGGTCTGAGCAGCTGGCCTACCGCCTTCGTATGTGTCAGCGACTATGTTGCCCATTTTGTACAGCAGTATCTGAACGACAACGAACAGAAACTGCCCCATCCCGTGGTACTGACCGGGTTTGACAACGCTAATGAATATACCAATGTCTACGGTCGCATCACCACTGCCAATGTGCCCACCGGACTCCTTGGCAAGCGACTGGCCGTACAACTGCTGTTTCGGACCAACCATCCGGACGCGCCGGGTGAGCTGACCTTCATCAAACCTTCTATTATAATGTAGGAATCTTCTCCGCGGCCTCGCATCCCCAAGATATCGAAGATCCGGAGCAATCTCTGCAAACGATCTGCACACCAAAAACCGCTGAAACATATCCTTGATATGCCTCAGCGGTCTTCTTATCTTACTCCCATAACTGCCAAATTTCAACTCTCAAGATCCCAAGATCACTCCACCCGAAACGTCACCTCCCACTGCCCTTCCACACTTTCGCCGCTGTTATGAAAAACACCGTACATTGTATAATTCCCCAAATCCTCCACGTCCTCTATCTTGTCGATAAACCAATACTCGTAGAACTGATAACTGGTATCCCCAATCTCCTCCTGCCAGCTCACACTGTAATCCGCATGCTGCTCATTGCCCGCTGCATCTACCAGGAACTCCTCTACATGCCTGTCTGCGTGGTGAGTATCCCCCATACAGATCTGCATCCGTAGCACCCCATCGATGTAAGCGGCTCCTGTCACCGTAAAATCATCCGCAGAACAATCCTCCACCGCCATCAGGTCAAGCACTGCCTGCTGCCCTATCGGATCCTCCTGTGTGCTGCTGACCCGCTTCAAAGAATCCGGCAGATCCGCTTCCTCCATCATCCCTCCCGTGCCACTGAGTCTCACCAGCCTGGTCTCTACAGACTCATGGACATCAGACAGATCGATCGTACGCCTCTCTTTTGTCTTATTACAAAGAATCTCTCTCACCGAAAAGCGAAGCTTCTCTGACCAGTCCGCACCGTCAGTCTGCACCGTCACTTTGAAATAAGCCCTGCCTGTCTCTTCATCATAGGTCAGGAAATGACAGCCTCCCGAAACATGACTGCTCGCGAATCCGGTCAGATGGTAGCTGTCAAACAGATCCACCGGTCCGTGGATCCGGTCAAATGCACTCCCCTCATCATCCCGCACGGAAACGATGATCTCCGCCATGTCCGCCTGTAAATCGACAGCCTCCACTTCCATCGTGATTCCCTGGCTGGAGCTGCTCTTTTCCACCGGAATCAGTCTGTCAGCCAGCGCCGGGGAAAGATATTCGATGACTCTGTAAAAGGCAGGGATATGCGCGGCGCAGACCGGCAGCGCCGTAAACAGGCCTAAAGATGCCACCAGTATCACGGCGGCTGTGATGATCACGCTTCTCCTCCATATTCTTCCTTTCCGTGCATACTCTGTCCCTCGGCTCCTCCGTATATCCTCTTTCTCCCGACACCTTCGTATATCCTGCTTCATCCTGCACCCGACACGCGTTTCTCCGATCAATGCCTCTTCCACGTAAGACACCTCCCCATTCTTCCGCAATGTCTGCGCCTCTCGTGCCTGCCGCAGCACTGCTGCCACCATCTCCTGCGAGGGCGTTACCTCGTCATACGCTCTCCTATATTGTTCTGCAAACATCATAAACCTCCTAACCTTTCCTTCAGCATCCGCCTTGCCCGTGTCAGCCTCGTCCTGACCGTTGATGCCCTGGAGCCTGTAATTCTCCCAATCTCCTCTACTGACATCTCTTCATAATAGAAGAGATGGATCACAACTCTGTATTTCTCCGGAAGCTGTCTTACCGTCTCGATCAGCGCCAGATTCTCCTCAGCCTCTGCGGTATGTTCCCCGCTCATCGAAACCGTACCTTCCCCTGTGCGCGCTTCTACATACAGACCGGCCTCCTCATGCAACTCAGCCCGCCGCTTCATCCATGGCGACTTCCAATGATTCTTACAGCGGTTCACTGTCACTCTGATAAACCATGCCTTCTCGTGCTGCTCGTTCTCAAATATCGGTATCCGCCTAAGATACTGCCAAAAGACATCCTGATAGATATCATCCGCATCCGCTTTGCTCTTCACCAGAGAAAAGGCCAGTCTGTATACCAGATCAGAATTGCGTCTGATCACTTCTTCCTGTGAATTTTCCTTATGCATAAGTCTCTTCTGCCCCCTTCACAGATAATACAATCCAGAACATCAAAAAGCTACATATTAAAAAAACTCAGTATAAGAACCGCATGTTTCTACCACAATACATTGTGTGTCTTTTGCAAATATCACTTTTTATTTACTTTCTGCAATCCGTTTTTACACTGTGTGATAATGACTTTGTCATATATTTCGAGTCTGCCGAACGTCAACGTTCTACGGCAGTCCAAATGGAGGTATCCATGAAAGAATTAAGACAGCTAATCCGCGATCTGCGGGAAGACCATGACCTAACACAGCGGGAAGTCGCCGCACATTTGGGAGTCTCCCAGCAGACTTATTCTAATTATGAAAATGGAGTTCGTGAGATACCGACAAATACAGTAGTAGCCCTGGCCAGATTCTATAAGGTCAGTACAGACTATCTTCTGAATTCTAACAGCGGTTATCTGGGTAACACAAATTTGAACAGCACCTATCTGGACGAAACGACCCTGCATGATATTATGTATGATATTCAGGGTCTGGACGAAGATGCGCGCAAAGAATTGCTCAGATTTATCCGTTTTCTTGGACATACTGACTAAATTCCATACTCTTCCAAAAGCCAGAAACGGGTTTTCGTGATTCTGCTCTGCAAAGTCATAGGGGGTAGTTATGAAAGAACTTCGGAAAATACTGCGAGAACTACGGGAAGACCATAATCTGAAGCAGGCCACGGTCGCCAGCTATCTGGGCATCGAACAGCAAAGCTATTCCAACTACGAGAATGGAAACCGCAGTATTCCGCTCTGGGCAGTCATCAAGCTGGCCGATTACTATAAAGTCAGTACGGATTATCTCCTCGGCGCAGGTTCCAATGCCCCCGGCAGTCCTAATCTAAGAATCCCATACCTGAATAATATCACCCTGCATGAGGTTCTCTATAAGCTGCAGAAGCTGGACCCTGAAAGCCGTAAAAAGATCTTAAGATATCTTGAATATCTGAAATATATCAGCCATTGACCGGCAGATCAAAGAGGGCAGGTGCCGTCACGGTACCTATAAAATACCCTTTGTGGACCACACCGCTCCGTTCAGGCGCTCCTCATACATAGTAGCCATATCCAGCGCCTTACCAAAAGCCTTAAAACTACTCTCGGCAATATGGTGATTGTTCGTTCCCGAAAACACTTTCAAATGCAGGTTCATAGCCGCAGCATAGGAGACCGCATAGAAAAATTCATGGAAAAGTTCCGTCTCCATAGCGCCCAGCATAGGTACGGTATATGGCACATCAAAACAAAGATAAGGACGTCCGGACAGATCCACCGCACACAGCATAAGCGTCTCGTCCATGGGCAAGATCGCGCTGCCGTAGCGTTTGATAGCCTTCTTATCTCCCACCGCCTGCTTGACAGCCTCCCCCAGCACGATCCCACAATCTTCTACTGTATGATGCGCATCAACCTCCAGGTCCCCCTTACATGTCAACGTTAAGTCAAACAGCCCATGCCTGGCAAAACCACTCAGCATATGGTCAAAAAACCCAATCCCCGTGTCTATGCTGCACTGCCCGCTTCCGTCCAGATTCAATGTCAATCTGATATCTGTTTCCTTCGTAGTTCTGTTCACCGTTGCAATTCTTGATTCCATATATACTTCCTTATCCTTTTCCTTTCTATCGATCAATCCTGTATTTATTGCGGTGCTCTTCACCTGCCCTGCTCCGCTTCTTTATTCCCGCGAACAACGAACTGAGTGGCTACTTACAGACATGGCCTTCCCATTCCGCTTCCTTAAAGCCCAAAAGCACCTTGTCCTCCTCCACAAGGATCGGACGCTTTACAAGCATTCCATTGGTCGCCAGAAGCCTTAACTGCTCTTCCTCGCTCATAGCAGGCAGCTTATCCTTCAACTGCATTTCCTTGTACAGCAATCCACTCGTATTAAAAAAACGCTTAAGCGGCAGCCCGCTTTTCTCATACCACTGTTTCAATTCGTCATATGACGGATTCTTCTCCGCAATATGACGGTCCGTATAAGTAATCCCCTGCGCTTCCAGCCACTTCCTGGCTTTCTGACAGGTGGAACACTTCGGGTATTGTACAAATAACATGATCTTGCTCCTTTCCTTTTCTTTGCTGCTTATTTTCATCCTATTATTGATCTGACAATATATTTTACTGTTTTGAAAAACTTTAAAGCCAGAAGTCAAAGTTGAATAAATTCTCTGATGAGCAATTTATTCAGACAAGAATTTGTGCCGAAGCGTCACAAATTCTGCTCGCGTCCTCAGCGCAAAGCGCTTCGGAATGGAGGTAAATATGAGTAAAATCAATGTCATATCTCTTCCCATGTGAAAAAAGGATACCGTCCGTTAATCGGACACACAAAATGATCGTATTCTCATCATCAAAGTTATTATGCCCATTATCAATCCACTCACTAAATGCCTTTTTTAATTTATCCGCAATGTCTTTATTCTCTTCCTTGCAAAACCATCCTAAGTTTACACCTTTTCCATGTGCGGTAAACCAATCTCCACAGATCCCAACATTAGAGTTCTTCTCCAGTTGTTTCATTTTATTTGATTGACCATATGTAATTATATAAAATGCTCCATTCTCGTAATAGGCATCAACAGTCCGTACACTCGGAACATTACCCTCGACTGTTGCCAGTCCTATCAAAGTATCACGTCCAAACCGTTCATTCATTATTACTTGTGCTTCTTGTGGAAAAGTTTTATTCATGAATTTCTCCTCATCAAATCCGGCGGCAGTCTGCATCTTGTTATAGTTTACCTTAACACCATCATCTAAATCAAGCGCAATCCGCGATAGCGACAAGTACAGTTCCGTTTTGCCGTATCCATTATATCTTCCCCATTCTCCTGATGGCCTCTAGGCACTTCCCATGTATCCCTGTCCTTATGTTTACAAAAGACATATTTGTTCTGCGTCTTAGTAAAGATCACTGCAAATTTAAGCAGTTCGCCCGCTATATTTTCATAAAACTTTACCTCTGTCATTCCCATCATCCCTTACTGCTCAGCAGCCGGCTATTGCTTAGTAAACTATGCGCCTGATCGAGCAAACTAAGCGTTCTGTCAGCTACTCCCTATGTACTTTCAATCTTTTCTTATGTTCTTATCCGTGATTATACAGAATCTCCTAAATCTACAGAATTGAGGTGTTTTCGGATAAATAGGTGCGATAACAAAACCTCAGACTTTGAGACTGCAGAAAACCCAAGCTGACAGATTAAACAGATCAGAGGATGGTAATTTCATCTTTAAAATGTTATTATATACGCATTACAGATATATGCTGCAAGGAGATCTACTATATGGCTAATGATAAATCTTTTCTAACTTATAATCAGCAAATGAAAAAACTTCGCACAGATAAAGGGATTGTCTGTAATGGAACCCCACACAAAATATCTCTGGTACGTTCTGGCTATTTTAATATGATCAATGGTTACAAGATGCCTTTTACTTGTGGTATGGATATTTACGGAAACCATATCTATTTTCCAAATACCAACTTAAGTCAAATTAACGAGCTAAAAAAATTCGACGAATCACTTAGAATATTTTTGCTCAAATATATTACAAAAGTCGAAGAAGAAGTAAGAACATTAACTGGTTACAAATTTGACCAATGTAACGATAATGGAAAAATGCCATGGTATGAAACAAGTGCCTATTCCTCCAATGCCACCTTACAATCCAAAATGAGCACCATCTCATCTGCTTATTCTGAATTAAGCAAGAGCAAATCAGAATATGTACAATTTTATATGAACAATCACGAGCAAATTCCAACATGGATCATGATAAAGGTTGTGAATTTTTCTACCTTTATTGATGTTCTTCGCAATAGTAAAGTGAATGTAACTCATGCTATATGCAAATTATATTCTATGTACGACAATAATAATTTGCCCAATGTAAAATTATTGATCGGAAGTTTACATTGGTTACGAAGAGTTCGAAACTCTTGTGCACACAATGAACGTGTTTATTGTATCCACCAAACTCAGGTTCGCAATAACTCTGCAAGCGGACGCATTTTAGATCCATATTATGCACTACTTCCTGCATCATATAGTAGATGTACTGAAAAAAATATTTTCGACCTTCTTGTTTACTTTAAATATTTTCTTCCAAAAGAAGAATTTACACCTATGATCATGGAATTAAAAAACATGTTGGCAGAGTTGCAAAGCACCCTACAGGCAAATGCTTTTGATAATGTCAGAGGTCAAATGGGAATAAAGAATTTGAATATACTTGATACCTTGGTCGCTTTACCTAAATCAAAAACTGAATACCATAAATTTGATACTCTATAACATATTATTATCCAAAATTTACTACAAACCCTTGTCATAAATTTGCAAATGTGGTAATATACTAAGACAGAGATAGCCATATTGATTATGGCTGAAAAACACTCGTGCGCATATGTGTATGGGTGTTTTTTACTTCCCGGCAATCATCGACAGCGAAAAAAGCGGCAGCTTCATATTTTCCTCCATTCCGAGGCAGTTTTTTGTGAAGGCTGCTAGCCAAATTTGGCTCTGCGATTTTTTACTATAGGAAAATATGATACACATCCTTTTCGCATACAAACCGGAATCCACCCTTTTCCTAAAAATAGAATAGCTCTTCAAACTTTTTATCTAATGCGATACATAGTACCAGTGCCAATTTAGCCGTTGGGTTAAACTGTCCAGTTTCAATAGAACTGATCGTATTACGAGATACACCAACCATTTCTGCCAGTTGACTTTGTGATAGCTTCTTCTCTGCACGTACTTCTTTGAGATGATTTTTTAATATAAGCTTATCTTCCAACTTATCACCGCCTTATAAAATCGTAGATGACGCAATCAAATCATAGATATGCCCTATTGAACATGCAGCAAAGTGCAGGGCACCGTGAATAGTAACGAGGAGTTGATTCATTGTAACATGAGAATGTGTAAGGTCATATATACGGATATTCCTTAACATAATGGTCAAGCGTTTTTGTAACATTTGTGGCTAAAATTTTCTACTATAGAAGCAGATAGATGTTATTCCGTAATTCATGACATTAGTTGTTTATCAAGTATAAACTCTTTATCAAACGCTCTCACCGTTTCATGATTAAGCTCATCATTATAAAGATCCGATTCAAAATATTGTACTTCTCATTAGGATCTCCTTATAAAAAATGTTGCTCCTATTTTCTCTTCATGTCAATCCAGCCATACTTCCTCATTTCTTCCCGAAATGCACTTCTTCGCGGATACGCATCCTTATACGATGTCATAAGCCGCTGTTTTGCGCCCGGATTCCCCATGGATTCCAGCACTTCGCCCAAAGCGGCGATATACGCTGCGCATTCCCCGTAATAGTTTCTGCGGTTTGCATCCATAATTCCCGCCGTCCGCTTTTCCAGCAATGCCGTGATTCTTTTTATGGCACGGTTTCTTAAATCAGATGCCATTGGCATCATAATCTTCCATTGGAAAAACAGCCTGCTGAACAAATCATCCTCATCCACTTCCGCAGGAACACACGCGCCTTTCCTGTATTCCATCGCAGAAAATCTCATTGCATTTTTTGCCATCTCCGCCATAGAAACAATCCCTTTACCATTCCATCTCCCCTCGTGCAGATATATCAGAAACAATGCAATCCCCTGTTTCATGAAGGTTCCAGTCCAACCCAGCGCTTCAGATTTATGCAATCCTTTGTCCAATACCTTCGCAAACTGCCCGTCTAAGAACCTGATCGCTAAAATCATATTTTTGTCTGGTTTATTTTCCTCTCTCTCAAAATACACGCTTCCACCATATCCGCGAAAACTCCCCTCATCCGGCAGATAGCCGTCTCTCTTGTCCACCGAGAATGATTCTAACAGCTTTTGAAGTTCTTCCCTTTTCTTTCCGTTTCCATACCCGTTTAACAATGCCCGGAGATAGTTTTGTGCGGATGTATCCGATTCACACGCGGCAAAATAACACTTTTCCAATAAAGATTGTTCCTCATCTGCCGCAATAACATACTCCGCTGTTTTCAACGCTGCTTTACTGCGCATTACATATTTCTTTGGTATCGCCTTCATCGCTTCGAGTCCTATAGCTACCATATCATCCGCCGGCATATGTTTTCCATTTTCCAATATATTCAGATATAATCCCGGATGGACAGCGGCATATTTTTCCGCACACTGAACCTCCAGCGAAAAATCATTTAACAGATCAACAGCTTCCAGAATAAGGCGATCCGCATCATGCCCCGTCTTATCGCCAAGATAGCTGATCCATGACGGAAGAAACTCCTCAAATTGCGGCAAATCGTCCTCTCCATGCTGCATAACGGCTTCTAATGTAGCTGTATCCTCTTTCGCATTTAGAATAACTCCATACAATTCCTCCGGACGTTTGTCAGGCGGTGCTGATCGGTATGCGCAATATGCTATATCAAGGATTACCCGTTTCAAATCGCAGTGCAAAAGCTCATAATGTGCCACATCCCCCAGTGAAAGTTCCTCATCTCCATACTCATTATCACACAGGATCTCCATTTCCAACAGCTGCTTCCCAACTGCAAAGCCTTCTTCATATTTCTCCCTGTCCATGCAGAGATGCACAAAATCACAGGCTTCTTCAAGCATATCTGAAATGCCGTCGTTATCCTCATAATAAAATTCTTCGCCGCAGTCGTCATACCAGTCGTCATATTCTTCGTTCAATACGGCGGTAATAGTGACTTCCTGAGAATCAATGCTCTTTATATGATTCCTGACACGACTGTACATCTCATCGAACTCAATATCTTTGTCCTCATTTTTATTTGATGCCCTTACCGCTCCATTCCCTGCAGATTTCAGCATTTCCAGAAAGCCCTCCCTGCGATGCTCCGGGCAGATCCTTCCGATATTATGAATAAAATCAATGAGCTGTTCCGTTGAATACTGTGACGTAATGGTGTCTGTCTGTTTTAAAAAATTAGTCAGGTTCATAGCTGCCCTTCCTTTATCTGCGTGTCCTAAAACGATGCTCTTTCTTTAGTCTCTCATAAATCTCAAAAGCTACCGGACATATTTCAATCGTATCTAAAATACTCAGCAAGCTTGATAGCCTCTCCGGCTGATCGGTATACGGATACTTTTTGCAGCTATCCGGTTTACAGTCTCCCAATTTGCAGTTCCCGTCCTCTTGCAAAAAATCGCATGGCTTATGCTTGGTCTGATAATTTATGTCATACTCTTCTTTTTCCAGATAAGTATCAATAAACTGTTGGGACGTTATTTCTAAATGTTGTGCATCCCTGTCAATATCCTCTACCGGAATACTTCCTTTATACATCTTGCAGCAGTTTCTGCATTTGCTACAATCATAGTCTGCAAAGAGTTCTTTATGTAGACGTAGAAATTGTCTGTCTAACTCGTCTTCATCTGCGTGACACTTTAAGAAAGTGCGGAACTTAAAATTTTCGTTTTCCTTTTTCTTGGCTTCTACTCTTATTTTGTCTGGCGATATCATATGTTTTTCCTCTTTCTATAAATTTTCTCAGATTTCTCATAGTATAATTGTTTGTCAGGCTCGCCTTCTTTCCCGATAATTATAGACATTAAAGCAATAAATATCAATATGACAAAAATGATCAAAACTAACAGCAGTATACCCCAAGGTCTGACAACTGCTTTAATATATAACGCAAATCTGTTTTATATTGATCATCGACTATCTTTCGTCTATACTTTGGAGTGAAGATGATGTGGTATTTACACACCGCATTTTAGCAATAAAGGTATAAAGTATCGCCAACTTCATTTTTATACTCTTAAATCCTTGCAAAATAAGCATTTCAGATGTTCTAAGGCGTAACATACCTTGCAACCATATTTTCCCGACAAATTTGAATTCTGATAAGGCACTTTTTATAGCATTTAATAACTGTTATATCTTATCTTCAAAAAGTCCGCAAACCCTTGAAAATACTAGATTTATAGCAAGTGAGTTTGCCCTTATGCTTTCCCTTGTGTTATATCCTTTTCCCTCATGTTGCGAACCCTCATAAGGGCAAAAATAAGGGAAAGAAAAACCTGTAACAAATTATAACACAGAATAAATTGAGCAGGAAGAATTGATTGAAATGCTTTCTTAATTTCTCCGAAAATTCAATTAGCAAAGAAAGAACAGATAAGATATGAGATTCATATATGCAGAATACAATATGTACCACAACAGCGTTGATGTAACAACCTTTGTTGGACATCTTTCTTCTGATTGATTGTAATGTAGTAAAAGAAGGGTTACGGACAACTCACTGCTCCCAATACGCTTTAGACGCGTTGGCAATAGACGAACCACTTGAGTATGCCCGATTAGCCCTTGACGGTAACTTGCAAATGTGGGTTGATGCAGAAGATAGTTTGGAATTATGGTGAACTTATGTAGAAGAATGTAATAATTTATGTTATGTCTTTTTTTGCGGTAATGTTGATTATAACTATTCTTACTACTTGTCTGAACATAATATTTTTCTTATAATACGTATATTATGTATAAGGAGGACGTGTTTATGACTAAAATAATCTCAAGAAACTTTAGAGTTTTATGTGATTTTATGGACGTTTATCAGTTTATGATTGAGATATATGAAAAAGATTGGAGAAATGGTGTTCCTGCTCCGTTTTTGGAATATGCACTCTCTAGTGATTGGATGGATAAATCTTTAGTACATCGCTGGAAACTTTGGGAGGATAATGGGCGTATAGTAGGTCTTGTCTTTTATGAAAATCCTGTAAATGATGTATATTTCAGTCTGCGTCCGGGCTATGAGAAGTTGGCGGACGAGATGGTTGCGTATACAGTTTCATTTATGCCACATGTAGATGGTCATCTTAGATTTGTGATTTTTGGCGGGCAAAATGCAATTAAACAAGCAGCAGCAAAAATTGGTTTTCAACAATCTTTTGGCTATACAGAGAAAGTCTTCGACTTTGAACAATCACTTAATTATTCGTTGCCGGACGGATTTCATTTCGTGGAGTCTAAAAAGCTCTCCGTAGAAAAAATAGCGGAATGTTGTTGGAAAGGTTTTGACCATGAAAAAGAAGAAGGTCCTTGGAATGGCGATGCTGAGCATGGATATTATACGTTAATGGCACCGCACATGAATCCGGAGGATTCGATCGTCATTGAAAATGACCAGGGGGAGTATGTCTGTTATGCGGGCATGTGGTGGACGCCAGAAAATCACCTCGCTTATATGGAACCACTATGTACTATTCCAAAATATCGAAAGAAAGGCTTGGCAGCAGCGGCACTTTCAGAGCATTACCGCAGGCTTAAACCCTTAGGCGCGACACATATGACTGGCGGTGATAATACATTTTATGAAAAGATAGGTTTCAAGCCTTTGATTCATTGGACTTTTTGGGAAAAAGTTGATTAAGAAATATGATGATTTGTCAAGAAGAGGGGCTTTATTATCTTGCCCCTTTTCTGATCAAAACTAAAGATTTTACCCTTATGGATCTGATATAAATTAAGCCGTCAGAACACTTATCTGACGGCTTAATTGCGGTGCTGTCATACCCAAAGTTCAGAAAGAACCGATTTGCTTCTATGGTGCCTTTCAATAATACTCTTTTTTCTATATCATCATCTTATTCTTTCTCACTCATCAACTGCCGCAGTTCTTCCTTGCTTGGAAGCACCGTTTGATATTTGTCTTCCGGCAAAGTCATTTCTACCACCGCGTCTTTTTTATCCTTATAAATAATGATTCCTATTGTTGGGTTTTCATCCTCAAGTTTTACTTTTCTGTCGTAATAGTTGACATACATCTGCATTTGCCCAATATCCTGATGTTTTAACTGACCAACCTTTAAATCAAATAGAACAAAACATCTCAACAAACGGTTAAAAAATACCAAATCCACCCTGTAATGCTCCTCTTCAAACGTAAACCGAACCTGACGTCCCACAAAGGTAAAACCTCTTCCTAATTCCAGTAAAAACATCTGTAGATTGTCTATCAGGCGCTTTTCCAGATCGGTTTCTGAATAAACAGATTCTTCTGGCAATCCGGTAAATTCCAGGACATAAGGATCTTTAAAAATATCATCTGGTTTCTCAATCTGCTGTCCCTCCAAGGCAAGACGCATTACCTTATCCTTCTCCCTGCTTAGTGCAAGCCTTTCATACAGAGAACTTCCGTATTGCCGGCCAAGTTCATCCTTGCTCCACCCGTTCCTATATGCTTCTATATCATAAAAATGACGCTCTTCCACATTGCTTATCCGCATCAGGATAAGGTAATGCGACCAACTCAAATAAAACCGCCTGCCCTCAACAGTCATTGGAAGCTGCTCCGAATGCAAAAAAGCCGCATCCGAAATCGCATCCTTTGAATATATCATATAGAAGCGTCGCATAAGTTTTAAATTTTCATAAGAAAAACCCCTGCCAAACTCTTTCCCATTGCATTATCTCTTTATGTATATACTATTGCGCGTTATTGGAAATAGCCCGAATTGCCTCCCCAGTAGAACAGCAGACAATATCATCACGCCCCGCCACCATGTCACATATTCTTTTAAACTTCTCAAAATTACTCTCTTTTGTATGAAAATCAAATTCATACCCATGGGCAAACATCAGGAAGAACTGATCCCTGTCAGATTCGGAATCTATAAACTCACGCACTTTTTTCAGTGCATCTTTCCTGACATGCCAGCTTGTCACAGGCAGCTCAAGCAGATTATCCGGCAGGGAAAAGTTTTTTGCAAAGGAAGCTGTTCTGGCATAGGTAATCCCACATTTCTTCAAAACAGCCATTGACCGGCTGTTACAGCGGCCAAACGGATAGGCAAAACCAGTTATCCCAGCATGGAACATCCTGCCAAGCACCTCCTGGTCAGACTTAACCTGCCTGATGCATTCTTCCTCACTGCGCTTTACCATATTAACATGTTCCGCCGTATGGGAGGCAATCTCAAAGCCGGAATATACCTCTACGATTTCATCTTTGGGAATACGGTAATGAATACTATATCTCAGTAAAGATGCCTTATTTGCATCGTACCCGGATAGGGGCACCTCTCTTATGCCAAGGTTCCCGATCCTGCCTATCATCTGCCTTTTCCCGAATAGCGCGGAATTCAGGTTAAAGGTTGCGCCCATCCCGTTCTCTTTTAAAATCTTTATTGTTTCCTTATCCTCTTCCAGCCCGTCGTCAAAATTCCATGTAAAATATTTCATCTCCGCTCCCATCTTTTACTTTAAAATCTCTTCCAGCTGCTTTTCCATCTCTGGCATCCACCATTCTTCATACCCTGCTTTTGTCGGGTGGATTTCATCATACATATAAAATCCATAAGCATCCTCATCTATTGCGTTAAATTCTTTATCTGAATATAAGTCAATGATCCCGATTCCCCATTTTTCCTGTAAGTCATAAAGCCTTCCCACCATCAATGCGTATTCATCACTTTCGTAATATGACCCGGTATAAAAAACAACCGGGCAGTCCCATGTCTCTTTTACATAAGCAATGATATACTCCATCGCGCCGGTAACAGTAGCTGTATCGAAGTCCTCCGGTGATTCTGCACCACTGACCTCCCCAAGTTCTTTTCCCATGGTAGCATCATTGGTCGAAAGCTGGCACACAACACAATCCACGTCCATTTCCTTATCAATCTTCTTAATCCTGTCTGCATAACTTTGCCCATTCCCAAATGCCAGCAGTGCCGGAATGGATATACTGTCTACAAGCGTTGTCCCGCTTTTGGCTTCTTTAACAGCCTGCACCCCGTCCTGATGTTCAAACAATTCTACAAAAGACTGGCCTTCTGCCGCCGCACCCTCTGTCACGCTGCTCCCCAGAAAAATAATAGTTTTCCCTTCTAATGCTGAAGTACTGTTTTTCTCAAGATTTGCAACGTCATATTTTTCGGCGTTTCCCGGAGCTTCCGCCCGCTTTTTCTTCTCTACGGCTACATAAATCTGCAGCATACCCTCCAGGACAACTGCCAATACAGCTATAATAACTATGATTCTTCTAATCCATTTACCCATTATCTTTGACCTCCATGAAATAATCCACCATACCGTTAAACACTTCCCTGCTTTCCGGCCACTTAGGAAACTTTACCGCAAATACGTGATCCAATTTACGTTCCTTCCCTTTTGGGAAATTTGATAAACGGTACCCGACACCATGTTTTTTGAACCCTTCCACCAGCTTAAAAGTATCTTTTTGGATAAGATCCTGGTCACTTGTCACCAGATAAACCGGAGGATATTCCGCCTCATCCAGCATAATAACAGGGTCTAAAATATATCTGGCATACGCATTACCATACTCCTCTTTGGATAGAACCATATTACTGATACATTTCATAAGATCCTTTCGCTGCGTGTCTAAGCAAATTGATACAAACCCGGCAGCTTTAAATCGAAAACCCAGCCCTTCTTCCTGAAAGGCTTCCTGTAATTTGCTGCTGCCATTGATGGAAAGCACATAATATGCAAGAAGCGCCCCCGCAGAGTCTCCGGTCAAGTAAGCCCTGTCCATATCAAGCCCAAGTTCTCCGGCATTTTTGTATAAATAACGGATTGCGCTCATGACATCCCGTATCTGTTCCTTAAGCGTGACGTCCGGTATCCGCCGGTAGCTGATACTTACTGTATTATATTTGAGCCTTGCCCATTCGTAATTAAAATTCGCATTTACCTCTTTATAAGAGGCAAATAAACCGCCTCCGTGTATGTTGATCATAACCGGCAGGCCCTTATCAGTATTCAGGGGCGAGTAGATATCCAAGAGATGCCCCTGCTCCCCATCCTGCATGTATGGAATATCACTCCTGATATCTATGTCTGATAAATCCTGCCCCATCTTTCTTAATCTCTTTTCATCGCCTTTTTCAAAAACATAACGAAAAAACAGCGTCCCAAGTCTCGACATCATCTCCCCTCCATTATGGCACTTAATACATTTTTAGCGGCCCTCTGCAAATCAGCCCGGCTTACCAGACCCGCTTTGTATTCTTTGTATAGCTTCCTCTTATTCTTCCTGTTTCCTGGCATGATAAGGTCAATTCCTGCATGGATGCTTTTTGCTTCATCAGCCCGGTCTTCGCCAACGGAAAGCCAGTCCGTCATGACAAGGCCTTTATATCCCCACTCATTTCTGAGTATGTCCTTGAGCAGATGTTCGTTTTCGGCCGCATACACTCCGTTCACCTTGTTATAGGCAGTCATAAGCGCTTTTGGTTCCGCTTCTTTTACAATGATCTCAAAAGGCTTCAAATATATGTCCCTCAAAGTACGTTCCGACAATTCCGATGACATATAATATCTGTTTGTTTCCTGATTATTGCATGCAAAGTGCTTAACTGTTACGCCGCATCCCGGCATTTTCTGCACTCCCTTTATAACACATGCGGCAAGTTCCCCTGCAAGAACCGGATCCTCACTGTAGTACTCATAATTGCGCCCGCATAAAGGGTTCCGTATGATATTGACCGCCGGTGCCAGCCACAAGGTAACGCCGTATTTCTCCATTTCCCTGCCCACTGCGCACCCCATATCAAAGCATAATCTCCTGTTCCATGTCTGGGCAGCTGCAGTCGCCACCGGGAAGCCCGTGACAAACTGATAAATCACTTTATCCTTATCCGGATTCCCCACGCGCAGCTTCGTAATAAAATCAGGCAGCAGTTCAAAAAAAGACAGTGGGAAATCTACCGGCTTTATTTTCCCCTTTTTATTTATAGTTGAACGCCTCTGAATCCTGACACCTGCAGGTCCATCACACATTAATATATTCCTTATGCCTTTGTCTAAAAATCTTGTGCTGGTACATCCGACCGAACCGGGAACCTGATATCCTTTTCCGTCACTGAACAGGCCATTCCCAACGCAGAGTTCTATCAGTTCTTTTTCAGACAATCCCTTTACGATATTTTCTACCTTCTCCAAACAGGCTGTGTTCTTCTTTGTTAAACAAGCCCCTTCACCTCTGGATTTTCCTGAATTATCAGAAGAATTATGGTCACAGAGAATCTGTTCACTGTCAATGGTAAACTCCCCCGCAAATTCACTTGTATTGATGTCAATTCCAAGATACAGTGCATATGCTCCCTGACAAATCTTCGTCATATTAGTATTTTCATCATATGTCCCCAGCCTGTCTATCGGGATTTCCAAAGACATCACTACTTCTTCCTCTGGACGCAGCGTTTTTGTTTTTTCAAATCCGATCAGACTTTTGCTGGGCACTGCTTTCTCATTATCCGGATTTTCCTTTCTCCCTGCATATATTCCGACAACATATTTCCCAGCATATACGGAGCCTACATTTTTTACTTTTACACATACTTTAATTACACTGCCGGATACCTCATAACCTGCCACCCTGCTTTCAAATGCTGTATAGGAAAGACCATAACCGAACGGATACCTTACCTGAATCCTGTTTGTGTCGAAATACCGGTATCCTACTAAGATTCCCTCGGTATAACTTATTTTACTTCCATCCTTTGCCATCTCTCCAAAATCCATGGCACCGGGGGTATCCTCGTATCTGTATGCCCATGTTGCCGCCAGATGTCCTGATGGAGTCTGCTTTCCATACAGGATATCCGCAAATGCATTTCCACTCTCCATGCCAAGCAATGACATATAGAGCACTGCATTAATCCCTTCTATCCCGTCAAGGCCGCAGATATCCATGGAGGCTCCTGTGTTGATAACAACAATACATTTCTTATAGAACGAAGCGCATTTCCTTATATTCTCCAGTTCCACATCAGCCAGTTTATAATCGCCTTCGGCAACCGTCCGGTCCCTGCCTTCCCCGGATTGGCGTGAGACCACATAGACGCAGGCGTCTGTATTGCTGTTTTTTAAATCATCACCTGTGATTTCATCCCCATACGGATATTGGTATTCTGATGCGATAAGTTCTGCAAGTACCTCCGTACTGAACTTTTTTAGCTTTGCACGGCCCTCTCTGATATATCGTTCTTTTCCCTTTATCCACGCTTTCTCATAACGGTCCAGCCACAGCTGTGTTGTAATTACTGCCCCCTGGCCTATAAGCCCGTCCTCAATATTTACCTGCTCTCTGGAATTGACCTCCCCGGATCCGGTTCCGCCATAAATTGTCCTCCGCGCCCCGTTTCCATATAATGCGATCTTAATATCATCAGCATGTAATGGCAGAACCCCATCATTTTCAAGCAGGACAATCCCCTCTGCCGCAATCTCCTTCGCAAGTATCCTGTTCTTTTTTTCTAATTCCGATACTTCGTCCGTATAGGAAGCCCTTATTTCATATCCTTTTGTTTTTTGCAATTGTGCTTTATCTTTTTTTATTTAAATCACTCCTGATTTCTGACATTTGCTTATCTAAATCGTAAAATAATCCAAACACTCCCATTGCGGCGCAAAGAATTGCCGGAACAACAGAAAGAAGTGCTATGATCATTTTATTTGCCGCGGAGGACTGAATCTCAAGCAGTCCATTATAATCAGTCATGCCCATCATAAGTCCTAAAAGACCGGCTCCCAATGCAGTGCCAAGTTTACTGGAAATTCCGTTCACACAGCTCAATGTTCCCTGCGCCCGTCTTCCAAATTTCCATTCCCCATAATCCATCGTGTCAATAATGACGGCATTGCACAAAAACCAGACAGGATAATATCCCAGGCTGCCTATGAAACTGGAAATTATGACAAGCAAAATGCTTTGGGGATTAATTAACTTGACCAAAAATCCTGCCGCACCAATAAAGCAGCAAATAGTCATCACTCTCATAAGCCCGAATTTCTTTGTCAACACTGGTGCCAGTATCAAAATTGGAACTACGCTCAAAAGACCAAGTGCAATCAGCGATGCCATTCCTATATCATGCAAAATATATGTACAATAATAATTGGTACTCAGACTCTGTGAACAAATATTAGAAATAAGCAGCATTGCCCCAATCAAGAGAATATATTTATTTCCAAACAGAAGCCGCAAATCTTCCTTTAAATTCACCTGCTTACTTTTTCCATGTGTAACAGTACGCACCTCTTTAATAGTCAGGAATCGAAGCAATCCAACTAATACCATAGGAACTGCAATTGCACAAGATAGTATTCTCCAGCCTTCTTTTGTGGTAGCGAACGTTGAAATCAACTGTGGCACTGCCACTGCCGCAACAATTGTAAAAACCATTGAAATAGCCGCCGCAAAGGAAATTACTCTTGGCGCCTCTGCCGTATCGTTTAAACTGTTCGCCAAATAAGGGGCATCATTGCATGTGACCATAGTCCCAAATATAGAATTAAGAAGTGTATACATTACAAACAGATAAATTACAGACGCATTATGACTCATATCAGGTGCCGAAAAAATAACAACCAGGCATCCCCAATACCCGATTAATGCAAGTTCATATGGTCTGGCCTGTCCCAGCCTGGTATGCGTATGATCAATCAATATTCCACACACCAGATCAGTTATTCCATCAAAAATTTTTGATACGATAAGCACAATACCTACCGTTGTCGGGGCCAACCCCATAAAATCTGTTGCATAAAATGTAATAAACGTAATCAGTACAGTGATGACACATTGGGAAATATTTTTTGTAGAAAAAAATATTTTAAACCTTGTATTTACTTCCCCCTTATTCATAACTTCCTCCTAATTAATATTTCTGTTTTTATGCTACAAAAGATTTAAAAATGATGATATAATTATTTTAATATAAATATAATTATTTTAATGTCATTTGGATATGGATGGAGGTAAGTCATTTGGATTCAACACTCTTGAACACCCTTGCAAATATCTATGCCCTTACAGGGCTTAACAGTTTTATTTACGATAACAATTTAAATCCGGTATATGGATACTGCGGTACGCACTTTACCGTTGCCGCATATAGTAATTTCCCGGTAGAATCTATTGCCTCCCACCTTTCTTCAGAAGATATTTACCGGGAAACCCTTGATTCTGCTTCTCAAATATACCTTTATGCCATTAAATCTGCTAAAAATATTATCCTGTTTGGACCGGTCGCCCATCATGTGCTTTCCTCCTGGGATATCCACAATTACAAAATAAACCATAGGGACACCATGGACTTCTTAGTAAGCTGTAATGAAAGTTCTACTTATGCTGCCCTTTCTTTACTTATTTCTACAGTAAATAATAAAATTGTATCAATCACAGACTTATCAAAAATGTTTTCTGAAAGAGAATCTGCTATCTCCACTGAATCTGATTTCGTTGACCAGCAGCTGACACAAATAGATACTTTTCAGCTCAACCACACAAGCCAGAGAGAAAATTATTTTCTGGATCTTGTCAAAAAAGGTGATGTTACTGGTATGCAGGCACTACTGTCAAGCACCATATTTTTATATCCGACACCGGTCAAAAATCATATGAAAAATCAGGAATATATGGTTGTCAGCTTAATTTCACTTCTCTGCAGGGCTGCAATATCCGGTCATGTTCCAGCCAGCATAGCGTTTGTGCAAAGTGACGCATATCTAAAAATAATTTCCGAATGTAACACCGCAGATGAAATGACAGCAGCAGCTCATGATGCATCTATTACATTTACAAAACTTGTTTTACAGTATCAATCTATTGGGGCATATAGTTTTACAGGCACACAATGTAAAAAATTAATCCACTCCGGATTATTGAACCACATTACCCTTGCGTCACTGGCAAGTGATTTATCCGTATCAAAAGAATACCTGGCTACCTGCTTTAAAAACGATTACGGTATTACAGTAACCCATTATATAAACAAAAAAAAGTCAGAACTGGCCTGTAAAATCCTTACCAGTTCTGATTATTCTGTTAATGAAGTGGCTTCTTATTTGTGCTTTAACTCTACAAGCTATTTTATCAAAATATTTAAAAAATATGTCGGTGTTACCCCTTGTGAATATAGAAAACATCCATCTGGCACCAGACTATAATCTCTAAGATTTTCTGGTTTGATATTTATAATCAACTGGTATGTGATATTGTATCTGTGCATTACATGCAAAATTTGCATCCAGATTCCTAATAATATCCAATTTCTCTTCCATAACCTTAATGTTGCTTGTAACCATTTCCATGTTCTGTAAAATTTTTAGTCTTTCTGTCAAAATGTTATCTCCTTTCTTAAATTCAGCGTTGACAATCAGTAGATTGTGATTCATATTATAGTAAACAATCATAAGATTGTTATTAGGTGTTTTACTATCTTTTGCTTTTTGTTTTGAGAAGTTATGTGTTATCATTACTTTCGAAGTGATAACATGGACATAGGCGAACAGATACGCAATCATAGAAAAAAAGCCGGATTATCGCAAAAAGAACTAGAAAAAAAACTTGGAGTATCTCAGCAACACATAGCTCAATACGAAAACGGTAAGCGAATACCAAAATTAGAAACTTTGATAAAAATATCGAACAATACAAAAAAAATTCAGAAGCAGAGAAACTAATTCAAAAAAAGCTTTGGGTGAAATTATTTCGGAGGGTGAGCAAGAAAAAATTGATGATTATATCGAACATAAAAGTAAGGTTCTTCCTCGTTTTCGTGAAAGTCTTGAAAAATTTTCAGATGTAGTTGATGCGTGGGGCGAAAACGTTTTAATTGATAGATATAGAAGATTGAATAGTGATGGTAAAAATGAAGCAATAAAACGTATAGATGAACTAACAGAAATCCCTAGGTATATTAACCCCGACACCCCACCCCAAGACTAACCAAGCCACTTTTGGCTTCGGGTCTGTCTGAAAAACGGACAATCCAAAACTGGTGCATCCAATCAGATGCAGGGGTGCTGGTAATTATGGTGCAGGGGCCTTAAATCAGGGCGCTCCAAAACAGAGATACCCAGTAAAAGCCAAATGGCTCTAACCACGGATAAACGGCTCTGGTTGTCTATATTCGCCCCATACAGACGTTTTATACATCCATTGACAGAATAACCAACAATAGCCATACTGCCCGTATATGGGCGGCTGGAAGTGCCACAAGGCACACTGTAAATTAAGGGATACCGACCCCGGAATAGGTCAACGCAATCTTGCGCCCACATTTTAAATGCGACCTGTTTTTCGATTTCAAATCGGGAAACTGCTGCACCATGACAATATAATATACTTACCCGGGGAGCCGATAGGGTGTTAATACCTCCGTTCCGAGCCTTGAACGGAAGGAGGCGTTTTCTATGAGTACATACGAAGAATTCATGGTATTGCTTACTTTTGGAATACTTATAGTTGCAATTTTGGAATATGTCAACCATAAAAAATAGCACCCCCGCTCTAGCAAAGTAAAGGTGCTATTTTTTACCAGTATTTTCGCCGGAAACGGATAGGTGTAAGCTATCGTATCGGCTTCCTTGTTAAGTATATTATATGCCATATGCACAGATTTTTCAACCATAATTTGAAAATGCCCCAGGGTTGTTTCACGAAGTGGTTACTATTCACGGTGCAATGTCATTAAGTTAATATGAACTGCCTAAAATGGCTA
>CAJUQJ010000027.1 GCA_910588215.1 uncultured Lachnospiraceae bacterium
GAATGGGTTGGATGCGTTACAGTTTGCGGCCGGTTAGGCCGTGAACTGTAACAATTAGTAAACGATCATAAGCCAGAAGAAGCAACAATTATTGACTTTTGTCTGGTAAATTGTTAAAATAGTGGTCAGCGTGTGGCAGTTAAATTGTCATGTGCGGAAAGGTTTACTTTATGCAGAAGAAAGTATTTCAGTTATTAGTGGATAATACCTCCGGTGTGCTCAGTCGGATCGCAGGACTTTTTTCCAGGCGGGGCTATAATATCGACAGTATTACGGCGGGTGGGACTGCGGATGAGCGTTTTACCCGTATTACGATCGTCACATCGGGAGACGACGAGATCTTAGATCAGATTGAGAAACAGGTGGCGAAGCTGATCGATGTGCGGGATATCAAGGAATTAAAGCCCAGTGACAGTGTCTACAGGGAACTGGTCATGATCAAGGTCAGGACATCAGCGGAGGAACGACAGGGTGTGATCGCCATAGCCGATATTTTCCGGGCGAAGATCATCGATGTGGCGCCGGAAAGTCTGATGATCGAGCTGACCGGTACACAGGATAAAGTGGGAGCGTTCATCAACCTGTTGGAAAGTTATGAAATTCTGGAGCTTGCCAGGACCGGTATCACGGGATTAGGCCGGGGCATCGAGAATGTCACGTATTTAGAATAGAATCTTTTTGTAGATCAAACAGTGTATTATAGTAAACGACATAACAAGTTTCTGCTTACGGTTCCTGTCAAAGTCATATACGGGAGCTTTTGCAGAACCGAAAACGAAATTTTTAATGTCGTTAACTATAAAAGGCAGTGTGCCTGTCCTACGGTGGGCACAGGGCTGGTAACAATATAAGAAAGCAAATGGAGGAGTAGAAAAATGGCAAATATTTTTTATCAGGAAGACTGTAATCTGTCCTTATTGGAGGGAAAGACGATCGCAGTGATCGGGTATGGAAGTCAGGGACATGCACATGCCTTGAATGCGAAGGAGTCAGGCTGCCATGTGATCATTGGTCTGTATGAGGGATCCAAGTCCTGGGCGAAAGCTGAGGCACAGGGATTTGAAGTGTTCACAGCGGCAGAGGCAGCCAAGAAAGCTGACATCATCATGATCCTGATCAACGACGAACTGCAGGCTTCCCTGTATAAGAAGGACATTGAGCCTAATCTGGAGCCGGGTAATATGCTGATGTTCGCACACGGTTTCAATATTCATTTTGGTTGTATTGTACCGCCCAAGGATGTGGATGTGACTATGATCGCGCCCAAGGGACCGGGTCACACGGTGCGGAGCGAATATCTGGCAGGCAAGGGTGTTCCCTGTCTAGTGGCAGTTCATCAGGACGCGACAGGTAAGGCACAGGATATGGCACTGGCTTATGCTCTGGCCATCGGCGGCGCGAGAGCAGGTGTGCTGGAGACCACGTTCAGGACAGAGACAGAAACAGACCTTTTCGGTGAGCAGGCAGTTTTGTGCGGCGGCGTATGTGCGCTGATGCAGGCAGGGTATGAGACACTGGTTGAAGCTGGTTATGATCCAAGAAACGCATACTTTGAGTGTATCCATGAGATGAAGCTGATCGTAGATCTGATTTACCAGTCCGGTTTCGCCGGCATGAGATATTCCATCTCCAACACGGCGGAATATGGCGATTATATTACCGGTCCGAAGATCATTACGGAAGAGACCAAGGCAAATATGAAGAAGATTCTGGCCGACATTCAGGACGGTACTTTCGCGAAGGACTTCCTGTTAGACATGTCTTCCGCTGGAGGCCAGGTACATTTCAAGGCAATGAGAAAGTTAGCGGCAGAGCATCCTTCGGAGATTGTTGGCGAAGAGATCAGAAAGCTTTACAGCTGGAACGGCGAAGATAAGTTGATCAATAATTGATCAGTCGGAGACAAACATGCAGTCCAAAACCAATGTGGATCAGATGCTGGCGGAGAGCTTTAAGGATCTGACACTCAGGATGCCGATCGATAAGATAACGATCAAGCAGATCACAGACGGCGCTGGCGTGATCAGACCTACTTTTTATAATCATTTCCAGGATAAGTACGGGCTGCTGGAATGGATCATCCGCACGGAAATCTTAGATCCGGTAAAGCCGTTGATACAGTCGGGGAATCTGAGAGACAGCATGGTGCATATCTTTTGCAATATGTTACAGGACAAGAAGTTCTACAAGAAAGTCGCTCGGCTGGAAGGACAGAATTCTTGTGAGCGCATTGCCAGGAAATTCATTAGGGAGATTCTTTTGACCGTCATCAATGAGAAGGCCGGTGAGAAGAAACTGTCACAGAGAGGTCTGACGGTCGGTATGGTGGCGGAGTATTATGCACAGTGCATGGCTTTTGTTGTCATCCAGTGGACGAAGATGGATATGAGTCTGACGCCCGAACAGATGGCGGATCTTTTTGAATACATTACGACTCATTCCATGGATGATGTGATAGCAGAGATGAGTTGACAACAGGGCTTGTCTGGATTTCCGGATAAGCCTTGTTTTCGGCAGAAGAATAACAGGTAAGGAGAACGGGATTATGGGAATGACAATGACACAGAAAATTCTGGCGGCCCATGCGGGGCTGGAATATGTGGAAGCGGGACAGCTGATCGAGGCCGATCTGGATCTGGTGCTGGGAAATGACATCACCAGTCCGGTAGCGATCAAGGAAATGGAGAAGATGAATGTGAACGGCGTGTTCCACAAGGATAAGATTGCGCTGGTGCCGGATCACTTTGTACCGAATAAGGATATCAAATCGGCAGAGCACTGTAAGTGCGTAAGAGAGTTCGCAAAGCGCAATGAGATCACGAATTACTTTGAAGTAGGCGAGATGGGCATCGAGCACGCACTTTTACCGGAAAAAGGTCTGACAGTGGCAGGAGATGTGATCATCGGGGCAGACTCTCACACTTGCACCTATGGTGCGCTGGGCGCTTTCTCTACAGGCGTGGGCAGCACAGACATGGCAGCCGGCATGGCGACCGGTAAGGCATGGTTCAAAGTTCCAGCTGCCATCAAGTTTAATCTGGTAGGAAAGCCTGCCAAATGGGTGAGTGGTAAGGATGTGATCTTACATATCATCGGTATGATCGGTGTGGATGGAGCGCTGTATAAATCTATGGAGTTTGTGGGCGAGGGCATACAGAATCTGTCCATGGATGACCGGTTCACCATCGCCAATATGGCTATCGAGGCGGGTGGTAAGAACGGGATCTTTCCGGTAGACGAACTGGCTGTTTGTTATATGAAGGAGCACTCCACGAAAGAATATAAGATATATGAGGCAGACGAGGATGCGGTGTATGATGAGGAGTATACCATCGATTTAAGTACGCTGCGGCCGACGATCGCCTTCCCGCATCTTCCGGAGAATACGAAGACTATCGATGAGATCAAAGAGGATATTGTAGTCGATCAGGTGGTGATCGGTTCCTGTACCAATGGCAGGCTGGATGATCTCAGGATCGCAGCGGAGGTTCTGCAGGGCAGGCATGTGGCTCCGGGAATGCGTTGTATCGTGATCCCGGCGACGCAGGCAATCTATCTGCAGGCAATGGAAGAAGGGCTTCTGAAGACCTTTATCGAAGCAGGCGCGATCGTCAGTACGCCCACCTGCGGCCCCTGTCTTGGAGGGTATATGGGTATTCTGGCGGAAGGGGAGAGATGTGTCTCCACGACCAATCGTAACTTCGTAGGACGTATGGGACATGTCAATTCCGAAATCTATCTGGCAAGTCCGGCAGTAGCGGCAGCAAGCGCGGTGGCCGGGAAGATTTCCTGTCCCTGCAGACTGGGATAAAACTATGAAACGGAGGTAGAATCGATCATGCAATCAGCAAAAGGAACTGTTTTTAAATATGGAGACAATGTGGATACAGATGTCATCATCCCGGCACGGTATCTGAATTCTTCCGATCCGGCGGAATTGGCGACACATTGTATGGAAGACATTGATAAGGAATTTATTCATAAGGTCAGTAGAGGGGATATCATCGTGGCGACTAAGAATTTCGGCTGCGGTTCCTCCAGAGAACATGCCCCGATCGCCATTAAAGCTGCGGGAGTAAGCTGCGTTATCGCCGAGACCTTTGCCAGGATCTTCTATCGGAATGCGATCAATATCGGATTACCGATCATCGAGTGTCCGGAAGCCGCACAGGCGATCGAGGCGGGTGATACCGTGGAGGTGAACTTTGACACCGGTGTGATCACGGATGTGACGAAGGGTACGAGTTATAAGGGGCAGGCGTTCCCGGAGTTTATGCAGAAGATCATTGCTGCGGAAGGACTTGTGAATTATATCAACCAGAAGTAGAAGTAGCCCAAAATGAGTTATTATAGTTCTATGAGACGAAGCCGTCAGAAATGACGGCTTCGTCGCGCTCATACATTAGTACGGTTGATCGGCCGGATCACGCGGCAGGGATTTCCGACGGCCAGTGAATTGTCCGGGATATCTTTCGTGACGACGCTGCCGGCGCCGATCACACAGCCATCCCCGATGGTCACGCCTGGCAGCACGATCACACCGCCGCCCAGCCAGCAGCCGTTGCCGATCCGGATCGGCAGTGCATAAGTACGGCAGAAATACTGGTCTGTCTCAGGGCTCCAGTCAGGCGTGAGCCTGTCTGACAGTTCCACGGGATGCGTTGCCGTATAGAGCTGCACATTGGAGGCGATGAGTACATTATCACCTATGGTGATCTGATTGCAGTCTACAAATGTGCAATTCATATTGACAGACACGTTATTTCCGATATAAATGTTCTGTCCGTAGTCACAGATAAACGGCAGACCAACGGAAACGTTCGTGCCGATGCTGCCAAACAATTGACTTAGTATATCGGCCTTTTCCTCTTTTTGCTCATAGGCGAGCATATTATATTCTTTCAGAAGTTTTCTTGCCTGCGTCTTATATCCAAGAAAAATTTCATCATGGCAGTTATAGTATTCACCTGCCATGCACTTTTCCAGTTCGTTCTTCATTTCGCCCATCTTTACCTCCGTGCCGAAGCAGTTTTTTGTGAAGACTGCGAGCCAAATTTCAAATTTGGCTCTACGATCAATAAATCTTCCATTATCCCTGTCAATGGAAGACAATGAAACTATACCATACCATAGAGGCCATCACAATGCTGTTTTCCTTAGTTTCGATTCTGTACCGGTTGAATCATGCTCTAACGGACAGTTGTTTTACAATGCCGGATATATGAGATATCATACAGGTAGAAACACAAAAAAGCTTCAGAATGGAGGAAAATATGCAGCATTTAAGTGAAAACATTAGCAGGTTTCGGAGAGAACAGAACATGACACAAGATGAATTTGCACTGCGGCTCGGCGTAACGCCGCAGGCCGTGAGTAAATGGGAGCGGGGCTATAGTCTTCCGGATGTTACCCTCGTTGCGGAAATTTGTCGCTTGTTGAAGGTACGGGCGGATTCTTTACTCGGCATGGAAAGCGTTCATTTGTGTGAAAATGAGAATACCGTGGTAGAACGGGAGATCAAGCAGAATCTGATCGCGGAACCCCTTCGTATCGAAGTGGGAGTCGGATTGATCTCCTGTATCACAGAAGGCTTAAAAACCGATTATGTGAACGAGTGCCGAAAGAAACTCGCCGCAGAGACAGGAATGCTACTGCCGGTTCTCAGGATCCGGGATTCCCTGCACTTATCGGAGAAGGAAGTCTGTATCACATCCTATGACCAGGTGTTACTGCAAAAAGAATATGTGGAGTCGGATGAGCATACATTTTACGCGATCATTGACGAGACCGTCAGATTGTGCAGAGAACATTATGACAGAATCTTAAATAAGCAGATCGTAAAAAGGCTGCTGGATAATCTGCAGGAACAGTATCCGGGCACATTAGACGGACTGGTGCCGGACAGGATAGGTTATTATGAAGTGATGAAATATTTACGTGCGGAGATCGCGCAGAAAGGAACTCTACGAGATCTGATACATATCATGGAGGAACTGGAGAATATGATTCAAGCTTAAGGGGCGGGTTTTACAGAGCCAGAAACTGATAGTAGTTGCTTTCCGGGGTGGAACAGGATATACTTATACAAAGGTTGAATGAATTCTTTGAGGAGCAATTTATTCAACCAAGAGTTTGTGCCGCTTCGGCATAGAGGTAAAGATGAAAAAGAGCAGATCGTGTTTACAGGATGCGCGCACAGTATGCTCACCACGGAAAGAAAGATACCATGATAAATAGAGTCAGTGACAACGATTATTATGATTACAAAAAATTAAATATGCCTATGGCAGCGGATACGAACAGCAATGGTGAGAAATTCAGCCTGGACTATCAGCGTGCCGATGACAAGAAAGAAGAAGACGATGATAAAGAGAAAGTTTCCAAAGAAGGACTGGATAAAAATCTGGCCGGGAACAGATCCCGCACGGTAATGCAGAGTGGTGTTAAATTGGAGTTGTCCGGAAACGGACCGGAGAAGGGAACATCAACGCAGAAAGATACCTTTGCGGACTTGTTTCGCACTGTCCGTTCTTGGTTTGCCATGTTTGTCCAGTCTTTCAAGGGACTTCTTGACAGGGTATGGAACGATTCCGTGCCGGAGGAGACAGTGCTGTCTGCGGAAGAAGCGCCGTTGGAAGAGACGGATCGCTTATCGGAAGAGTATCTGGAGATGAATCAGGATGCCTTATCTGACGAGCCGGTGAAAGCTGCTGCGGAACTGCCGGAGGAAGTACTGTCCGAGAGAATGGAGAAAGATAGGGAGATTCAGAAATATCTGCGTTCCGGAAATCTGGACCAGGTGATCAGTCTGCTGACAGAGGACGGGCAGCGAACGATCGCCAAGAATTCTTCCCTGTTGACCTATTACGACCGGACCGGCAGATTCACGTCCTTAAGTGCGTCAGATCAGGAGCGGATCCTGTACGGCGACCGGAATGTGAAGAAACTGTAAGGAAATTACTGAGCTGAAACCAACGGTGTTGTCAGCTCTTCTTTTTTGTCTGCGTGTTGCAGGGCATCGCGAATAGTAACTTTCGTACGTCAGGAGAAACTGCGATCTTATGATAGTAGTTGCTTTTGGCGGGAGAAAAAGATATACTGAAATAAAAACAGTGAACTTTCGATATTTGGTAAGGAAATGTGGGTGGACAACAAAATTACGTGGCAGCCCAAGGATTTTCCGGTAGTATTCAGGATGTACCAGTTAAATCTTGACGGACATGTCTTTTCCAAAAGAACTCGATATACTTGTCGAAACAAAACACTTGTTCGATTTCAGATTTTTTGTTATACTAATAAAAGTTACGACATCCGCAAGCTTTTATACAGACGGTCTGACAAATTCACTCGTGACAGTAAGGAACAACGGCTGTGAACACACTAAACCAGGAAGCCTTCGAGCAGGCGAAGCTCAAAGTACTCTTAAAACAGAATGATCCCCATGGGTTCGGTACGCTGCAGGAGAAGACAGTACATGCGGTGATGAAGCTGTATTATGAACCGAATGAAGACTACCATGAGGTGCCGATCGAGGGATACATAGCGGATATTTATACGGGAGAGCGGATCATAGAGATTCAGAACGGCAATTTCAACAGACTTCGTTCGAAGCTGGCGGTATTTTTGCCGCTGTATCCTGTGACGGTGGTCTATCCGATTCCGCACCATAAATGGGTGATCTGGATGGAGGAGGAGACGGGAGAATTATCGAAGAAGCACAAATCTCCGGTCACGGGTAATGTGTATCACGCGTTTCCGGAGTTGTATAAGATCAAACAGTTTCTGGGACATCCCAATCTGTCTTTTGCTTTTCCACTGCTGGACATAGACGAGTATCGGCTGCTAAACGGATGGAGTAAGAACAAGAAGCGGGGATCGAGCCGTTATGATCGGATGCCGATAGCTTTATTTGATGAGGTGCGGATGGAACGTGTGGAGGATTTCCTGCAGCTTGTGCCCTATGAATTGGAAGAGCCTTTTACGGTAAAGGAGTTTGCGAAGGCCGCAGGGATACACCGGGATCTGTCAGGAAGTGCACTGCCGCTGCTTACTTATATGCAGCTGCTTTCGCGGGCCGGGAAGCGGGGCCGGGAATATCTGTATGAAGTGAATGAAAATAATTAGGTAGATGTAAAATGGGGTTTTCTTATGGGAGTGATCATAGTAATACATGGGATCGGCGTGCTGATCTGCTTTGCCATGATCCTGTTTGTGGGGATGGCCAGACCTTCCGTACAGCAGAAGATCCTGCTGGTGGGGACGATCTGTACCTTTCTGGACATGACAGGATATTTCCTGGAATTGCAGAGTATCAGTGAGGAGGCGGCGCGGCTTTCAATCAAGGTCGAATATATCGGCACTACAATGGGGCTGCTCAGTTTTCTGTATTTTTCATGTTTGTACAGTACGCATTTGAAAGATTGGCATGTCAGGATGATCAAGCGATTTTATGCGGTCGATCATCTTTTTATCCTGATCATTGTATTTACGATCGATCATAATACAATCTTTTACAGGAAAGTGGAACGTGTCGCGCAGAACGGTTATTATCTGTGGTCCATCGTGCCGGGGCCTGTCTATTACTGGTGGGTCGTGACAACGATGATCCTCGGCATTCTGATCACGTTTATCGTGCTGCAGTCTGCGTTGGACCACCGGGGAGAGAAACGGCCGGAGCTGTACCTGCTCTGTCTGGCTGCTCTCAATCCGATCTGCCTGTGGCTCCTTAGAATGTCAGGAGTGTTCGGCTATTACGATCCTTATCCCATGTCTATGATGATCACGGAGTGTTTCCTTGTATTTGTCATGTACAAATATCGTCTGTTTGATACGGTCAAGACGGCCAAGGACCGGGTGATCGACAATATCAGGGAAGGCATTCTTGTCATTGACCGCCATGGAGAGGTTATTTATTTGAACCGGGAAATATCGAGAATCTTTCCGGAAGTTGACTGGAAAGACCGGCGGGATATTGAAGAGACGGTATTTGATTTTTTAGAGAGGAATCAGGAAGGATTTACGGTAAGAAATAAATACTATCAATGGGAATTGAGTGAGATCTATGATGATAATCACCGCCGGGCAGGTACGATCTATCGGATCAGCGACAGGACGGAAGGACATCTGTACACACAGCAGCTGATCAGCCTGAAAGAGGAGGCGGAGCGTGCCAATACGGCCAAAAGCGTTTTCCTGGCTCACATGTCTCATGAGATACGGACGCCGATCAATGCGGTGCTGGGGATGAATGAGATGATCCTTCGGGAGAGTTGTTCCGATTCGATCAAAGATTATGCCCTGAATATCCAGAATGCTGGTAAGATACTGCTCTCTATCATCAATGATATCTTGGATCTTTCCAAAATAGAATCCGGACAGATGGAGATTGTGGAGAAGAACTATCATTTGGGGAAGATGCTGATCGATATTGAGAATATGATGACCATGCGGGCGGAAGAAAGCAGTCTTGCCTTACACATTCAGGCAGATCCGATGCTGCCGGAGATGCTTTACGGGGACGAGCAGCGGATCAAGCAGTGTATCATTAATTTCCTGACTAATTCGCTCAAGTATACGAGAGAAGGGCAGGTCACGCTTAGGATAGATTTTAAGGATAAGGATAAAAATAATATCGACTTGCAGATCACCGTGTCGGATACCGGCATCGGCATCGAGGCGGATAAGCTTTCCATACTGTTTGAGCCGTTTGTAAGGTTGGACAGGTCGAAGAACGAACATATAGAGGGCACGGGTCTGGGCCTGAGCATCACGAAGAATCTGATTGACAGGATGAACGGCAGCCTGCGTGTTGAGAGTGTATACGGGGAGGGCAGTGTCTTTACCTTTACCGTACCGCAGAGAGTAGCCGGACCGGAACTGCTTGGAGATTATAAAGAGAGACTGCGCAGGTCTGCGGAGCGGGAACATTCCCGCGAGAAATTCATCGCGCCGGCCGCCAGGATCCTGGCGGTGGATGATAACCGTGTCAACATTACGGTGGCCAAGGGGCTGCTAAAGAGATTAAAGGTTCAGTTTGATTCTGCGATCAGTGGACAGGAATGTCTTGATAAATTTAGCAAAAACGATTATGATATCATTTTGCTGGATCATATGATGCCTGTGATGGACGGTGTGGAGACGCTGCATCGGATGCAGGAAACGGAGCGCTTCCGGCAGAAGGCGCCGGCCGTTATCGCACTTACGGCGAATGCGGTCACAGGAGCAAGAGAGAAATATCTTGAAGAGGGTTTTACAGATTATCTGTCGAAACCTATCGATCACAAGAGATTGGAAGAAATGATCCGGGAATATCTGCCGGGAGATATGATCCAGTACAATGGATGAGAGATGACCGATATCGCAAATGCTGCGCAGGCATTGCATTTGGCTCGTTGCTCACGGGAATAAATGAAAAACAAGAGGTGTATGACAATATGGCGAAGACAAATACAGCGAACACATATGATGCGTCCAGTATCACCGTTCTGGAAGGACTGGAAGCGGTACGCGTCCGGCCGGGCATGTATATCGGCAGTGTCTCCACAAAGGGCCTGAACCATCTGATCTATGAGATCATGGACAACGCGGTGGATGAACATCTGGCAGGATTTTGTTCTACCATACATGTGACGTTAGAAGCGGACGGATCGGCTACGGTGTCAGACGATGGACGGGGAATCCCGGTCGGAATGCATGAGAAAGGCATCAGTGCGGAGCGGCTTGTCTTTACCACACTTCATGCGGGCGGTAAGTTTGACAATGATGCCTATAAGACCAGCGGCGGTCTGCACGGGGTTGGCTCTTCTGTTGTAAATGCCTTGTCGGCACATATGCATGTGACGGTGAAGACTGGCGGCTATATCTATGAAGACCGGTATGAGCGCGGCATCCCAACCCTGGAGCTGCAGGATGGTCTTTTGCCAGTGGTGGGAAAGACGAAGGAATCCGGGACTACTATAAATTTTCTGCCGGACGATACTATATTTGACAGGACCCGGTTTAAAGAGGATGAGGTCAAGAGCCGTCTGCATGAGACTGCTTATCTGAACCCGGCGCTGACGATCATTTATGAAGATAAACGCAAGGAGGAAATCGAACATATCGAGTACCATGAGCCGGAGGGCATTATCGGTTTCATAAAGGATATGAATAAATCCAAAGAGGCTATCCATGATGTGATCTATTACAAAGGGGAGTCAGAAGGAATCACAGTGGAAGTGGCCTTACAGTATGTAAATGAGTTCCACGAAAATGTGCTGGGATTCTGCAACAACATCTACAATGCAGAAGGAGGCACTCATCTGACCGGATTTAAGACCATGTTTACCAACGTGATCAATACTTATGCCAGAGGTTTAAATATCTTAAAAGAAAAGGATGTTAATTTTACCGGTGCGGATGTGCGTAACGGCATGACCGCCGTGGTGTCCATCAAGCACCCGGATCCACGTTTTGAAGGGCAGACAAAGACCAAGCTTGATAACCAGGATGCGGCGAAGATCGTGAGTAAGGTGACGGGGGAAGAGATTGTGCGGTTCTTTGACCGCAATCTGGAAACTTTGAAGAGTATTATCGGCTGCGCGGAGAAGGCGGCGAAGATTCGGAAGACGGAAGAGAAGGCGAAGACCAATCTTCTGACCAAACAGAAGTTCTCTTTTGATTCTAACGGCAAGCTGGCTAACTGTGAGTCCAGGGACGCCTCCAAGTGTGAGATCTTTATCGTGGAGGGAGATTCGGCAGGCGGCAGCGCCAAGACGGCACGTAACCGTATGTTCCAGGCAATCCTGCCCATACGCGGTAAGATCTTAAATGTGGAGAAGGCAAGTATCGATAAGATTCTTGCCAACGCGGAGATCAAGACTATGATCAACGCCTTCGGCTGCGGGTTTTCGGAAGGATACGGCAACGACTTTGACATCAGCAGGCTGCGCTATGACAAGATCATCATCATGGCCGATGCGGACGTGGACGGGGAGCACATCTCCACTTTGCTTTTGACATTGTTCTATCGGTTTATGCCGGAATTGATCTATGAAGGGCATGTATATATTGCCATGCCGCCGTTATATAAGGTCATGCCTTCAAAGGGGGCGGAAGAATACCTTTATGATGATAAGGCACTGGAGAAGTATCGGAAGCGGCATAAAGGGCCTTTTACCCTGCAGAGATATAAAGGTCTTGGTGAGATGGACGCCGAACAGCTGTGGGAGACAACCTTGGATCCGGATACCAGGCTGCTTAAACAGGTGGAGATCGAGGACGCCCGTATGGCTACGGAAGTGACAGAGATGCTGATGGGGACGGAGGTACTGCCCCGTAAGGAGTTTATCTACCGGCACGCCCAGGATGCGGAGCTGGATATCTGATCCAAGGATAGGGTAACGGACAGATACCGGCAAAACGCTTCGGAATGGAGGCAAGAATGAAAGATAATATGAGTGTGAATGATAGAAACGACAGGATCATCAAGACAGAATATTCCGAGGTCATGCAGAAGTCATTTATCGACTATGCTATGAGCGTGATCGTCGCCAGGGCGCTGCCGGATGTGCGGGATGGTCTGAAACCGGTACAGAGAAGAACGTTGTATGACATGTATGAGCTGGGAATCCGCTACGACAGGCCATACCGTAAATCAGCGCGTATCGTGGGCGATACAATGGGTAAGTACCATCCCCACGGCGACAGTTCGATCTATGAGGCGTTGGTGGTCATGTCTCAGGATTTCAAGAAAGGGCTTCCCCTGATCGACGGACACGGCAATTTCGGAAATATCGAGGGGGACGGCGCCGCGGCCATGCGTTACACGGAGGCCAGACTGGAGAAGATCACACAGGAGGCATTTTTATCCGACCTAGATAAAGACGTGGTAGATTTCCTGCCCAACTTCGATGCCACAGAGCGGGAGCCTAGTGTATTGCCGGTGAAGATTCCCAACCTGCTCATCAACGGATCCGAGGGTATCGCGGTTGGCATGGCCACCAGCATTCCGCCCCACAATCTGGCGGAGGTGATCGAAGCTGTAAAGGCCTATATGTTGGATGAGAATATTACTACCAGAGAACTGATGCGTTATGTAAAGGGACCGGATTTTCCCACCGGTGGCATTGTCATCAATGAAGACGAACTGCCGGAAATCTATGAGAGCGGAACAGGTAAGATCAAGATCCGCGGTAAGGTAGAGATTGAGAAGGCCAAAGGCGGTAAGACTAATCTGGTGATCACGGAGATACCCTATACCATGATCGGTGCAGGAATCGGTAAGTTTCTGATGGACGTTGCGGCTCTGGCAGAGACCAAGAAGACACAGGATATCGTGGATATCACCAACCAGTCCTCCAAGGAGGGGATTCGCATCGTTATCGAACTGCGCAAAGATGCGGATGTGGAGAACTTCAAAAATCTGCTGTATAAGAAGACTCGACTGGAGGATACCTTCGGTGTCAATATGCTGGCCATCGCCGATGGCAGACCGGAGACCATGGGGTTAAAACAGATCCTTAAGGAGAACGTCAAATTTCAGTTCGAGGTGACGACAAGAAAATACACGAATCTCCTGGCGAAAGAACTGGAACGTAAAGAGATACAGGAAGGATTGATCAAGGCCTGTAATGTGATCGACCTGATCATTGAGATCCTGCGTGGATCCAAGGACAGAGCCATGGCGAAGGCCTGTCTGATCGAGGGCAGGATCGACGGTATCAAATTTAAATCCAAGGAATCCAAGATCATGGCCGCGCAGCTGATGTTTACCGAGAAACAGGCAAATGCCATTCTGGATATGCGGCTTTACAAACTGATCGGGCTGGAGATCGAGGCGCTGATTAACGAACATGAGGATACTATGGCCAATATCTACCGTTACGAAGATATTCTGGCCCGAAGGGATTCCATGGCCCAGGTCATCATCAATGAGTTGGATGAGATCCGGGAAGAATACAGGCGGAGTCGCAGAACGGTGATCACACAAGCCAGCGAGGCAGTCTATGTGGAGAAGAAGGTAGAAGAGATGGATATCGTCTTCCTGATGGATCGTTTCGGTTACGCCAGGACGATCGATACGGCCACCTATGAGAGAAACAAGGAGGCGGCGGACAGTGAGAACAAGTATGCTTTTGCCTGTAAGAATACGGGTAAGGTGTGTTTGTTTACGAACACGGGCCAGCTGCATACCTTGAAGGTGATGGATCTGCCTATGGGCAAATTCCGAGACAAGGGTGTGCCGGTGGATAATGTCAGTAATTTTGATTCTTCAAAGGAGACTATCCTCTATGCTGCCAGTCAGAGTGATCTGAACCTCTATCGGGTCATCTTTGCCACCCGGCAGGCCATGCTCAAGGTGGTGGACGGTGGAGAATTTGATGTAGCCAAGCGGACGGTGGCGGCCACAAAGCTGGCGGACGAGGATGAAGTAGTAAGCGTTGTGACGTTGAAAGAACAACGCAATATTGTCCTGCAGTCGGTGGAAGGGTATTTCCTGCGGTTTCCAGTGGATGAGATACCAGAGAAAAAGAAAGGCGCCATCGGCGTCCGCGGAATGAAGCTTGGGGCAAAAGACAGCCTGGAAGCAGTTTACTATACACGTAATGCGGCGGAGCAGACGATCGAGTACGGCGGGAAGGAAGTCGAACTGAATAAGATCAAATTAGGGAAACGCGACGGTAAGGGAGTAAAGATCAGGGTTTGACAGGGAATGGAGAATGGACCGGAATGGAGGAAACTATGAGAGTGATAGCGGGGACGGCCAGAAGCCTGCGTTTGAAGACACCGGAGGGAATGGATACCAGGCCAACTACGGACAGGATAAAGGAGACATTATTTAATATGCTGCAGCCGTATCTGTCGGATGCCGTATTCTTAGATCTGTACAGCGGAAGCGGCGGTATTGGAATTGAAGCGTTAAGCCGCGGGGCAAGACATTCCTATTTCGTGGAGAACAACAGGAATGCAGTGGCCTGTATCACGGAGAATCTACAGTTTACCGGGTTCACGGGTCGGGCGACGGTACTGCGGCAGGACGTCTTGAGTGCGTTGCCTGGAATCCACGAGAAAGACGTGGATGTGATCTTTATGGATCCACCATATCACAGCACATATGAACAGCAGGTGCTGCAGATGCTGCGGACGCTTCCGTATGTGACGGAGAATACGCTGATCGTGGTTGAAGCGGCGCTTGACAGTGACTTTTCTTATTTGAAAGATTTGGGATTTATAATGGAGAAGGAGAAATGTTATAAGACGAACAAGCATGTGTTTTGCAGAATTTTTTAAAAAAAGTAAAGACATTTTGGAGAAAGTGATTTATAATGCCAAAAGTAGGAAGTATTTCCGGAAATCCCAAAGAGGGATATTGCGATAAAGGGGAGAGTATTATGAAAGCAGCAATCTATCCAGGAAGTTTTGATCCTGTTACTTTTGGGCATTTGGATATTATCAGGCGCGCGGCCGAAATTTTTGATGAATTAACGGTGAGTGTGTTGAATAATAAAACAAAGACTCCATTGTTTTCTGTGGAAGAACGTGTTAAGATGTTAGAGGAAGCGACTAAGGATATGCCTAATGTGGTGGTAGATTCTTTCAGCGGCTTGCTGATCGATTATGCCAAGAAGAAGGATATCCATGTAGCGATCAGGGGATTGCGGGCGATCACGGATTTTGAATACGAGCTGCAGATCGCACAGACTAACAGGAAATTTTCAGGTGGTGATCTGGACACGATGTTTCTGACCACCAGTTTGGAATATGCATACTTGAGTTCCTCCACAGTCAGGGAATTTGCCAGCTTTAATGGCGATATTTCTCAATGTGTGCCGGAATTTGTCGCTAAATTGATTTATGAGAAATATGGGCACGTGAGATAGGGAAGGGTCAAGAGTGGAATACATCCGGTCTGCCGGGGTGTAAAGTCAGAACGAAGTTGAGATAGAAGACCAAACCTTACAGAATATTCAGGAATGGGGATAAAGATGAGTAGTAAAATTGAACAACTTATCGATGAGATTGAAGATTACATTGATGGCTGTAAATACCAGCCCTTGTCTAAGACGAACATAATCGTGAATAAAGAAGAGATTGATGAACTCTTACGGGAACTTCGCATGAAGACCCCGGATGAGATTAAGCGTTATCAGAAGATCATCACCAATAAGGAAGCCATTTTGAATGATGCACGTACTAAGGCGGAGGCATTGATCAAAGATGCAACGGTGCAGACTACGGAGTTGATCAATGAGCATGAAATCATGCAGCAGGCTTACGCACAGGCCAATGAAGTGGTGCGGATGGCTACGATGCAGGCGCAGGAGATTCTTAATAATGCAACTTTGGAGGCCAATGGTGTCCGGACATCTGCCATGCAGTATCTTGACGAGATGCTGGCCAATCTGGAAAATGCCATGACGGCGACTCTGGCAACGACGACAGAACACTATGAGAGTTTCTATAACACAATCAGCGGTTATAATGAAACCGTTAAGGCAAATCGCGCTGAGCTGCGTCCGATCGAGGTAGAGCAGATGTTGAAGGAAGCTGAGGGTGAGAGTGAACCGGCTGAACTGAATTTGATGTAAAGCCATAGGGGTTGGCTTGGATAACAGAGTTTGCCATTAGGCAGGCTCTTTTTTTCCCTATAGGGCTGGACATACGCAGCCTTTGACTCGTTGCCTGCGGGAATAGAATAGCAAATGAACAGGATTATAGTAACAATGGTGAGAAGTTTAAGGATGATCGTGCGGTTATTGACAGTTGGTATCTTGACAGGCATGATGATAGTCTGCGATATTGTTTTTTTCGATAAGTTGCACAGTATTGTCAGCGGTGCCGATGCTGGGAAGATGATCGTATGTGCCGCGGAGAAGGATGCTTACGATACACTGCGGATCGTGATAGATCCGGGGCATGGCGGGGAGAACCTGGGCGGCGAATACGAGGATTACACTGAGAAAGAGATGACTATAGTCGTGGCCGAAGCCATGAAAGAGGAGTTGGAGAAGTATGAAGGTGTCAGCGTATATCTGACCAGAAACGGCGATCAGGAACTCTCCTTAGAGGAGCGATGCGAATATGCCAAGAGTGTTGATGCGGATTTCCTGTTCTGTCTGCACTTTAACCTGTCGGAACATCATACGCTGTTCGGGGCTGAGTGCTGGGTATCGGCGTTCGGGGAGAACTATAGTAAGGGATATGCGTTTGCCAGCGTTGAGATGGAGCTGCTGCAGGAACTGGGGCTATATTCCAGAGGGATCAAGACAAGACTTGGCAGTAAGGGACTCGATTATTATGGGATCATCCGTCATGCCACGGAGCGGGATATTCCCTGTGTATTGATAGAACACTGCCATTTGGATCAGGATAATGATAAACCGTTCTATGACCATGATGATAAATTGAAAGCTTTCGGAAGGCTGGATGCCACCGCCGTCGCGAAATACTTTAATCTCAGTTCTGAGGAATTGGGAGTAGATTACAGTAACTATCAAAATCTGACAGTGGATGTACCGGTGGACCTGGTGGCGCCTGACAGTACGGAACCGGAGTTCTGTAACATTGAGGTATTGGAACAGAATGCAGATAACGGCCAAGTGACGGTGCAGGTGTCTGCGGCGGACAGTGACAGCGGTATGTTGTATTATGCATACAGTTATGACGGCGGAGAGACTTTCTCCGAGCTCTTCAGGTGGCCGGATCGGTTGTCCGATACATTTCACTTTACCATGCAGGTGCCGCCCCGGGTGGTGCCCCGTATCGTGGTGAACGGTTATAACGGCTACGATCTATATACTACCAGCAATATGGTATCTCTGCCGGCTATGGATTATAAGACGCCGGAAGAGTTCGCGGCACAGCTGGCAGAGAAAGAAGCGCTGGAAAGTGCTTCCGGGGACGTACGCTCTATAGAAGATAGGGCCGGAGATTCAGAAGCGGACGGCAGAGAAGAAAGCTTATATGATGGATTCCTCATTGTCGTGTGTATCGTATGCGCGCTGCTGATCTTAGGTATGGCAGTTTCCATGGCAATGATCCTGCGTGGAAGACACAGGCGCAGAAGAAGCAGGAGGCGCAGGAGAAGAAAGCGCAAGCGTGACAGTTCATCGTAAATACAGAAACAGGTAAATCACCGCTGTGACAGCCGTTTGCACTGTTTTGTGCAAGACATAAGGGCAGACGGAAAGATCGGTCTGCCGAATCATGCTGTAGGTTTGGGCGATACAGGAAAAACCGCCAAAGGGAAGAAGGATGAGGACGGCATAATAGATTGACCGACCAGAATAGTCAATGCCGCTGGTGATTTCCAGAAGACATCTGTATACATTCATGATCTGCATGTTAACATGATGAAAGGGTTGAAACAAGATATTCAGTAAATTAAAGAAGATCATATAACCACCCAGCTTGGCGATGCCGATTAATCCTGACAGCACGGAGGCATCGATGGCCGCCAAAAGGGAATCAGACCTCTGTGCAGGATCGGAACAGATCTCTGAAAACCGGCTGTATGGGACTGCAGTGCGGTTCCCGTGCGGACGACACAGATGAGATAACAATGGCACGATACGCATAAGTAGGAAGCCATAGAACAACGGTATGCCATACATGAGCAGAAACGGCCCTAGTGGCCGGTCAATGCCAAGGGTGGGGACTACATAGCTTAAGAAATAGATGGGCCCGATATTATTGCAGAAGTACAACAGGTATGTGCTTTCTTCCCGGGATAATCTATGATGTTCGTAGAGTTCTCCCACGATCCGCGCACCCATTGGGAAGCCGCACAAAAAGCCCATGACGATCGTGTAGGAACCGTTTCTTGAAGTCCCGAACAGCTGGTGCAGGAGCGGATGGAGCAGACGTACGAAGCTTTCTGTCAGGTTCATACGGATCATGATCCCCGAGAGAATCATAAAGGGCAGGAGAGTTGGCACCATTTTGGTAAACCAGAGATGCAGTCCTTTGGAAGCATATTCGAGAGCAAGAGCCGGATAACGGAGCATTAGGAAGATCAGATAGAGGGCGAGCGCAGTGAACAGGAGTTGGTATAGAGCATCTTTCTTTTTCATGGTGGATATTCCTTGTTCAGGATAGCTTACTCTATTTATATTCTGAGGTGCGCGTGATTATTAACAGGTGTATTCTTTTGTCAATGGAAGGCAACAGCTGCAGATAGAGATGTAATTCTGCATCAATCGTGCTGCGCGGGATGTAGATGTCGGAACAGGTGGATGGGATTAGGATGCGTTTGGATAAATATTTATGCGAATTGAACCTTGGCACAAGAAGCCAGGTGAAAAAGGATATCAAGGCGGGGCTGGTATCGGTCAACGGGGTGACAGTCCTTTGTCCGGAAAAGCATGTTCAGGCAAAAGAGGACAGCATTTCCTATAAAGGACAGCCCTGTATCTATGAAGGACATGTTTATTATCTGCTGCATAAACCGGCGGGAGTGGTGTCTGCCACAAAGGATCGGCATGACCGCACGGTTCTTGACCTGATCGTGGATAAGACGCGGAAGGATCTTTTTCCGGTAGGAAGACTGGACAAGGACACAGAGGGTCTTTTGCTGATCACAAATGACGGTGCACTGGCTCATGATCTGCTGGCGCCAAACAGGCATGTGGAGAAGGAATATGAATGTCATCTGGCCCGTCCTTTTGACGGGAATCAGAGACGGCTGCTGGAACAGGGCGTGGATATCGGGGAGAAGAATCCCCTTGAACCGGCAGTGGTACAGATACTGGAGGATAAGAAGATCACATTGACGATCACCGAGGGTAAGTTTCACCAGGTGAAGCGCATGCTGCACGCAGTGGGGAATGAAGTTGTCTATCTGAAGAGGATTCGAATGGGTCCGCTGGTCTTGGAAGAGACTCTGCCGAAGGGAGCCTTCCGCAGACTGACTAAAGAAGAAGTGGAGAGTTTGAAATATGATAGAAGCAGTCATCTTTGATCTGGACGGCTCCATGGTGGATTCCATGTGGGTATGGAGAAGCGTTGATATAGAATATCTGGGAAGACGTGGGATTGCTATGCCGGAAGATCTGCAGGCATCCATTGGCGGGAGAAGCTTTACCGAGACGGCGATTTACTTTAAGGAGCGCTTTCGGCTTCCGGATTCTTTGGAGACGATCAAGGCTGATTGGAACCGTATGGCCTGGGACAAATATACGCACGAAGTCCCTCTGAAAAAGGGAGTGCTGGAGTTATTGCAATTTTGCAGAAGGCAGGGCATCAAGATGGGGATTGCCACCAGCAATTCGAGGGAGCTGGTTGAGAACATCGTTGCGGTGCATCATCTGGAGCACTTTTTCACCTGCATTGTAACGGGCTGTGATGTGGCGAAAGGGAAACCGGCTCCCGATATCTATCTGGCAGCGGCGAAGTTTCTCAAGGTGGTTCCTGCAAACTGCCTTGTTTTCGAGGATATCGTCCATGGTATTCAGGCGGGAAAGGCTGCCGGAATGAAGGTGTGTGCCGTCTATGACAAGTACTCGGAATATCAGGAAGCAGAGAAGAAAATACTGGCGGACTATTATACCCGCGAGTTTACGGAACTGCTAGAAGATGGCACGCTTTAATGGCGGCTTTGGGCAGTATCAGTGAGGAGACGCCAGAAGAGAAAGATGGGTTGTTTTATTTTGATATAATACTAAGTATACAGGAGTGCATGGAATGGATTTTTTACCGATTTCGCAAGAGGATATGGAGAGACAGGGCATAGCTCAACTGGATTTCGTCTATGTGATCGGGGATGCCTATGTGGATCATCCTTCCTTCGGACATGCCATCATCAGCAGGGTTCTGGAAGCGAATGGATACCGGGTAGGCATTATCTCGCAGCCTGACTGGAAGGATGAGAGCAGCATTACGGTTCTGGGTAAGCCCAAACTCGGGTTTCTGATCTCCGGCGGCAATATGGATTCCATGGTGAATCATTATTTCGTGTCCGGGAAACATCGCCCGGCGGATGCTTATACACCGGGAGGTGAGCCTTATAAGAGGCCGGATCACGCCACTGTAGTCTATGGCAATCTGATTCGCAGAGTATATAAAGATGTGCCGGTGATCATCGGCGGTATCGAAGCCAGTCTGCGCCGTATGGCCCATTATGATTACTGGTCAGACAGTTTCAAGCGTTCCATCCTGCTGGACAGTCAGGCGGATCTGATCTCTTACGGTATGGGGGAGAAATCGATCGTGGAGATCGCGGATGCACTGGCCGGCGGCATTGCGGTGAAGGACATCACTTTTATCCCGGGGACGGTCTATAAGACGAAAGACAGCACGGGAATTTATGATGCCATCCGGCTTCCTTCCTATGAAGAAATGAAAGCCGAGCCGTACAGATATGCGGAGAGTTTTCAAATACAATACTGCAATACCGATCCTTGCGTCGGCAAGACGCTGATCGAGGAGTATCCGCACGGCGTCTTTGTCGTACAGAATCCGCCTCAGCCGCCGCTGACGACGCAGGAGATGGATGCAGTCTATGACTTGCCCTATATGCGCACTTACCATCCGTCCTATGAAGAGACGGGCGGTGTGCCGGCGATCTCGGAGATCAAGTTCTCCCTTGTCAGCAACAGGGGATGTTTCGGCGGTTGTAATTTCTGTGCCCTGACGTTTCATCAGGGACGAACGGTACAGGTCAGAAGCCATGAGTCCATTCTTCGGGAAGCGGAGGGGATGATCCGGGAGAAAGATTTTAAGGGATATATTCACGATGTGGGCGGCCCCACGGCCAATTTCAGGCGGCCTTCCTGCCAGAAACAGATGACACAAGGAGTCTGCAAACACCGACAGTGCCTTTTCCCGGAACCCTGTCCGAATCTGGAAGTTGACCATTCCGATTATCTGGCACTGCTGCGCAGACTGCGGGCACTGCCCGGGGTGAAGAAAGTATTTATCCGCTCGGGCATCCGGTTCGATTATCTGATGGCGGATCGGGATGACACTTTCTTCCGGGAACTGGTGGAACATCATGTCAGCGGGCAGCTCAAGGTAGCGCCGGAACATATTTCAGACGTGGTGCTTCAGAAGCTGGGGAAACCGCAGAAGGCAGTCTATGAACGATTTGTCAGGAAATATTACAAGCTTAATGAGCAACTTGGGAAGAAGCAGTTCCTGGTACCGTATCTGATGTCCTCCCATCCGGGATCCACTTTGAAAGAGGCCATTGAACTGGCAGAATATCTGCGGGATCTTGGATATATGCCGGAGCAGGTGCAGGATTTCTACCCGACGCCGTCAACGATGTCTACGGTCATGTACTATACAGGAATCGACCCGAGAGACGGTAAGAAGGTGTATGTCTGCCGTAATCCTCATGAGAAGGCCATGCAGCGGGCATTGATCCAGTATCGTAATCCGAACAACTATGAATTGGTGCGGGAAGCGCTGGTCAAAGGTGGCCGTGAAGATTTGATCGGGTTTGACAAAAAGTGCCTGATCAGGCCGCGCAACAATCAGCGGGATAAAGGTGGCAAGACGGAGACAAGGCAGAATAACAGTAAGAACACCAATAGACCGAATAAAGTAAAGACCGGAAAGAAAAGGACCATTAGAAATGTGCATCATAAGAAGGGGTGAATGTTTCACAATGTATTGATGTTGTGGATGCAAGCGGATATAATATACAGATGAAGATTCTGCGAACAAGGCTGCCGGGCATCTTCGATCGATAAAGGCATACACGAGGGAGAAAGATTATGAACATTGCAATTATTACAGGCGCATCCTCTGGAATGGGAATGGAATTTGCGCGACAGTTGGATAGTAGTTTACATAAAACAGATGAAATCTGGCTTTTGGCACGCAGGCGAGAGCCGATGGAAGAACTGGCTCGTTCTCTGCGGCATAAAACGCAGATAATTGCCATGGATGTGACTCTGGACAGTGCAATGGATCAGTTTGCCGAGATTCTTGCCATCAGCAATCCTAAGATCACTGTGCTGGTCAATTGTGCCGGTGCAGGGAATCATGGTAAATTCATGCAGCAGAGCGATGCGGCGGTATCGGATATGGTGCAGCTCAATATCGTGGCGCTGACCAAGATGACCAAACTCTGCCTGCCCTATATGCGCAGAGGCAGCAAGATCATACAGCTGGCATCGGGGGCAGCATTCGTACCTCAGGCGGCTTTTGCAGTCTATGCCGCATCCAAAGCTTATGTGTATTCCTTAAGCAGAGCATTGAACAAAGAGTTGGCGGAGCGCGGAATCCGTGTCATGGCAGTCTGCCCTGGGCCGGTGAATACACCTTTTCTTGCAAGCGCATACGGGGAAGCATCCAATATGAGCCGTCTGAAAAAGATGACGATGATGGAGGCTGAAAGTGTGGTCGCCAAAGCAGTCATGGACTGCAAAAGAGGAAAGTCAGTTTCAATCTGCGGTTTACCGATGAAAGCATTGTATCTGGCGACGCAAGGTGTACAGAGTCTGTTGTACAAGTTTACATAATGTACAAGCGAACAAGGCTTGTTCGTAATCCATATAAGGAAGATACAAGAATGGGGAAGTATGAAAAGAAGTGTCTGGAACGACATGAGGTGCAAGTATGAAAAAAAAGTTAGTATCAAAGGGTTGCTACGGTTATATCAGAAATCACAGAATGGTGGCGGCGGTCAGAACACTTCTTTTTTTCGGTGTTAGTATAGGCCTGTATGTCATGGGGTATGTGACGAGCGGAAGCAATCAGAATCTTCTGACGATCGTAGCAGTTCTGGGTTGTCTTCCGGCCTGCAAAAGTCTTGTGAATCTCATCATCTTTCTGAAAGCTGAGGGCTGCAGCGAGGCGTTGGAGAACAAGGTCAGCACTTATGATGCGAATTTGCTGACTTTCTATGATATGTATTTTACTTCTTATCAGAAGAATTATGCTATCAGCCATATGGCACTTAAAGGTAATGTGCTCTGTGGTATGACAGAGACAGCCAAGTGTGACTGTAACGCGGCGGAGAAACATCTGGAACAGATGCTTTCCCAGGGAGGAATCAAGAATATTACGGTTAAGATATTCGACAATGCGGATAAGTATATTGACCGACTGAGTCAGATTACGTATCTGGATACTGTTGAGAATAAAAGTCAGGGTCAGATTGTTGATCTGCTGTACTCTATTTCCATATAGGGCGGCAGCAAAAACTTAAAGGCAGTGATAAATATTATGTTTCAGAGGACGATCACGGAGAGGGAAGCCGGGCAAAGGTTCGATAAATATCTGCGCAGGCTTTTACCGGAAGCCGGGAGCAGCTTTCTTTATAAGATGCTGCGCAAGAAGAATATCATCTTAAATGGAAAAAAGGCAGACGGCAGCGAAAAGCTTGTGTTTGGCGACAGCGTGTCGATTTTTTTTGCGGAAGAAACATTAGCAAAGTTTATGGGCAACAGTATGCCGGAACGGGAGGATTACGGATGTGCCTACGAAAAACTGAAGGGCATTAAGATCCTGTATGAAGATACGCACATTCTTTTAGCAGATAAACCGGCCGGCATCCTGTCTCAGAAAGCAGAGAAGACAGACCTGTCTCTGAACGAGTGGCTGATCGGTCATCTGCTCCACAGCGGGGCGGTGACACAGGAAGGACTTGCCGCATACAGGCCTTCCGTCTGCAACCGTCTGGACCGCAATACAAGCGGTATCGTGCTCTGCGCCAAGTCCCTTCCGGGGGCTCAGCTGCTGGGGGAACTGCTTAAGGACAGAACCCTTCATAAATATTATCAGCTCTATGTTAAGGGAAGGGTGACGAAAGAACAGCTGATCGAGGGCTATCTGCAGAAGGATGAAAGACATAACAGGGTAGTCATTGTACCTGAAGGCACGGCGGATGCCTATATTAAGACAAAGTACAGGCCGCTTCGGACAGAACAGGACAAAACCCTGCTGGAAGTGGAACTTCTCACTGGCAGATCTCACCAGATCAGAGCCCATCTGGCCAGTATCGGACATCCGCTGCTTGGAGATTATAAGTACGGCGACAGAGTATGGAACGATCTCTATCAGAAGAAGTATCAGGTCAGATCACAGCTCTTACATGCTTATAAAGTGGTATTTCCGGAGCTGAGCGCACCGTTTGAGGCGGTAAGCGGGAAGACATTCTATGCAGATATTCCGAAGATCTTTGAGACGGTTTCAGAGAAATGACAACGGGCTTCCGAGACCGCTCGCAACTTTAAATGGAGGGGCCGACATGGCGACTTGGAATTCCCGCGGGCTGCGCGGTTCTACATTAGAAGATCTGATCAACAGGACAAATGAAAAATATCTGGAAAACGGGCTGGCGCTGATCCAGAAGGTGCCGACCCCCATCACCCCCATCAATATCGACAAGACGAGCCGGCATATCACGCTTGCTTATTTCGACCAGAAAAGTACGGTGGACTACATTGGCGTGGTACAGGGAATCCCGGTCTGCTTCGATGCAAAGGAGTGCGCGGCGGATACCTTTGCGCTTCAGAATATCCATGAACACCAGGTAAAGTTTATGGGGGAGTTTGAGAAACAAAAAGGGATCGCCTTTTTCCTGATCTACTATACGCACAGGGACAGCTTCTATTATCTGCCCTATGAAATGCTGCGTTTCTTCTGGGACAGAGCCAAAGCAGGCGGTCGGAAGAGCTTCCGTTATGAAGAACTGAATCCGGCTTATGTCCTGCCGAAAAAACACGGTATTCTCGTACCGTATCTGGATATGCTGCAGAGAGATCTGGAAGATAGAGAATAACGTATCATGACATTGACAGACGGCTCTAAATATCTTATATTGTAAAAGGGTCGGAATTTATTAGGTTATCACTGCGCAGTACTAAAGCGAAATGAATTTGTGTTAGAGAAGACATGGAGGTGCAAGTTGAGTAAGAGATTAGTACATACGCCGGAAGGCGTACGGGATATATACGGAGACGAGAAGGCAGCGAAGAATATTGTGGAACAGCTTTTGCAGGATAAGATCAAAAGTTACGGTTATCAGGACATTCAGACGCCGACTTTTGAGTTTTTCGATGTCTTTTCCAAAGAAGTGGGAACTACGCCTTCCAGAGAACTGTATAAGTTCTTTGACAAAGAAGGGGATACACTTGTGCTGCGGCCTGACTTTACGCCGTCTATTGCCAGATGTGCTGCGAAGTATTTTATGGATGAGGATGTGCCGATCCGTTTCTGTTATCGTGGCAACACGTTTATCAACACTTCGAGCCTGCAGGGTAAATTAAAGGAAGTGACCCAGACGGGAGCGGAGCTGATCGGGGATGCGTCTGTACAGGCGGATGCGGAGATGATCGCTATGATGATCGAGGCCCTGTATCATGCCGGGCTGTCTGATTTCCAGATCAGTATCGGGAATCTGGAATATTTCAAGGGTATCTGTGCGGAGGCCGGGCTGGATGAAGAGACGGAGTTGGAACTGCGGGAGCTGATTTCCGGTAAGAATTATTTTGGTGCCGAAGAATTGCTGGAGGGCATTCATGTTGACTGGAAGGATAAGGAACTTCTTCTGAAGGTGAGCGACTTGTTCGGAACTGCTGAGATCCTGCATGAGGCGAAACGGGCCGCTTCCAATAAGCGGTCGAAAAATGCCGTCGACCGGCTTGAAAAAGTTTATCAGGTGCTGTGCGAGTACGGTGTTGAGAAATATGTTTCCTTTGACCTGGGCATGTTAAGTAAGTATAATTATTATACGGGTATTATCTTTAAAGGATTTACCTATAGTGCAGGGGACGCGATCGTGAAGGGCGGGCGTTACGATAATCTGCTGCGCCGCTTTGGCAAGGATGCGCCGGCCATCGGTTTTATGATCGTGGTAGACGATCTGCTGGCGGCAATGAACCGGCAGGGAGCCGTTATCTCTGGTATAGAACGGTGCACAAAACTGTATTATACGCCGGAGGACTTCCGGGAGAAGCTGCTGGAGGCCAGACAGATGCGGGCTGCCGGAAAGTGCGTGGAACTTCTGCCAAAGCGTGAGCGTGAGAAGAACTCCTAAAACTCACGCCAGATAATGCTGGGAAACAAAGAGGAATCATGGAGGATAGAGTGATAGAACAGATGAGTGAACACAGATATTTGACTTTTGCGCTCGGGAAAGGTCGTCTCGCAAATAAGACGATGGAGCTGTTGGAGGAGATCGGCATTACCTGCGAAGAGATGAAAGACAAGAATTCGCGAAAACTGATCTTTGTGAACAAAGAACTGAAGCTAAAGTTTTTTCTGGCAAAAGGCCCTGATGTGCCTACTTATGTAGAGTATGGTGCCGCCGATATCGGTGTGGTTGGCAAAGATACGATACTGGAGGAAAACCGCCGAGTCTATGAAGTGCTTGATCTGGGATATGGGAAATGCCGGATGTGTGTATGCGGCCCCGAAAGCGCTGCGGGTCTGCTGCGGCATCATGAGATGATCCGGGTGGCGACAAAGTATCCGAATATTGCCAAGGACTATTTTTACAACAAAAAACATCAGACGGTAGATATCATAAAGCTGAACGGTTCTGTGGAGCTGGGGCCGATCGTTAAGCTGGCAGACGTGATCGTGGATATCGTGGAAACGGGTTCCACTTTAAAGGAAAACGGACTGGAAGTATTGGAAGAGATCTGTCCCCTGTCCGCGCGCATGATCGTCAATCAGGTCAGCATGCAGATGGAACCGGAGAGGATCAAGAAGCTGATCACGGATATCCGTGGCAGATTGAACTGAGAAGCTTTTTGAATATCAGAGACATGCAGTATCAGGAAAGAGGAAAGATTGAAAATTAAAATTTTCAATCGCGAGATTTGTGTCTGCGCGTTGCTTGCCACAAACCTGTTTATGCGCAAAAAGCAGCACAGAAATGGAGAAAACGATGAAAACAATAAAGCTGACAGAAGACACAAAGAAAGATTTGTTGGATAAGCTGTTAAAACGCAGCCCTGACAAGTATCCTGAACATGAGAAAGTGGTTGCGGATATCATCACAGACATCCGTACCAGAGGTGATCAGGCAGTTTTTGAGTACACGAAGAAATTTGACAGATGGGAATGTGATGCCGGGAATGTTTGTGTCACGGAGGCGGAAATCGAGGAGGCTTTCGATGTTATCGAAGCATCCTTTGTGGAAGTGATACGAAGATCGGCAGCCAACATCGAAGCTTTTCACAGGAAGCAGCTGCGCAGCAGCTGGATCGACACGAAGCCTGACGGCAGTCTGTTGGGACAGCGGATTCTGCCTTTATCGGTATCCGGTGTCTATGTGCCGGGCGGCAAGGCGGCCTATCCCAGCAGTGTGCTGATGAATGTGATACCGGCGAAGGTGGCAGGGGTGAGACGGGTCATCATGACCACACCTGCAGGCGCAGACGGCAAAGTGAATCCCGGTACTTTGGTGGCGGCGAAGATCGCAGGGGTAGACGAGATCTATAAAGTCGGCGGCGCACAAGCCATTGCGGCTATGGCTTTCGGTACAGAGAGTATCCCTAAAGTGGATAAGATCACGGGACCGGGCAATATCTTTGTTGCACTTGCGAAAAAGGCCTGTTTCGGCTATGTCAGTATCGATTCTATCGCGGGACCCAGTGAGATTCTGGTCATTGCGGACGAGACCGCGAATCCCCGTTATGTGGCGGCCGACTTGCTTTCTCAGGCGGAGCATGATGAACTGGCCAGCGCGATCCTGATCACTACGGAGGAAAAGCTGGCGGCGGAAGTGGAGCAGCAGATCGAGAGATTTATGCAGGAACTGTCCCGGACGGAGATCATTCGTAAGTCATTGGACAATTACGGTTATATTCTGGTGGCGGATACGATGGAGGATGCAGTGGATGCAGCCAATGCCATTGCATCAGAACATCTGGAGGTTCTGACGAAAGACCCTTATGCAGTGATGACGAGGATCGAGAATGCAGGCGCCGTTTTCCTGGGCGAGTATTCTTCCGAGCCGTTGGGGGATTATTATGCGGGACCGAACCATATCCTGCCCACAAACGGCACGGCGAAATTCTTCTCCCCGTTGAACGTAGATGATTTCATGAAGAAAATGAGCCTGATCTCTTATTCACGGGAAGCACTTGAGAAAGCGCACCGTGACATTGAACTTTTCGCGGAAAAGGAAGGCCTTACCGCCCATGCCAATTCTATTCGGGTACGGTTTGAATCAAATACCCCGCTGCAAGCAACGGGATATCAAACTTGCAGCGCTACAGAGCAGCGGGGTATTTGACCCTCGCGGCAGTCGCCAAATGTCTGCAAGCAGCCACTTGGCTCGTTGCTCGCGGGAATAAGGAATTCCTGCGACAGATAAAATATAAAAAGGAAATGTAAAGTTATGTCTTACAAGAGATTTATCCCCTGTATTTACTTATATAAGGGCAATGCTGTCAAGGGGGTTAGAGACAGCACGATCATCGATACCAACCCGGCAGCGCTGGGAAAATTCTACAGCGACAATAACGCAGACGAATTGATCGTCTACGATATGTCGGATGGCGATGCCGAGCATGAAGAAGCATTGGATATCATCAAAGCTATCTGCAATGAAGCGGAGATTCCCGTAATCGGTGCGGGCAACGTGAAGCGCATGGAAGATATCAAGAAACTGCTCTATGCGGGATGTAAGAAAGCAGCGCTGAATTACTCCAAACAAGGCAATGTGGAGATCACGGAAGAGGTCTCTCTGAAGTTTGGCAGGGACAAGATTGTGGCTTGTGTGACGGAAGTCGATACCATTACCAGCAATGAATCATTACTGGAAGAGTATGTGTCGGAACTTATTCTGGTGCGGGAGAAAGAGCTTAAGGATGTGATCGCCGTATCCAGATTCCCGGTCATCGTCTCCATACCAGAGGTCTCACTGGACAAATTGCTTGAGTTGTTGGCCAAATCCAATATCTGCGGCATCTCCGGCCATGCGATCAATGAGAATGCCAAAGAACTGCTGGCGATCAAGGCACTCTGTCAGAGCAACGGCATCGCGGTCAATACCTTTGATGCGATGGTCAGATGGGAGGAGTTCAAGCTGAATGCCGACGGCCATGTGCCGGTGGTGGTGCAGGACTACAAAACAGATGAAGTATTGATGGTAGCTTATATGAATGAAGAAGCGTACCGCATGACGCTTAAGACCGGCAGGATGACCTACTACAGCAGGAGCCGGCAGGAACTGTGGATCAAGGGGGAGACCAGCGGACATTATCAGTATGTGAAATCCCTTACGGCGGACTGTGACATGGATACCATCCTTGCCAGAGTTTCGCAGATCGGCGCCGCCTGCCATACCGGTGCGCATTCCTGCTTTTTTAACGAGATCATCGGCCGGGAGTACGAGGAATCCAATCCGTTGCGGGTATTTGAGCAGGTATTTGATGTGATCAAGGACAGAAAAGAACATCCCAAGGAAGGCTCCTATACGAATTATCTATTTGACAAAGGACTTGATAAGATCCTGAAGAAATTAGGAGAGGAGGCGACAGAGATTGTGATCGCCGCCAAAAACCCCAATGCTAACGAGGTAAAATATGAGATTTCCGATTTCCTGTACCATATGATGGTACTGATGGCGGAGAAAAATATTACCTGGGAAGAGATTACAGCGGAACTGGCGCAAAGGTGATGTATCTGCTTCTTTTTTTTGCATATCCATCATAGAATGTACCAACAGATTTACAGGATAGGCAATCAGAATGGATCACAAAGTTCCTTTGGAAAAGAAAATGCAGCTGGCACAATATATCAGGGAAGAAAACATGGGCAACCGTATGAAGATAAGACAGCGGGAGCGAATCTTATATGGGACCGATACGCAGCTGCCGCTTTTTGATAAGGGCAGGCTGCCGTCAGCGGCATCTCCCTATGACAATGATCTGCAGCCGTCGGAGCAGGAGGGGACAATGCCGCTTTTTTCCACCGGCACCTTTCGTTACCGGATGATCTTGGCAGTGCTTCTGTTTGTAGGCTTTCTACTTTGCGACACGAGAGGCAGTAAGATTTTTGAGTATACTACGAATGAGGTACATGATATGATCGTGGCAGATACCTTTCATTTGTACGACGGAGATGGAAATGAGACGATGGAGGGTCTGGCTGCGTTGTTTGAATTGGATTGAGCAGGACAAAAGTAACATTGAGAGGAAAGATTGAAAATTAAAATTTTCAAGCAAAAGCAGCGCAGAAATATGGTGTAAGATATGAGAGAAACAGCTCTAAGCGAAGAAATACTATTGCAGGTTGAGAAACCGGCCAGATATATCGGCAACGAAGTCAACAGTGTGGTTAAAAACCGGGAAGACGTGGTGGTCCGTTTCGCCATGTGTTTTCCGGATGTATATGAGATCGGCATGTCACATTTAGGAATCCAGATTCTATACAGTATGTTTAATTCCTGGGAGGATGTGTGGTGTGAGCGGGTCTATTCTCCGTGGACGGATTTGGATCAGATCATGCGTAAGCAGCATATCCCGCTCTTCGGGCTGGAGTCACAGGAGCCGGTGAAAGAGATGGATTTTCTGGGTATCACGCTGCAGTATGAGATGTGTTATACCAATATCCTGCAGATCCTGGAACTGGCGCAGATCCCCCTGCTGGCAACGGAGCGGGGAGAGGACATGCCCATTGTGATCGGTGGCGGTCCATGCACGTATAATCCGGAGCCAATCGCGGATTTCTTTGATCTTATCTATATCGGTGAGGGGGAGACACAGTATCGCAGACTCTTGGACTGGTATGTGGAAAATCGGGAGAATGGCGGATCGCGGCAGGACTTTTTGCGGGGCGCGGCTCAGATCCCAGGTATCTATGTGCCACAGTTTTATGAAGAACTGTATCATGAAGACGGCACCATAAAAGGACGCCGGAAATTATACGAAGAACTGCCGGACGTAGTCCGTAAGGAGATCGTGACAGATGTATCGGACACCTATTATCCTTTGCGACCGGTAGTTCCGTTTATCAAAGTGACGCAGGACAGAGTAGTACTGGAGATCCAGCGGGGGTGCATCCGGGGCTGTCGTTTCTGTCAGGCGGGGCAGGTCTACCGGCCGGTGCGGGAACGGCATGTGGACATGTTGAAACGGTATGCCACGGAAATGCTCCAAAGTACAGGACATGAAGAGATATCTTTGAGTTCGTTGAGTTCCAGTGATTATTCCCAGCTGAATGAGCTGCTGGAGTTTCTGATCGAAGAATGCGGGCAGAAGCATATCAATATTTCCCTGCCTTCCCTGCGGATCGACGCTTTCTCCCTGGATGTGATGAGCAAGGTACAGGATGTGAAGAAGAGCAGCCTTACCTTTGCGCCGGAGGCAGGCAGCCAGAGACTGCGGGATGTGATCAACAAGGGATTGACCGAAGAAGTCATTTTGAGAGGAGCGGCGCTTGCCTTCGAGGGCGGCTGGACGCGGGTCAAGTTGTACTTTATGTTGGGACTTCCTACCGAGACGGAAGAAGATATCAAGGGGATCGGTGAGCTTTCTAATAAGATTGCTGCCACCTTTTTCGAGACCGTACCGAAGGACAAGCGTGTGAACGGCAAGGTACAGATCGTCACCAGTACTTCTTTCTTCATCCCGAAACCATTTACCCCCTTCCAGTGGGCGTCCATGTGTACGAAGGAGGAATTTCTGGAGAAAGTTTATCAGACGAAAAAAGGAATCATGGAGCAGTTGAATCAGAAGAGCATCAAATATAACTGGCATGAGGCTGACGTGAGCGTGCTGGAGGGCGTGTTTGCTCGCGGCGACCGTCGTGTGGCAAAGGTGATCTTAGAGGCTTACAGACGCGGATGCCTGTTCGATTCCTGGAGCGAATACTATAAAAATGACGTGTGGATCCAGTGCTTTGAGGATTGTGGCGTGGATATCGGTTTCTATACGACAAGAGAGCGGGCAGACGACGAGATCTTCCCCTGGGATTTCATAGACTGCGGCGTGACCAGACAGTTTCTCCTGAGGGAGTGGAAGAAGGCACAAGAGGGTATTGTGTCGCCCAACTGCCAGGAACAGTGTCAGGGGTGTGGTGTCGGGACGTTTAGGTGCGGTATCTGTCCGACGGCTTCTTGACAGCAAAGCTTAACTTATGAAAGGCCATTGATACATGAAGATACGAATTAAATTTTCTAAATATGGAACGATGAAATATATCGGGCATCTGGATATGATGCGGTTTTTCCAGAAAGCGATCCGGCGTGCCGGAATCGACGTAAAATATTCAGAAGGATTCAGCCCCCATCAGATCATGTCCTTTGCGGCGCCGCTGGGGATCGGAGTGGAAAGCCAAGGGGAATATATGGATATCGAAGTGTGTTCCATGGCCGGCACGCAGGATATGAAAGAAGCTCTTGCCCGGGTCATGGTAGAAGGTGTGGAGATCATTTCCATGAGCGTATTGCCGGACAATGCCAAAAATGCCATGGCCAGCGTAGCTGCAGCTTCCTACTTGCTGCAAAGGAAAGAGGGCGATTATCCGGTGGATGATCTGGCCGGAAAACTGCAGGCATTTCTGGCGCAGAAGACGATTCCCTATACGAAGGAAACGAAGAAAAGTGTGGTGGAGTTGGATCTGAAAGAGGGGATTTATGAGTTGTCGGCAGATGGATCAAATGCAATCCGTATGATGGTGAATGCCAGCAGCAGTGGCAATATTAAGCCCGGAATGGTCATGGAAGCATTTTGCTCCTTTATCGGAGTGGAAATTCCGGCAGGCAGTTATCAGGTCATAAAGTTGGAAACATACACGGAACTCGCCCATAAATTTGTTCCTCTGGATTCCATCGGATGTGTAGCAGATGCTTTTATGAATGATGGTTGAATTATTACACTTTCCGGTTGATTTTTTATAGAAATCTATTGACATTCCACCTTGTGGAAGCTTTATTCTGACAGTGTCAGGCGAAGTGATACAGGTACAATGGCTCTGCGAAGACGAAGGTTCCCGAAAGAACCGGCAACAGTATTGGAGGCAGAAGGGATGAAGATCAACGAAGTGGAACAGCAGGCAGGCATAACCAAGAGAAACATCCGCTTCTATGAACAGCAGGGACTTTTGTCCCCGAAGCGCAATGGTGAGAATGGGTACCGCGATTACACGGAGGAAGAAGTAGAGGAGTTAAAGAAGATAAAGCTTCTCCGTAAGCTTTCCCTGCCGATCGAGGAAATCCGTAAGATTCAGACCGGTGAACTTGTCTTGGAAGATGCGCTGATGCGTCAGGTCATCGTTCTGGAGCGGGAGAAAACGGATTTGGAGGCAACCGTGAAACTCTGCCGCAGTCTCGGTGAGGAACATTGTCAGTATCTGACTCTTTCGCCGGAACATTATTTAGAAAGGATGGTAGAGATGGAAAAGGAAGGAACAAGATTTTCAAATGTGGATAAACAGGATGTGATCCGTAGGAAACGCGCTTCCATCATTGCGGCGGTAGTTTTTATCCTCATCATGGTATTCCTGATCATGGTCTTTGTCTGGGGATTTCTGATGGATCCGATTCCGTTGTGGATGTTATGTGGTTTTATATTGATCCCGGCAGTGGTTATTCTGGGCGTAATCATATCACTGATACAGCGAATAAGAGAGATTGAAGGAGGAGAAGAAGATGTTGCTCGTAAATACTGATTATATTTCAGGAAAGGAATTGGAAACTATTGGCATTGTGAAAGGTAATATTGTGCAGACGAAGAATTTCGGTAAGGATTTCATGGCTGGCATCAAAACATTGGTGGGCGGTGAGATCGTGCAGTATACGGAGATGCTCAATCAGGCAAGGCAGATCGCTGTGAAGCGTATGGTCGATGAAGCCCAGGCGCTGGGCGCAGACGCCATCATCAATGTCCGTTATGCCTCTGCTTCCGTGATGCAGGGGGCGGCGGAAGTGATCGCATACGGGACTGCCGTAAAGTACAAATAAGACTTATCGGTTGCGGACGGCATAGAGTATCAGGAGTGTTTCCGGTACTGCATCGGCGTCATTCCAGTGGCTTTCCGAAAAGCCTGCGAGAAATAGGATTGTGACGAAAAGCCCAACAAGTCAGAAATCTGTGCGATAGAATAGGAGGTAGATTCCAACAGGGATTTGCCCTCCTGGATCCGTTTCTGCAGCAGATAGTTGATGGGAGAGAGCCCCATATATTTTGTAAAAGTATGGGCCAGGTAGTATTTGTTCATATGAGTGAGGGCGGACAGCGTGTCAAGCGTAATATCCTCGGAATAGTTTGCATCCAGATAGTTTTTGATCTGGGTGCATTCTCTGTTTAAGAGGCGGCTGTTATCCGGCACCACGGAAAGGCTGCCGCTTCGCAGTATACAGATCAACAGTACTTCCAGAAGATTCTGACAGACAGCCTCATAATCTTCCTGCTGCTCCGTGATCTCCTCCAGCATAATATTCAGATAGGAGTAGACATTGGTCTTAGACATATTATGCTTATAAACTGTATCAGGGGTCGGCTGCGAAGATACACCGGCCCGGGCAGTGGCAAGTCTTCCGAAGGAAAATGACAATCCCTCGATGCCCAGCACGATATAGTTAAGAGGTGCACCTGGAAGTGACTTTTCGGTGTGCTGTACATGGGGATTGATGATGACCATGTCATTCTGTTTGACAGGAAACTCGGATCCTTCTGCCAGGAAAGCGCCCTGTCCGTTGATCACATAAAAAAGTTCGCTGAAAGGATGGGAGTGCAGGATGCTCTGCCAATCACCTTCGTATTTGGAGGTGGAGACATAGAGCAGCCTGGCCTGGCCGAAGGCAGACGGTTTTTCATTATCGATACGGTGTCTTGTGTTTCCCATAAGTGTATTCCTTCCGTGACGATTCAAATTCTATTTTTGTACAGTTGCTGCAACTATAGCAGATTTTAGATATTTTGTCCAGCAAGATATCTAAAATTTCAGACAACAATTTGATTGATTCTATAGGTCGGATTCTCTATACTGAATGTATGAGTTATGATTCACAAACAGCTTTTGAGGGGTTTGTGAGTACGACGCGGCAGTCCGGTCTGTGTGGACGGCTGCAGACAGTAATAGAGAAGGTATTGTTTGTGCCTGTGCGCTGCTTGGCACGAACGCGTTACGGACAGGAAGCGGCGCAGAAATGAGGGAGACGATGCAAATGACAGAAATGACCGGCAGATTGACACTGCCCACAGATGTGGACATGGTGGAGGAAACGATACGTTTGAAGAATGAGCTGGGGGCTGACGCCTTGCGGGACTGTGATGGCACTACTATGCCGGAAGCTCTTTTGAGTCAGGACGCCAAGATCTATGCCACCTATTATACTACCAGGAAAGATAATGACTGGGCGATGCAGAATCCGGAGGAGGTACAGCAGGAATATCTGATCAGCGACCGCCTGACGGCAAGAGGAAATGAGCTTCGTATCGAACTTATGAAGGGATTCCATACCCAGCAGCTTAAGGTGAATACTATTGATTCCCCGAAACGTTGGTGGGAAGTCATCGACAGGACCACGGGGGAAGTGGTGCCCACCGATCGATGGGAGTACGACGAGGCCACCGGAGAAGTGGTGATCGAGTCGGTTCCCTATCATCAGTATACGGTCAGCTTTCTGGCTTTCCTGATCTGGGATCCGGTGCATATGTACAATTTTATCACCAACGACTGGAAGGATGCGCCTCACCAGTTGACATTTGATGTGAGACAGCCCAAGACACAAGTCTATGTGAAGGAGAAGCTTAAGAAATGGTGTGAGGACAATCCGCATGTGGATGTGGTGCGCTTTACCACCTTTTTCCATCAGTTTACATTGACTTTTGACGACCAGAAGCGGGAGAAATTCGTGGAGTGGTTCGGCTACAGTGCCAGTGTAAGCCCTTATATCCTGGAGCAGTTTGAGAAGTGGGCGGGCTATAAGTTCCGTCCGGAATTTATCGTGGATCAGGGGTACCATAATTCCATTTTCCGCGTACCTTCAAAAGAATTTAAGGACTTTATCGAGTTCCAGCAGATCGAAGTGTCGAAATTGGCGAAGGAACTGGTGGATATCGTGCACAGCTACGGCAAAGAGGCTATGATGTTCCTTGGCGATCACTGGATCGGGACAGAGCCTTTCGGCAAATATTTTGAGAACATCGGTCTGGATGCGGTGGTCGGTTCCGTGGGTGACGGCGTGACGCTGCGGATGATCTCCGACATCAAGGGTGTGAAATATACGGAAGGACGGCTGCTTCCTTATTTCTTCCCGGATGTCTTTACCGAAGGCGGAGATCCCATCGGTGAGGCACAGGATAACTGGATGAAGGCGAGAAGAGCAATCCTTCGTTCTCCATTGGATCGGATCGGATATGGCGGCTATCTGAAGCTGGCGGCAAACTGGCCGGGATTTATCGACCAAGTCAGTCAAGTGGTTGGGGAGTTCCGGCAGATTCATGAGAACATGCAGGGGACGCAGGCATACAAGACACCTTTCAAAGTAGGGATTTTAAACTGCTGGGGCAACCTCAGGAGATGGATGGCTAATCAGGTACACCACGCATTGTGGTACAGAGAGATTTATTCTTATGTGGGTGTGATCGAGTGTCTGAGCGGTATGCCTATTGATGTGGAGTTTATCACTTTTGACCAGATCAGAGAAGGTATAGATCCGGAGATTAAGGTGATCATCAATGCAGGAGACGCTTACACTTCCTGGAGCGGTGCGGAGAATTGGAAAGACGAGCAGGTTGTATGCGCTATTCGTAGATTTGTGGATGAGGGCGGCGGCTTTATCGGTGTGGGTGAACCAAGCGCCTGTCAGTATCAGGGACGGTATTTCCAGTTAAGCGATGTGCTGGGTGTGGACAGAGAGTTAGGCTTTTCCATGAGTACGGATAAGTACAATGAACTGAATCCGGAACATTTTATTTTGGAAGACACGCCGGGCGAGATCAACTTCGGAGAAGGCAAGAGCCGGATCTATGCGCAGGGTGAGCACTATCAGATTCTGAATATGGACGGAAAATACAGCCGTTTGGTAGTCAACGAGTACGGTAAAGGGCGCAGTGTATACTTCACCGGACTGCCGTACTCTCCGCAGAATTGCCGTATCCTATTGCGTGCCATCTATTATGCGGCCCATCAGGAAGATGAAATGAAGAAGTACTATGTCACCAATATGGACACGGAGCTGGCTGTCTTCGAGAAGACCGGCAAGATCGCTGTCATCAATAATTCCAAGGAACCGAAGCAGACCGATCTGTATGTACACGGTAAGCTGCAGGAGAAACTTGCTCTGAAACCGATGGAAATGCGATGGGTGGATATATCAAGATAAGATGTTTCAGAAATAGCCGCCTCCTAAACTGTTATCTAAATTGTTATGAATTAATAATTGGGTGTAGATTTTATACTAAAAATTTGGTAAAATATAACATAGATTGGATAGGTCGCGGAATCAGTGAATGCAGACTGCAATAGACCTGCCAAAGAAAAGGAGGAATTTTTATGCAGAGTAAAGCTGAAAAAATCAGATCGAAGGATCATCCTGACGTTGCCCTCAAGGTAATCCCGGGACATTTTGTGACACCGAATTCCCATGTTAATTACTTTCTGGATATGACCACCTTGAAGTGCAGGCTCAGTGAGGCATCTGCGGCGGCTAAGGCTCTCAGCGGACAGATTTCGGCGACTACTGTCGTAGATACGATCGTATGTTTGGACGGCTGTGAGACGATTGGTGCATTTTTGGCAGAGGATCTGACCAGGGCGGGTATTTATTCCATGAATTCCCACAATACAATCTATATCGTGACCCCGGAATACGTTAACTCCGGACATCTTGTTGTCAGAGAGAATATGGTTCCCATGATCCGTGACAAGAACATACTCCTGCTTCTGGCATCCGCGACGACAGGACAGACCATCGTGAAGGCAGTGCAGGCACTCAAATATTATGGCGCGAAGTTCAGCGGCATCAGCGCCATCTTCAGTGCGGCTAACAGTGTGCTCGGTATGCCGATCCACTCCCTGTTTACTACGGCGGACATTCCGGAATATAAGACTTACAGTCCGGAAGGCTGTTCCATGTGCAGGGACGGCAAGAAGATCGATGCTTTTGCGAATGCGTACGGATATTCTATCGTGGACTGATGTGAGATTTCATTAAGCGGAATCATGATAAGATTAGGAGAGTAAATGTCAATACAGCATTTGCTCTCTTATTTGTGCCTGTGTCAATTGTAGATAGAACAGGGAGTGTTATAGGTTGAATATGTCGAATAAAGGCAAGATATTGATCGTTAAACTGAATGACAGACTTCTCTCCATGCTGATTCGTGATAACCGGATCAGGTCAATAGAGGTGCAGAAGCAAAGTGAATATGCCGTGGGTAATATCTATATCGGTAAAGTAAGGAATATCTCGGAAAATATCGGTGCTGCTTTTGTGAATCTGGGGCAGAATTATCTTACCTTTCTGCCGCTTGCGGAGAGCAGACATGCTATCGTGACGAACCGCGTTTATGACGGTAAGTTGAAAGCAGAAGACGAGATCCTGGTACAGATCGTTAAGGAACCGATGAAGACCAAACAGGCAGGTGTGACAGCCAACCTGTCTTTGTCCGGTAACTATGTAGTGGTGAAGGCTAACGGAGGCAGGATGGCTCCTATACAGGTGTCCTCCAAACTGAGTCGAAAGCAGAGAAATCGGTTTACGGCACTGGAAGCATTGCAGGAGATCGGCAAGCACTGCCAGATCGTCGTCCGTACCAATGCGGGCGGGTTGGAAGATGAGACGCCGCTGGTCGAGGAAGCAGCCGGACTGGCCAAAGAACTTGCTCATATCATGCAGATCGCAGACAAGCGGACCTGTTACAGCTGTCTGCACACGGCAGCACCGGATTATGTGCGATTTATCCAGAATGCCTATACCACAGAATACGATGAGATCGTGACCGATCTGCCGGAAGTATACAGGATATTACAAGAAGAACTACCGAAAATGCGCCTGTTCGTTCCAATCCGCCTCTACGAAGATGCTTTGCTGCCGCTATATAAACTGTATGCAGTGGAGTCACGTCTGCAGGAACTGCTGGATAGAAAGGTGTGGTTAAAGTCCGGCGGTTATCTGGTCATAGAACCCACGGAAGCGCTTATCTCCATCGATGTCAATACCGGAAAATGTGATCGAGGCCATAATAAAGAAGAGACGACCTTCAAGATCAATCGAGAGGCGGCTGAGATGATCGCCTTGCAGCTGCGGGCACGTAATCTTTCCGGAATGATCCTTGTCGATTTCATCAATATGAAAGACAAAGAACGAGAACGGCAGTTGATCGAATATATGCGCAGTCTGCTGCAAAAGGACAGCATTCCTGCGGATGTAGTCGATATGACAGGGCTTGGCTTGATGGAGATCACACGCAAGAAAGTACGGCCCAGTCTCGCGGAGCAGATGCGGCAGATATAAACTATGCCGACGTCCAATTATTTTATATGAAACTATATGTATTAAGAAAAGGTGGCAATACCCTATGGAACTTTTGAAACTGGAAAAAATTAAAGATGGAAAATATTTGAAGAACTATGAATTGACCTACCGGAACAAGATCGGCAAAGAAAAGAAATACGAGATCGTCAGCCGTGGTGATATTGCCGGGCCTGAGGCTATCGGCAAACGAGTCAGCGGTGTCTCTATCGTAGCTTATCATGAAGACAAGATGCTGTTGCTCCGGGAATTCCGCATGGGTGTGAATCGGTTTGTATACAATCTGTGTGCCGGTATGCTGGAAGAAGGAGAATCCTTGGAAGAGTGCATCCAACGGGAACTCTATGAGGAGACAGGACTGTCTGTGGGGAGGATCCGAGCCATCCTGCCGCCATCCTTTGCGGCAGTGGCGTTCTCTGATGTCAAGACGCAGATCGCTTTTGTGGAAGTGAATGGTACTTTCGAGGATCATACCTCTGCGAATGAACAGATTACAGCCGGTTTCTATACGAAGGGGCAGGTGCGGGAACTGTTAGAGACCGAAGAATTCAGTTCCAGGGCACAGATTGCGGCGTATTTTTTTACTATTTCGTGATTGTGCCGTGGCATTGAAGGTTGCATTAATCTCTTACGGGAGGAAAGCATATGAGCAGAGATATTCTTTTTAAGACAGAAGAATTTGTGTTTTCGTACCGGGTTGGCGGATTGCTTACCCACAACAACAAAATTCTGCTGCAAAAACCTAAGAATGATCATTATGCTATTATTGGAGGACATGTATCCGGTTTTGAAACGACGACTGAGACATTGAAAAGAGAATTTGAAGAAGAACTCCATGCAAAAATTGAAATAGACCGTTTATTTGCTGTTGGTGAAATATTTTTTCCCTGGGGACAAAAGCCGTGTCATCAGATCTGCATGTATTATAAAGTGCACTTGTCAAATGAGCATGATATACCGTTAGAGGGCTGCTGGCATGGGTATGATGAACTGGACAATGAAAGGATCGACCTGGACTATTGCTGGGTTTTATTAGAACATTTAAAGAATGGAGCAAAGGTTTATCCATTGGAGCTGATACCATATATTTTGCATGAAACTAACAATGTCATACATTTTGTTTCGAGGAATCTGCCATAAATACATACTTAAAGTAATATTATGTTCGTCGCAATGCGGTAAGTGAGCAAAGATTGAATAAATTCTCTGATGAGCAATTTAGTTCAGCAAATTGAACAAATTCAGTTAGAATCTGTGACGCTTCGGAATGGAGGTAAAGGTGAAGACAAATGAGTGATGAGAGTGAAAACAAAAGCAGCAAGAATGGGAATTATATGATCAATAAGAAAAGAACCGTGACGATGATACTGCTGGCATTCTGGATCGGATCGACCCTGTCAGGATGTACAGTCAGTAAAGATGTCGGGGGTGACCAGAGCGCGGAGGAATCGGTAGTTGAAAGTGAAGCATCGGCGGATTCTGTAGACGATAGGCAGGTGGTCATCGATGAAGAAAACGACAGCCGGAGTTCTGATGACGCTGATGTAGATACGCAGGACTTCACGGCTGATTCCGCAGACAAAGACACGGATATGTCCGTCGACGATCAGGCCGACACTGACGGTGGGGAAGACCGGTCGGAAAAAGCAGACTCGCAGGGTGATTCGACAAAGAGCGGGAGTCTGTATGAGAAATTTCTAAGAAATGAAATTGTGGCAACGGTGACCATAGAATCATCCCAGGAAAATGAATACTATGTGCCGCTGCTGGAGAAGGGCAGTTTCTACACATTCGAACAGCTGGGGCAAAGGATATCGGAATATTTCTTTGATCCTGAGTACAGTGATAAAACGTCTTATGATCAGGTGCAGTACGCCTATGTGAACAGTGCAGACGGCGCAGGAGCCCAGAAACTACTGATCAAGTTTGTGGGTCTGAATATCTATGCACCCGACGATGACAGTTATGCGGTGGTCGTTGTCAGCGAGAATGACGGAAAGGTGTATCTGACCGCAGAATATGAATGTTGGGCCAGAAGTGAGATGACCATTTACGGCAATGGTATTTTCAGCGAGTATGGTTCCGGCGGTGCCGGAGATCTGTATGGTGGAATCTCCGCGCTGCTATCCGACGGAACGATCGATTCCGTCTATGGCACGGAGGAGTTGTATGAATGGTGGACAAGTTATATCTGCTATACCTATGACGTAGATCAAGCAAGTGACAGCGATATCTATCAGGAAGTGTTTGGCACTGACACATCACCGGACGCCCTTATCGTTACCGTCTATACGATAGGAAATGATAAATATTATCAATATGACATAGGAGAATGCGCCGAGGAACAGAAAGTTCTCTGTGAGACTTATCTCGACCGCTGCCATGATGAACTGGGCATCAACTGGAGTTTGGATGAAGAAGTGGAGACTGCCATCCAAGGTAGGTGCGCCGGTCTTGGGATCAGTTATGAGGAAACGATGCAGCAGCCGGAGCTGGCATGGCATATACTGTAAAGTTGATTAAATAATGTGTAACAGTTCAGCCTTAGGATATTCCGCGAGTAAAATCGCTCTGTATGCGATTTTGCGAGTTGCGCAGGCGCCAAAATGCGACTTTGGAGCATTTTGTGTGCATCAAGCGTGACAGTGAAGCCGAAGGCTGAACTGTTACAATAATGTCGGTTAGTTTTAATAATGTTATTGACAAATATCCCCAAACCGGTTATGATACATGAGTATGCCGCACAGCGAGGTAGAAGTATGCCCTCAGGCATCACCGAAGCTGGCGAGTAAATGAACTTTTGTTCATGAATAGGAGGTGCCATATGTACGCAATTATCGCAACAGGTGGAAAACAGTACAAAGTTTCCGAAGGAGATGTCATCAAGGTTGAGAAACTGGATGCCGAAGTAGGAACTTCTGTTACATTTGACCAGGTTATAGCTGTCAGCGATCAGGAACTTAAAGTTGCAGGAGATGTGCAGAGTGCAACTGTTACCGGAACCGTTATGGATCAGGGTAAGTACCGTAAAGTGATCGTATACAAGTACAAGAGAAAGACCGGCTATCACAAGAAGAATGGTCACAGACAAGCATACACTCAGGTTAAGATCGACAAAATAAATGCTTAATTTATTTACGACATAAGAGTTTGTGCATAGGTGTGAGATGATAAAGATCACATTTCATAAGACGAGAGCAGGGGAATATAGAGATTTTATCTGTGAGGGACATGCAGGGTTTGCAGCCTATGGCGAAGACATCGTCTGTGCTGCTGTCTCAGCGTTAGTCATTAATACCGTCAATTCTCTGGATGAGATAACCGATGAGGCGATGGAGGTAGTAATTGACGAGAAACGAGGTATGATCCGGTGTCTTTTCACCGACCAGACCTTGCAGGAAACTTCCAGAGTACTTATGGATTCTCTTGTACTCGGTTTGAGCCGTATCGAAGAGCAATACGGCAAGAAACATTGCAGACTGCATTTTAAGGAGGTGTAATACCATGTTGAATATGAACCTTCAGTTTTTTGCACATAAGAAGGGTGTTGGTTCCACTAAGAACGGCAGAGATTCCGAGTCTAAGAGACTTGGCGCCAAGAGAGCGGACGGACAGTTTGTGAAAGCCGGCAATATCTTATACAGACAGCGCGGAACAAAGATTCATCCCGGCGTTAATGTAGGAAGAGGCGGAGATGATACATTATTTGCGCTTGTTGATGGTGTACTTCGTTTCGAGAGAATGGGAAGAGACAAGAAGCAGGCTTCCGTGTATCCTGTAGAGAAATAATCGGATTGGTCCAGGCTTCAAACATTGTCCATCGTTGGTCACAGGGATGGACGGTGTTTGAAGCCTTTTTTCAAGTTTAATATCTCATGCAGAGCGTATTCTGATGAATACCTGTATGCATGTTTGTAGACGTTATAACAGATAACTATATGTAAGTTGATTGCCGGATTCGGAGATGCAGAGCAGGAGAGAAATATGTTTGCAGATCGTGCGAGAATTTTTGTAAAAAGCGGTAAAGGCGGTGACGGCCATGTGTCTTTCCGCCGAGAGAAATATGTGCCAAATGGCGGTCCCGACGGCGGTGACGGCGGTGATGGCGGCAGCGTTTATTTTGTCGTGGATGAGGGATTAAATACGCTCACGGATTTTCGGAATGTTCGCAAATATGCGGCGGGAAACGGTGAAAACGGCAACAAACGTAATTGCAGCGGCAAATGCGGTGAGGATATTTATATTAAAGTACCGGAAGGCACAGTGATCAAAGAATTTGAGAGCGGCAAAGTCATTACGGATATGTCTGGTGAAAACCGCAAATTCCTGCTGATAAAGGGCGGCAAAGGCGGTAATGGCAACCAGCACTATGCCACCAGTACCATGCAGGCTCCTAAATATGCGCAGCCGGGTCAGCCGGCGCAGGAGCTGGAGCTTTTGCTGGAGCTTAAGGTGATCGCCGATGTAGGACTGGTAGGATTCCCGAATGTGGGCAAATCGACCTTATTGTCCCGGGTGACCAATGCAAGGCCGAAGATCGCGAACTATCATTTTACAACCTTGAATCCCAATCTGGGTGTAGTAGATCTGGAGGATGCCAAGGGATTTGTGATCGCTGATATTCCAGGGCTGATCGAAGGTGCATCGGAGGGTGTCGGGCTGGGTCATGAGTTTCTGCGCCATATAGAACGTACGAAACTGATTCTGCATGTCGTTGATGCCGCTTCTACGGAAGGTCGTGATCCTATAGGGGATATCTATGCCATTAATAAAGAACTTGAAGCCTACAATGCGGAGATCGCGGCAAGACCGCAGATCATCGCTGCCAATAAGGTTGATATGATCTATGCGGAAGAGGATCCCGTAGAAAGGATTAAAGCTGAATTTGAGCCGAAGGGTATTCCGGTCTACCCCATTTCTGCCATCAGTGGACAGGGGCTGCGGGAATTGCTATATGATATCAACAATCGACTGGAACAGATGGATACGAAACCGGTGATATTTGAACAGGAATTTTTCCCGGAGTTTCATTTTGATATGAACAGTGAACCATATACTGTTGTCTATGACGAGAAGGAAAATGCTTACGTAGTGGAAGGCCCAAGAATTGAGAAGATGCTGTCCTACACCAATCTGGAATCCGAGAAAGGTTTTCAATTTTTCCAGAATTTTCTCAAGAACAACGCTATTCTCGAACAATTGGAGGCATTGGGAATCGAGGAAGGTGATACGGTACGTATGTACGGGCTTTCCTTCGATTATTATAAATAAATTTTTTCTAATGTTATTAGCGATAAAACGATAATATTTGTGAAATGATTGTTAAGAGGTATATTATGACGAGTAAACAGAGAGCCTATTTGAAAAGTCTGGCAAACAATTTAACTCCCATCTTTCAGGTCGGCAAGTCCAGTCTGACGCCGGAGTTTACTAAGGGGATCGAAGAGGCATTCAACACAAGGGAATTACTCAAGATCGCGGTACTGAAGAACTGCTTTGATGACCCAAATGAAATTGCGCAGATAGTGGCTGAGAGAACACATTCTCAAGTCGTACAGGTGATCGGCAAGAAGATCATTCTGTACAGACCTGACAGGAAAGATCCGAAGATCATCCTGCCGAAATGATAATGGGCTAAGGTTTTTTAAAGGTGTCATTCGTAAGGAGGCCGATGTTGAAAAAAACAGGCATTATGGGAGGTACATTTAATCCGATCCACAACGGACATCTGGCACTTGCCAGAAAGGCGAAAGAACAGTTTGCGCTAGATGAAATTCTTTTTATGCCCTGCGGAGAACCCTATATGAAGGCTGCACAGAAGGTGGAGTCCAAGCAGACCCGTGTTGAGATGACAGCCTTGGCCGTGCAGGAAGAAGCATATTTTTGCCTGTCTACGATGGAGATCGAACATTCCGGGAAAACTTACACTTATGAAACGTTGGAACGCCTGAAACAGGAAAATCAGGATACAGAGTATTACTTTATTCTGGGTGCAGACAATCTCTTTCAAATCACAAAATGGGAGAAGCCGGAACGAATCTTTGCGAATTGCCGTTTACTGGCGGCGGTACGGGATGATAAGACTGTTGCGGATATGGTGGAGCAGATTGAGTATCTGGAACAGACGTACCATGCAGTCATCTTTTTGCTGAAAATTGACTGCATGGACATCTCTTCTTCAAAGATCCGCCGGAAAGTCGCGGAGGGCATCTCCATAGAAGCAGACGTCCCTGCATCCGTTAAAGATTATATTGAGGAGAAAGGGCTGTATTTATGAAAGCGACAAATCTTGCGAAACTCAGGAAAGAAATGGAGCAGACGCTGGAGCGCAAGCGTTATGAGCATACGCTTGGCGTTGCTTATACGGCGGCAAATCTGGCTATGATACACGGTGTGGATGTGGAGAAAGCGCTGACGGCAGGTATGCTGCATGATTGTGCCAAGTGCATGAGTCATCATAAGCAGCTTTCACTCTGCCGAAAGAACAAGATAGTGCTGTCCGAGATTGAGACGGAAAATCATTCACCTCTGTTGCATGCGAAGGCCGGAAGTTGTCTGGCACGGAAAAAATACGGCATTACCGATGAAGAGATCCTGCAGGCGATTAGCTATCACACCACCGGCAGACCGCACATGAGTCCGCTTGAAAAGATCATCTATATTGCGGATTACATTGAACCGGGTAGAGAACGGTCCAAACGAAGTTATGCGGATGTCCAGAACCTGCAGGAAGTGCGGAAGATGGCGTATCAGGATCTGGACAGGACCTTGTGCAAAATCTTAAATGATACACTGGATTATCTTTCCCGCAAGGGCGGGAAAATAGATTCCATGACAAGGGATACTTACGAGTATTATTGTCAGATACGTCAGTAATACAGGTTTAAGACTATATTATAGTAAACGACATTAAAAATTTCGTTTTCGGTCCTGCCAAAGCTCACGTATATGGCTTTGGCAGGAACCGGAAGCAGAAATTTGTTATGTCGTTTACTATAGTTATTAAGCAACTAAGAATTTGTGCTGAGGCGTCACAAATTCTTTTGAGCGCAGAGCAAAATCGGAGTATTCCTTCGGAAAACTTCGAAATTATGTTCGCGTCTTCAGGGCAAACGCTTCGGAATGGAGGAAGAGATATGGAAAGTAAAGAAATAGCCAGGCTTGCTATCCAAGCGCTGGAAGATAAAAAGGCAGAAGAGATCAAGACTATTGATATCAGCGAAGTCTCTGTCATCGCCGATTATTTTATCATTGCCAATGGGACGAACCACAGCCAGATCCAAGCGCTTTCTGATCATGTAGAGGAGACATTGGGACGGGCAGGGGTTACGCTTCGGCAGATAGAAGGTTATCAGAATGCCAACTGGGTACTGTTGGATTTTCATGACGTTATCATTCATATTTTTGATAAGGAGAACCGTCTTTTCTATGATCTGGAACGTATCTGGAGAGACGGGAAACAGATAGATTCTTTGTAGAATTCGGAGAGCCCGGCACTGTATCGATAATGCCGGGCTCTCCCATGGTAAATCTGAATCTGATTCGTCAAATCCCCTGGCGTCAGCCTTGCAGGGATTTGATTGATGGCTGAATCCGTCTACGATTCAGCTTCCCTGACATCTCCGCCTGCATACATATAAAATGTGATGATATAGAGACCGGCAATACCTACCAGGGCATAAATAATTCTTGAAAACCATGACATGTTACCAAAGACAAAAGCCACCAGGTCAAAACTGAAAAGACCGATCAGTCCCCAGTTTATGGCACCGATAATGGCGATCGTCAGTGCAAGACAATCTAAACCTTTATTTTTCATATTTCCCTCCATTCCGAAGCCGCTGAAAGCATATCCATTGGCTCCCAGAGCAATCTCAGTGCAAAATAAAGGATTTCACTGTCTATAGCTATAGAGAAAAATCCCCAGGTAAAACATAATAGTAACTGCTCAGATGAACCAAACAGTTACTATTATTATACCGTACGACTTCATTGCTATACTGGAAAATAAACCAATCAACAATTAGACCGTAAATGATATTATCTGTACCAAATCTGATCAACGATACAATCTAAATACACCAAAAACTTTTCCTAAAATTTGACAATCGTCCACAATGATCGGATCCATGGAATCATTCTCCGGCTGCAGGCGGATATGGCCGTCTTCCTTGTAAAAGGTCTTAACCGTAGCGGAATCGTCGATCAATGCGACTACGGTGTCGCCATTGTTAGCTGTCTGACAGCATTTCACAAAAATCTGATCCCCACTGTATATGCCTACATTGATCATAGAGTCACCCTTGACCTTCAGAGCAAAGGATTCACCGCCCGGTACCATATCTGCCGGTACAGGGAAGTAACTCTCTATATTTGCTTCCGCCAAAATAGGCTGTCCGGCCGCCACCTGTCCGATCACCGGAATGGAGACCATCTCAGTACGCACCATCTGAAAATTATCGTCACAGATCTCGATCGCACGCGGCTTCGTAGGGTCACGCCTGATATAGCCGTTCTTCTCCAACGTCTCTAAATGAGAATGGACCGAAGATGTAGACTTCAGATTAACAGCTTCACAGATCTCACGGACTGCAGGCGGATAACCTCTCTGTAAAATCTCATCTTTGATATAATTGAGAATCTGTTGCTGCTTTGCGGTAATCTTACCATATCCCATAAATAATAACCTTATCCTTTCAAACAAATATACCAACTATTAGCAAAACCAAATAAATTATTTCCATATTTATCATAGCACACCAGCAGTTAAAAAGCAAACGTATATTCAGAATATTTGTTCGATTATTTTATCATTAAGTATTGACATGCGAATGCCTGTTCGATATAATACCTTGTATAAAGAACGTTTGTTCGCAACATATGTTCTTTGCAATGACTTTGGAGAAGAAAGTACAGGAGACAAGGCCATACTACCGAAGACTGAACTGTAACTATATTGTTAGGTGGTAACGGAACAGAATGGGAAACGTACATAGGCCGGGAAGCAGGTGGATGTAATGAATACAGAAGAGCTGAGAGCAAACAGGAACGCAAGTGCAGAAGCGCATAAGAGCGAGAGAAGAATCATCAGGAACAGGATTCGGAGACAGCGGGAGATGAAGAAGAATTTACATATATTTCTGGTGACGATCTGTCTGGTCGCGGTAAGTTCTTTTACCTTGAGTACTTTTCGGTCTAATGCGAAGAATGATGTGGGAGTTTCTGATAAGTACTATAAGAGTATCACGATATCCAATCATGATACTCTATGGTCGATTGCTGAACAGTATATGGATGATACCCATTATGACTCTATCCAGGATTATATTGCCGAAGTCAGACAGATGAACTCTATAGAGGGAGACTTCATTCACTATGGGAAATATCTGGTCGTTCCTTATTATGTCAGTCATACCGGAGATTGAGCGTAACGATTTGTACTTGTACCCATCTTCCTGTCTGATTCAGTACAGACAGGAAGGAGGGGCAGGCCCGGAATGCATACAGTGACTGAATAAGCGTGGAAAGCAGGCTACTCCGGAAGATTTTCCCGCAGTTTCACCTGCCGGGCAGCGTAACGGCGTCGGTCATCTTCCAGCGCTGCATAATGTTTTCTTGTAGTGTTGACATCCTTATGGCCAAGCACATCCGCAACTAGATAGATGTCTCCGGTTTCTTTATATAGAGAGGTTCCGTAGGTGCTTCTGAGCTTATGAGGGGTGATTTTCTTAAGGCTTGTGACTGTAGCAGAATACTTCTTTACCATATTCTCCACAGCCCGTACCGACATGCGTCGGTTTTGCAGAGAAAGGAACAGAGCGTCTTCATGACCTGACTGTGGTATGATATGTTGTCTCTCTTCCAGGTAGTCCAGCAGTGCATTCTCCACTTCTTCACCGAAATAGATGACTGCCTCATAACCCCCTTTTCGCAGGATACGGATACCGTTATTTCTGAAATCGACGTCACGGATATCCAGCCCCACACACTCAGAGACACGGATACCTGTTCCTAATAAGAGAGTGAGTATGGCTACATCCCTTATTTTGGTTGCTTGATGGAAGCGCTTCTGTGTTTTGGTAAGTCCCGTACCGTCTTCCACCTGATCCAGAAGAATAGCCACTTCAGCCGGATCGAGTCGGATAATCTCTTTTTCATGTAGCTTCGGCAGGGGAACAAGCACTGCCGGATTTTTTTCGATCAGTTCTGCCTGAAAGTAGTAGTTATAGAAACTCCTGAGTGAAGCAAGTTTTCTCTTTTTACCCCGCTCATCATTGGTGTATTCCTTACCGTCCTTTTGATAGTAACTGAGATATTCCATGTATTCTTCGATATCTTCTCTGGTAAGTCGTTCCAGGAGGGAGAGCGGAAAGTCCCGGATATCCATGTTTGCCAGGCTCCTGTTGTTGTCATGCAGATATTCAAAGAAGATCCTGATATCATATGCATAAGCAAGCCTTGTCCTGGCGGAGGTATATTCGCTGACACCGCGGAAGAATTGTTTGCAGAAGGGAGGAAGGGTTTCCAATACTTCCCGCATTTTTTCAATATGATCAATATTCTGTTGTGTATGGTAATCGTTGTTCTTTGGATTCATGATATAAAGTGTCTTCCTTTTATATTGATAACTCGCATGCTTTATCTTGCCGGCTTTCTTTCTCTTTAGTGCAGGCTCCATCCGTCCAGTTTACCACTCTGGATTGCCGTAAATATTCTTCCCTTGACACCAGGTGATTCCAGATTGATCTTTTGTACCAGATTCTTGATATATTCCCGCTTTGTATGTCCGTCTGCGGGGCAGGGACTTTTGACCACCGGAACTTTATATTTATTGACGAAACCGATCACGTCAGCTTCATTCATATAGACCAGAGGTCTTATCACGGTGATGTCGGTGCGGTCCAGATAGGTGACAGGGCGGAAAGTATGAAGCCTGCCCTCATAGATCAGAGACATCATCATCGTTTCCACCACATCATCCTTATGGTGTGCATAAGCTACCTTATTGCAGCCAATCGCCTTCATGGCGTCATTTAAAGCGCCTTTGCGCATTTTGGCACACAGTGAGCAAGGATTGCTTTCCCGACGGTCCTCAAATATGATCTTAGCGATATCCGTGTGAATGATATGATAGGGCACGTCAAGATCTTCACAAAGATCACTGATCTTGTCAAGCTTTAGATTGTCAAATCCCAGATCGACCGTAACGGCACAAAGCTTGAACGGATGCGGATAGAAACGGCGCAGCCCCTGCAGAGCATAGAGCAATGTAAGACTGTCCTTGCCGCCGGAGATGCCGACGGCGATCTCATCGCCGGCCTGTATCATATGATAATCATCAATAGCCTTGCGTGTAAGGCTGTATACTTGTTGTAATTTCATATTCACCTCCATGCCGAAGCAGTTTTTGCATTTGTGACGCTTTAGTACTAATTCTAACTGATTTTCTCAAAAGCCGGTATTTCAATGTCGTATATTTCAACAGCTATATTATACAGAATATTTGTTCAGATGACATTAATTTTTTGTAAAATATAATGCAGTTTTTGAAAAAAATGGTATACTAGAGATAGCTTAGATTAACGACAGGGAGTGTAATTACGGCATGAAATTTAAATTTGACAGGAAATATGTATACTGGGGCATCACTGCATTTCTGGTCATTGCAGCGAGTATTTTTTTCTATTATATATTATTCCATAGATCCAGCCTTTCCAGTGGTCTGCGTACGCTGGTAGGTATTGCCATGCCGATCATCGACGGTTTTGTGCTGGCATATTTGATGACACCTGTTCTTAACAAGATTGAGAGCAAAGTGATCGAGCCCCTTTATAAAAAAACTAAATTACCGGAGAATGCAAAGAGCAGGAAACGGATCCGGGGTGTTTCCATGCTGATAACAGTTATTCTGATCGTGATCGTATTCTATGAATTTTTCGGATTGATCATTCCTGAGGTGATACGTAGTATTCAAAGTATTATTTTTCAACTCCCGATCTATCTCAACAATCTGAATCATTGGGCACTGGGACTTATGAAGAATAATCCCGATCTGGAGCAGACGGTGAATGAGCTGCTGGCACAGTACTCACCTAAGCTTCTGGACTATTTCAATACAAATCTGCTTCCGAATATTAACGGACTTGTCAAGACATTGTCGTTAAGCGTGCTAAGCATCTTTAAAGCATTATGGAATTTTGTGATCGGTTTTATCATATCCATCTATGTTATGGGCAGCAAAGAGAGGTTTGCCGGGCAGGCTAAGAAGATCGTCTATGCGCTGTTTGACCGCAAGACAGGCAATGAAGTGATCTCTAATTTCCGCTTTATCCATGGTACGTTTATCGGATTTATCGGCGGTAAGATCGTAGATTCTATTATCATCGGTATCTTTTGCTTTATTTGTACCAGTATCATTGGTACCCCTTATGCCATTCTTGTTAGTGTCATTGTGGGTGTGACGAATGTGATCCCTTTTTTCGGGCCATGGATCGGCGGAATCCCGAGCGCGCTATTGGTATTGATGGTGGATCCCCTGCAGGCGCTGTACTTTATCATTTTGATCCTTTTCATCCAGCAGTTTGACGGTAATATCCTGGGGCCGAAGATTTTGGGAGATTCTACCGGTTTGTCTGGTTTCTGGGTTATCTTCTCGATCACGATCTTCGGAGGTCTGTTTGGGGTTCTTGGCATGGTGGTCGGCGTACCGATCTTCGCAGTGTTCTATGCAGGAGTGAAGGCCGTTGTGAACAGGATGCTCCGCAAGAAGGATCTTCCCACCGATCTGCAGCCATATATGACTGTAGGTGAGATTGACGAGAAGAAGATCTTTACCGAGTACATTCCTGTCAAAAAGAAAAAAAAGAAAGAAGAGAGTAGCAATGAGATTTCTGATTCAAAGAGTAACTAATGCGGATGTAACGGTGGAAGATCACTCAGTTGGTGCGATAGGGCAGGGACTATGCGTATTTGTCGGTGTTTCCAACACAGATACCAAAGAGATTGCAGATAAAATGATACGTAAATTAATTAATCTGCGTATTTTCAGTGATGAAAACGATAAGACAAATCTTAATTTGTCATCTGTCAATGGCGAATTGTTAATTATTTCACAATTTACACTGTATGCCGATTGTAAACATGGAAACCGCCCATCCTTTATCGATTCCGGCAAACCAGATCTGGCAGAAGAACTTTACGAATATATCATCGCCAAATGCCGTGAATCTGGTGCTAAGGTCGAACACGGTGAATTTGGTGCTGTGATGAAGGTTTCTCTTGTCAATGATGGTCCGTTTACAATTTGGCTGGATTCCGAGTCATTGGGATTTTGAGAGTTGGCTGGATTCTAAGTCATCGGGATTCTGAGATTGATCTGCGATTCCGCAAAGCAGAATCATGGGAGGTATATATAATGTCTGGCGGTATTTTATTCATTACAGTGCTCATCATAATCGCAATTTATTTCTATATGCGTCACATATCGAGGAAACGTAGACGTGCTACGGATGAAATTGACACAGTCCGGCATTATCGGGAAAATTATCTGAACTATGGTTTAGATAAAAAACAAAGACAGGCAAAACAGATCAACCAGAATAATGGATACCGGACTTATGTGACAAAGTATAATAGCACTGAGGATTTTCGGGAACGCAAAGGTTTATAAGAAAAATAGGTTTGTATAAAGTATATGGCTTTTTCGTATATAACTATTCGTTAAACTTGTGTTTTGCGAATAGTTGCAGAGAGGATAACTTATCTTCTTTTACATACAATATTTGCCATGGAATAACCGTATGGCATCTTTTGCCCAAAGTCATTACATAAAGGTAGGTAGAGACGCAGAAATGAGCAATATATATGAGTTAATGAAAGACTGAAAGATCTGGCCTTATAACTATGAATCCCGACTTCGGAAATACATGATCATTTCGTTAAAAGGGCAAAAGCATAAATCGATCATTGCTTTTGCCCTTTTAATATTTTTATACGTTATCTGTACGTGACTTTCATGTCCGGACCTTATATCGGCATACCGATATCTTATCTGCTCTCGAAATCTTCCACAAACTGCGCGATCAGTTTCACGGTTCCGTCTATACCCAGCACACCGCTGTTGATAGACAGATCGTAACTCTCTGAACGGCCCCATTTCTTAGAGGAATAGTAATTATAATAACTCTGCCGTTGTTTATCCTTCTTGTTGATCATATCGAGAGCCTTCTGCTCTGTCGTGACATCCTCGTAACGCTCCATGATACGCTTCACTCTGCGGTCCTTATCAGCAAGGATAAAGAGGTGCAGACAGTTCTGGTAGTCATGTAATGCATAGTCGGCACATCTGCCTACGATCACGCAAGGCCCTTCACTGGCAATCTTCTTGATCGTATCAAATTGTGCCAGAAAAACCTTATGGCTGATCGGCATATCCACAAAAGAAGAAGAATTATAACCGAAAGAATACGTATCCATAACCAGATTATAGAGGAATGAATTTGTCGGCCGTTCGTCGTGGCTCTGGATCATCTCTTCACAGAAACCACTCTCCTTCGCTGCCCGCGTTAATAAATCCTTATCATAAAATTTAATCCCGAAATATTCGGCTACTTTCTTCCCAATCTCACGACCGCCGGAACCAAACTGGCGACCGATGGTGATAATTGTATTCATAGAACATCATCCTTTCCGCTTTTAAAATTATTATACGTATCTTTTGCCCTATGCCCGTCTAATAGTCATGCATCCTTTAAAAGATAGATATAATTATATTATATACATTTTTAACACAAAAAGCAAATATTCTTTGAATGTTTTGGTGATTATTACGATAAAAAGAACGTACATCCAAAATCCTGCCTTGCAGGAAGATCTACGTTCTTTTTGAAAAGTCTACTACTGATAGTTAACAACATTGTTACAGTTCACGGCCTAACCGGCCGCAAACTGTAACGCATCCAACCCATTCCAAGTCGCCTTCGGCGAGAGGCTGGATGCCTGAAACCGTAAAGTTATCGGCGAGTACTACGTACTCAATGCCCATGCAGCAAGGTGCAGGGCACCGTGAATCAATGTCATTAAGTTAGCACCAGCAGCA
>CAJUQJ010000028.1 GCA_910588215.1 uncultured Lachnospiraceae bacterium
CCTGCGACCTCCTGGTCCCAAACCAGGCGCTCTAGCCAAGCTGAGCCACACCCCGAAATGTACCTGTTACTTCTCTCCGCAACGCAAGTTACATTATATATGACACTTTCTTCCCTGTCAAGCTGTTTTTTCTTTTTTCAAAAGTCTTGTAGCAGCCCGGCCAGTACTCCGTAATTTATTGTATACTCTCGGTTATACCAGATAATTAATCGTATAATGCGCTTCTCCCTCTCTGTCTATCTCCATGATCACATAGCTCGGTTTCCGGTTCTCCTGCCGCGGATAGCTGATGCTCCCCGGGTTGACAAGCGTAATATCATCCTGGATCTCGACCACAGGCTTATGGGTATGCCCACACATCACGATATCAACTTTCCTTGCCCGGGCCTCCTCCTTAATGATCTCATTGTTCATAGCAATATAGTAATTATGTCCGTGTGTTATCCACACTCTGTACGGCCCTATCATTACTTCTTTCTCCCGGGGAAGTTCCGAGAAGAAGTCGTTATTGCCCTGGACCATCTCTACCGGACACTGTGCCGCCTGAGAGATCAAAACTTCGCTGCCTTCCACATCTCCGCAGTGTATCACCATGTCAAGCGGCGCCGTTCTCTCCACCACCTTAAGATAGTTTCTGTTATTTCTATGCGTATCACTTACGATCAATATCTTCATGCACACCCTCGTGTATCTGTTTCCTATACAAACAACCTTTGTTCCAGTTCCTCTTTCATCGCCGCCAACGCTCTGGCTCTATGGCTGACGCGGTTCTTCTCCTCCACACTCAGCTGCGCAGTCGTACAGCCATATTCCGGCACATAGAAGATCGGATCATATCCGAAACCATTGTTTCCTTTCTCTTCATGATCGATCCTGCCTTCGATCACACCGCTGGTAGTGATCACTTCGCCACCCGGCAGCGCCGCCGCAATAGCGCATACGAATCTTGCCGTCCTCTTATTATCGGGCACACCTTCCAGTCTGTCAATCAAATTTTTATTTTTGACGGAATACGGCGTATCCTCTCCCATATACCTGGCTGAATAGATTCCAGGCTCCTTGTCCAGATAATCCACTTCCAACCCAGAATCATCTGCAAGCACGATTGCCTCTTCCTGCGTCGCTGCCGCCACCGCCCTGGCTTTGATTGCTGCATTTTCCTCAAAAGTAGTGCCGTCCTCCACGATATCAATGTCGATTCCCGCTTCCTTCATAGACAAGATATCCGCGTCCATATCCTTCAGGATCTCTCTGACTTCGCACATTTTTCCTGCATTGCCTGTTGCAAATATAATCTTCCGCATCATATTCCTCTCCTTCTCTTAAACATCCGCGGCAGCTATTCCGCATATGCTTTCAAAATCGCCTGATAGATGCCTTCCGCGATCCGCTGGATGTAGTCCTCCCGCTGCAGAAGGATCGCTTCCTGTCCATTGGTGAGATATCCTACTTTGACAGCCGCTGCCGGGACAGTCGCCTCACCGATGACCGTATCGGTCTCCCCCGCTTCCACCAGGCCGACTGCTTTGCCGCTGATCGCGGTCACCACCTCCCGCTCCAACAGATCGGCCAGCTCCACACTGCCGAAACCGGGGATAAAGAACTGGCTGTTGTACACGGTTTCCGTTCCGTACTTCTTGCTGCTCTTATCGCTTCCGACCTCAATGCGGATCAGCATATCGGCCTTCGTGGACTCTGCCAGCCTGACACGATATTCCGCTTCCGGGTTGCTGTCATCCATTCTCGTATAATAAACTTTGATATCCGTCTCGTCTAGTTTCGCCTTCAGAGCTTTTGCTATATTCAGCGTGATGTCCTTCGCTGATACGGTATCCGTCACAGTACCTGTATCTTCCTCCCCGTAAGCCGGGTCTATCACAATGATCTTATCATAAACTTCCTTCGGTGGCACAAACTCGATATAAAGCGTATTATCCTCAAAAATACTGCGATATTCAAAGACATCCGTCAACCGGAAGCGGAGACAGAGTCTCTCCTTCTCCACCTCAAATCGTCCGTCCACCACCGCTTCGCAGCTCCCGTAGACACTATTACTCTCATAAAAGGATTCCTGCCCGGACATTTTCTCCGGTTCGATGCTCACCCACAATTCCCTGTCCATATAGTGGTTCTCTACCGTCACTTCTTCGACGCGGACATCCGGAGGTACAGGGACGCAGAAATAGTTCGTCTTCCCGTTGTCCCGGTCGATCTTAATGCGGTTCCCTTCCTCCATGGCCGCATGATCCGTCTTGTTTTCTGCCGCCTGTACGACTTCATCCTGCGCCAGATCCGCCACGATGGCGATCTTATTGGCACAATAATACAACATGATACCCATCGCTGCCGCTACAAATAACGAACAGAGTACCGTAGTTTTTTTCATCAGATCATTCTGCATTGTTATATCCATTCCTTTCGCGTCGCCCGGATCCAGTGGGCTTCGGTCCCGCAAACTGATAGAAATAGGTCTTCATCATACCGTTATAAATCTTCCTGTTCTTATCTGCTCTTCTGCCGATCGCCTGCTCCGCCTTCTCATAGGAAGTGATCAGATACATGGACCAGCTGTCAAGCATACGGTACCGCTCGCCTATCGTGCCATACAGCCGTGGAAGATTCTCCCTGTCCTCCAGCCGCTCACCATAAGGCGGGTTCGTAATAATGAAACCATATTTCTTCGGGTGGCTCAATTGCTCTACGCCCCTGCGTTGAAAGTGGATCATCTGTTCCACGCCTGCCAGTCTGGCGTTAGCCCTGGCAATGGCCACCATCTCGTCGTCGATATCATATCCCTGGATGTCCGTCTCTACATCCAGATCGATCAGTGATTCTGCCTCATCTGCTGCCCGATACCAGCACTTTCTGTCTGCAATGTGACCCCAGTCTTCCGCCGTAAAGCTCCGGTCGATCCCCGGCGCCATATGTGCCGCCATCATCGCCGCCTCTATAGGTATCGTTCCGCTGCCGCAGAAAGGATCCACTAAGATGCGGTTCTTCCTCCACGGTGTCAGCATGATGAGCGCTGCCGCCAGGTTCTCTGCGATAGGCGCCTTCGCGGTAAGCTTCCTGTAACCGCGCTTATGCAGAGATTCTCCTGTCGTATCCAGCCCGACTGTCACCTCGTCCTTCATCAGAAAGACTCTGACAGGATAAGCATCGCCGCTCTCTTCAAACCACTCCACATGATAAGCCGATCTCATCCGCTCCACCATTGCCTTCTTCATAATAGACTGGATATCGGACGGACTGAACAATTTGCTCTTTACACTGGCGGCTTTCGCCACCCAGAATTTACCGTTCCTCGGTATGTATTCATCCCAGGGGATGGCCTTCGTCCCCTGAAAAAGTTCCTCGAAAGTCTCCGCACGAAAGCTTCCCACTTTGAGCAGGACCCTCTCAGCAGTCCGCAGGAAGATATTGGCACGGCACATGGCCTGGGCATCCCCCGCAAATGTGACACGGCCGTCCTCCACGGATACGATCTCATAACCCAGATCGGTGATCTCCCTTTTTAAGACCGACTCCAGGCCAAAGTGGCAAGGTACAATATATTCTACTCTATCCATTCTACAGCAATGTCTCCTTCTTAACTGCTCGTTTCAAGTTATACGTTGCGTCATATTATCACAAACCTCACTGCCTGTGCACGTTTCAGAACCCTGGAACCATGTTGCTTCGCAGGTACGTCCAAACCCACAGGATTCATTGTATACCAAAATATATCAAATAACAATCTTAAACCGCAAAAAGCGGTATGATCGAAATAGACCATACCGCTTTCTGTTCAAGAGCATTGCATACCGCTCTTAGTAGTTGTTCTTCTGGTTGTCCTGTGCGTTGCTTCCGGAACTGTTCTTAGAACTGTTCTTGGAACTGTTCTGGCTGTTCTGATTGTTGGTCTTGTCCTGCTGCTTGTCGTTCTGAGAATTCTGGTTATAATCGTTCTTAGACATCTCAAATACCTCCTGGTTGATTTTATAGTTAACGACATTGGAAATTTCGCTTTGGCCCTGCCGCAGATTTCCTATATGACCTTGACAGGAAACGGAAGAGAAACTTTCTATGTCCTTTACTATAGTTACAGGAATAGTATTACAGGATCACGGCTAAAATATACAAGAATTTTCATCAGTTTTATAAAATAATTAAATTCAGCTATTATTATGATGCCCCTGGATTACTTTAACGATCAAAAGCACGATAAGCCCTGTCATGATCACAGGTGCAAAAATGTAAAGCAGAGAACTCACCACGCCGATGACCAGCATTGCGATCACAACAACGATCAGCATGACAAGCCAGCCCGGCAGAGCCACTTTTCTCACTTGACTGTTCCCGTTGTATCTGTTTGCTTCCCGCCTGCTGCCGCCAACTTCGTCGTCATACTCCTGAGCGCTGCCGGAAGCAGCACCGGAACGCCTGTTGGCATCCAGGATACTTCTGGCAAGCAGCCTCGGCTCACCAAGCTGCCTCAGTATCTCTTCTTCCGTTCTTCCTTTATGAATCTCCGAATCGATATACTCCCTGTAATATCTCACATGTTCCGCAATCTGGCTGCCCGACATACCGCCCGCCAGGGCATGCTGTAATTTCATGATAAATTCTTCTTTGTCCATGTTGATATATCCGTGCCTTTCCTCAACCTGATCAAAAGTCAAATACCTCGCGGCATTCGCCAAATACTCGTGCAAGCACGGTACTTGGCTCATTGCTCGCGGGAATGAACAGCTCCGATCCCGTCTATCTTTATATGGCGCTTATTTAAAAGGAATCACACCGCCATCATAAGTGTTATTGATATATTCCGTGATCTCATCGGACATCAGGGCATCTACCAGCGCCTTAATGGCCTCACTATTCTCATTGCCCTCCTTGACCGCTATCACATTCACATAGGTCTTAGCCGCTTCGGAATCGGCCTGCTCATACGCAACCGCATCCTTCGCTACCGAGAATCCTGCCTCCAGCGCATAGTTGCCGTTCAGTACAACAAATGCCACCTCATCCTTAACTCTCGGCACCTGTGCCGCTTCTAACTCCTGGATCTCAATCTCATTCGGATTATCAACAATATCTCTTACGGTAGCTTCCAAACCCACGCCGTCCTTCAGAGTGATGACGCCGTTATCCTGCAGTAACAGAAGCGCTCTCGCCTCATTGGTCGTATCGTTTGGCACCGCCACGACATCTCCCTTTTCCAGCGTTGTCAGATCGCTCTTCGTACCGGGATAAATGCCAAAAGGCTCATAATGAATGCCGCCTGCATTGACAAGATGGGTTCCCTGCTCCTCGTTAAAAGAATCCAAATACGGGATGTGCTGAAAATAGTTAGCGTCAAACTCCCCGCTCTCTACAACCATATTCGGCTGCACATAATCATTGAACACCGTCACTTCCAGTGTCCATCCCTGCGCTGCCAGAAGGGGCGCTGCCTGCTCCAGGATCTCTGCATGCGGCGTTGCCGATGCTGCGATCGTGATAGTGCCTTTGGCCTCCACCGCCTCCCCGTCCGCTGCTGCATCGTCTGCAGGCGATTCACTTTCCCCGGCTGCTGCATCTTCCTCTGCAGGCGCTGCATCCTCTTCTACAGACGCTGCATCCTCCGCACTGTCCTCTTCCTGTGCCGGTGCATCATCCTGTGCCGGCGCCGCACCTTCGTCGGAACCGCCGCACGCTGTCAGCGTGCCAAGCGCCAGCGCTGCCGTTAAAATAGCTGCGATAAATCTTTTCTTCATAATACTTACTCTCCTCTCTGCCGTATCATTACGGCAATGCAATGAAACAAGACTGTTCCATTTTCTATCTGAAAGTCTGCACGCGCCTGACCGTCCATGACTCTGCTCCTGCCTTCCGGACGCTGATGCCCGGACCGATCTTAGTACGTGAAACTTTTAGATCCCTTACGCATTAGTACCTTACCTTTGTCTTCTGTCAAGCTTCACCGACATCTTCATGCCAAGTGTCTGGAAGATCTGGACCAGTACCACCAGAAGAATGACCGCTACAAACATGATCTCCTTCTCATAACGGTAATATCCATACCGCATGGCAATGTCCCCAAGACCGCCGCCGCCGACGATACCTGCCATGGCGGAATAGCCAAGGATCGTGCCCAGTGCTATGGTAACACCCACCAGAATAGAAGTCCTGGCTTCCACCAGCAACACTCTTATAATGATCGTCATGGTGTCTGCACCCATACTCTGCGCCGCCTCGATCACACCGCGATCCACCTCGTTAAGTGATGACTCGATCATACGGCCGATAAAAGGCGCTGCCGCCACCGTGAGCGGCACTACCGTAGCCGCCGTCCCATAACTTCTTCCCACAAGCAGCTTCGTTAGCGGCATGATCAGGATCAGCAGGATCAGGAACGGGATACTCCTGACCACGTTAGCGACTACATCCAGTATCTTATACACAACTGCATTCGGTCTGATACCGTTCTTATCCGTCACCGCAAGGGCCACACCCATGGGCAGTCCCAGCAGATACCCGAAAATGGCAGACAGCAATGTCATGAAAAGCGTCTCACGCACGCCGTCTATCATCATGATCGTCATTTCATTAGTCCACTCCATAACCGTCCACCTCCTGTACAGCCAATCCACGCTCTGTCAGATAAGCCTTCATCTCCTCCTGCATCTGTACGTCATCCGGCAGGCTCAAGATCATCTCTCCTCTGGCGATCCCTTCCACATTCTTGGTATCCGCCCGGAGAATATTGATCGGCTGTCCGAATCGCAGCACCATATTGGCGATGACTGGCTCAAAGGATGAATTGACCGAGAACACGATGCGGATACAGCATTTCCCTTTCATCAGATCCTTCTGGTGCCCTTCCAATGTACGGCGCTCTTCTCCTCTGCCCTTGACGATCAGCTCCTTGGCCTCCTTCGTCTTCGGATGGGAAAAGATATCGGCTACCCTGCCCTGCTCCACCAGGCGGCCGTCTCCTATGATCGCCACATGGGAACAGATTTCCCTGACCACCGACATCTCATGGGTTATGATCACGATCGTGATACCGAACTCCCTGTTGATCTGCTTAAGCAGCTGCAGGATCGACTGCGTCGTCTGCGGATCCAGCGCACTGGTCGCTTCATCGCAGAGCAGGATCTTCGGATTCGCGGCAAGCGCCCGGGCAATCGCCACTCTCTGCTTCTGTCCCCCTGACAGCTGGGACGGATATGCTTTCGCTTTCTCGCTCAACCCCACGATCTCCAATAATTCCTCCGCCCGTTTCCTGGCGTCCTTCTTACTCATAGTGCCCTTCCGGCCGCCGTCCTTCTTGCTGACCCCGGCATACAGGAGCGGAAAACATATATTATCAATAACGTTCTTCTGCATCAAAAGGTTAAAATGCTGAAAGATCATCGCGATCTCGGCACGCTGCGCTCGCAGCTCCTTCTCCCACAGAGCACTCAGATCACGGCCCTCGATCTCCACAGTGCCCTTCGTGGGCCGTTCCAGAAAATTCAGACAGCGCACCAGGGTGCTCTTCCCTGCGCCCGACATGCCAATGATCCCGTAGATATCTCCCTTCTGAATCGAAAGGTTGATATCCTGCAGTGCCTCCACACTGGCATCTTTTGTCACAAATGTCTTACTCAGGCCCCGAACTTCTATTATTCCTGCCATCTCGTCTTGTCCTTTCGTAAATGGTACAGTCCGCACTCCTTCATCTGTTCCGTCGTCGTTACGGTCAAGTGCGTGTAAACTGCCGCAATAACTACTGACTACTTTAGCATGAATGGCAGAATTTATCAAGCAAAGACCCTCTTCATGCCGTAAACAGCGGCGTAGACAGATATCTGTCGCCGGAATCCGGCAGCAAGGCTACGATCGTCTTTCCTTTGTTCTCAGGGCGCTTCGCTAGCTGTGTCGCCGCATGAAGGGCTGCCCCTGACGTGATCCCTACCAGGACTCCCTCCTGTCTTGCGACTGCCCTGCCTGCGGCATATGCATCCGCATCGGAAACCTGTATGACCTCATCATAGATTCCGGTATTTAGCACCTCTGGCACAAAACCGGCTCCGATTCCCTGCAGACCGTGCTGTCCTGCTCTGCCGCCGGACAATACCGGACTGCCTTCCGGTTCCACTGCCACGACGATCACCTGCGGATTCTTCTCTTTCAGATATTCTCCGATCCCGGTTATCGTCCCCCCTGTGCCGACACCCGCCACAAAGATATCCACCTTACCCTCCGTATCCTCCCAGATCTCAGGGCCTGTCGTCCTCCTGTGCGCAGCAGGATTGGCCGGGTTTTCAAACTGCCCTAATATTATGGCGCCGGGTATGGAAGCCTGCAGTTCCTTCGCCTTCTTGATCGCTCCTGCCATACCCTGGTCGCCGGCCGTCAGTACCAGCTTGGCGCCATAGGCTTTAAGCAGTCTGCGCCGCTCCTCACTCATCGTCTCCGGTAGTGTGAGAATCGTCTCATATCCTTTCGCCGCCGCCGCCATCGCCAGGCCGATTCCCGTATTACCCGAAGTCGGTTCGATGATCGTTGCACCCGGCTGCAGCCGTCCGGCGCCTTCCGCCTCCTCGATCATATGCAATGCTACGCGGTCTTTCACTGACCCTGCCGGATTCAGGTATTCCAGCTTTACCAGCAATCTGGCATCCGTTACGCCATGCTCCCGTGCATAATGTGTGACTTCCATCAGCGGTGTCTTACCGATCAGCTCCACCACACTTTTCTTGATATCTGCCATAATTCATCCTCCATTCTGAAGCGCTTCACGCCGTGTTTCTACTGCGCACCCTGCAGCATTTGTAAAGATCCCAGGCGATCATGCTGCAGGCCGTATAGAACAACCCCATACCATAGATCATATACCTCGGCTGTGCAAAGATGATCAGCCCGACCACTACCGCATTGATCAAGATCCCAGCCATCGTAACAAAGGTAAAACAAAGGCTCGTATCGATCTGCTCAGCCAAGTCCCTGTACTTTTGCGCCGATGATCCCGTATGTTCCGCCGCCTGTCCTTCCAGCTTCCTCCTCTGCACGATAAGAAAGCACACAGCCGCTGCCAGGATAAGGTATGCCCCGGCCGCGTATAAACTGAGAACATGACTGGCCTTGGCCACGGAATTGACCAACCCCTGCCATGTGTTGTAGCAGTATACCCGCAATAGCGGCAGCGGCTCCTGCCGGAACAATGTGTTGCTCATCGCATTACAGATCTCATCGTATTTCATGGCCGCTTCCTCTGCAGAACACTGAAAATGCTCCGAAATATATCCCTCCACGACCGGATTGATGATACCGTATCCGATCGCATCATAACTGTCGGCATAATGGATCGCCGTTGTCAGCCAGCCGCTTCCGGCATATGGATACAGGATCTGCTGTGCATCCGCCTGTTCCATGATCTCCAGGTATAGCTGCCTTATCGTCTCATCCTCAAACAATGAGACGTCCCTTTCCGGATTGGAAGAATATAACAGCGTACACAGAATCCCCATCGAATTCCCGCTATGCTCCATCCACACGCCTCTTACAAGATACTGGTAGGATCGGTCAAACAGCTTGCTGGCAAAGAGCACGGCCGCCACCATGACTGCCAGACACAATAACCGGCGTACCCGCCTTCTTCGGATCAGTTCATACCAGGCAAAGACCACCCCCATGACGAGCAGCGTGATCATCATCTGTTTCCTAAGACTGACCAACAGAAAAGAAAACAGCAGCGTAAAGGCTAAGTATCTTTTCTTCTCTGTTCTGATAAAGAGAAACAGGAATACCGAGAAAAATACAAACAGGGAAAGGCCAAGTCCCTCTGTCAAAATACTGTCCGAATAGGCAGATCCCCGTTTGGCCGCAAATCGATTCAGAAGCGTTACCGCAAATTGAAACAGGATCGCCGCCATCTGCAGCATTCTGTTCCCCCGTTTCACTCTCCGCACCGCCCATCCCACAGTCCACGCAGCCACTCCTGCCAATATGCTCTGCAGGACTACCGCGATCATCAGCGAATCTGCTTTACATACTCCGGCAGCCCATCTGCACAGTGCAAGAAAGGACGGATACAGCGGTTCTCTGGAAATATGCATGGACACGTAACCCGCGGAATCCACACACCAGACCGGCCCGTCTATGATCGGGAATAATAAATAGAAAAGAAGGCAGACCCCAAGCAACAGATATTCCCATCTGTCCGTCCTGCATTCTCTTCCAGCAAGCTTGTTTTGGCTCATCTTACCTCCATCTTTTCCATTAGCTTTTGCAGGTAATTCTATAGTTAACGACATAACAAATTTCGTTTACTATAACATATTCCATAAAATAATACAATGCTGCCCGGATATTTGACCGCGGGGTGGAAAGTTACTATAATAAAACGAGCATAGCTCGTTTATGAGTTACGCTCATTTTTACCTCCATTCCGAAGCGTTTTACGCTGAGGACGCGAGCAGAATTTCAGATTCTGCTCTGCGATCAATAGAATTTGTGACACTTCGGCACAAATTCTTGGTTGAATAAATTGCTCATCAGAGAATTTATTCAACCTTTACCACGGCAAAGAAAGGAAGCCCTTATATGCAGCAGTCCCCGCAGCCTACTACGTTAAAAGAGATCCGCTCCCACGGTACCAAGTCTTTTCCTTGTGCCGTTTACCGGACTTGTTCCGCCAGAAAAGGTACTTTAGTCAAGCATCACTGGCACGATGAAGTGGAAATCCTCTACTTTTCCAGCGGCGCCTTCCGCCTGGAGATCAATATGGAGCAATTTCCCATCGAGTCCGAATGTCTGTACTTCATCAACCCGGGAGAACTGCACAGCATCATCGCCGAATCGGCAGACAGCTATGAGGACGCCGTGGTCTTCTCGCCGGATATCCTCAGCTTCGATTCTTACGATGCTGCACAGATGCAGCTGATCCATCCTATCCGGAAGGGACGGATGCGCTTCCCGCGCTGCCTTACCCCCGCCCATCCGGCATTCTGCCCGATCCGGAGCGCCTTCATGGATATTCTGCGTACATTCCGGCAGCCCTTGCAGGAGGAACTGTCTCAGCGCTCTTCACTGTCCGATGAGACGCTGACACCAGAAACGCTCCACGATGAAATATCGCACAATGCACCCCCTAAGGATACGTCGGCCGTAACTGATGACCTGACCAGTCAATTATATGCGAAAGCATCTCTTCTCTTTCTGCTGGCCGTCCTGTCCGAACACCAGCTTTTTACGCCGACGGAGAAGAATTATGACAAGCGCGTGGAAGACATCAAGACCACCCTGACTTACATCAAGGATAATTATAAGGAGAAGATCTATATCTCCGATCTGGCCAGGCAGATCAACTTGAATGAACAGTATTTCTGCCGTTTCTTCAAGAAAGCGCTGGGGCGCACACCCATGGAATATGTGAATGAATACCGTATCAAGCAGACCCGCCGGCTGTTAGAGGAAACCGACCTGCCGGTGACCGATGTCTGTCTGGAATGCGGTTACAACAATCTGGGTAACTTCTTACGGGAGTTCCGGAAAAACACCGGCACCACCCCGCTGCAGTACCGAAAGCAGTCACGTGCAGAAAAAGAATAGAAAGTCATAATTTTGCAGTTTTTAATCAAATAACTGTAAGACTTATCTCTCTATTGTCAATAAAATGAATCCATAAAGTATTGGCACGGAAGATTCATCATTACTGATCATCTGACATACGGAGGTAAAGTCATGACAAAAAAATGGTGGCACAACAAGGTGGCATATCAAATTTATCCGAAGAGTTTCTATGACTCTAACGGAGACGGCATCGGCGATATTCCCGGCATCATCAGCAAACTGGACTACCTGCAGGATCTGGGCGTGGATATCATCTGGCTCTCTCCCTGCTATCAGTCCCCGCTGGCGGACCAGGGTTACGATATTTCCGATTACTATAATATCGATCCCCGTTTCGGCACCATGGCGGACATGGACTGCCTGATCGCAGAGGCTAAGAAGCGCAACATGTATATTCTGATGGATCTGGTGGTCAACCACTGTTCCGACGAGCATGAGTGGTTCAGGAAAGCCTGTGAGGATCCCGACGGCAAATACGGAAACTTCTTCTATCTGCGGGACAAGAAGGAGGGCGAACTGCCCACCAACTGGCGTTCCTACTTCGGCGGATCCGTGTGGGAAGATCTGCCCGGGACAAACAAGCAGTATCTGCATGTTTTCCACAAGAAACAGCCCGATCTGAACTGGGAGAACCCGGAACTTCGAGAAGAAGTCTACAAGAACATCAACTGGTGGCTGGATAAAGGCCTGGGTGGTTTCCGCATCGATGCGATCATGAACATCAAAAAGGCTCTGCCTTTCCGCAGCTATGAGCCGGACCGTGAAGACGGTCTTGCCGGCATTCACAACATGCTGCAGGAAGCCCGGGGCATCGGTGAATTCTTAGGGGAAATGCGTGACCGCACCTTTAAGAAATATGACGCCTTTTCCGTCGGAGAAGTCTTTAACGAAAAGCCGGAAGAAATCCCCGATTTTATTGGCGAAAACGGCTATTTCTCCAGCATGTTCGACTTCAACGAAGCCATCTGCGGCCAGAGTCCCAACGGCTGGTACGACGCCTCCCCGGTCACGCCGGACGATTATAAGCGGGCCTGTTTTGAAGCACAGGAAAAGATTGGTACCATCGGTTTTCTGTCCAATATCATCGAGAACCATGACGAACCCCGCGGTGTCAGTCGTTATATTCCGGCCGGAGACTGCTGCAATGAAAGCAAGAAGATGCTGGCGGCCCTGAATTTCCTGCTGCGCGGCCTTCCTTTTATCTATCAGGGACAGGAACTGGGCATGGAGAATACTACCTTCTCCTCCATCGAGGAAGTAGATGATATCTCCACGCTGGATGAATACCAGGTAGCCCTGAACGCAGGACTTACACCCGAGGAGGCCCTGCAGTCCGTTGCAGGACACAGCCGGGACAACGCCAGAACACCCATGCAGTGGTCCGATGCCGCAAATGCGGGATTTACCACCGGAACACCCTGGCTGAAAGTCAACCCTAACTATACTTCCATCAACGCGGCGGCCCAGATGGAGGATCCGGATTCCGTGCACAGCTTCTATAAGCAGCTGATCGCACTGCGCAAGAACCCGGCGTACAGCGAAACCATCGTGTACGGCACCCTGGAACCGGTTTGGAAAGAAAGACATAACCTGATGGCCTATTACCGCAGGGGAGAGAAAACTCTGCTGGTGATCGGAAACTACCAGCGTGAAGAACAGAAGATCGTGCTATCTGGAATGCCAAAGACGGTGCTGCTCAACAACTACCCGACGCTGGTCATGGAAAACGGCGTTGTCACGATGCGCGGATATCAGGTACTTGTGCTGGAAATGTAGCATCTGCCCTGCAAAGCGGCGGAGCATTCTCCTTGAATGGTTTACACTGTCGCAATTTCCTATAAAATCAAAGACCCCGCTGCAAGCAACGGGGTATCAAACTTGCAGCGCTGCAGAGCAGCGGGGTATTTGACCCTCGCGGCAGTCGCCAAATGTCTGCAAGCAGCCACTTGGCTCGTTGCTCGCGGGAATAAAAAAGAAGCGTCCAGGACGCTTCGGAACGGAGGAAACTATGAAGAAAACATGGTGGAAAGAAGCGGTTGTTTATCAGATCTATCCCCGCAGCTTTATGGACAGCAACGGGGACGGTATCGGAGACTTGAAGGGAATCACAAGCAGACTGGATTATCTGAAATATCTGGGCATCGATGTGATCTGGCTGTCCCCGGTCTATCAGTCACCCAATGACGACAACGGTTATGACATCAGCGATTATCAGGCGATCATGGACGAATTTGGCACGATGGAGGATTTCGACGAAATGCTGGCAGCAGCCCATGAAAGAGGAATCCGCATCGTGATGGATCTGGTGGTGAACCATACTTCGGATGAACATAAATGGTTTATGGAAAGCCGGAAGTCCAAGGATAATGCCTGGCGCGATTACTATATCTGGCGCGACGGCAAAGATGCGCAGACACCGCCCAACAACTGGGGTTCCTGTTTCGGCGGCTCTGCATGGCAGTACGATGAGGAAACTGCCATGTACTATCTGCATCTTTTCTCCAAAAAGCAGCCCGACCTAAACTGGGATAACCCCAAAGTAAGGCAGGAAGTATTCGACATGATGACCTGGTGGTGCGATAAGGGGATCGACGGCTTCCGCATGGACGTCATCAGCATGATCTCAAAGACAAAGGAAATGCCGGACGGCGAGATCCAGGGCCTGTACGGCAGCTTCGGGCCTTACTGCGTGCATGGCCCCAACGTTCACAAATACCTGCAGGAAATGAACGAGAAAGTACTGTCCAAATACGACATCATGACTGTCGGAGAAACGGCAGGCGTGACTACAGAACTGGCGAAACAGTATGCCGGTGAGAATACCCACGAGCTTGACATGGTATTCCAATTCGAGCACGTGGAGGGCGACGGCAAGTACGGCAAGTGGACCGACGAGAAGCTGCCCCTTACCACCCTGAAGAAGACCATGTCCCGCTGGCAGACAGAGTTGTACGGCGCCGCCTGGAACAGCCTTTTCTGGGATAATCATGACCAGCCCCGGGCCGTGTCACGCTTCGGCGACGACCGCCCTCAGTTCAGGGAGGTTTCCGCAAAGATGCTGGCCACCTGCCTGCATATGCAGCAGGGCACCCCTTACATCTATCAGGGAGAAGAGCTGGGTATGACCAATTATCCGTTTGAAAGCCCGGCGGATTTCCGGGATATCGAGAGCATCAACGCCTACCAGGAATGGTGTGCCGAAGGCCCCCTCTCCCATGAAGATTTCTGGCCCTGCATGCTTTACAAGAGCAGGGACAATGCCAGAACACCGGTACAGTGGGACGACTCGCCGCAGGCCGGATTTACCACCGGTACCCCCTGGATCGCAGTCAATCCCAATTATAAGGAGATCAACGCCAAAGCAGAGGCCGCGGATCCCGATTCCGTATTCCACTATTATAAGAAGCTGATCGCCCTGCGCAAAGAAAATCCGATCATGGTGTATGGCAAATATGAGCTGCTCCTGGCAGACAGCGAAGAACTATTCGTCTTCACAAGGACTCTGGAGAACGAAAAGCTTCTGGTCGTGTGTAATTTCTGCGACCATAAGGCCGCCTTTACCATTCCGGAAGAATTTGTGGGCGCGCCCTGTCTGATCGCCAATATGGCGAATGGCTATGACAAGCCGGAGATGACTCTGAAAGCTTATGAAGCTTTTGTACTGATCAAAAAGTAAGCATAGCTTAACAGTGCGACCCGCCTGCAGGCTTTTTTAACTGCGGCGGGTCGCTTTCACTGCATGCGTTCACTCCCTATTCCACGATCGTCCCGTCCATGGCATTGATGGTCAACAGGCTCTCGTACTCATTCTCAATGACATACTTCATTTCTCCCGCCGCATTCCTGCCAATCTTCCTTCCCGTAAAGTTCCAGACCGGCACCAGCGTTCCTGTCATCTGCTCCACACCCGTATCCTGCAGTAGCATATACCCGAGCCGCACACCGGACACCTGAATCTCTGTCCGGTCTCCCTCTTCGCTGAATTCATCCAGACTTTTTTTGATGATCATCTCCTGAAAAATATCCGCGATCTCCGTAAAAGGCAGGAGAAACACCGGTTCCGCCGACAGATCTTCCGGCACCCATGGATTGACCCATTCAAAAGAGATAAGCCCCTCGTCCGTATATACAAAAGTCATCTCCTCTGCAGGCCACCAGACGCGGGCCTCCTCCGACCTGCTGCCATCTTCATGCATGTAGAGTACCGGAACACCGTCTTCCACTCTGCTGCAGTGGACCTGATACCCTACCTGCTTGATCACATTTTTCTCGTCTTCCGTCAGCGCGAGGATATAGCTGTACTCTCCTCCATAGGGCGCATAATCCTCCATTCCCATCGCCTTAAGTTTCATCCTGGTCTCTTCTACTGCAGTATCCGGCTGCAGCTGCAGTTCTTCCAGCATGACTGCCAGATCTTCCTCAATTCCCAGTTCCTCAGGATATTCATCGCGCTTTGTAGGATCAGACATCAGCCAGTTCCAGGAACCATTAGCTGCCTCACGTTCCACCGAAAAGACCGCACGCCTGATCTCACCCGTCAGAAGGCTGTTATCCACAATAACCCGATACTCCTTTCCGTCTACCGTGACCATACCGCTCAGATAGTTTTCCTTCTCCCCCTCCCCCAAGGTATCATCGAAGTTAACGATCGCGGGAACATCCATGAGTACCGGTTCCTCAGGCGCTTTTTCCAGCATATCACGATAGATGACGATCTGCTGATCCAAGGTCACCGCCTTATCTCCGTAAAGCATGTTTCCCTTAGTGCCATTCTCCTTTATCCCCTCCAATCGTCGTAAGGCCTCTTCCAGTTCCGACGCCGTAAACCCGTTGCTATCCGCCATTGCCTGATAGTCTCTGTCCCACAGCTTGCCGCCGCCAAGCAACGCTTGATCGACTCTGTCAAAGTCCTCCTGTATAAAAGCGCGCCCTGTTATTTTCTTCGTTCGGATCCCTACCACATCCGGTATCTCCACCACCGCATCCGCCTGCACGCTGACCGCATCTAAACCGCCTTCCCACTGATACCGGTCCGGCGCCTGCACCTGCCCCGCCACATCCCCTGCCGAAGTTGTATTCTCCGCCGCCTCCGGCACTGCTTTGTCCTCCTTAGCCTGCTCCACGGGAATCACCAGCTCTTCCTCCGTCTGCATCCCATCACCGCATCCCGCTAACGCACAACCGCAGATTCCCAGGATTGCTATTCTTTTTGCTGCGTGTCCGATCATCCTGTTTTTGCTTACCGTGTTTCCGTTTGCCATGTCTTTGTTTACCATCTTTCTGTTTCCCTTGCTTTTCATCATACCCTTTTCACGCATTTGTCCGGCTCCTTCCTGTCTTCCGCTCCTCCATATTTCGCATTCTTGCCTCCAAACCGAATTTCTTTGTGCTGAAGACGCAAGCAGAATTTCAGATTCTGCCCTGCGATCAATAGAAGTAGTTCCTTCATGTCCCCTTCATCATATATCCATGCCCTGTAAAAGGTATTCAACAATTGGTAAACGTTTTGTAAAACACGATCCTAACTGTCGTCCCCACTCCGACCACACTCTCAATCTTAAGTTCCGCCCCATGCAGCCGCGCAATACGCTCACAGAGTGCCAGTCCCAGCCCGCTTCCGCCTTCCCGGCGGCTTCTGGCCTTATCCACCATATAGAATGCCTCCGTCACCTTCGAGATCTCCTGTTCCGGGATGCCACATCCCTGATCCTGCACCGTGATCTGTTCTCCTGATGCCGTCATTATGATCATGTCGCCTTCCCGGCTGGCTTTGATCCCGTTGTCGATCAGATTGCGCAGCAGACTTCCGAACAGATCCCTGTCCATCCTCCTTATGCCCATCTCACAAGTATAGCGCAGCGTCATTCTCTTTTCCTGCAAATGCATTTCCTCCGCCCTGGCCACATGGTCAAACAACTCCTGTACCGCAACTTCCTCCAACTGAATGCTGTCATTGTCATACATACCCAGCAGGTGCATCAGCTTACTGCTAAGCCTCCCCAGCCTGCCGCACTCCTCATAGATATGACTGAGCGCCCGCTCCTTCTGTTCTTCCCGCAGCTTGACATGGAGCAGAGAATCCGCATAGCCCATAATAGACGTCATGGGTGTTTTCAGTTCATGGGTCAAACTGCCCAACATCTGCCTGCGCCTCTCCGACTCCTCGGAAAGCGCCGCCACCTGTCTCTCTATCTGCTCCGCCATCTCATTAAAAGAACGCGCCAGCGTCCCGATCTCATCCCGTGACCGTACGCCCGCGCGTCGCTCCAGACTACCTCCGCTGATATCCTGCGCAGCCTGCTGTAACTCCCGCAGCGGAGACAGAATATGCCCTACTACCATAAAGACCAACAACGCTGCCACAAATGCAACGCTGCCACAGATACCGAAGCACAATAGGCTCTGTCTGTAAACATCCTCATACAACGACGTAATATCCTGGATCGATATCAGTTTATATTCCCTGCTGCCCGAAGCAGGAACCCTTCTACCGACAAGCAGAAGATACCTGTCCTTACTCTTCTGTATGACGCTGCGCTGCGCCCACCGCACATCCGCAGGATCTTTCACCTCATAGGCTGTCCGGTTGCAGACGACCTCTCCTTCCTCCACCAGAATATAACGGGAGGCGCCATATTTCTGAAGCACATAATCATAGTAGGAAGTAAGCGTGGTATCCGTAAAATGATCCATCATCTCATATTCCAGTTCTTTCCCCACTGCATGGGCCGCAGCTTCTGTCTGCTGTCTGCCACTCTCCATCGTCTTTTCCCTGCTATAGGCAGCAGAGCGGCAGACGACCGCTGTACCCGACACAAGACTGCCCACGAGCAATGTCACCGCCGTGATCAAAGATACTTTCATCCGCAGTTTCATCTAATCCTGATCCTCCAATCGATACCCTGTCTTGGAGACCGTGCGGATCACATCATGGAAATCCAGCTTCTTCCGCAGCTGTCCGATATGCACATCCACAGTCCTCGTCTCCCCCACATAATCCGTACCCCAGAGCCTGTTTAACAGTTCTTCTCTGCTGAATGCCACATTCTTAGCCTCCGCCAGTGTCACAAGCAGCCCGTACTCCATCGGTTTTAAATTCACCTGTTCTCCAGCCTTCGTCACACTGTGCTCTTTAAGGTCGATCACCACGTCCCGCACCCGGATCTTCTCCCGTCCACGCCCTGTCCGCTTCAGCACCTTTTCCATTCGCACTAGCAGCTCCAAGATCTCAAAGGGTTTGACGATATAGTCCTCCGCCCCGCTCTTTAAGCCGTGCACCTTGGAAAGAACGTCATCTTTGGCTGTCAGATAGATGACCGGGATCTTGGCCGCCTGCAGATCCTCCATCAGCGCAAACCCGTCCTTCCCTGGCAGCATCACATCCACCAGCGCCAGCGCCACATCGCCAAATGTCCCGTTCTGTATACCCTGCTGTGCACTTATGCCGTCAAAAGCAGGAAGCGGCTCATAGCCGGCCGCTTCCAGATTCATGCAGATCAATTCCGATATTACAGTGTCATCCTCTATCACTAAAATCTTCATGGTATTTCCCGCTTTCCTTCCCATTTTGCCACAGCCTTCCCCATTCACACACTGAAAACGCTGCTGTCTCCACACCAGTGCATATATATTTTACTTTACCATATTTTAACCATAAAAAAAGCAACAAAATGTAAACAGGCTATGGTAAACGAAATTTTTAATGTCGTTAACTTCATTCGCGCCGATCTCAAAGATAAGAAAGGGCAGAACATCCTGCAAAATGTCCTGCCCCTTCTTATCATTACTAAATAACATATATTCTTATCTTAACTTCCAGATATCTCTGTTATACTCCTCGATCGTCCTGTCGGAAGAGAAGAATCCAGCCTTGGCGATATTGACAAGCATCATCCTGCGCCACTTCGCCTGATCCTCGTAATCTTCCATCATCTGGTCCTTCACCTTGATATAATCTTCCAGATCCAACAGCGTCATGAACCAGTCTTTGTTCAACAGCTCCTTATACAGTCTCTCCAGATTCTTCTTATGGCCCGCCTTCAGCGCCTGCTTGCCGACGATGAAGTCCACTGCTTCCTTGATCACCGGGCTCTTCTTATAATAGTCCATGGAGACATAATCCGCTTTCTCATAATGTTTGATGACTGTCTCCGACTTCTCACCGAAGATATAGATATTCTCGTCGCCCACCAGCTCATGAATCTCCACATTCGCGCCGTCTGACGTGCCAAGCGTCACTGCTCCGTTCAGCATATACTTCATGTTACCCGTACCGGACGCTTCCTTGGAAGCAAGAGAGATCTGCTCGGAGATATCGCAGGCCGGGATCATCTTCTCCGCATATGCCACGTTATAGTTTTCCACCATCAGTACCGTCATGTACGGGCTTACGTCCGGATCGTTGTTGACGATCTCCTGCAGCACCAGCAGCAGGTGAATGATGTCCTGGGCGATGATATAAGCCGGAGCAGCTTTCGCACCGAAGATAAAGGTCATCGGCCTTGTCGGTTTCTTCCCTGCCTTGATCTCCAGATACTTGTGAATGATGTAGAGTGCGTTCATCTGCTGCCGCTTATACTCATGCATCCGCTTACTCTGTAAGTCAAAGATGGAATCCGGATTCAGCGTGATGCCCTCCACTTCTTTCACATAAGCCGCCAGATCTCTCTTGCGGTTCATCTTGATCTCTGCGATCCGGTTCAACACTGCCTCGTCATCCTTATAGGCCAGCAGCTGCTCCAGCTTATCCGCATCCTTCTTATAGCCGTCGCCGATTGTCTCAGACAGGAAGGTCGCCAGCTCATGGTTACAGGACAGCAGCCATCTTCTGAACGTGATGCCGTTGGTCTTATTGTTGAACTTTTCCGGATATATCTTATAAAAGGCATTCAACTCAGTATCCTTCAGGATCTCCGTATGAATCGCCGCCACACCGTTTACCGAGAAACCATAATGGATGTCGATATGCGCCATGTGCACCCTGTCATCCTTATCGATGATCTGCACCTTAGGATCCTTATACTGCTTCGCCACCCGCTTATCCAGTTCCTTGATGATCGGCACAAGCTGCGGCACTACCTTCTCCAGGTACTTAAGCGGCCATTTCTCCAGTGCCTCCGCCAGAATGGTGTGGTTCGTATAAGCACAGGTCTTGCTGACCACGTCGATGGCCTCATCCATGGTAAGCGCTTTATCATTTACGAGAATCCTGATCAGCTCTGGGATCACCATCGTCGGATGGGTGTCATTGATCTGAATCACCGCATGGTCATACAGTCTGCGCAGGTCATACTGCCTTTCCTTCATCTCTTTTAGAATAAGCTGCGCCGCATTGCTGACCATAAAGTACTGCTGATAGATACGCAGCAGATTGCCGGCCTCGTCGGAATCATCGGGATACAAGAACAATGTCAGGTTCTTCTCGATATCTTCCTTATCAAAATCAATGCCTTCCTTTACAATGCTCTCGTCCACACTCTCGATGTCAAAGAGTCTCAATTTATTGACACCATTGTCATATCCAACCACATCGATATCATACAATCTGGAAGTTACCTTCCTGTCTCCGAACGAGACCTCGAAAGAAGTGTCTGTCTTCGTCAGCCAGGACTGTGCTTCGATCCAGTCATTGGGCTCCGCCGTCTGCAGTCTGTCCTTGAATACCTGTTTGAATAGGCCGAAGTGATAATTCAGGCCGATTCCTTCCCCAGGAAGTCCCAAGGTGGCAATGGAGTCCAGGAAACAAGCTGCCAGACGTCCGAGACCGCCGTTACCCAGTGACGGTTCCGGCTCAACTTCCTCGATCTCACTTAAGACCTTGCCATTCTTTGCCAGAATATCATTCAGCTTATCATAAATTCCCAGATTGATCAGATTGTTAGACAATAACTTACCGATCAGGAATTCCGCAGAAATATAATAAACTTTCTTCGGCCCTTCGATACGCTCCGATACCTCCATCAGTTTCTTCGACAGCTGTAAAAGACTGTAGTAAAGCTCCGTGTTGCTGCATTCCGCCACACTCTTACCACAGCTTTCTTTTGTCTGTGCCTCCAGTTCCTTTTCCAGATTCAAGACCAAAACGTCTCTTGTCAGGTTGCTTGCCTGCGCCATGATCATACCTCCTGTTTGCTTGTATTATTATTGCTGTTACTTCTGTTACCGTTGTTACTGCATTTGTATACTTTATGGTAAAATTATATTGCGCTCTTATTCTTGTATTCCTGTATTACATTGCTGTCTCTGCTCTGCATTCTGTCGGAATGCGCCGTTTACTCAGCATATGATATCCATATATTTCATGCGGACCAGCTCATAGTCCAACACGATCTGCTGCCCTATGCCCCCGTCGATCAGACGTTTTAATTCCGTCACGGCCTCAGCAGCGATCCGCTTAAAGTTCTGGCGCACGGTGTTCATCTGCTTTCCCGCATAGCCCATCAGTACAATACCGTCAAAGCCACACACCGGCCGGAAAATATCCATCTCGATCAATGCCTTCATCGCCCCGATCGCCATCAGATCGGAAGCACATACCACCACGTCCTTTTTCTTCGCATACTTAAAGGTGTGCTTTCTCGCCTGCAACTCGGAAAACTCTCCGTTACGAACAAGCAGAGACAGTGACAGTTCCCCGGCCAGCCGCCTGATCCCCTTAAGTCTCTCGTCCGTCACATAACCGTTCTTCTTCCCCGTCAGATAGAGAATACTCTTTCCCTGATTCTCCAGCACCGTCTTCTTCGCCACATCATACTGCGCCTGCTCCTGATCGATCCAGACACTGGAAGTCGTCCCATTCACCATCGGGGCATCTACCAGCACGATCTTAAAGACCTGCGCTGCTATCAGTTTATGCAGCACCTTATCTTCCTTTGACATCCCGAATATGATAAGCCCCGTGATACTCTGCACCTGTAAATAGCGTATCACCTCTTCCAGGTTCTTATTCTGCAACATGGAATAAAATATGGTGATAACGTCCAGGTTCAGTTCCACGGCCCGCCCGATGGTTCCCGACATATATTGCATGTTGATCTCATCCACCGCCTGTGACTCATTGCTTAAGTTCAAAAGGATCGCCACTCTCCCGGACTGCTTCGATGACAATGCCGCCGCCACCGAATTGGGCACAAAATTCAGTTCTTTTACTGCCTGATTAACTTTCTTCTTCGTCTCTTCGCTGACATTCGGGTAGTCATTCAACACCTTGGATACCGTGGAGATCGCTACGCCCGCATGTTTCGCCACATCTTTGATCGATACCATGCTTCATCCATTCTGAAAACGGTGTGCATTCCGGAGATAGTACTTTAATGCGTATGCCTCCCCATGTCCTGCCTGAACTTCTGTATATTCTACGGAAAAGGTTTTCCGGAAATCGTTTTCCGAAATCATCATACAACAAAAGAGCGGTTTTGTAAACCACTCTTTTCAGAAATATAACCAACCTTCAATGGCAATTAGTTATGCCAGTAAAGCAGCCGCACTCCATTGAGGAGTGCGGCTGTCTCTGACTTATAATAAGTTCATCAGCCAAGCAATGACAATGCCAGCTGGTTGCTCTGATTTGCCTGGGAGAGCATAGATGTACCTGCCTGCTGCAAGATGTTATTGTTAGCATATCTGACCATCTCGGTTGCAATGTCCGTGTCACGAACCTGTGCCTCCGCAGATGTGGTATTCTCCACGATGTTATCCAGATTGCTGATGGTGTGCTCCAGTCTGTTCTGGATCGCGCCGAGGTCGGAACGCTGTTCGGATACATCCTTGATCGCATGCTTGGCAAATGCATTGAGTGCAGCGAAGTCTGCTGCCGTAGGTGCATCTTCTACTGAACCATGCGTCGTAACTGTCTGATCCCAACTGGTCGTCTTATTTGTATTGATCCAAGTTCTTACTGCTGTATCTACAATTTTTGTTGTATCTGTTTCTACTTTATAGAACTTAGCCAACATTCCTGCTGTCAGGGTAGCTTTGCCATCCACCAGATTATTATAGTGGTTCTTATCCGTACTGTTATTCGTAGCGTCATTTGGCAACGCTTCCGTATTAGCCACTCCAAACTTAGTCTGATCTTTGACTGCATTGGCGATCAACTCATTGGTGTTCATATTCTTGATCGTAATGCCGATATGCTGACCGGACTCCGCGCCAACCTGCAGTCCCTTGTTGGAGAATGATCCGTCTAACAGGCTCTGCTCATTGAATGTGGTCGTGCTCTGTACGCGATCGATCTCACTCATCAGCTGCTTAACCTCTGCCTGGATATAGCTGCGGTCTGCGGATGTCAACGTACCGTTCTCACCTTTAACAGCCAGTTCATTCATTCTCTGCAGCATATCCTGCACTTCGTTCAACGCTCCCTCTGCTGTCTGCACACAGGAGATACCGTCCTGCGCATTGGCAGATGCCTGGGTCAGACCACGGATCTGTCTTCTCATCTTCTCGGAAATGGATAAGCCTGCCGCATCGTCTGCCGCGCGGTTGATCTTATAACCGGAAGAAAGTTTCTCCGTTGACTTTGCCTGCGCCTTTGTTGTAAGGCCCAGCATTCTGTTGGAATTCATTGCTGTGATGTTGTGTTGTACTACCATAATTTACCTCCTTGTTATATGCTGCCGTAAATCCTTTTACGGCATTCTGTTTGTAAGACGGAACTCATTAACCAAGTAAGGACAATGCCAGCTGGTTGCTCTGGTTCGCCTGAGACAGCATGGATGTACCGGCCTGCTGCAAGATATTGTTGTTCGCATACCTGACCATCTCTGTCGCGATATCCGTATCTCTAATCTGTGCTTCTGCGGATGTGGTGTTCTCCACGATGTTGTCCAGGTTGCTGATCGTGTGCTCCAGTCTGTTCTGGATCGCACCAAGGTTGGAACGCTGCTCGGATACATCTTTGATCGCACTCTTGGCAAATGCATTGAGCGCTGCGAAGTCTGCCGCCGTCGGAGCGTCATCCAACGTATTATTCTGAATGGAAGCAGTGATGTTAAAATGAGTGTTAGTAGTGTCCTTGCTTATTGTCGTATCTACACATTCATTTTTGTCAAATATATAAAATTTCGCCAGCATATCTGCCTTCAGCTCATTTTCAGTGTTTGCCGTAATGCTCTCTTCGTAATCGATGTCTTTATCAGTTCCCTGGTCCTCTACATGATTCGTGCCAAACTTCACTCCGTTTTTGATCGCATTACCAATCAGCTCATTCGTCTGCATATTCTTGATCGAGATAGCGATATGCTGACCGGACTCCGCGCCAACCTGCAGTCCCTTGTTGGAGAATGATCCGTCTAACAGGCTCTGCTCATTGAATGTGGTCGTGCTCTGTACGCGATCGATCTCACTCATCAGCTGCTTAACCTCTGCCTGGATATAGCTGCGGTCTGCGGATGTCAACGTACCGTTCTCACCTTTAACAGCCAGTTCATTCATTCTCTGCAGCATATCCTGCACTTCGTTCAACGCTCCCTCTGCTGTCTGCACACAGGAGATACCGTCCTGCGCATTGGCAGACGCCTGGGTCAGACCACGGATCTGCCTTCTCATCTTCTCGGAAATGGATAAGCCTGCCGCATCGTCTGCCGCACGGTTGATCTTATAACCGGAAGAAAGCTTCTCCGTTGACTTCGCCTGCGCCTTTGTTGTAAGACCCAGCATTCTGTTGGAATTCATCGCTGTGATGTTGTGTTGTACTACCATGATTTACCTCCTTGTTATTGTCTGCTGCAATTCCGTTTGCAGCATTTTTATTCCGTTTTGATACTACTCGGCGGATTCTTTCCTGTCCCCGCCCTCTGCACTCTTTACATACTTGCACCTTATGTCTTTCCAGTCACAAACGTTCTTTGAAAAGAACGGTGCCCGTATAAGATGTACACAATGCACACATGCAGACAAGCTGCATGGGCTGCATTGGCTGTATGGACCGCATGGCGCATTTTCGACATACTTACTGTGCAGATTTTTATAATAAGCTCGAAACCCCCAGGATAGTTCCGAGTTATTATCCCGTTGCCGTTATACCACTTTCACCTCTTTTTCAGAGGACTGCCTGCTGCCGCTCTTTTTCTTCCGGTATTTCTCCGGAAGATCCGGTACCGCATAGTAATGTGAAAGCTGCTCCTGCTCATTCGCATCGGCTGTATTTGCTTCGATCACTTTACTACGGACCACATTAACGTCTTTCGGAATATCCAGCATAACGCGGGTGTGATTCTTACTGCCGCCAAGGAAAACGATCTTGATATCATCTCCTATCATCAGATATTCTTCCGTGCTCACCGTCAGTCTTAACATCTTCACGCCTCCCGCAAATTGCTTTTTCCCAAAACGTCACTCTTCCTGTCAAACGTCATATCCGTCCTCCGAAAAACAGAGTATCTGTCTGCCATGCAACAATTGTATAAGAAGTGTTGCATTGCTGCCATTTGTTATATTGTAAACTTACATCATACTCAGCCTGCCGCTTGGCCATCCAGGCCATGAAAGTCGAAGACTTTCATAGTAAGGGAGACCCGAAGAAATCAGCACACAGAAAGGAGCATCATCATGAGTACGACTTATCCTATTAAGAGTGAAGAAAAACTGAAAAAATTCAAAGAGTATTATCTATTCATCAAACCTGTCTGCCGAAATTATGCCATGATCATATTAGGATTAAATACAGCATTTAGAATCGGCGACCTTCTAAATTTACAGTGGCGGGATGTATTCAGCGAGAAAAAAAACTGCTTCAAAGATCATATATGCATCACGGAACAGAAGACCGGAAAAGAGCGAAGTGTGGCAGTCAATGACAGTGTCTCAGACGCTCTGTACATTTTACGGGAAAAAGAAATCCATACGGCAGATGACAAGTATCTGTTCCAGAATGGAAGAAAATGCTCAGACCATCTCTCCCGCTCCCAGGCATTCCGTATCATCAAAGAAGCTGCCGAATATGCAGGATTAGAAGATCACATAAGCTGCCATTCTCTTAGAAAGACTTTCGGCTACCATGCCTGGAAGCAGGGCGTGCAGCCTGCCCTATTGATGGAATTGTACAATCATTCTTCCTATCGCGTAACCAAACAATACCTGTGCATTGAACAGGACGATAAAGACATGGTATATTTAACGGTTCAGTTATAGTCAGATTTTCTGACGTCGTTGACCATCAGATCATACAAAATATAAGAGCACTCTGTCTGAGTATTTTGCATCTGATTTTTTACATTTTTTTAGAATATGACCTAAATTATTATGACATGGGTCCGATATATATAATGTAAGTCAAAATGCAACACTTCTTATACAAGTGTTGCATTTTTGTCTGCATTTATCTAATAGAATATCCTAATAAAATCTTTTCATACCTTCTTACCATCCGGCTTTCAACCCATGCAGCACAATCTTTCTTCCACTGCTCCATCACACTTTCCGGCCATTTCTAGTACTCCGTACTTGAAGTTCCTGTGCAAATTTTCGAGGATATTTTTTCGAGTGTACAAGTTCAGAAACGGAGGCGTAGCGGGCTACGTTGAGTATTCTGGGCTTGTGCAATCGGGAAAATAGACCGAAATATTTGCACAAGGGTTTTCAGTACGGAGTACTAGTATTCTCTGCATTCTCCCAGGCATAACACAAATGAGCCCGGCTGCTTATTTAGCAGCCTGAGCTCACCCACTTGCGTTCTTTATCTCTTTGATATCTTATTATTTGCGTACCAGATGTCTCGGCAGGCCGTTCACGAACAGCGGCTGTAATTCGCCCATGATCAACGGTCTTGCATACTTCTCATAGCCTTCTGTCAAGCCCTTGCCGTCCTCTGTGATCCACTCATCGGGAACGTTTCTCTCTACGTTAGCGATCGCGTGGATATCATATGCGCTTGTGCCGCACTGGTAAGGATCGTCACCGTTTCTGTCCAGCGTGATCATCATGCCTGTCTTGCCTTCCTCTGCCGCCACAACTGCGTCATGACCTACCTGGAATGCCTCGTTGATATCTGTCAGGGAAGCCAGATGAGTCGCTGCTCTCTGCAGTGTAGAGAACTCAATGGCACGGGTCTTAAGGCCTGTCTCAGCAGCAATCTTGTCTGCCAGCATAACAGCCGTACCGGACATCTGCTTATGTCCGAATGCGTCTACTGCCACTTCTCTGCCGATCTCACATACATATCTGCCGTCTGCAACCTTAACACCCTCAGATACTGCGATCACAACGGAAGACTTCGTAGCTGCCAGTTCCTTCACGTCAGCAACAAACTTATCGATGTCAAATACTCTTTCCGGAAGGTAGATCGCATCACATCCCTGGCAGTCATCACCCTTCGCCAGAGCTGCTGCTGCGGTCAGCCAGCCAGCATTACGGCCCATGATCTCTACGATACATACGGTAGGCTTCTTCGCGCCGAAGGACTCGTTGTCACGAATAATCTCTTTCAGGGAAGTTGCGATATATTTCGCTGCGGAACCGTATCCGGGGCAGTGGTCTGTCACCGGCAGATCGTTATCGATGGTCTTCGGAACACCCATGAATCTCTGCGGCTTGTTGTGTGCTGCTGCGTAGTCGGACAGCATCTTAACGGTATCCATGGAATCGTTACCGCCTGCATAGAACAGACATTCGATATCATGCTTCTCCATGATCTCGAATACCTTCTCATATACATCTTCATGTCCTTCAATCTTCGGCATTTTAAAACGACAAGAACCAAGGAATGCAGAAGGAGTTCTCTTCAACAGCTCGATTCCGGTCTCGTCATTCAGATACTCACCCAGATCGATCATCTTATCTTCCAGGAATCCCTCGATACCGTGAACCATACCATAAATCTTCTTAACACCCAGCTTCTTGGCAGCAGCATAAACGCCTGCTACGGAAGAATTGATCACGGCTGTAGGGCCGCCAGACTGACCAACAACAATATTTCCTTTCATCTTCTCTCTCCTTTAATATAATAGTCTCTACGTTACGCCATCCGGTATTTATAAACTTACCGGATATCAACAAGATTATACCAAATAAATCCAGACAAGACAAGCCGCTATCTGCTAATGCATATGTGCATCAACACATGATTGTTACAGTTCACGGCCTAACCGGCCGCAAACTGTAACGCATCCAGCCCATTCCAAATGTCTACGTTCCACTCCGGTCGGCGCTTAGCAAACGTCCCCCGGACGTTTAGCGCCCTTCGGCGAGAGGCTGGATGCCTGAAACCGTAAAATTATCGGCGAGTACTACGTACTCAATGCCCTGCAGCAAGGTGCAGGGCACCGTGAATTGTAACCACATGATTCTACGATCTGCTCATCAGCTAAATATTCGATTTGTACCAAAGTGAGTCCACAGGCCGGTGCGGTCGGTCCCGCTGCCTGCCTGTCCCTTGCTTTCAGGATCTGCTCAACCGCCTCCGGCTCAATATGTCCTCTGCCTGCCTCCATCAATGTTCCGGCAATGATCCTCACCATATTATACAGAAATCCTCTGCCGGTCACGCGGATTGCGATTTCTCTTCCCTCAGCCGACACATGCAGGGAGTCAATCCGGCGCACCGTTGATTCCACCTGTGCTTCCGTATTACAAAAACTCTTAAAGTCATGCTCTCCCACCAAGTATGCCGCTGCTTTCTGCATCCGTGTTACGTCCATCGGTACGTAAGTAAAATAAGAATACAGCCGCTTTACCGGCATCGGGAACGGCGCACAATAAATTCTATATTCGTACGTCTTACGGCTCGCGATATGCCGCGGATGAAATGAAGTGTCAACTTCCTCAGATTTCTGTATCCTGATATCCTCCGGCAGTCTGCGGTTCAGGGCATATACTATCTTCTCCGCAGGAATATGTGTCTTCGTATCAAATACGGCGACGTTCCCCATGGCATGGACTCCCGAGTCCGTCCGGCTCGCACCGGTCACTGCCACATCCTCTCCCAGAAGCTCAGAAAGGCATCTGTTCAAGATGCCTTCAATCGTCTCTCCATTCGGCTGCACCTGCCACCCGCGGTAATTCGTTCCGTCATAGGCTACAGTTAACATAACTCTTTTCATATACAGCATTTCCTTTCAAGGCGGACTGCCTGACTGTTCTCGTCCTCTCATTCGCCCGCTGCATCGGCATGCACGATCAACTTCCGTTCTACAGATAAATCCCGATCACAATACATACTGCAAAATACGCTGCCAACACACCGTAAGCTATCCGGTCCCTTCCCGCATATTTTAACGGCTTCATCTTTGTCCTGTGTTCGCCGCCCCGATAGCATCTGGCCTCCATCGCCATTGCCAGATCATTTGCCCTGCGGAATGCCGAAATAAACAGCGGAACGAGAAGCGGTACCATAGCTTTCGCCTTCTTGATCAGATTACCGCTTTCAAAGTCGGCCCCTCTGGCAATCTGCGCCTTCATGATCTTATCCGTCTCCTCCAACAGGATCGGAATAAAACGCAGCGCGATCGACATCATCATTGCCACCTCATGCACCGGAACCTTAAATACTTTGAGCGGCTTCATCAATTTCTCCATCGCATCCGTCAGACTGTTCGGTGTCGTCGTCAAAGTCATGATAGAAGATCCGACGATCAAAAAGGATAACCGCACCGCCATCGTCACCGCTGTCTGCAGGCCTTCTTTCGTTATCCGTATCTTCCAGACTGATACCAGCACTTCCCCCGGTGTCAGGAACAGATTAAACACCACTGTGATCAACAAAATAAAGACGATCGCCCTCATTCCTTTTATCATATACTTAAAAGGAACCTTGGACAATTTGATCGATACAGCCAGAAAAATTGCCGCTATGGCATACCCGACCCAGCTCTTGACGACAAAAAGTGAAATAATAAAACAAATTGTAGCTATCAATTTTACCCGCGGGTCCAATTTATGGATAACGGAATCCGTCTGATAATACTGGCCCAAAGTAATATCTCGTAACATATCCTCTTCCTTTCATGCTATTGATCAGCGGCCGCTTCCAAGCACACGCAGAATCTCTTCTTTCGCCTCAGCGATCGTCGTAACATCGGTGCGCACCGGCATCCCTTTCTTACTGAGTGCCTGCATGATATAAGTCACCTGCGGCGCCGCCAGACCTACTTCTTCCAATTCTTTGTAATGCTTAAAAACTTCCCTTGGCATGTCATCAAACATGACCGATCCTTGATTCATGACAATAATGCGCTCGACATACTTGGCTACATCTTCCATGCTGTGCGATACCAGAATAACGGTAATACCCGTCTCCTCTTTCAGCTTTGCAATCTGGTCTAATATCTCATCTCTTCCCTTAGGATCCAATCCGGCCGTAGGCTCATCCAGAACAAGAATCTCCGGCTTCATAGCCAGTACTCCTGCGATCGCCACTCTGCGCTTCTGTCCGCCGGACAGATCGAAGGGCGATTGATAGAAATAGTCATCCTCCAGACCGACCTGCTTTAAAGCTGCATAAGCCCGCAGTTCCGTTTCCTGTCTGGACAGACCAAGGTTCTTCGGCCCAAAGCAGACATCCGAAAAGACATCAATCTCAAACAGCTGATGTTCCGGATACTGGAACACCAATCCCACCTTACTACGCAGTTTCTTCTTATCATAATCCTGCGCATGTATATCTTCCCCGTTAAAATATATGCTGCCGCTCGACGGCTTGATCAAACCGTTGAGATGTTGTACCAGCGTAGACTTACCCGAACCTGTATGTCCGATCAGTCCTATAAACTGCCCATCCGGAATCAAAAGATTAATATCCTTCAAAGCATGAACCGCAAGAGACGTATCACTTCCATATATATAATTGACATGATCCAATATGATCGACATTCTTTCCTCCATACCAGAGCGCTTTTTGTAGACTCACAGAGTCCGCAGTGTAATGCGTACTCCTGATTGACAGGTTACTTCTACAGTAAACTTACATCATACTCAGCCTGCCGTCGGGCGGCCGCATGGCCATCCATGCTATGAAAGTCAAAGACTTTCATAGTAAATTAATACAATATATTACTCCTTCATTCACCAATCAGCTTTGCAACTCATTGTCTGCGGATATTGATTCAGAGATTGCCTTAATGCTTGTGCTTTTGTGCATGCTCTAACGCCTGCGTCAATTCTTCTACCGTCAAAATACCGGCCGGCAGATCAACGCCGCTTTTCTTTAATTCATGGGCAAGTAAAGTCACCTGTGGGACATCTAATCGAAGCTGCTTCAACTTCTCGACTTGTGAAAATATTTCCCTCGGCGTTCCCTGCATCGCAACTTTACCTTTATCCATAACAAAAACCTTATCCGCATGGATGATCTCTTCCATATAATGCGTGATCAGTAGCACCGTGATCCCCTCCACATCATTCAGGGCGCGCACGGCACGCACCACTTCTCTGCGTCCGTTCGGATCAAGCATCGCCGTCGGCTCATCCAGGATGATACACTTCGGATGCATAGCGATCACCCCCGCGATGGAAACTCTTTGCTTCTGTCCGCCGGACAATTTATTGGGGGAAAACTTCCGGTACTGATACATACCAACTGCTTTCAGGCTCTCCTCCACCCGCTCCCAGATCTCATCTGTAGGAACACCCATATTCTCCGGCCCAAATCCCACATCTTCCTCAACGACCTGCCCTATGATCTGATTATCCGGATTCTGAAAGACCATGCCGGCTTCCTGCCTGATGTTCCACAGGTCCTTGTCCTCCCTCGTATCCATGCCGTCTACCCATACGCTTCCTTCCGTAGGATAGAGAATGGCATTGATATGCTTAGCCAGTGTAGACTTTCCTGACCCATTATGCCCCAGGATCGCAACAAATTCACCCTTCTGTACATCCAGATCAACCTCATCCACAGCACGGGTAATGCCCTCTACATTGCCTTCTTCGTCACGTCTGATATATTCAAAAACCAACCGGTCCGTCTTGATGATCCCCATCTGTTATCTTTCCCTCTTATCCTTGCATCTCCGATCACTGTGCTCCACACCGCCTCAGCACAGACCCGCCATGATGCTTCATTGCAGTCCGCAGTCGATGTCAGTTAGTTAAGTCGGTACATAGCGTCTGCCATTAGCGCCAAAACTTTCCGTTCTATTTTACTAGAAAATATTTAAAAGCACAAGACTTTCATTTGTGGTATACTTTCTATACGTAACAGTTCGTTACCATTCACGGTGCCCTGCACCTTGCTGCATGGGCATTAAGTACGTAGTACTCGCCGATAACTTTACGGTTTCAGGCATCCAGCCTCTCGCCGAAGGGCGCTAAACGTCCGGGGGACGTTTGCTAAGCGCCGACCGGAGTGGAACGTAGACATTTGGAATGGGTTGGATGCGTGGTTACCATGTAACCACAATGCACACTAAATACTCCCAAATCGCATGCAGAGCGATTTTACTCGCGGGAATAAACGTAAGGAGCTATTGAATATGCCTAAACATCCACATACAAACAACTCATCCTCCAACTCCACATCACCTACGCCGCCTTCTAACCTTAAGGATTTCCTTCGTCAGGCGGCCCGGCCGTTCGGTTTTCTCTTACTTTTCATTATGGTATGCGCTTTCCTGGCTCAATACCTGACAGGTACCGAGACATTGCAGGAATATGCCGATAATAATCCTGAAATTGCCTACGGTACTTCCTCCGAAATAGCAGATATCGATGCAAATACCACCGAACGCTCAGACGAAGATATGGCACAAACAAAGCATGTGGGTACGGTAACAGAAAACACGACGACAGAAGAAACAGTGACAGGAGAAACTTCTGACACCCCTCCTGCATATGATATTTCAGAGACGACAGTTTCTGACACTGCCGACAGCCCGGAACCGGATTCGGCAATATCAAATATGGAGAACAATGATATGACTTCTATTTCTGCACGCACAACTTACCAGGACGGCTTCTATTATGAACCTATCAACGATACCATCAAAGCCAGAATCACTGGTATCTCTTACCCTGAGGCCGACTGCAGCATCTCATATGACAATCTGAACTACGTGGGGCTTCTCTATGTTGATTTCAATGGAAACATTCAGGAAGGAGAGCTAATCTGCAACAAGGCCATTGCACAAGATATGGTAGAAATCTTCTACGAACTGTATCAAAATGATTATCGCATTGAACGGATCCGTCTTATAGATGAGTATGGCGGAGACGATACGCTTTCCATGCTGGATAACAACACATCCTGCTTTAACTACCGAGTCGTAGACGGTACCACCACACTGTCCAAACATGCGCTTGGCTGCGCCATCGATATCAATCCGTTCTATAACCCTTACGTAGTGTTCAATAAGAACGGAGACGGGGAGACCTATATCTCTCCCAAGGGCAGCGAGGTCTATGCCGATCGTTCGCAGGATTTCCCTTACAAAATAGATGAGAATGACTTATGCTATAAACTTTTTACTTCTCATGGCTTTACCTGGGGCGGTAACTGGAACTCTTCCAAAGATTATCAGCACTTCCAAATTGTTCTGCCAGACTAGTACTCCGTACTAGTGTGATTTCCTAATATGTCAAAAAAAGTACACATCAATCGATGTGTACTCTTCTCTTATATCTTAAAATCTCTGCATACCGTGTAATTATAATTCAAACATGGACATCGTCTCATCCATCTGATTTGAAATATTCTTCAACTCGTAAGCTTCATCCGCAATCTCATTGATGATACCGCTTATCTCAGTAACGGAAGCAGATGTCTCCTCTGTACTTGCCGCATTCTCCTCTGCGATCGCCGACAGATTCTGTACCGTATCCACAACGCTGCTTCTTGCTTCGTTAACCTTCGCGGTTCTGTTGGATACTTCATCGATCACACCGATGGACTCCTCTACGTTATCGATCAGCTGTGCAACCTGCTCATTTGTATTCGTAACGTTCTGGCTCTGCTGCTCCATCATCTCTTTGACTTCATTCATGGTAACAACAGACTTATCGGAATCTTCGATCAGAGACAGGATGATTCTCTCAATCTGTCTTGCAGATTCATTGGACTGCTCTGCAAGTTTCTGGATCTGTGCCGCAACGACTGCGAAACCTCTACCCTGCTCGCCTGCACGTGCCGCCTCGATCGAAGCATTCAGTGAAAGCAGATTCGTCTCTTCTGCAATGTTAGTGATAAGAGCTGTAGCTTCTTTGATCTTCTGTGCCGATTCGTTCGTAACATTGGTCTGCTCATAGATGATATCAATGGACTCACTCGTCTTAGCATTGCTCTCCTGCAGCTCACGGATCGCTTCAATAACGGTCTGACCGCCTTCCTTCATCTGCTGAGCCTTACGATTCAGATTATCCAGCTCACCGGCCATCTCCTCGATCATATTACCCATAAGAATAATATTCTCGGTCGCACTCTGCGTCTCTTCTGCCTGAGATCCTGCACCGATCGCAATCTCATTGACTGCCTTCTCCATCTGCTCAACATGCTCACTCGTAATGCTTGTTCTGTTGCGCATATTGTCCGATGCCTCTAACAGAGACTTACTTCCATCAATAACGTTCTTGATAATATCGGAGAGATTCTCTTCCAGCTTCTTGATCGCTCTACAGATCTCACCTACTTCATCCGACTGCCTTAAGGATTCCTCATCAAACTTAAAGTTAAGCTTACCTTGTGCAACCTGTTCCAAAGCACTCACACCGACGTTCAGTCTCTTCGACATCTTGCCTACAATAAGAATAGTCAGTACTGTACAGAAAACCATAAGAACTGCCGCCAGGATCACTATAATCATAGTGATCTGTCTGATCTGAGAATCAACGATCTCTTTCTTCATACCGGCAAAAACCATACCGACAGTCTCGTTCGTTTCAAAATCAAACAACGGTATGTAATATCCGAAATACGTCAATCCGGACACCGACACATTATCGGTAAAGTATTCCTTTCCCTGTCCTAATACGGTATCCAATACTTCCTTGTCTGTCAATGTTCCCATAACACGCTGACCGCTGTCATCCTTAGCAGAGGTCATATATCTGGTATCCCCATAATAGATGGACACGTCAATATTAGCTGCCTCTTTAATGTCATCTGCCATATCAACCTGCTGAGAGATGTTAAAATCACCCTTCACCAATTCATTGTTCTCATTCAGCATATATGGCTCACTGTTCATCTTCCTGAATGTACTACGCACTGCAGTCGCGGTACCACGCAGACCATCAGAAATAGTCTCCGTCATCGCATCATTGATCTTCTTATTGCTGACCACTGTAATCGCCACTCCGAGTACCAGTAACGGCAAAAGTGCGATCAATAAGATTTTTTGCTTTAATTTCATCTTTTTGTTCCTCCATGCCCCTTTTTAATCAAAATGCTATATCCATTGTAGCATATTTATAAAGAAAATCCATCCCTAATTTTTAAAAATTTCACTGGGATAACTTTCCGCTCTTAAGTGTAAAAAGAAAATAAACCCTGCGGTCATAGCAGGGTTTACCTTTTATTCATTTACCTTAAACAAGTTCAAGAACTACTTCCATCGCTGCATCGCCTTTACGGGGACCGATCTTAATGATTCTTGTATAGCCACCGTTACGGTTTGCATACTTAGCGCCGTACTCATCGAAAATCTTGGCAGCCAAGTCTACTTCCTTCGTGTTTTTCTTTCTGCCGGCCGCTGCTGTAGGCACTTCCGTTACCGGATATAAAACCTTCAGCATCTGTCTTCTGGCATGCAGTCTGGAGGGCAGATCTTTCCTGATCTCTTTCTCTACCATATCATATACGGTAACCTTCTTGCCATCTACCACTTCTTTGACTCTCTTGCCGTCTTTATCCTTGCGCGGTACTTTAGCGGTAACTTTAACATTCTCGAAGTTATCTTTCTCCTTCACTGCCAGTGCAATGAGGCCTTCTGCCACTTTACGTACCTCTTTCGCTCTTGCCTCTGTAGTAACGATCCTTCCGTTATACAAAAGCGCTGTAACCTGATTTCTAAGTAATGCTTTTCTCTGGTCAGATGTTCTGCCGAGTTTTCTGTATTTTGCCATAACTGGCTCCTTTCTCACTGGGGAGTTCTCTCCCTCATCATGGTGTACATCCGGCCACGCACTTTGGACTTACTTACCGAATGCGTCAACAGTTTCCATTCATGAGTAAGGCTTACGGGTGCTCTTTGGGCTTATCCCTTATGCCTTCTTACTTGAAGATTCTCTCTTACGATCAAACCTCATCGCTGGGGTTTAACTGTAAGCCTAACTCCTTTAACTTTGCCAATACTTCTTCTAAGGATTTACGTCCGAGATTGCGGACTTTCATCATATCCTCGGAAGTCTTATTCGTCAGCTCTTCTACTGTATTGATACCGGCTCTCTTTAAGCAGTTGTATGAACGGACTGACAATTCCAATTCGTCAATGCTCATCTCGAGAACCTTCTCCTTCTCATCGTCTTCCTTCTCAACCATCACTTCTGCAGTCTTGGCATTCTCGGACAGATCGATGAACAGGCTTAAATGTTCGCTCAACACCTTCGCGGCAAGGCTGACAGCCTCATCAGGCTCTAATGTTCCATTCGTGTAGACATCCAGCGTCAGTTTATCATAGTCCGTGATCTGACCGACACGTGTATTCTCCACCGTCACATTCACTCTCTCTACAGGCGTATAGATAGAATCGACGGCGATCACACCGATTGGCAGATCCTCTGTTTTATTCCGATCAGAACTTACATATCCTCTGCCTCTGGTGATCGTCAACTCCATATATAATTTAGTGTCTTTACCACTTAATGTCGCAATCACTAAGTCCGGATTCAGTATTTCAATATCCTGATCAACCTGAATATCTGATGCTCTGACAACTCCTTCGCCCTCATACTCAATGTACGCGGTTTTAGGCTCATTGGTATCGCTGCTATTCTTTATTGCAAGGCTCTTGATGTTCATGATAATCTCAGTAACATCTTCCTTCACACCGGGAATAGAACTAAATTCATGTAAAACACCTTCGATTTTAACCTGGCTTACTGCAGCACCCGGTAAAGAAGAAAGCATAATTCTTCTAAGAGAATTTCCCAGAGTAATTCCGTAACCTCTTTCTAAGGGCTCAACTACGAATTTACCATACTTTTTATCTTCTGAGATTTCTGTAACCTCAATATTCGGTCTCTCAAAATCAAACACGCAAATACCCTCCTTTGCGAACAATGCTATCGCTATGAAAGTTGTTGACTTTCATAGCATGGATGGCCATGCGGCCCGCCAAACGGCAGGCTGTGCATGATGGATTTTACTTAGAATATAACTCGACAATAAGCATCTCATTAACCGGAACGTCAATCATCTCTCTTGTCGGAAGGTATTTCACCGTTCCCTTTAATGCTTCCTGATCCACTTCGAGCCATTCCGGAACAAGTCTTCCACCTGTCACCTCCAGAATGTCTTTGTATCTCTGTAAGGATCTGGACTTCTCCCTTACTTCGATCACATCACCAGCTTTGACCAGATAAGACGGAATATGAACCGCTTTACCATTTACCAGAAAATGCTTATGGCCCACGATCTGTCTTGCTTCTCTTCTCGTTCTTGCAAATCCCATTCTGAACACAATGCTGTCCAGTCTGCTCTCAAGCATGACCATAAGGTTTTCACCGGTCATTCCCTTCATTCTTTCAGCTTTCTGGTAGTAGTTTCTGAAAGGTTTCTCCAGCACGCCATAGATGAATTTTGCTTTCTGTTTCTCTCTCAACTGAAGACCATACTCGCTGATCTTCTTACCAGCCCTCGCTGATGTTCTGTTGGATTTCTTATCATATCCTAAAAAAACAGGATCTAAATCAAGTGATCTGCATCTTTTCAATACAGGAACTCTGTTTACTGCCATTGTTTTTGGCTCCTCTCATATAATTTTGTTTACAGTGCAAGTATTTTGCTCCGCATAGAACATGCTGCGCAAAATGACACCTTCTTCCAAATCTTTACTACATTCTCTCTGTACAAAATATAGGATTCTAATGCAGAATATACTTCTACATTAGAACTTCTCTTTATCGCTATACGCGACGACGCTTAGGCGGACGACATCCATTATGCGGTACAGGCGTCACGTCGCGGATGCTTGTCACTTCCAAGCCGCAAGCCTGCAATGCGCGGATTGCTGCTTCACGTCCCGAACCAGGACCTTTCACCATAACGTCCACTGTCTTTAAGCCATGGATCAAAGCAGCTTTTGCTGCTGTCTCTGCAGCCATCTGTGCTGCATAAGGAGTAGATTTCCTTGAACCTCTAAAACCAAGACCACCTGCACTTGCCCAGCTCAATGCGTTACCCTCTGTATCCGTCAGAGTAACGATCGTATTGTTAAAAGAAGACTGGATATGTGCCTGTCCACGTTCAACGTTTTTCTTTACACGCTTTTTTGTCACTTTTTTGGTAACTTTTTTAGCCATAATAAACTAACCTACTTTCTCTCTTTCTACATCGAATGTTATACCGCCCGGAAATATGATTCGTATACATATCTCCACTCTCATGATCTCTGTTCTTAAGATCACATTATTTCTTCTTGTTTGCCACTGTTCTCTTAGGACCTTTTCTTGTTCTCGCATTTGTTTTGGTCTTCTGTCCGCGAACCGGAAGTCCTTTCCTGTGACGGATACCTCTATAGCATCCGATTTCCTGAAGACGCTTGATGTTCAGTGCGATCTCTCTTCTCAGATCACCTTCCACCATATAATCCCTGTCGATCACCTCGGCAAGTCTCTTGACCTCATCATCAGTTAATTCTCTGACACGGGTATCCGGATTTACATTAGCTGTCTCCAGAATCTTATTAGCGCTTACTCTACCAATACCATAGATATAAGTTAAGCCAATCTCCACGCGTTTCTCTCTGGGTAAGTCAACACCTGCAATACGAGCCATTTATGTTTCCTCCATTTTCTTTGAGTCTGCATATGATTTTCCTGCAGTATACTCATAATCTTGCAAACGATCTTATCCACAAGCGGATAAAATCGCCTTTACTAATTGATTGGGGTAGGTTCTACCCAATCGGATCAGGCGCTCCGATCTATCCAAACACGATTGTTGGTATCAAAAAGTAATCTCCGATAGGCTCTTTTATCTATATTATAATCAGTACCGCCCTCTATGATAAGCGCCCGAAAATCTATGACGCTCTCTGAATGTATAACTACACGCAGGATAAAAAACGGTAACTGCAGCCGCTCATAATACAAAGATTTCTTTGAAACTCATCTAAAAGAACCCCGTCTAAAACTTAGAATATTCGGGATTAACCTTGTACCTGTTTGTGTTTCGGATTTTCACAGATCACTCTGATCTTTCCTTTTCTTTTAATGATCTTGCATTTTTCGCAAATCGGTTTTACTGATGATCTAACTTTCATCTCAAACCCTCCTTTCAAAAAAGACCGTTTCATATTATATCACCAAATCCTATATTTGACAAGACTAAATAAAACTTCTTTACTTGTCACGCCAAATAATTCTTCCCTTAGAAAGATCATAAGGTGATAATTCTAAAGTTACACGATCCCCCGGCAGAATACGTATAAAATTCTGACGAAGTTTACCGCTTATATGCGCCAATACGACATGACCGTTCTCCAGCTCAACCTGAAACATCGTATTGGGTAACTTTTCGATCACTGTTCCTTCGATTTCAATTACATCAGCCTTAGACATTTGCTTCCTCCTGATACCTTTTAATTGTTCTCTTGATTTCCAGATCGCTGTAACCGTCATTTGGTCTTTCCGTCTGTATCTTCCTGATGATCTGAATATGCTTCTTATTTTTCTTCTTCGGCGCCGCAACGGTTCTTTTCCGGCCGTCGGCTAAATATACATATTCGTCATCTTCTCCTGTTATGACATATATCTTTCTTTTATCATGTCCTGCTTTTGATACAGCAAGCATTCCTATCATGGCAGCCTCCATTACCTGTGACTCTTACCCTTTAAACCAGCGTCAATATTTCCGGTTCTCCATCCGTGATCAGCACCGTATTCTCATAATGTGCCGAAAGAGAATGGTCAATGGAAATAACTGTCCAGTCATCCGCAAGCCATTCGACCTCCGCTGTCCCCATATTGATCATCGGCTCGATCGCCAGGGTCATACCAGGCCGCAGCTTCATACCTCTTCTCCGCTGTGCAAAGTTCGGTATCTGTGGATCCTCATGCAACTTTGTGCCGATGCCATGCCCTACAAGCGCTCTGACGATCCCATAACCAAAAGGTGTAACATAAGCGTCGATCGCATTGGAGATATCAAACAGCCGGTTCCCTGCCCTGGCCATCTTAATGCCCTCAAAGAAACTCTGCTTCGTCACATCCAACAATCTCTGCGCTTCCGCGCTGATCTGCCCCACCGCATGCGTTCTCGCCGCATCAGAATGATAGCCTTTGTAGATCAAACCGGTATCCAGACTGACAATGTCACCTTCCTGTATGATATGGGAATCCCTGGGGATCCCATGCACTACCTCTTCATTTACGGAAACACATACCGATGCCGGATACCCCTGATAATGCAGAAAGTTCGGTGTGCATCCTCTCTCCCTGATCAGCTTCTCACACATCCTGTCTATATCTTTCGTAGATATACCCGGTCGGATCATTCTGCCAAGTTCCTCATGTACTTCTGCCAGCAGTCTTCCTGCCTCCCGCATACATGCTATTTCTCTCGGAGATTTTATCGTTACAGCCATTTTCTCTTCTCCATGATATTATTCCTACTTGCACCTCGTGTCTTTCCAGACACAAGTTTCCTTTAAAAAGTATGGTGCCACTGGTATTCTATTCAGACTCATTCGGAGTGCTCAAGATATCTACGATATCATGAAAGACCTCCTGCATCTGCTTTGTACCGTCTACCGTCTTAAGAATGCCCTTCTTATTATAAAAATCGATCAGTGGCTGTGTCTGTGCGTGGTAGACATCCAGACGTCTGCCAACAGTCTCCGGTCTGTCGTCTTCCCGCAGCACCAACTCTTTCCCGCACACATCACAGATTCCTTCTGTCCTGGGTTTGATATATTCGATATGGTAAGTTGCCCCACAGGAAATGCATGCGCGTCTGCCGCTCATCCTTCTGATAATATTCTCATCCGGCACATCCACATCGATGGCATGGTCGATCTTGTCATCCAGTTCGGAAAGCGCCCGATCCAGCACCTCCGCCTGCGGAATATTTCTTGGGAAACCATCCAACACATAGCCGTTGCCGCAGTCATCCTGCGCCACTCTGTCCATAAGGATCTTCACCGTCAGCTCATCCGGCACAAGCAGCCCCTGATCCATATACTCTTTTGCTTCCATACCAAGCGCGGTACCGTTTTTAATATTGGCTCTGAAAATATCCCCTGTTGAAATATGCGGAATATCATATTTCTCCGCGATCATTTTAGCCTGCGTTCCCTTACCTGCACCGGGAGCACCTAACATTATAATTTTCATAGTTACCTCCATTCCGAAGCACTTTTCAATTTTTAAGAAAGGGACGCCTCAGTCACCCTGCTCGTCCCTTCCATACCTGCACCTCATATCTTCTTCGGCACATATTGTTCTTCCTATAGATTCATTAGTCGTTCAAAAATCCTTTATAATTACGAACCAGCATCTGAGATTCGATCTGCTTGATCGTCTCAAGAACAACACTGACAATAATGATCAGGCTTGTTCCGCCAAAAGATACGCTTGCACCAAAAATACCATTGAAGAAATATGGTACAATACATACGATCGTAAGTCCGACTGCACCAATGAAGACAATATTGTTGAGCACCCTCGTAAGATATTCACTGGTCGGCTTACCCGGTCTGATGCCCGGTATAAAACCGCCCTGCTTCTTCATATTCTCTGCAATCTCTATCGGATTGAAGGTAATGGATGTATAAAAATATGCAAACAGAATGACCAATGCAATATATACAACCAGACCAATGGAATAAACCGGGCGTTCCGGATTACACCAATAATTGGAATTCATCCCCATCATTATATGGCCCCAAACGCCTGATCCGTCGATATTGAACAGCGAGGTAACGATACTCGGAATCTGCAGCAGTGATGATGCAAAGATTACCGGGATAACACCCGCCGTATTTACCTTAAGCGGAAGGTTTGTTGTCTGTCCGCCAACCATCTTCCTGCCTTGTACCTTTTTGGCGTACTGAACGGGAATCCTACGCACACCATCGTTCAAAATGATGACAAGAACCACCATCAGCAGGATAACGGCAATGATTATGATCGCCGCTACCGCACCTTTGGCGATCGATCTGCCAATGACAAACTGCTGGAAAAGCTGTGTAATGTCCTGCGGAACCCGCGACAGGATATTGATCGTCAACACGATGGAAATACCATTGCCAATACCATTTTCCGTAATCCGTTCTCCGATCCACATCAAGAATGCACTTCCTGCCGTCAAAGCCATGATGACGGTAATAACACTAAATGCATTGTATGTCTGCAAAAGACCCTGTCTACCAAAACCGATCGCCATGGCACTGGACTCGATCAGTGCGAGGACTACTGTCACATATCTTGTGATGGATGCGATCTTCTTCCTTCCGTCAGCACCGTCTCGCTGCATCTCTTCCAGTTTCGGAATTGCGATCGTCATAAGCTGCATAATGATCGAAGATGTGATATATGGTGTGATATTCAATGCCAGAATCGACATACGCAGGAACGACCCACCTGTAAAAGCATCAAGTAAATTGAAAGCATCGCCTGACTGTGACTGCTGTTCAAACCAGTTCGCAAAAAAGGTTGTATTGATACCCGGAACCGGCAGCTGTGATCCGAAACGGATCACAACTAACATCAGAAACGTAAACACGAGTTTCTTTCTGATTTCCTTGATTTTTAACGCATTCTTTAAGGTTGTTAACATTAAATCACCTCTGCTGTTCCACCAAGTGCCTCGATTTTCTCCTTAGCGGATGCACTGAAGGCACCTACCTTCACATCGAGCTTCTTGGTAAGTTCTCCGTTTCCAAGAATCTTAACGCCATCACGTGGATGCTTAACGATTCCCTTCTCGATCAATGCATCGACATCGACGGTCGCGCCATTGTCAAATACTTCCAGTGCGCTTAAATTGATTGCCACGATCTCCTTAGAGTTTCTGCATTTAAATCCTCTCTTGGGAAGACGTCTGTACAATGGCATCTGTCCACCTTCGAAGCCTGCTCTCGGTGCTCCGGAACGAGCCTTCTGACCTTTGTGTCCCTTGCCGGCTGTCTTTCCGTTGCCCGAACCATGTCCACGGCCTCTTCTAAAATTATCACTATGCACTGACCCGGCAGCGGGTCTTAAATTTGATAATTCCATTCTGACACCTCCTTTTATACTTCTTCTACTTTTACCATATGTCTTACTCTCTGGATCTGGCCTCTCGTTGACGCATTGTCCGGCAGTTCTACTGTCTGATTGAGTTTACGGAGCCCCATAGCTTCGATCGTTGCTCTGCTCTTGGGCACCTGGCCAATGGTAGATTTCACCAAAGTAATTTTTAATTTCTTATCTGTTACCTTCTTTTCTGCCATCTCTTTTTCCTCCTAAATCTTCTAAAAAACTTTCAGCAGCTTAGGCGCGGATTTCATCCACAGCCTTGCCACGGTTCTTAGCTACTTCTTCAGGAGTCTTCAACTGGCTTAAACCTGCGATTGTAGCAAGTACAACGTTCTGCTTATTGTTAGAGCCCAAAGACTTCGTACGGATATTCTTGATGCCTGCAAGTTCACATACGATACGTGCAGGACCTCCTGCGATAATACCGGTACCTTCCGGAGCTCTCTTCAAAAGAACAGAAGCGGAACCGAATTTCCCGATGAAATCATGTGTAATACTGTTCTTCTCATCCAATGCAACGGGAACCAGGTTCTTGATCGCATCTTCCTTACCTTTACGAATTGCCTCAGGGATTTCAGTTGCCTTACCTAAGCCCGCACCAACATGGCCGTTGCCGTCACCGACTACTACCAGTGCCGTGAAACGCATGTTACGACCACCTTTAACAACCTTAGTAACACGTTTGATCGTTACTACTTTTTCAGTCAATTCCAACTGACTTACATCAATGATTGTACGTCTCATGTGATTTCCCTCTCCCTTCCTAGAATTCTAAGCCAGCTTCTCTGGCCGCGTCAGCTAATGCTGCAATCTTACCCTGGTATATAAAGCCGCCTCTGTCAAAGACAACCGTCTTAATGCCTTTCTCAATTGCTCTCTTAGCGATTACTGTTCCTAAATATGCCGCTGCATCAACGTTATTGGTCTTTTCCAGTTCAGCTTTTACATCTTTCTCAAGAGTAGAAGCTGCAACTAAAGTATTTCCAACTGTATCGTCAATAATCTGAGCATACATATGATTGTTGCTTCTAAACACAGAAAGGCGAGGTCTCTCGGCCGTGCCGCTGAAACGGTTACGCACTCTGTTGTGTTTTTTTACACGAACTTTTTGTCTTGATTCTTTCTTAACCATTTTTACCCATGCTCCTTTCGATTATTTCTTACCAGTCTTACCAACTTTACGTCTAATTGTCTCATCAGCATACTTAATACCCTTACCTTTATAAGGCTCCGGTCTTCTCTTATCTCTGATCTCAGCCGCAAATTGACCAACTTTTTCTTTATCAATACCTTTGACGATGATGACGTTCTGTCCTTCCATGACAGTCTCGATCCCCTCGGGATCCGTCATCTCAACCGGATGAGAATAACCAAGATTCAGTGTCAGAACCTTGCCGGACTTGGATGCCCTGTAACCAACACCGTTTACTTCCAGCTTCTTCTCATAACCGGACGTAACACCGACCACCATATTGTTGATCAGTGTTCTTGTCAGACCGTGGAACGATCTCATCTTCTTCAGATCATTGGGTCTGGATACTACTACCTGATCGCCTTCAACTTTAATCTCCATCTCTGCCGGAAGCACTCTCTCAAGTGTTCCCTTGGGACCTTTTACAGTCACTTTATTATTTTCTGCAACCTCCACAGTTACGCCTGCAGGAATCGCGATTGGCATTCTTCCTATACGTGACATGCCCGTACCTCCTTATATTTTTGCTGCATGACAGCATGCAGTTCCCAATCCCGGCCAAAGGCCAGGATAACTTCTGTTAAACGCTCCTCTTTACCAAACAAAGGCTAACACTTCGCCGCCTACCTGCAGTTCTCTTGCCTTCTTATCGGTCACAACACCCTGATTCGTGGAGATGATCGCCACACCGAGACCGCCAAGTACTCTGGGCAGTTCATCCTTGCCGGCGTACACACGAAGACCCGGCTTGGAGATTCTCTTGATACCGGAGATGATCTTATCATTCTTGTCCTCGCCGTATTTCAGTGTGATATGGATCGTCTTGAAGTTTCCATTGTCGATCACATCAAATTTCCTTATATATCCTTCGTCCAGAAGAATCTGGGCAATCGCCAGCTTCATCTTGGATGAGGGTACATCTACTGTATCATGTTTTGCAGTATTTGCATTACGGATTCTTGTAAGCATATCTGCAATAGGATCGCTCATTGTCATGATTTTTCCTCCTTATATCATAATTGCCTTTCTCAGCCATCTATCCTATTTCAATATACCGGAAGATCGTATCTGCATCCCTTCTCCGGTCTGTCATTATACCGGAAGAATGAGCGCGTCAGCGATATTCTTCCCAACGAAACATAGTTTTCTTAAGTGCGGTCCTCTCGCATCTTAGTAAAACTTTTCGTTGTTTTACCAGCTTGCTTTCTTAACGCCGGGAATCTGACCTTTATATGCTAACTCACGGAAGCAAATTCTGCAAATTCCGTATTTTCTCAAATAAGCATGTGGACGACCACAAATTTTGCAACGGTTATATTCCCTTGTAGAGAATTTCGGTTTACGCTGCTGTTTGATCTTCATTGCTGTCTTAGCCATGAATTTTCCTCCTTCTATTTAGCAAATGGCATATTAAACAATCTCAACAACTCACGGGCTTCTTCGTCCGTCTTAGCCGTGGTAACGAAGATAACGTCCATACCTCTTACCTTATCTACCTTGTCGTACTCGATCTCAGGAAAGATGATCTGCTCCTTGATACCAAGTGCATAGTTACCTCTTCCATCAAAGGAATTCGGATTCACACCTCTAAAGTCACGTACGCGGGGAAGCGCAAGGTTTACGAGACGATCCATAAACTCATACATCTTATCACCGCGAAGCGTTGTCTTACAACCGATGGACTGTCCCTCTCTGATCTTAAAGTTAGCGACAGAGTTCTTTGCCTTCGTAACGATAGCTTTCTGACCAGTGATGGTTTCCATATCACTTACAGCCATTTCCAAAACTTTGGCATTTTCCTTCGCCTCGCCAACGCCCATGTTGACTACGATTTTGTCAAGCTTCGGAACTTCCATAACATTTTTATATCCAAACTTTTTGACCATAGCATCTACGATCTCGTTTTTATACATCTCTTTCAGTCTACTACTCAACGTTTTAGACCTCCTTTCTTAGAATTAGTCGATGATATCGCCTGTGGACTTGGCGAAACGTACCTTCTTGTCGTTCTCATACTTAAAGCCGATCCTTGTCGCCTTGCCTTTGTGAACATACATTACGTTGGAAGCGTCGATGGGTGCTTCCTTCTGCACGATACCGCCGTTCTGGTTTGCCGCTGAGGGTTTCTCATGCTTAGTGATCATATTAACACCTTCCACCAGAACCTTTCCGTTCTTTCTGTCAACGGAAATTACCTTGCCTTCTTTGTCTTTATCTTTACCGGCGATCACCTTCACCGTATCACCCTTCTTAATCTTAAATGTTGACATACCGGCACCTCCTATAATACTTCCGGAGCCAGTGAAACAATTTTCATAAACTGTTTATCACGAAGCTCTCTCGCTACTGGCCCAAAGATACGGGTTCCTCTCGGAGTCTTGTCATCCTTGATGATAACAGCAGCATTTTCGTCAAATCTGATATAAGAACCGTCTTTGCGGCGAGCACCTTTGACGCTACGCACAACTACAGCCTTCACAACATCGCCTTTTTTTACAACGCCGCCTGGTGTTGCATCTTTGACCGTAGCAACGATCACATCACCAATACGCGCATATCTTCTTGTAGATCCGCCTACAACTCTGATGCAAAGGATTTCTTTCGCACCGGTGTTGTCAGCGACCTTAAGTCTGCTTTCCTGTTGAATCATGCTAATTTCTCCTTCTTTCCATATTCACCATAAAACCATTGATCACTCATACCGAGTCGCTTTTATTTTGCTCTCTCAACGATCTCAACAAGTCTCCATCTCTTATCCTTGGACAAAGGCCTGGTCTCCATTACTTTAACGGTATCACCGATATTACAGTCGTTGTTCTCATCATGTGCCTTTAATTTATATGTCTTCTTTACAATTTTATTGTAGAGCGGATGCTTAACATGGTTTTCGATTGCCACAACAATCGTCTTGTCCATCTTGTTGCTGGTCACTTTGCCAGTACGAGTTTTCCGTAAATTTCTCTCCACGATCGATTCTCCTTTCCTATGATTTCAGTAAGATGAAATCGCAAGAATTGCTTTGCAATTCTTACAGCACTGTTGCCTAATTTATTGTTTTTGCCTTCTGCGTGATCACTGTCTGAATCCTGGCAATGTTCCTTCTAACATCCTTGATCCTTGCCGTATTGTCCAGCTGATTCGTCGCATTCTGGAATCTCAGGTTGAAAAGTTCTTTCTTCGCATCAACCAGCGCCTGCGCTAATTCTACATCTGACTTATTCTTTAAATCTTCTACAAACTTATTAGTTTTCATTAGATACACCGCCTTCCAAGTCTGCTTTAGAAACAATTTTACATTTACATGGAAGCTTATGTGTTGCCAGACGTAACGCTTCTTTCGCCACCTCTTCAGATACTCCTGCGATTTCAAACATTACGCGTCCGGGCTTAACAACCGCTACCCAGTATTCCAGGGTACCCTTACCGGAACCCATACGTGTTTCTGCCGGTTTTGATGTTACAGGTTTGTCAGGGAAAATCTTGATCCAAACTTTACCACCACGCTTAATATAACGTGTCATGGCAATACGTGCTGCCTCGATCTGGTTCGATTTGATCCAGCACGGCTCCATTGCCACAATACCGTATTCACCATAAGTGATCGTATTACCGCGGGAAGCTTTACCGCTCATAGATCCACGGAACTGTTTACGACGTTTTACTCTTTTAGGCATTAACATTATTTATCGCTCCCTTCCGCGTTAGATTTTGTAGGAAGTACCTCGCCTTTGTAAATCCATACTTTGACACCCAGCTTACCGTATGTGGTGTCTGCCTCTGCAAATCCATAGTCAATATCTGCTCTCAGTGTCTGAAGCGGGATGGTTCCCTCGCTGTAGAACTCTGTACGCGCGATATCCGCACCGCCCAGACGTCCGGCTACAGCCGCCTTGATACCCATAGCGCCTGCCTTCATGGTTCTGCCCATGCAGGACTTCATGGCACGTCTGAAAGATATACGGTTTTCCAGCTGCTGTGCAATATTCTCTGCAACGAGCTGTGCATCTCTGTCAGGTCTCTTGATCTCCTTGATATCTACGAGAACCTTCTTGTCTGTCAACTTGGAAAGTTCCTTCTTGGTCACTTCGATCTCTGCGCCGCCTTTACCGATCACAACACCCGGCTTTGCGGTGTAGATGATAACCTTCACTCTGTCAGACGCTCTCTCGATCTCGATCTTGGAAACACCGGCGCTGTACAATTTTTTCTTTAAGAATGTTCTGATGTTGTAGTCTTCTACCAGAAAATCGGAAAACTCAGCATCAGCATACCATTTGGAATCCCACTCTTTAATAACACCGACCCTTAAGCCGTGTGGATTAACTTTCTGTCCCATGTTGTTCTCCTTCCTTTATGATCCTATCTTTCATCAAGCACGACTGTGATGTGGCTCATTCTCTTCTCGATCCTGTACGCCCTGCCCTGTGCTCTCGGCTGTATTCTCTTCATGGTCGGTCCTTTATTTGCATAACATTCTGCAATATAAAGATTCTCCACATTCATGCCGTTGTTGTTCTCCGCATTCGCGATCGCGGACTGAAGCAACTTCTTAATGATACTCGATGCATATCTTGGATTGTATTCCAGGATCGCAAGGGCCGTCGTCACATCTTTGCCCCTGATAGCATCCAATACGAAACACGCTTTCTGTACAGACACTCTTGCATAAGACAACTTAGCTGAAGGTCTTGTATCTTTGTTCGCATTTCTTTCTCTTTTTATCTGGGATCTATGTCCTTTAGCCATAGATGAAAACCTCCTTTCAAATTAGCGAACTTTGGACTTTCTCTCGTCCTTATCATGTCCTCTATAAGTTCTGGTCGCCACGAACTCACCGAGTTTGTGTCCAACCATATCCTCTGTAACATATACCGGTACGTGCTTTCTTCCGTCATGAACCGCAAATGTATGTCCTACGAAGGAAGGAAAAATAGTAGAACGACGGGACCAGGTCTTAATAACCTGCTTCTGTCCCGACGCATTAAGTGCGTCTACTTTCTTCAGTAAGCTCGCATCTGCAAATGGTCCTTTTTTCAGTGATCTAGCCATTTCAAACCTCCTAATTTTCTCTCTGTTCTCACAACCTATGGAAGAATTATCCGTGATTTCTTCCAAACATGATGCAGATTTTCTTAAGGTGCGTTTTCGCACCTTGGAAATCTTCATGTCAGGCATACATTAGATCTTGGAGCCAAGTATCCCGGCACCCCGAACTTCTTTATGCCTTTTATTTGATGGATCTGCCGTCTCTTCTTCTTACGATCAGCTTGTTGGACGCTTTCTTCTTCTTACGTGTCTTCAAGCCAAGTGCAGGTTTGCCCCAAGGTGTGCTCGGACCAGGACGACCGATCGGTGCACGACCTTCACCACCACCATGCGGATGGTCGTTGGGGTTCATAACGGAACCGCGGACTGTAGGACGGATACCCATATGACGCTTACGTCCCGCCTTACCGATCTTGATCAGGTTGTGATCTACATTGCCGACTGTACCTACGGTCGCACGGCATAAGATCGGAACCATTCTCATCTCGCCGGAAGGTAATCTCAGTGTGGCGTACTTGCCTTCCTTCGCCATGAGCTGTGCGCTGTTACCCGCAGAACGAACCATCTGTCCGCCCTTGCCGGGGTATAACTCAATATTGTGGATCAGAGTACCTACAGGAATCTCAGACAGCGGCAAGCAATTGCCCACTCTGATCTCCGCCTCGGGACCGTTCATGACTTTCATGCCAACTTTCAAGCCTTCCGGAGCGATGATATATGCCTTCTCGCCATCCTCATAGCAGATGAGCGCGATGTTGGCTGTTCTATTCGGATCGTACTCGATGCCGACCACCTTGGCCGGAATACCGTCCTTCATTCTCTTGAAATCGATGTTTCTGTATAATCTTCTGCTTCCGCCGCCATGATGTCTGACTGTGATCTTACCCTGATTGTTACGTCCTGCATTCTTCTTCAAAGAAGTGCAGAGCGATTTCTCAGGTGTGCTCTTCGTAATCTCAGAAAAGTCAGAGCCCGTCATGTTACGTCTGGAAGGGGTATATGGGTTATATGTCTTGATTCCCATGATCTTTTCTCCTTTTCTTATCAGATTTTTGCGCGGAGCCTTATCTGTCCGGCCCGCATACCTTATCTTACACTTCACTGCCCAGGAAGGAATCCCTTAATAAATTCCATACGAATATGTCGTTTCTCTTAGGCCGCGTATCCTAGAGGTCTTAGAAAAACGCATCGCATTCTTACAGGCCTGTGAAGATCTCGATATCCTTGCTGTCCTCTGTCAGCTGTACGATAGCCTTCTTGGTCTTGGCAGTCTTGCCGTAAACCATACCACGTCTCTTCGTCTTGCCGTCCTGATTCATGGTGTTGACTTTCGCAACCTTAGTTCCCTCGAACATCTTCTCAACAGCTTCCTTGATCTGCGTCTTGTTAGCTTCCGGATGAACCAGGAAAGTATATTTCTTCTCGCTCATGCCAGCCATACTCTTCTCGGTGATGACCGGTTTGAGGATTACATCATAATACTGAATCGCTGCCATTATGCATACACCTCCTCGATCTTAGCCACGGCATCCTTCGTGATCACAAGCGTGTCACCTTTCAGGATATCGTATACGTTGATGTCCTTTGCCACTACTGTGGAAATGGTCGGCAGATTTCTTGCGGAGCAGATTACATTTGCATCCTGTTCACCGATCACCACCATAGCCTTCGTTACTTTAAGGTTATCCATAACCTCTTTAAACTTCTTCGTCTTGATATCATTAAGCTTCAGCTCATCCAATACGATCAGCTTATTGTCCTGTACTCTGCTCGTGAGAACAGATTTGAGGGCCAGCTGCTTCTCTTTCTTATTCATCTTGAAAGAGTAATCTCTCGGAACGGGAGCAAACACAACTCCGCCACCTTTCCACTGAGGCGCTCTTGTGGACCCCTGTCTTGCATGACCGGTTCCTTTCTGCCTCCAGGGTTTCCTGCCTCCGCCGGAAACTTCGGAACGAGTCTTAGCCTTCTGCGTTCCCTGACGCCTGTTCGCAAGTGTCTGAACAACTGCCAAATGTACCAGATGCTCATTGATCTCGACTCCGAACACCGCATCATTCAAATCCATCTTGCCGACTTCTTTGCCTTCCATATTATAAACAGATACGTTTGCCATCTGAATGGTCCTCCTTTCATCTGTGACTCAGGTCACTATTTCGCATTCACCTTAGTGGTCTCTTTGACGGTTACTAAGGCTTTTCTCGGGCCCGGTACAGCACCTTTGACAAGGATAAGATTCTTATCCGCATCAACTCTCACTACTGTAAGATTCTGAACTGTCACTCTCACGCAACCCATGTGTCCCGGCATTCCTTTGCCCTTGAACACCTTACTCGGTGAGGAACATGCACCATTGGAACCCTGATGGCGATGGAATTTGGAACCGTGAGTCATGGGACCTCTATGCTGACCGTGTCTCTTGATCGCGCCCTGGAATCCCTTACCTTTGGATATCGCGGACACGTCTACTCTGTCACCGTTCGCAAAGATATCTGCCTTGATCTCACTTCCAAGCGTATACTCTTCTGCGTTCTCCAGCTTCAACTCTCTCACATATCTCTTGCTGGAAACGCCCGCCTTATCGAAGTGGCCTTTCAGCGCCTTATTGACGCCGTGTCTGTGGATAACTTCTTTCTTACCGCTCTTGTCTTTGTTGACGGTCTTATCCTTCTTATCTACAAAGCCAACCTGTACAGCGCTGTAACCGTCATTCTCTTTTGTTTTGACCTGTGTCACCGCACAAGGGCCTGCCTGAAGTACGGTGACGGGTGTCAATGTTCCGTCTTCGTTGAAGATTTGAGTCATTCCGACTTTTGTTGCCAAGATAGCTTTCTTCATTTCCTTTACCTCCTGTTACTCTACAGCGGACCAATGTCAATCACCTTCCGGTCTCGGGAAAATTTATGCGAAGCATAATTTTCCGAAGTTAATCCCGCAGGGATTTACTTCTGGTCATCCTAGTAGGGGTCTTATTTGTTCTTCATCTTAATGTCGATATAGACACCTGCAGGCATCTCCAGTCTCTGCAGTGCATCCACCGTCTTGGGTGTAGGTGTGATGATATCGATGAGTCTCTTGTGAGTCCTCTGCTCGAACTGCTCTCTGGAATCCTTGTACTTGTGAACCGCTCTAAGAATGGTCACTACTTCCTTCTTGGTCGGAAGCGGTACGGGACCGCTCACCTGAGATCCGTTCTTCTTTACTGTCTCGATGATTTTCTTTGCAGATGCATCAACCAACTGATGATCATAGGCTTTAAGTGTAATTCTCATTACTTGACTTGCCATAAAAAAAGTCGCCTCCTTTTCGCACTTTTAATGAATAAGTACGACAAGCGGTGACTGTACACTCTCCCGTGTGTGTCCTGATTATTTTCACATCGAACTACTACACGTCGTTTCCGGCTGACCGGACATTTTGTCTGTACAGTGACTTGTCGTCAGTTTCCTAACTTGACATTCGCTCCACGGAAAACCTGCCACACGGGCAGCAACCTCACGCTTCACAGCTATCATGCCACAGCAATGATTAGTATACATGATGAATTTCTAAGATGCAAGTATTTTTTTGAAAAATTTAAGAAATTAAAAATTTCAACCTTTTTTTGAACAATTTTTCACTTTCGGCATATTTACTAAT
>CAJUQJ010000029.1 GCA_910588215.1 uncultured Lachnospiraceae bacterium
CCCAGAAGCTTCTCCACCTCCAGCTCCACCGGCAGGCCGTGGGTATCCCATCCCGCCTTGCGTGGCACCATATACCCCTTCATGGTACGATATCTGGGGATCATGTCCTTGATCACGCGGGTCAGCACGTGGCCGATATGCGGCTTGCCATTGGCCGTCGGCGGACCGTCATAGAACGTATAAGTCTCCCCCTCCTTCCGGGAATCCATGCTCTTCTGGAAGATGTCATTATCCTTCCAGAACTGACAGACTTCCTTCTCCCTGTCTACAAAATTCAGGCTTGTGTCTACTTTTTGATACATGTTCTGCTCCTCCTTCGCAAACTCGTGATTCCATTAAGATAATCTGATGCTCTCTTTACTGCAAGGTCGCATAGCTCTGCTGAGACATTCTGCTGCTCTGCTCACTGCAAGGCCTCATAACTCTGCCAAGACAAACCATGCGTATAAGCAGATTCGAGAGGCTTCGCCTCTCTCATTCGCGTTGCTCGCCGTAAACCTTCCGGTCCATACGCTCATGCAAGCATGGCTCCTGGTCCGTAAGGTTTCCGGCTCTGCTTATACGCGCAAAAAAACCTCGTCCCGTAAAAGGACGAGGCCAATGTGCTCGCTAACCACCTGTTACGACGTACCACCATCCTTAAATAATGGCTATACGGTTCCCGATAACGGCGGGATGCCGTCATTCCCTACTGATCTCCGTCCTCCGGCTTCCCACTTTCTCTAAATTCATGAAGATCGGGAAAAGAGAGTCTGCCAGTCAACCCTGCGGACAGAAAAGTTCAGTTTGAAACTCAGAAGTGATCTTCCCTGTTCCCCTACTCGCACCGACCTTCCACCGCCGCCGGCTCGCTGTACCTTTAAGGAAACAGATACTGTCTTCTTCAACGTCTTTATTTATTCGCAGCGATCCGCCCTTCCGCTTGCCGCTGCATTTCCTTACTAATTAATATATAGTATATCTTCCCCGCTGTTGTCAAGGTATTCTGCAACAGTTTCCATACAACGATTGCAAAATGCTTCCATTTGTGGTAGAAAAACTTTGAAAAACGATTTGCAAATAACATCTTAAAGATGATACTCTTAAGAAAGCAGGCATGAAAGGAAACTTCAAGATAGCATGAACATAACATCTCTCTCCAATACATTTAGCGTCCGCAGACTGGACGGAAACGACATAGATCTGATCTACAGCCTGTGCGCAGATAACAGCATCTTCTACCATTATCATCCTCCTTTTGTCACAAGGGAGAGTATTCTGCAAGATATGAAGGCACTGCCTCCCGGCAAAGATGAACACGACAAATTCTATGTCGGTTTTTTTGATGAAGGAAGGTTGGCGGCCGTTCTGGACCTGATCCTTGATTATCCCGAAAGAGGTACGGATTTTATCGGCTTCTTCATGATGAACGTAGACCTGCAGGGCAGGGGTAGTGGCTCGAAGATCATCCGGGAATGCATCACATACCTAAAAACAACCGGCTGTTTGAAGATTCGACTCGGTGTTGATAAAGGGAATCCGCAGAGCAATGCTTTCTGGCAAAAGAACGGTTTTCGCATCGTCGAAGAAAGAGAATATATCCTGATGGAGCTGGAATTATAAGTGCGTCGATATCCCTTCCTCTTCTATATTGACGTTATAAAGGGCATATGATATTATAGCACAGGCTTTTTGATTAATTGTTGTAACAAAACCGCAAGAACAAAGCAAAACGATACCGATATTCCGAAACAGCATATTCCAGTATGGAATCTCTCCATGCTGGAATTTGTCGTAACGGTCATGGCCAAAAAACGGTCTATATGGAGGACAAATATATGGCTTATTCAGGGGATTTTGTTGAAAAGTCCGGTAAAGCGCCGGTCATTATGGACCTCGAACAGCAGGGCAGTGTGCAGAGCGTGCAGAATCTGGAGTCCGTCATCAACGAGGGACTTCGCGTCGCTCTTCTGGAGGAGACGCCGGATCAGTCCCTGGAGGTGCTGCTAAAGCATCTGGGCAAGGCGCTGAGTGGGGAACGGACCTACATATTTGAGCAAAACGAAGCCGGCTGCGACGATAATACCTACGAATGGGTAGCCGACGGCGTCACCCCGGAAAAGGATAACCTCCAAAACGTTCCTCCGGAGGTATGCGCAAGCTGGTATCGGAATTTCAGCATCGGCAAGCACATCGTCATTGGAAATGTGGAAGATATCCGCGAGACCGATCCTCTCCAATACGAGAATCTGAAACACCAAAGCATTCACTCTCTCGTAGTGGTTCCCCTTTATAACGGTAAGAAGATCATCGGCTTTTACGGCGTAGACAATCCTCCCGTAAAGTCTCTGGAGTATGCATCCAATATACTCCAGACTGCAGCGTATTTTATCGTGTCTTCCCTGAAAAGGCGCAATCTGGTACGTGAACTTCAAAAACGAAGCCACAATGTTCTCCATGCTCTCAGTGTAGACTATATCGGTATCTATCAGGTGAACTTTGACACGAACGAGTGTGAGGTCTACCGAAACAGCGAACAGCTTATGATGGATTGGACTGCCCATTTTGCCGACGGCTATCAGACAGCTATGGAACACTATATCTCTGAGTACGTGGTTCCCCGAGATCAGGAAAGACTCCGTACTGTGACGAATAAGGATTATGTGCTGACGCAACTCAAGACGAAGAAAAAGTTCTCTGTCCGTTATCAGGTAAAAGACAGTTCCTCCGGGCTGAAACATCTGGAATTTCATTTCTCCGCTACCACAGTACCATCTCATTGTGCGATCTTTGCGCTGCGGGATGTCAATGCCGTAGTCGAACAGGAGGAAAAATACAAGCTGGAGGCACGGCAAAGCCTGGAGGATATTCTGGAAGGCGCCAGAACCGGGATCTGGACGATCGAACTGGAGGAGGGCTGCCCGCCGAGAATGTATCCGGACCGGACCATGCGGATCCTTCTGGGTGTATCAGAAGATATCGACCCGGAAGAATGCTATCGCAACTGGTTTGAAAATATTGAACCCGATTACGTGGAGATGGTGCAGGAGTCCGTGCATGAAATATTGGAAAACGGTCGTTCTGAGGTGATCTACCCCTGGAATCATCCAACCCTTGGGAAAATATATGTCCGTTGCGGCGGCGTGCCGGACAGAACATTCAAGAAACCGGGCGCCTGTCTGAACGGATACCATCAGGATATTACTGAAACCATGATGACAAGAAAGAAGCAGGAGCAATCCATTATGGAGCTGCTGGAAAAAGTGCGGCGCGCAAATTCGGCAAAGAGTGAATTCCTCTCTCATATGTCTCACGATCTCCGTACCCCCATCAACGGAATTCTGGGAATGCTGGCCATTCTGGAAAAAAGCCAGGACAATCCGGAACAGCAGAAAGACTGCCGGAAGAAGATCCGTGTGTCAACACAGCACTTGCTTTCCCTGGTAAACGATGTTCTTCAAGTCAGTAAGCTGGATAGCGGGGGCCTGGTGGAAGTGGAGGAACCGTTCGACCTTCATAATGCATTGGAGGACTGCATTACGATCCTGTCTCCACAGGCCGAAGAGCAGGGAATCCGCCTGACGCTTAAGCAGACCGGCCTGCAGCACCAAAGGGTGATCGGCAATCCGCTCCACCTGCGACAGATCCTGATGAATGTCATCGACAATGCGCTTAAATATAACCGTCCGCAAGGGTCTGTTTTTGTGCGGGCTAATGAGACCGCCTGTCAGAACGGGATCGCCAACTACCGCTTTGTGATCGAAGATACCGGTATCGGCATTGGGGAGGACTTCAAGGAACACATTTTTGAACCTTTTACCCAGGAACATCAAACTGCCCGCACCCAATATAACGGTGTTGGGCTTGGTATGTCCATCGTAAAGAAGTTGGTAGATCAACTGAAAGGAACTGTTACGGTAACCAGTCAGGTCGGCAAGGGCAGTGTAGTCCAGATCGACCTGCCCATTAGAATTGATGAAGTGTGGCATGAGCCACCAGTGACCGAAGAACAAAGTGTATCGGACAATATCGCCGGCATGTGTGTTCTTCTGGTCGAGGATAATGAGATCAACTGTGAGATCATACAGTACATTCTTAAGGATGCAGGTGCAAAGGTCATGACTGCCCACAACGGAAAGACCGCTGTAGATGCATTTACGGCCTCTGCTCCGGGAACTTTTGACTGTATCCTCATGGATCTGATGATGCCGGTCATGAGTGGTTATGAGGCTGCCCGAGTGATCCGCAGTCTGAACCGAACGGACGCTGAAAGCGTACCCATCATAGCACTTTCGGCAAACGCATTTGAAGAGGATGTGGCACTGGCAAAGGATGCAGGCATGAATGAGCATCTGGCAAAACCGGTAGACATCCCCCGGATGCTCAGGGTCATGAAGCGGCTTTGTGCTCAGTGTCCTCAGTCTTCCGGCTCATTATCCACGGGAAAAAGTCTATAAATATGGAGGAAATTGAAGTTTACATGAAAAATATGGCTCTGCCACATTCTTTAAAAATCAGTATAGCAGTGATCATTTGTATCAATATTTTCGTGTTTTCGTTTCTTGGACTATCCATTAACAATATGAGTGAAGGCACGATTGAAAATATAGGCACCACCTATATGGCCGGCATGAATGAACAGGTATCTCTGCATTTTGCAACGATCATCGACCTGCGCCTGACGATGGCACAGTCCATCGCGCACATTGCAGTCGATGAGGAAACTTCCAGCTACGGTTCAAGAGACGAGATAGAATATGGCGCAAAAGCAAGACATTTTCTATGCGCCGCCCTGTATTCATCCGATGGACAGATCGAGATGATCTACGGCGATCCCATAAAGTTTAACCACCCCGAAACCTTTCTGGAAAGCCTGCAAAACGGGGAACGGAAAACAGCTTCCGGTATTGACGGCAGCGGAAACGATGTGATCTTGTTCGGCGTTCCCTGCGAATATCCCATGTCCGACGGGAGTACCAGTCTTGCTATGGTAGTAGGGCTCTCTTCCCAATACATGGGCGAAGTCCTTTTTCTTGATTCCGACGATTCGATGATGTATTCCTTTGTGATCCGCAAAGACGGCAGCTACGTTGTGCACAGCAAGGTCGGGCCAAACGAGAACTATTTTGACAGGCTTTACAGCATCTTTGAAGGACAAAACGAAGCAGCAGATTCTTACATCGCTCAGATGACAGCGGCCATGAATGCCGGAGAAGATTACTCCGTGATACTGCAAAGCGGCGATTCGCGCCGACATCTGTATTGCACCAGTCTCCCCTACTGTGAATGGTATCTGGTAACGGTGCTTCCTTTTGACAAGTTAGATCATGCTATCCTAAGCATGAGCAGGCATTGGCTATTCATCGTATACGCTGCTTCTTTCACGGTGATCGCCATGCTTCTCTACCTGTTCTTTCAATATTTGAAAATATTCAAAAGGCAGGTTGCAGAATTAAAATGTATGAATGCGGAAATGGCTGCAGCGCAAAAGGCTGCGGAACAGGCACGGCGGGAAGCGGAACAGGCTAATGCTGCAAAGCAGGAATTTCTTTCAAGCATGAGCCATGACATACGTACCCCTATGAACGCCATAATCGGTATGACCTCGCTGGCAACGTCCAACATGCACAATCCGGAGCAGGTTCAGGAATACCTGCGCAAGATTGCGTTGTCCAGTAACCATCTTTTGGGATTGATCAATGACGTGCTGGATATTTCCAAGATCGAAAGCGGCAAAATGACACTGAATATAGAGCCGCTGTCATTGCGGGAGACAATGGACAACATTGTCAATATCATCCTGCCCCAGATCAAAGCAAAGAATCAGCAGTTGAAAGTAGCTGCATATGAAATCCTTTCAGAGGATGTTTGCTGCGACGGTGTTCGACTGAATCAGGTACTGATCAACTTATTGGGAAACGCCGTCAAATTCACACCGGAGAACGGTTCTGTCCAAATAACCGTATATCAGGAGACACTGCCGGAGGATACCACTTTCGTCCGTACTCATTTTCTCGTACGCGATACAGGTATCGGTATGTCAGAAGAATATCAGAAGCAAATATTTGACTCTTTCAGCAGGGAAGACAATACCCGCGTACAAAAAACGGAAGGTTCCGGATTGGGAATGGCTATCACCAAGTGTATTGTTGATGCGATGGGCGGACAGATTTCCGTTCACAGCAAGCAGGGAATGGGCAGCGAATTCCATGTCATCCTTGACTTGGCTAAAGTACCGAATCAGAGGCCTACGGCAGCGCTTCCCGCCTGGAACATACTTGTTGTTGACTGTGATGAGAAATTATGCAGCAGTGCAGTTCATTCTTTAGAATCGATCGGGATTCACGCAGACTGGTGTTTTGACGTCGAGCAGGCAATGAAACTGGTCGCAAAGCATCATCATCAAAGTGATGCTTATCGGATACTTCTTCTTAGCCAGGAATCGTCAGACCGGAGTGGTGTCGAAGCTGCCCGGCTAATCCGAGCGACCTATGGGGAAGACGGACCGGCTTTACTGCTTACCGCCCTTGATCCGAGCGAGATCGAGGAAGAAGCAAGAAATGCAGGCATTTCAGGCTTCATCTCCGGACCGCTGTTTACGTCCACCTTGTTTGACGCCCTGAAAGTATTTGCCGGCAAATCTGCAGACACCGAAAAAACTGTCGGCGAAGAGTCAGTCGATCTGGAACTGCAGGGCAAGCATATTTTATTGGCTGAAGATAACGAGCTTAACTGGGAAGTGGCAAAAGGGCTGCTTTCCAGCCTGAATCTGGACCTGGAATGGGTGGAAAACGGTCAGATCTGTGTAGACAAATTCACCGAATCTCCGATCGGATATTATGACGCGATCATTATGGATGTACGGATGCCCGTAATGGACGGTTACGAAGCTACCCGGGCCATTCGTTGCCTGGAACGCGAAGATGCCGCTATTCCCATTATCGCTATGACGGCTGATGCCTTTTCAGAGGATATCCAGAAATGCCTTGATTGCGGCATGAATGATCATTTAGCAAAACCGATCGATATCCAGGATGTGTCCCGCAAACTAAAGAAATACTTGCATCATTAGAATGCAGCCTGCTCTCCCCTTCCAGTGCAGATGCCTGATCATCGATGGCAGCGCCCTGGAAGGGGAGATTTTCATATTTTTCTCCATTCCGAAGCGTCACAAATTCTTGGTTGAATAAATTGCTCATCAGAGAATTTATTCAACCTCCTTACATTCCGCCAAAGCCCACATAGCCGCACCTGCAGCCGCCTCTTCCTCAACATCCCGAAATCTGACCGGAAGACCGAAAAGTCTCTCCACCTCCTGCTGCAGAAGTCTGTTCTTACGGATACCATTTCCGCTGGCAACGATCTCTCTTTTCTCCCGGCGCATCTCCTCCGGCAACTGCTCGTACATCCGGAAAAGTTCCAGCGCCATTCCTGTCACATAAGCTCTGACCATATTCCCGAGCGTAAAATTTTCAGGTGTCAGTCCCTCAATACTGCCTCCCGGAGCCGGCCCTTTCCTGCTGCCATAGAGCAAAGGCGCTATCCGCAGATCCGTTGTCGGCACACTAAGTCCCGCTTCCTCCAGTTTCCCATAGACATCCGTCTCGTTTCCCGTCACGGCAAATACCGCGCCTTTGACAAACTCTGCCAGCCGCTCATAAGCTTTGCCGCCGTTGACGGAAGCTTGCACGTAGAGGAACCCTTTTGCCGTGAAAGGCCGTATCTCTGCCCCCGTTGTATCGACCAGGTTCCTGTGGAACAAAGAAACCTGAGAACCGGTTCCCACATTGACCCCCAGCACCTGCTCATTCTCACCTATGGCGGCATAGAAGCTTGTCTGATTGTCACCCTGGGCACAAGTCACCGGAATGCCCTGATACGCACCCAGTATAGACCCGTCAGCCCCCACCTGTGGATAATAGGACGTTGCCACGCCGGCATTCTCCAAAGCTGCCATATCAAAGCACTTCCCTTTCAAAGAAAAACCGCCCATGCTGGCTGCAATAGAAGGACTCATCACCGGCGCCTTGACCGAACATAACCGCATGGCTATATAATCACCGATATTAGCAAACCATACCGCATCTTCCGGAATCTGCCCTGTCTGCTGCAGATAGAAATGTGTCACACTCCCGTAACCAGTGTACATCTCACTGCCTGTCCTGTGAGACAGATAGGAAGCGTAAGTCTCTTCCCCGAAAGCCTCATTTCCCGATTCCACCTTCCACGTATAGTAGGACGAGACCGCCCGTCCCTCTTTATCCACGTACAGGATGCCATGCATTTGACTGGAAATACCGATCACAACAGGCTTATCTCTGTCATTATCATTGTTACCGCTATTGAAACTTAACAGCAGGTCATCCAGCATCCCTTTTACTGTTGTAAAGATCCTGTCCGGATCCTGCCGGAAAGTGTCCTCCAGAAAATAGTTCTTTTCCCGCAGCACCTCCTGCAGCTGCCCGGTATCCTCTTCATAGACTGCCAGGCAGATGCTGGTAGTGCCGATATCAATGCCGATCCCTCTCATAGATTGTTTCCTCTTTCAAATTTCTTTTTAGCTCATCGCTCAGATGATACTATTGCTCCTCTATATTACAACAGCGTAGTCTTTCCATATTGCCTGGCACGATTTATGTCAAAATACTGCCCAGCATCCACCATTCTTCCTGCAGCCTACTTCTTCCTTACGTCATTCTGCAAAAGCCGGTAGAGGGCCGCAGCCGTCGGCACACCTAACAGCATTCCGCCGACCCCCATCACACCACCGCCGACCGTCACTGCCGCCAGCACCCAGATACCGGGCAGGCCAATGGAGGAACCGACCACCTTCGGATAGATCAGGTTACCTTCCAGCTGCTGCAAGACAATCAGGAATACAATAAATACCACGGCTTTGACAGGCGACACTGTAAAGATCATGACCGCGCCCACTACCGCGCCGATATATGCTCCCGCCACCGGGATCAGCGCCGTAAAGCCGACCAGGCTGCCAATCATGGCCGCATAAGGCAGCCGCAGCAGAAGCATACCGATGATACACAACAACCCAAGGACTACCGCCTCCGTACACTGTCCGACGATAAAGCTATGAAAAGAACCGTCGAAAACATGCAGGACATAGAAGAACTTATCCACCAGCTTAACCGGCAGGTATTTCCGGAGCAGACGCGTCATCTGCCCACCGATCTTCTCTTTCCCCGCCAACAGATAGAGGGCAAAAATGAATCCGACCACCACCGTGACCGTCGTAGAAAAGACAGACGATACGATCCCGGCAGCCGTGATCATCGCGCCGCCGATACCGCTCCACAGGAAAGAGGACAACTTCGTCACCCATTCCTGCCAATCCCCCATATTGTCCATGTCCATTGCAAGAAGCCCGTTCTCGCCTTCCAGCCAGGTACTGATCTGCAGATTGTCTTCCAGCCACTGCATACTATCCTGCAAGATTCCCGGCAGTTCCCGGAACAGAAGCTGCATACAGCTTAAAAGCTCCGGAACGATCATCCGGATGACCAGAAACACCACCAGAACAATACTGATCAACGCCAGCACCAGGCTGACCGGTCGCCGCAGTCTCTGCGGGGCAAAAATACTGTTCTTCCCCGAACGTTTTTGCACTTTACTGATCTTTGTTTCCTGCCCCTTTTGCCCCCTTTTAATCTCCGGACTTTGCGAATTACTCCGGACATTCTGAACTTCCGGTTTTCCTGCCTGTTGGCTTCCCGGAGCTTCCTGCTCCTCCTGCCCGCTCCGGCTTCCCCGGTCGAACTTCCGCAGCCCCTTTTCAATGAAGCTCATGGGAATATTCACGATATAAGCAATAATGCATCCCAGAAACAAAGGCATCGCAGCCCCCAGCGCAATCCCCGCCACACTGGTAAAAGCTATCCAGTAATGGATCATCAGATAAAGGACCATCACCGTGACACCGACCCGCAGGCAGCTCTTCCATTTCAATTCCATATCTGTAGTGTACCCCTTTCTTAGTGTACAAATCTTACCTACAAGCGCAAACCTGCAAGTCAAAGCATCCGCTATTTCCTCTTCTACGGCCCGCCCCTATCCTATGTAGTAAATGATCGTCAGTTCACGGAAGCGGAAAAGTGTTCAATCTCCTGCTCCAGCGTACCGCTCACGCCGCGACAGACATTTACAGCATTCTGCACCTCGTTCATCTTATCCACCAGACTGGAGGCATTCTCCGCCGAGATATCCACCGCCGCCGAGCCTTCCCCAACGGCATTGGTAATATTTTCCACTGAATCAACGATCGCCGCCATACTGTCATTCAAACTCTTGGAGCTGGTAGAGAAATTGTGCAAAATAGAATAGAACTCTTCCATATTCGACACATACTCATCCATCGCAGTCTCAAACTGATCATAATCCTTCAGCACATACCGATTGATATACTCCAGTGCCGCAGAAGTGTTTTCGGCCATTTCCTGGACCATATCGATCACTTCCTCGTTGATGTGCTGAATATTCTTAGCTGTCTCCTGGCTGTTGTTGGCCAGCGAATTGATCTCACCCGCCACTACGGCGAATCCCCGTCCCGCTTCTCCGGCTCTGGCCGCCTCAATAGAAGCATTCAGCGATAACAGCGTAGTCTCGTTTGCAATATTCATGATGGTCTCCGACAAAGCATTGATCTTGGAAACCTTCTCACTGTTCTTGATCGAACAATTTAACAACTCGGTAATCTCGCCCACCTTCTGAACCGTGAAGCCCTTCACCTTGACAATATGCTGTTTCATAGTCCGCGCATCATCGGATACTCCGACAGCCTTCTGCGACCCTTGGTCCGCCTCCTGCCAGAGAATATCTACCTGCTCCTTTACGCCCCCGATCGTATTCTGAATGCCTTCCGAAGTGGTTGCAACGGCTTCCATATTGGCCGCCAGTTCCTCCATGGCAGCAGAAGACTCTGCAATGTTGGTATTGGCATTCTCTACCATCGTAACAATCTGATCGTTGGAGCGGGCCAGTGTCTTCGTACTTACCGACACCTTGTCTATGATATTCTGCAAAGTCTCCAGAAACTCGTTCACACCATCGGTCAGAAGCCGCAGTTCGCTTCGCGTACTGGTCGTGATCCGAGCATGCAGATCACCGTTGTTCCTGTCGATCTCGTCGATCATCTGATGCAGTTCCCGTGATGATCTCCTGATCGGACGTATCACATTGTGCTGGAACAGCGCCTGATTGATGCCGATGACCACGATCATCAACACTGCTCCCAAGATGCTCGTACTGATGGTACGATCATACATATCCGTCTGCTCCTGGCGCAGGGTCGCTATCGACTGCTCGAAATAAGCATTGGCCAATTCCAGATTGCTGTCGAACTTCTCGTCCTCTGCCTCAAGGGCATCGATCTCTTCGATGACAGCCTCCGTACTTTTGCCCGCGGAAGACAGAAGCGACTTCTTGGCATTCTCCGTATAGGCCCTCAATCCACTCTCCATATCCGCGATATTGACCTCACTGTTATCCTCCAAATAGATCTGCACCTGCCCGATGTCCGCAAGCAGCTGGGTATAGCGCTTATCGATATTCTCCAACAAATGTTCTCGTTCCTCTATATCGTTGGTTGCCAGATAGGCGTAGATATACCTCTGGATCTTCTCATAATCCTTCTTCATATCACCTCGAAGTACCATAGCGGACAGGTAAGTGTCACTGATCTTATTGCACTTCTCGATCGTACTTCGGAAATTATTGATGTTATTTCCGAAGTAAATCCCAAAAACCACGAGCAATGCCAGATTCATCATACTAAGTTGTGTTGTGATACGGCTCCAGAAAGAGACCTTAGGTGCGTTTTTTCTCATTGTCAGAATTCCTCCAAATCGTTTCTTCCTTTTACAGCATCTTTGATGCACAGATTATTATATCCTAAGAGAAATTCAAAATCAATGCACCATTTAAATCACACACAAAATCTTATTCGCCGCTGTTACAGTTCACGGCCTAACCGGCCGCAAACTGTAACCATATCACATCAAAAACTCAAAAACAACCTCACTGGAATTACGAGAAAGCTTATGGTAAAATATATAATAAAGTAATAACGCTAAATTATATTGACGCTTTCAAAAACAGCTATTGACGTGTAATAGGACGGTAAATAACGAACATGAAGAAGAACACTGAGAAGACAAACGTCATGCGGATACTGGATCAAAAAAAGATTCCCTACAGAACCTACTGCTATGTAGACTCAGGCGTCATCAGCGGAATCGATGTAGCCACTGTTCTGGAACAGGACCCGCAGCAAGTATTTAAAACATTGGTGACGATTGGAAATTCCAACACTCATTATGTATTCCTGCTCCCCGTGCACCGGGAACTTGATCTGAAAAAGGCCGCCAAAGCGGTCGGGGAAAAGAATATCAGCATGATCAAGTCAAAAGACCTGCTGCCGCTGACCGGTTACATCCACGGCGGCTGCTCCCCGATCGGTATGAAGAAGCCTTTCAGGACAGTGATCGACGCTTCTGCCGCAGTCTTTGACACGATCATTTTCAGCGCCGGTAAAATAGGATATCAGGTAGAGACATCTCTGGAGGAGCTGAAGAAGGTCATACGATTTGAATTGAGTGACCTGGTCGTCAACTGAAAACGGCATGATACATCCCGAAATGGAGGCACCTATGGCAACAGATATCAGTTTAGAAGAGATCCGCTTTTTTGAGACGAAGCAGGATGCTCTTCCCTTATACGAAGCCCTCCGGGAAGCGATACTTACCACCTGCAGCCCGGTGGAAATTCAAGTGAAGAAGACCCAGATTTCCTTTGTCAACCGTCATCTGTTCGGCGCAGTCTCCTTTACCCCTGTGCGCAAGGCAAAGGAGCGTCCGAGTCCCTATATCACTGTTACCTTCGGGCTTTCGCACCAAGTCGGATCCCCGCGGATCGATGCGTCCGTTGAGGCATATCCACACCGATTTACACATCATCTGATCATCGGCAGCGCTGACGAAATCGACGACGAACTGTTGCATTGGATGAAAGAGGCGGCAGATTTTGCTGCCGCAAAACGTTGAGCGTCACCGTCTCCCAAGCCGGCGATCCCCTCAAGACCAGAAAGAACCAGCAGGAACAGCAACCAAACAGCTCACTTACAGCATGGAGGATCATTATGAAACGTTTATTTTTCTTTCGCATCGCATGCGTGCTCCTTTGGATCATATGCATGATCGCGCTCTATATAGAAATCTTTGTCCATGATATAGACAGCCTGTCCAACATATACGTTTGGTCCGGTCTGGCGCTTCTTGGCCTGGGTGGGATCATCACCGGCACATTTCTTTCTCTGAAAGCTAAAGGTTGCTCGCAGCAATAACACCACAGTATGAAAAGAAAGACTGTGTCCATGAAATATGAAATCTTATGTTTAACTGACAAGCCTGAACTGTTGCCAGTCGCTGCCCAATGGATGTTACCCAATGTATTCTTCATATAGTATAGCTGTTCAGCCTATGGTTTCCCCATTTAATTTTTTCAATATTTTTCTTGACCTTATACTAACTATATCCCTTATGCTGGGCATACGGAGGGACACACTAAAAGTAAAGGAGGTCTTATCCCATGAACATCAATGAACTGGAACGTCTCACCGGCATCACAAAGCAGAACATCCGTTTCTATGAAAAGAAAGAACTGCTTCATCCTGCCAGGAATTCCATAAACAACTATCGGGAATATACGCAGGATGACCTTATGAGACTAAAGGCCATCAAGCTTCTGCGCAAACTGGATCTGTCTCTGGAGGACATTCATCGAATCTTGCAGGAGGAAGCGCCTCTGAACGAAACGCTTGCGCAGCATCTGAAAACACTACAGAAGAGACAGCAGGAACTGAACGCCTGCATAGGCGTCTGCAAGGATCTGCTGCGCAAGACAAAACCTGACATCGCGCAGGCATCCGCATCACCGGACATGATCTCACCGACTGCACGATCCGATGCAGCACAGACAACTGTACACTCTTACGCAATGCAAGGCGACAGTACACTGCCTGCACAACTGTCACTTCTGCATGTGGACGAAACACTCAGGAAAATAGAAAATATGGAGAAGAATGGAGGGAAGTTTATGTCGATCGTTGAAGATTATAAAAGATTTGCCCAGGCAGAACATTTAAAAGGTTTTTCGTTTAAACCGGATACCATGGTGACAACTCCCGCGGAATTCACGGAAGCGCTGCAGCAGTACGCCGAAGAAAACGACTTAAATCTGGTCATCACGAAGGAAAGCATGTATCCCGTTTTCAGAATAGACGGCATGGAATACGAGGCGGAGCGGTTTTTCGACCGGTTTGGGGCAACGATCCGCTGTACACTGACACATCCGGAAGAACTGGAGACGGAGCTTACAGACATCTCCCCCACCCGCAGGAAGGTCTATAAGTTCCTGCATGGCCCATGGTTTTTCCTGTTGGTACTGTTCCTCATCATGGCCATCAGCCGCCAAAGCTTTAAGTGGGCCTTCCTGGTGCTCGCGATGATCGGACCGTATCTTTGGTGGATGTTCATACGATATCGCAGATGGTAGAACAGTCCTCTTCCCTATTTGATGAAATTGGTGTAAAATGCATATAAAACAGTAAATCAATGAATTCATGTCAGTTATGCAGGAACATGCAGATCGACATCGAACATGAAAGGGAAGGCTGAATCAAATTCAGTGCTTCGGAATGGGGGTATAATGGACAGACAGAACCTGACTCTGCTCACGGATTTATATGAACTGACCATGATGCAGGGTTACTTTAAGAACAAGGATCGCAACGAGACTGTTATCTTCGACGCCTTCTACCGCAATAACCCCTGTGACGGCGGTTTTGCTATCGCAGCAGGCTTAGAGCAGCTGATCCAGTATATTAAGGAACTGCACTTTAATGAAGACGACATCGCCTATCTTGCAAGCCTGGGCATTTTCAGTAAAGACTTCCTGGATTACCTGCAAGATTTCAAATTCACTGGGGATATCTATGCCATCCCGGAAGGTACGGTAGTCTTCCCTCGGGAGCCCCTGGTCAAGGTCATTGCGCCTATCATGCAGGCACAGCTTGTAGAGACCGCCATCTTAAATATCATCAATCATCAGAGTCTGATCGCCACCAAGGCGGCCCGGGTCTGCTATGCTGCGCACGGCGACGGCATCATGGAATTCGGCCTGCGCCGTGCCCAGGGCCCGGACGCCGGCACTTACGGAGCCAGGGCGGCAGTCATCGGCGGCTGTATCGGTACCTCCAATGTCCTGTGCGGGCAGCTTTTTGACGTGCCTGTAAAGGGTACCCACGCCCACAGCTGGATCATGAGCTTCCCGGATGAATATACCGCGTTTAAGACTTATGCAGATATGTACCCATCGGCCTGCATCCTTCTGGTGGATACCTACGACACTCTAAAATCCGGTGTTCCTAATGCCATCCGCGTCTTTACTGAGATGCGTAAGGCCGGCATTCCTCTCTCTTTCTACGGCATACGTCTGGACAGCGGCGACCTTGCCTATCTTTCCAAGAAAGCCCGCAAGATGCTGGACGACGCAGGTTTTCCGGATGCGGTCATCTCTGCCTCCAACGACTTGGACGAATTCCTGATCCAGAGTTTGAAGGAGCAAGGTGCGGCCATCACCTCCTGGGGTGTGGGCACCCACCTTATCACCTCCAAGGACTGTCCCTCCTTCGGCGGCGTGTACAAACTGGCTGCCATTATGGGAAATGACGGCAAGTTCATTCCGAAGATCAAGTTGTCCGAGAATTCAGAGAAAGTGACGAATCCGGGGAATAAGACCATTTACCGTGTCTACGAGAAAGAAACCGGTAAGGTAAAAGCAGACCTGATCTGCCTTGTGGAAGAGACTTTTGACGAGAATGAACCGCTGCTTCTTTTTGACCCTAACGAACCCTGGAAGAAAACGAAACTGCCCGGCGGCAGCTATACTCTGCGTGAGCTTATGGTTCCGGTGTTCCAAGGCGGCGAATGCTGCTACACCTCCCCGAAGGTCATGGATATCCGCGCTTACTGTCAGCAGGAGCAGAACACCCTCTGGGATGAAACGCGCAGACTGGTAAACCCGCATAAGGTATACGTCGATCTGTCCAGCAAACTATACAATATCAAGATTGAATTATTGGATCGGATGAATTCATAGCAATACAGCACAATGCCTGACCCTGTTTCACGGTCAGGCATCGCGCTGCAAGAATTTACTTGAAATGTCCTCCTCCTTGCATTATGATAAACAGTGGATCGTCTCTTGAAATCTCAAGAGCCTGTTTGGAAGAAACGGAGGGAACGCTATATGCTTCGTATTATTACGGATTCAGCAAGTAACTTGCCAAAAAGCTACATTGAACAGCACCATCTACACGTGATTCCGACCCCTGTTGTGATCGACAATGTGGATTATCTGGACGGCAAGACCATACAAACAGAAGAATTTTATCAAATACTGGACGATATCAAGCGTGATGTCAAGACCTATCACATCAATCCCGCCATGTTTACCGACGCTTTCCTGCCTTATGCACAGGCCGGAGACAGTGTCATTTATCTGTGCTTTTCTACCGGGATCGCCGGAACCTACAACGCGGCGAACATCGCACTCACCAGTATCCGTGAGGATCATCCCGATTTTGACTTGACCATCATAGACTCCAAGTGTGCCTCCATCGGCTTCGGCCTGTTGGTCAGCAAACTGGTCACCATGCTGGAAAAAGGCGCCGACAAGGAGGAGCTGATCGAAGCCGCCGATTACTATATCTCGCATATTCGCCATGTCTTCACGGTGCAGACACTGGCCTACCTGATCAAAGGCGGCCGCCTTACCAAGTTCAAAGGTACCTTAGCAGAAACGCTTGACATGAAGCCCGTTCTGGTCGTAAACGAAAGTGGCGCACTGGCAGTCGTCAAGACTGTGCGTGGCCGCAAGAGATCACTGCGCTTTCTGATCGAGTATGCCAAAGAGAATGGCTGCCAACTGGAGAACCAGACCGTTGCGCTCTGCCACGGAGAAGATACGGAATCGCTGGAATTTGTTAAGACACTGGTGCAGGAGACTTTTCACCCTCGAGATGTCCTCATCTCCGTAGTGGGCTGTGCCATCGGCGCGCATACCGGGCGCGGTCTTGTTGGCTTCTGTTTCTTTGACGCTGATGACGGTAAATACGGCAAATATTTCACATAACATAACTACCATCTTAACACCTACAGAAGATCATCATACGCTGCATGGAAATTGGCACCACCAGTCATTATTTCCAACCGCACAGTTGGCATTATTTTATGAACGAGGATATCAACATGGAAGAACAACAGCATACCTACACTTATCTGGAGACCAACGGTGAATTCAAGATGCGTGAGTTGGACAAACGCGATCTGGAGCAATTTAATGCACTGCTTCAGTATGCGTTTCAGGTCACCTCTTACGATCTATTCCAGACCGGATGGGAACAGGACGAGATCAAATACGCGAAACGTCCTATTCTCGAAGAAGCCTACGTGCTGGGCTGGTTTTACCAAGACAGACTGGCATCAATGATCGTTGTCTATTCCATGAAAGTCAACGTCCACGATACGATCATAGATATGGGCGGTATTACCGGTGTGGCCACCTACCCGGAATATACGGGCCGCGGGTTGATCCATGCATTGATGCGGCACGCACTGGACTACATACACCGGAACGGAATGCTTCTTTCCTTCCTCTACCCCTACTCGATCCCCTTTTACCGCAAGATGGGATGGGAGATTGTGTCAGACAAACTTTCCTTCACCGTCAAGGATACGCAGCTTCCCAAGATGCGCCCAGTGGACGGCATGGTGGAGCGCGTCAGCCTGGATTCCGAAGATTATCACAATGTGCATTCCTATTTTGCCCTGCAGCGGCACGGTGCACTCATTCGTGATTCCCTTTCCTGGGAAGAATACTGGCGCTGGGACAATGACGACATGATCGCCGCAGTCTATTACAGCAAGGAACATAAGCCTCTGGGCTATGTAGTCTACTATATCGCCAACGAGATCTTTCACATCAAAGAAATGGTCTACCTTAATATCGAGGCCAACTACGGACTCTGGAACTATATCAGCGCTCATTTTTCTATGATCACACAGGTGCAGGGCGATAACTATTCCGGCGAACCGATGGCCTATCTGTTCGAGGACAGCGAGATTACGGAGACGATTTCCCCGTACATCATGGCGCGGATCATTGATGTCAGAAAGTTCCTGGCCGAATATCCTTTCCAGATACAGCCGGAGGAACTGAAAATTCACTTTCTTGTACATGACGAGATGGCTCCCTGGAATGAAGGCGACTATATGCTCTCCTGGCACAACGGCAAGACTGTCTGTGAACAGGTCGAGAATAACCAGTCCATCAATGTGGTGGAACTGTCCGTCAATACCCTGACCGCCATGCTGATGGGATATAAGCGGCCTTCCTACCTCTATGAACATGAGAAGATCAAGACCGAATATTATATGCTGACATGGCTGGAGCGCCTGATTCCCGTCGAAAAACCATATTTTTCGGATTATTTTTGATTCCCCGCCCCGGCTGATCGCCAGCGGGAAGAAGATTCGCAGAGCATAATCCGAAATTCTGCTCCCGTCCTCAGCACAAACGCTACGGAATGGAAGTAAGATAATATACCTCACAATATTTTTCCGTAGTAACATGCGTTGTCTCGGAAATCTTCCCATTGCTATCCATGACTCTGCCGATCTGCGCCTTGCTATCTGCCCCGTTTGCGACATATACCACCAACGATTCTGCCTCTTTTATCCTGTCATCTCTGATCTCATCCACGCTGTCGGCAGCGGCAAAATAAACTTCTGAATATACAAACAACTCATCCGCCACGTCCCAGATACACCATTCCGCCCCCGGCTCATACAGGTAGATTACAGGCGTGTTCTCCCTTTCCCACTCCTGCGCATATTCCAGCTGTTCCCTATCCTCCTGATAGAGAAATACTACCCTGCCTGCCTTAAGTCCTGCCACATCAATGATCAGGCAGATCACCACTGCTGCCGCAAAGCCATACGCGCTTTTCCCTACTTTCTTCCGCCTGCTGTCCGTTTGCCAGACTGCTCCCGACTGCTTCGCGCCATCCTTATCTGTCACCTTTTCCAGTGCCGCATGTCCCTCAAGACAAATGCTGCCGATCGTCCACAGCGCCTGAAAAAGCAGCAGCACGATCATCCCATAAACCGGCAGCTGATACCGGTTGGAAGTATCCCCCAGCAAAAGCGCCGTCTTAGACACCGTCAGAAAATACCCCAGCACGGCAAAAGACAAGATTACATAGTTGACATTGTCTATTCCCTTCCCGGCATCTTTTTCCCTGACTTTCCCTTCCTTGCCCCTCCGCAGGCCCTTCTGCCTGTAAACGGTCACCGCCAAAACCAGAAGCAAAAGCAAAAGTACCGGCAACATCTTCCCGAAAACAAATTCATCCAGCAATTCATAGAAAAAGTTCAAGCGCTCCAGTGTATTCGACAGATCAAAGAAATTCTCCGTGGCCTGCGCCCCTCTCTGCCCCCGGAACATCTGCCCAAGACAGGACGGATATGTCAGATAAGCCAGCGCAAACGCGACCGCCTGGCTCACACCATATCGTAAGCAGTTCCACAGCTTCCTCTCCCTCCACAACATCCACACACCAAATGCGACAGCCAGATAAAACAAGAAGATGAAATAGTAATACTGCGTCAAAAATCCCAGATACGTCACCGCCGCCATCGGCACCAGGCACCTGAATACCGGCAGGTTTTTCCATTTCCCGGAAGCCAAATGCTCCGCCGCCTGCACATGCACGGTGGCACACAGCAGCACGAACGTCGTCAGCATCTCATACATCCTGATAAAGACCACGCCGCTCATGGCTGCCGGAGATAAGCCATAGAACAGCATCACAAGCAGAGCCAGATTCTGCTTCCGGCCACTCACCCGATACGCCAGATAAGCCAACAATGCAATATTGACACCCCACAGCACGAGGTTTACCGACAACCCGATCCACTTCGAGAACACCCCCGGTGCCAACGAAGCGACCGTATGGAATACCCAGTAATACATCGGCGGATGCACATCCCAAGACTGCACCAATTTCACCAAGCCATACTGGAAGCCCTGCCCTGGCAGCACTACAAATTCATTCCGGTAAGTATCCCGGTCCATCCACTGCCCATCCTCCACATAGAATCCGTTCGTACGCGCCGTAGAATAATACGTGTAATATTCATCCTCATGAAATCCCTGTTTCTGCACACAGAAATAGAAGGCGGTCACCATCTGCACCACCCAGATCATCAGAAACGCTGCAAGATATTTTCTTCTCTTATTCCCGTTATCCATCATCGCCCACCATACTTCCATGATCCTGCCGCACGAAAATCTCAAGTCCATGCAGGGAATGCCCGTTCCCTATATACCTATACAGGATGCCGTACAAAGGCATGTACCTTCCGCACCATTCTCGGTGCAGCGGTCAGCGCTAACAGATAAGCCTTATTCTTCCCCGTCAAATACGGATTCCTCACCGTGTCTTTCACATGCCGCCTCAAATACCGCTTCACGCATTGATAGAAATCATTCTTCCTCACCATCTGCGGGATCGGTATATGCAGGAGATAGTCCAGTCTTTGGAACAGGTTAAACCGTATCGCATACACATGCAGTTCCGGATAAACCCTGTCCACAAGCTCCTGCATACGATCTGCATTGTCCACGATATCCAGAAAGACCCGCGAAAAACTGTCCCTCGTCTTCCTGCGGGTCGTGCTCTCCTGCCTGCACACCACGTGATAGCACTGCTTCGGTAAGATCGTGATGCCCTCTATCTCCTGCAGCATTTCCACCAAAAGTCTGAAATCCTCGTTCAGGACGCCCTCCGGAAACCTGTGTTTCCTAAACAGTTCCCGTCTGATCAGCTTGGTGCAGAACGAGCAGTCTCCCCTGTGCAGCAGCAATTCCCGCAGAAAATCCTCTGTCCTGCAGAACCGTACCTGCTCCGGAGGAATGCATACATCCGGCAGTCGCCGCCCCAGGTCGTCCACCTCATCCCGAGAAATCTGCACCACATCTCCCGGCCTGTCATGCATGGCATCCATCATCAGTTCATACATATCCGGCTCAATATGATCGTCGCTGTCCACAAATCCCAGATATGCCCCGGACGCCAGACCAATCCCCATATTCCGCGCCGAAGAAGCGCCGCCGTTCTCTTTATGGTAAACACGGATACGCTCGTCTTCCCGCGCAAGCCTCTCACACAGCGCACCCGTTCCGTCCGAAGACCCGTCATCGATCAACAGGATCTCCAGCGCAGCATATGTCTGCGCACTGATCGACCTCACACACCTCTCCAGGCAGTCTATCGAATTGTATACCGGCACGATCACACTAATCTTCTCATTCATAGTTTACCGCTTCCATTCACTGTCTGTCTCCAACCTTTCCTGTCCGGCATCACCTCGGCCACACCACCGGTGCCACACTTAAGGGCCCGTCCGCCGCCGGCAGGATCTTCCCGTCCAGCAGTCCTTGTGCAAACCGTAGCAGTTCCTTCGCCGCACACTCTGCATTCCATACATCCCGGATCGTCTCATAAGCCGCACGCCCCATACTCTTACGCATCTCCCAATTTTCAAACAGATCCAAAACCAGCGCTTCCATCCCTTCATACTTATCCTTCGGATACACTAGTCCGTTCTCTCCGTGTCGGATCAGATAAGGCGCAGCCCCTACCTGCTCATTGACCACCTCCACGCAGCCGCTGTTCATGCCTTCATTGACCACAGCGCCCCAGCCTTCCAGGTGATTACTTGTGAAAAGATGAATATGGCACCGCTCCATCACATCCCGCACCCGCTCCGGCTCCGTATAGCCGTAGAATCGAAAGCATTCCGCCAGACCCGCCGCTTTCACATCCTGTCTGATCTGCGCATCCAGCTCTCCGTCTCCCAGCATATGCATGTAAAAAGGATACCCTCTCCTGCGCAGCGTTCCTGCCAGCCGCACTACATATTCCGGGTGCTTTAACGGAATAAACCGCCCAGCCCACACGATATGCAGCCTGCCGTCCTGCATCTTCATGGACGCAAACTGCTCCTCACTGTAAATCCGCAGCTTTGTAAAGTATCCCCACCGGAACAGCTTGCCCGGATACGCCCCGATCAGTCGGAAATCTGCCGCCGCATAGGCTCCGGCGCACAACATACATATATTTTTTGTGCGATATTTGATGTGCTCCTGATATTTGGCCATCAGCCCACGGGGGGAGACTGCCTTCCACTGTCCTTCCCGGTACAGTCGTTCGCTCACTCGCATCGTCACCTTCCCGGAAGCAAGTCTTGCCGCTGCGATATCTTCCCGCTCCGACCAGCCAAACAGCACCACATCACTCTCCGCGATTTTCTTACGGCACTCGTATTCCTCCTCATACAGGCAGAGCACATAGGGCAGTGTCCGCACATCCACACCCCACCCCATGGCAACCCGCTCTTCCTCCATGGGCATGGTCTGGATAAAAGTAAAGGCATTCCCCAGCTTATGCCAAAGCGCCTCACACAGAGGAATCTGATGGTGATTGATATAATTCGACACAAACGTAAAGGTCATGAAAGCATCTCCCGATAGATGCGGATCAACCGGTAATAATTCTGCTCCGCATCGTGATTCACCCGCGCATGTTTCCTGGCATTATCCGAAAAGCGCTCCACAATAGCTTCTTTCGTGAAAATCTCCATGATCCTGTCAGCCAGCGCTTCCACATCTCCCGCCGGATATAGCATACCGTCCCCGCCATCCGTCAGCAGATTATGTACACCTCCCACATCCGCCGCCACGCAGGGCACTCCCAACAGCATCGCCTCCCCCAGTGAATTGGGCGAGTTCTCCAACGCAGATGGCATCACAAACAGATGGCTTTTCAAGAACTGTGCCTTCATCTCCTCCGCCGAAAGCCGTCCGAGCATCGTCACATGCTCCGTCAACTGTCTCTCTCTGATCAGCCTCCGCAGATATTTTCCATATGCGGACAATTTCATCCTGTCCTGCCACGTATCCGTATCAATGATATTGCTGCCAGCCACATAGACATGCGCCTCCGGGAACTGTTCCAGTACCCTCGGCATAGCCTGCAGAAGATAATGAAATCCCTTTAACGGATAATCGCCCTGGCTTAAGAAAATACTGTAAGGCTCACAGGCCGTTCTCTTCCATCTGTCGCGATAAAATATGCTGCGCAGTGTCTCATTCAGATAATGATACTTGGCAGACGGATTGAGCTTCGCAGCCTGCGTCCGGTCAAAATCCGTCCTGCCTGCCACATGCCCCGTCATCCCCAGGGCCTCCTTCTCATGTTCACCGCGCTTCTTGAATTTCTTCTGCTGCTGCCGGAGGCTGTCCTGCCTGATCCTGTCACGCAGCGTCACCTGCCGCTGCACCTTCATCGGCAGATCGGCCATGTACTCCTCCGCGATACAGCCGCACAGCCCCTGCATACTGACCAGCGTCCTCTCCGGACGCCCAAACATCCTGACGCAGGCCAGCGTGTGCGGAAATTCCGTTCCGAAAATATGCACGATATCCGGCTCAAAATCCTGCAGGATACTCCGAAACCGCGCTTCCAGTGTGGCGTCGTAGATTTCCGGCGTATCCAGATTCTCTACAAATCCATAGCACCTACAGGACATACTCTCTCCCAGCTGCATATTTCTCTCGAAGTCTCCCATCTCTTCGTCCACCGGAAATGCGATCCCCAATTCAATCCGATTCCTTCCCCGCTCCAGAACGACTCGCTCCAACAGCCCGCTCAGCCAGCCTTCTCTGTTGCTGTAGGAGACTCCCAGCTGTCTGGCAATTGTAGGAATCATAATGTTACATATCCACAATACCTTCATGTTTTCCCCTTTTCCGGACATTGCTATGCCCTGCCGTTTTTCCGATATACCTTCCTCTTCACACTCTGGTACAGCCCTGCCAAAGCCGGATTCCCCGCGATCCATGTCCTAAGCGGCGCGAGTGTCAAAAGCATGATCAGCCGATATCCAAGCACTCTGGCCGCCGGCATATATTTCGCCACGATTTCCTTATGCTCCAATTTCGATCTTTTCCTGTTCGCTTTTGTCTCCGAGAATCCGCCACCTTCGTAGAATGCCACCGTCACGGGCATATATACAGATTCCGCACCGCCCTCATAGCGGCACCAGAGAAAATGCTCATAGTCGGCACGCACTCGGTACTTCGTGTCAAATTTTCTCTTCTTTAACAGATCCGTCGCATAAAAGCAGGCCTGATGGCACGGCAGATTCCGGTAACACGCAAAATCGTTAAGTGCCGGGTTCGACTGAACCATTGTCCCGGTCACCTGTTCACATATATTCCCATAGAAAATACAGGGTCTCTTTTTCTGCGCATGTCGCAAGTCATCCTGCAGCCGCTTTTCCCCGGTATCTCCGCGTCCCTCGATCTGTTCTCTGACCTTCGCCAACACTTGACCGTCATAAAAGCTGTCCCCGCAGTTCAAGAAGAAGATGTACTCACCGCCGGCATATTCCACCGCCTGATTCATGGCGTCGTAGATCCCCGTATCTTTCTCCTGTCGGTACACTCTGAGCCGATGATCAGACTCTCCCGCCTTCTCCAACTCATCCAGGAACTCCGTCGTAGCCTTGTCTGTAGAGACGCCGTCCTTAATAACGATCTCATAGTCCTGTTCCGTCTGCCTACGGATGCTTTCCACAGTCTTGCGCAGCTTCTCTCCCGCATTCAGACAAACTACGATGATGCTGAAAGTCATAAGATGCCCCCTTCCCTCTTCGATCGGATACCTTGTCGCATTAATTCACATCCGACAAAATATTGACCATATCATGGAATAAAAATGTCTTATACGGCAAGATCAGAATCCCGTCATTGCCTGCCCTGCTCATATAGATCATAAAATACAGGATTGCCGCAGACAGCATCCCCACCCGGAACACTCTGCGCCATTTCGCATCCCTGATTTGTCCGAGCAGCATCGGCAGATACAATATGTGGCTGACCGTAAGATAATACCCGATACGGGATATGATCGGCAGGAACGAACAAAACACGTACAAAACGAGCGCGCCCAAATTTAAGTAGAAATAGAAATGCTCTGCCGCCACATCCTCTTCCTCGATCTCTTCCGTCCCACGCCGTTTCTTTTCCAAATACGCGATCGCTGCAAACAGCATCACCGCCGTGCAGCGCAGGATATTGATATAACTTGTCCCGCCTTCCAGATATTCCGTGTCCTCATAAGTCGGATACAACAACACGACCAGCTTCAAATACAGGTCCTGGCAGAATAAAAAAGTCGTACAAAAAAGCGCTCCTACAGCAAGCTGCCACTTCTTCCACGGCAGTGTTGCAAGCAAATATAAGGGAATCACCACCAGCAGCGACTTGTGGAAAGTCGACCCGAGCAAGATCAATACCAGGAATCTTCCCCACTGCCTGCGCAGCACAAATTTCATGGAATACAGCGCAAGTGCCAGCGCAAAATAGTACCGCACGGTACTGAACGTCTGGAAATAGTATCCAAGCGCCATAAAGAGGAAGAACGTAAGCGGAAAGTCCTCGCTCTGTTCATACATCGCCAACAGGAAGATCCCCACCGTTGCAAATGCATAGACCGCAAATACCAACAGATAATTCTCAAATCCCGACAGCCCATACACCAGCTTCACCAACAGATTGAAGCCGATCTCCGTCGGCACATAAGCGTCACAGTTGACCAGGTGCATGAATTCCACATACTTGGCATAGTCATTGCCCACGTTTAGCCTACACGCAGACAACGCAAAAAGCAGCAGAAAAACGGCAAACAGACAGATCCTATTGCACGTCTGCTGTCTTGTCGTCCTATATGGCTGCGTCACCGGCCTGCAGTTCACCATGCCGGCGAGCAGCGCTGTTACCGCCGTCACCGTAATATACAGAATCATCTACCGCCGTTGTCCTTTCCCGGTCCTTCCTTCTTATTACCGCATCGTCCTGTTACTGCCTGAGCCTGTCCCTATCAAACCGTCTATGCCTGTCTTGCCCAATGTCGTTACATTAAACTTACCTCAAGGACATTGCCGGCCTTCCCTCACTCCGTCCTTCATCCACCGGAATGCCTTCCCAAGCGGAACATCCCTGCACATCTTTCGTCTGTGCACCCACAGGAAACGAAGGGACAACGGCAGCGCCATCCGTCCATACAGATAGTGGTAGAGCACTCCCCTGTCTCGGAAGAATTTCTCATGATACCCGGTAAACCAAGTCGATTCCCGCTCCTTCTCTTCCCCAATGCAGATCGTATGCGAATATATCTTCATGCCGGCTTTCAGGCAATCGCGCAGAAAGAGACTGTCCTCCCCATTGCTGTATCTGGCGCCTCCGCCAAAAAGCAGGGAATAATGCACATTAGCCCGCAGCAGCGCCTCATGTCTGGCCGTAATGCTGTATGCCGGATAGCGTCCGTAATTCCGATGATCGATCCGATGAATGTCCTTATTCCAGTAAGTGCGTCTGGCAGGCGCTACCTTCACATTGACCAAGATCATATCCGCATCCGGCAGTTCCTCGTATATCCTGCGAATCCGCTCCTGATAGTCCTTGTGCAGCACGATATCCTCATCGGAGAAAACGCAGATATCCGCCGCAGCATGCAGAAGCGCCGTATTACGGCTGAGTCCCACACCTCTCTCCGGCATGGTAAAGACCTGTATCTTATGCCCTGCTTTCTCAAATTCCTCATATCCGTACCGATTACTCTGATTCACGATCACGGCGTCACTGCAGATGTTCATCCGCTCCGCCAGCAGCACCGCATCCTGCTCCACCGCAGACACCAACAGCTGTACCCTCTTCTTCATCCTAGCCTCCATAATACCTACCCAGAAAGCTTCCGTCCGCATTCCCGATCGCAATTCCCACGAGCGGACATTCCCTGACGGCAAGCTGCTCTGTCACGTAGCTCAAATAAACCGCATGTACTTCACCGTACGACACTAAAAGCACCACTCCGTCCGCTGCGCACAGTTCCTGCCATTGTTCTTCTGCCACCGCTTCCTTCTGTCTCAGCAAAAGCACGGCTATATCGCCTTTCTGCGCTCTTATATATGCCAGATTCGCTTCATAATCCTTCTCCAACCGTTCCCCCGCACCGCTGTAGCCGATAAACGCCGCATCCGTCACCTGTCTTAGATCGGAAGCCACCATAATACGGTCATCCAAGATATAGTAGAGAAGCATCCCCAACAGCACCAATACAGTCACAAGCACCGCGCCGCCTGCCAGTGCCTGCTTCCATCTCGCATCCGCCACCACAAGCTTCGCACTGGTAGTCTGTATCACCTCAATCTGCTTAAACTCCTTAGCCGTATTTCCACGATTCACAAGCGACTGTCCGGTCGCCTGCAAAATTCGGTCACAGCTGTCTGCGTCATGTGTCGTAACCGTGATCGTCAAAAGTCTTAAGTCCGAAAGGATCTCGGCCTTGACCGCCGCGGCCACCTCTTCCCGCGTATATTCTTCCGGCAGATACTGCATGGTCACGTCAAGAATAGGATCCGTAGCCATAAGATCGTTCCACGTGTACCCGTTATATGCCTGATAGACCTCTCCCGTCTCATCCGTCTCGAAATCCAGATAGATCTTGGCCATCGCCTGATATTCCCGCTCCGATTCCGGAATCACACGGGAAACAGCATAGATCCCGCCGCCAAGCACGGCGCCGGCCACTGCCGCAAGCAGTATAAGCTTGATCTTTCCCATAAAACAAAGTAGTATCTTCTTCATATCCATGCCTGCATCGGCATACTTGATCTCCCGCATATATTTGCCCCCATATCAGCCTGTCCGTCAGCCCTTCTTGGCTGCCGTGACCTGATCACCGTTCACGCCTTCCGTACTCTCCGGTTTTATAAGGATCTTCAATGTCAAAAGCATCAGCTTTAGATCCAGCCAGACCGAATACTGCTCTATATAGGTCAGATCCAACTTTAACTTATCGTAAGGCGTCGTATTATACTTCCCGTACACCTGGGCATATCCTGCAAGCCCTGCCTTTACCTTCATACGGAATGCAAACTCCGGCATATCTTCCAGATATTGTGCAATGATCTCCGGCCGCTCCGGTCTCGGCCCGATGAAAGACATCTCTCCCTTTAAAATATTGATCAGCTGGGGCAGTTCGTCAATCCTGACCGCACGGATGAATTTACCGATCGGCGTGATACGGGAGTCGTTCTTCGCCGCCAGCCGCGCTACCCCATCCTTCTCCGCGTCCACGCGCATGCTCCTAAATTTCATGATAGAGAATTTCTTCTGCCCTATCGTACACCTAACCTGTTTATAGAATACCGGCCCGCCGTCATACAGCTTGATCGCTGCCGCCGTGATCAACATGAAAGGCGAGGTGATCACCAGTAAGAGTACGGAACAGATCAAATCGATAGCTCTCTTGGCGATACGCTGTTCTATCTTAAGCGCATACTCCCTTGTCAGGTAGATCGGCGTGTCAAACAGATGTAGCTGCGTCGCTCCTTTCACCAGTACATCCGATATTTTCGGCATCATATAGACCCGGACCGAACGGCTGTAGCAGTACTTCAACAGCGTATTTCTCTCCGCCGCCGGAATATCCCACAAGACCACCGCCCCATAGTCCTTCCATATCTCCTTCTTGACCGCTTCGATGCCTTCTGCAATATTAATGCTGCCTGCGATCTTATACTTCTCCCTGCGCGATTCAAACTTGGCCACAATATCATTGATCGGCCGCTCCCCATGAATGATCAGCAGCCCTCTGGGCGGAAATACTCTAAAATAGCAGGTATTGCAAACAAACACCCACACGGCGGAGAAAACGGCCTGGATCAGCATGACCTCCGCGATCGGCCTGACCTTTACAACCCAGTTCGCCATCAGGGATATCTGGAAATAAGATATCACATTTGCAAACAACAGCGAGAAAAATTCCGATATGAATACATCTATGGGCTTCAGATAGCCAATCTTCAGTACTCCATAAGTACTGGCAAAGAAAAGCAGCAATACAAAATAGAGCACAACGATAAGAACATGTCCTTTGAAATAAAACTTGGCATGCCCATGAAATTTCAGATACGGATAATATTCCTGAAACCAGTAATACGCATAGACTGCCGTATGAAAAAGCAATCCGATCAGGGACAGCTGCAATATGATCAGTCTCTTTAAAGATCCCATTCTTTTCATTATCATACCTCATCTGTAGCAGCAGACCGGCTTCCTGTATAATTCGGCACGGTCAGTGCAAGAATTCTGCATTGGCGCTTCTCCTGTTCTTGCTGCCTGCTGTCACAATCGTCTTTTCGTTGCCCGATAAGCCCACATAGCAAAACAGTACGCACTGACAGGTAAGGACAACCGTTCCTGTCTGCGGTACAAGTTCCAGATGCGTCTTAGCGCCGTTAGTTTATTGGAAGATAGCGACCGTGCCGGCCGCCTGTAGATCGCCAGCACCTCATCCAGTCCGTATGCCGTATGGCCTGCCCGCAATATCTGCCACCAGGTAGCCGTGTCTTCACTCTCCACTACAGGCATTCTAATCAGTTCCGCCGGAATCTGCTCTTGGTCCAGCAAAACGGTCGTCGTAAAGATCACCGTCCGGGATAAAGCCTGCCTGTACCGCAGTTCCTCAGGGACATGTACCACCTTACCCACTGGTCTGGCTTCCTCGTCTCCAAACTCATAGGCCGTAAATACGAACCCGGCCTGCTTGCTTCGCATAAACTCCAGTTCTTTCTCTAATTTACACGAATGCCAGATGTCATCCGCATCCAGGAAGGCGATATACCGGCCTGCAGCGTAATCCAGGCCGGTGTTGCGCGCGCGCGCTGCCCCTTCATTCTTCTCCTTACAGATCAGTCGTACTCTCTGTCCACCGGCAGCGACAAACTCTTCCACCGGCAAGCTCTCCTGCCCGGATCCTTTAGTACCAGGCTCCACACAGTCATCTGCTGAAGTGTATGTTTCCGCCCCGTCCGTCTTCCGGCCCTCCTTCGTTACTGTCAGCACCCTGCGGATCTCCCCGGCACTGTCGTCCGGCGAACGATCCTCTATCAGCAGCAGTTCCCATTTCTGAAAGGTCTGCCGCTGTACCATTGCGATTGTATCCTTTATATAAGCGGCCGCATTATATACCGGCACGATGATGCTCACCAGTTCTTTCATCAGATATCCTCTTTAACAAGATATATAGGTCTTTTCTTCACTTCCATATAAGTCTTGGATAAGTATTGCCCTACTATGCCAAGACAAAACAGCTGCACGCCACTGACCAGAAGGATAATACACACCAGTGACGGCCAGCCCGAAGTTGGATCGCCATAGATCAGTGTTCTCACGATCGTCACAATGATCATCCCAAATGCCAATACACAAAAGAGCGCACCCAGCACTGCCGCCATCGTAAGCGGCACCGTAGAGAAAGCAGTGATACCCTCCAGAGAATAGACAAACAGCTTCCAGAAGGACCACTTTGTCTCCCCCTTCTTGCGCTCTACATTTTCGTATTCCAGCCACTTTGTCTCGTAACCCACCCAGCCGAAGATCCCTTTGGTGAACCGATTATACTCCGTCATCGCCAGAATGGCATCCACCACCTGTCTGGTCATGAGTCGGTAATCCCTGGCGCCATCCACAATCTCCGTCCTGGAGATCTTATTCATGATCCGATAGAACATTCTCGCGAAAAACGACCGGACCGGCGGTTCTCCTTTTCTTGTGACACGCCGCGTTGCCACGGAATCATACCCTTGTTCAATATAACTGTACATTTCCGGCAAAAGCGAAGGCGGATCCTGCAGATCGGCATCCATCATGACTACCATATCTCCCTTTGCTCTCTGCAGTCCGGCATAAATTGCCGCTTCCTTTCCAAAATTACGTGAAAAAGATAGCAGATGCACTCTGGCATCCTCCTCGTGCAGTCTCTTGACCTCCGCTACTGTCTTATCTTTGGATCCGTCGTCCACGTAAATGATCTCTATCTCAGTCTCTTTCTCCTGAAAAAAAGAAGCATTCCTGAGCAGTTCATCATAAAAATCTCTCACATTCTCTTCTTCATTATAGCAAGGAACGATCACGCTGAGTAATTTCATCTGCAATAACATACCTTTCTTTTACATAAAATAACAAATCATTATAATTCTATCATAATTCAACAAAAAAAGGAAGAGACAGGTCTCTTCCTAATTCCCAATAACATTCCGTCAGATCAATTCATATTCCAGCCGTATATGATCCGCCACCGCTGCAATATATTCACTGTTCGTCGGTCTGCTGTATTCTTCCGAATTATTGTAGCCAAATAATTCTTCAAACAGCTCCCCATTACCTCTTTCCCAAGACACTTCAATTGCATTTCGAATCGCGCGTTCAATCTTTTGGTCCGTTGTCTTATGCTTTTTCGCCAGATCCGGATACAATAACTTGGTAACACTGCCTACTAATTCCATGTCCTCCGCACACATTTCAACCGCACTTCTTAAGTATTGGTACCCTCTCAGATGTGCCGGAATCCCCAGTTCCAACATGAAATCGGAGATAGCCTGCTCCAACTCATGCCCGGTCACTGTCTTTTCCTCTATCATTGCCCTTCATACTCCTTTGCGAATCAAACCAAATTGTTAGTGTAGTTTCTTTATTTAACTACATAATAGCAAACTAACGACTCGCTGTAAATAGTAAGGCATCGCCTATAATCGGGCCGATTCTACATTCTCCTTGAACCATTCATATGCAAGCTGCACACCTTCTTCCAATTCCACCTTATGATGCCATCCCAGGCCTTGCAGCTTCGACACATCCGTCAGTTTACGTGGCGTACCATCCGGCATCTCCTTATTCCACAGGATTTCACCATCGTACCCCACTACGCGCTGTACCGTCTCAGCCAATTCTCTGATCGTGACCTCTTTACCCGTGCCGATATTCACGTGTTCCTCCCCACTGTAATTTTCCAGCAGAAATACACAGGCATCCGCCATATCATCCACATACAGGAACTCCCTTAAGGGCGTCCCTGTTCCCCAAAGTTCTACGTGCGCCTCTTTGTTGACTTTGGCCTCATGGAACTTACGGATCATTGCAGGCATAACATGGGATCCCTGCAAGTCATAGTTGTCATGCGGCCCGTAGAGGTTCGTAGGCATACAGCTGATAAAATCATCCCCATACTGTCTCTTGAAGAACTTACACATTTCAAGCCCCGCGATCTTGGCGATTGCATACGCCTCATTGGTCTCCTCCAGCGGTCCGGTCAGAAGAGCACTCTCCGGAATCGGCTGCGGCGCCAGCTTCGGATAGATACAGGTACTGCCCAAAAACAGTAGTTTCTTCACATGATAGTCATGACAGCACTTAACTACATTGCACTGTATCTGCAGATTCTCATAAGCAAATTCCGCCGGCGCAGTATTATTGGCATTGATTCCGCCGACCTTCGCCGCCGCCAGTACAACTATATCCGGTCTCTCCGCCTCAAAGAACTCCCTTGCTGCCTGCTGACTCGTAAGGTCCAGCTCCCGATGTGTCCTGCCGATGATATTGGTATACCCTTTCTTCTCAAGGTTTCTCACGATTGCGCTGCCCACGAGTCCCCTGTGGCCAGCTATATATATTTTGTCTGTCTTATTCATAGTCTATAGTCTCCTCCTTAATGCGGGTTGTACCAGCCTCAACGCTCCGCCTCGAACCCCTCTTAACGCCTTATCTCACTGCTCTTTATCTATGGCGGAAAATCCGTCTTCGATATCAGCTCCGAGAAATTCTATTTCCGTCCTGACCGGTGCAGAAGGAAAGGCCTCATACCCGACTTGATCTCCGTTCACCGGATAATAAAACACAACGTCTTCTATCAAATACGAATCCGTCTCATACTCATCGTAATCTTTCTGCACCAGCCAGTATGCATTCTCATAAGACGAGACGATCTCCCGTCCGAGCGCCAGACATTTATAGCCCAGCAGCAGAATCACCGCCGCCATACCTCCCAGCCTGACTGCCTCTTTCATGCCTCTGTCGCGCTCCTGTCTTCTCCCGGATACGATCCCATCATAAATCCCTCCGAAGATGACCGCCGCTGTCAAATATACATAGACACAGCCATAACGGATCAAAGGAGAAGTGCCGAGCCAGAATATAAAGGAGGCTGCCATCGTGGTCTGCACCAGTACAAGCCCCCATCTTCTGCGCCAGAGTCCAAGGACCATGCCGACGACATACCCGATCAAAACAAGGACCGCCGCTGCTGCCGCCGCCACCAGCACTTTATCGCTCCCCGGCAGGGCCCGGAACCAATCCGGCAGCCACTCTCTCACCGGGATTTCATATCGCGTCACATCCGAATATCCTCTGCCCCAGACCTGAATCTCCCTTGCATCATAGTCTGCCACCCCTTTTGGTATCTTCCATCTTACGTCGAACAGATCGATCTGCGTGAACGGATAGACCAGCCAGCCCGACAGTACTATATTCCGGATAAAGAACGGAAGCGCCGTCACAATGCCGAGCGTCAGGTACAGCCCCGTCTCCTTCCAGCGCTTTCCTTTCAGCAGCCAGTATGCCGGATAGATCACCAGCAATAGGATCAATGCCGCCGAAAGCTTCACCGTCATCAGGAATACTCCCATCACACAGAGTATTCCGTAAGGAAAAATCATCTCTGCACGGGTATTCTCTTCCTCTTCCAGAAGTTCCAGCCATCGTATCACAATATAGAAGGCCAGCAATACCATAAAATAGTCGGACGCAGGGGATATCATCTCGTCAAAAATGTTCACCAGATAATATATGCCCATCACTCTTGCAAAGTCGCTTGTCCGCAGTACGCCCTTCCGCAGCCGCCCTATGATCTCCAGACAGATCTTCGCCACCAGAAATGCCAGCCAGCCGGCTGTACAATGATAGGACCGCCCGCCCAACGCTGCCATACTATACAGTGCTGAAAGGGAAAAGGAGGCGCTGTTATAAGCCAGTCTGCAGTGCAGATTACCAAGTCCTTTCACCGCACCGTATTCTTCCAGCCACCTGATGCTTTGCGCGTGATACAGGCCGGTATCGTAGTGGATCATCCCCCTTGAAGTCCCATATGCAAACAAGCAGAAGAGAAACAGCACTGCGGCACTGCGGCCTTTGTTCTCCCACATACCGCGCCACGTCTTAGACAGGCTTATACAATGCTTCCGCCTGCTGCCCCACAGGATGCCCAGACAAACTGCCACAAGCAGCAGGTTAGCCGTCAGTCCCACACCGTCAAATAAACTGAAGAACTGTGCATATACAGTCACTGCTGCCAGCCCACAGAACAGATAAGTATCCGCATGCCTGATCCGATAAGGTACAAATCGAGTCAGCCCCCGCAGGATGCCGTAACCTATAAGAAAAGTCGTAAGAAATAGATAGATCCATATTCCTGTCACTATCAGCATAACTCTATGCCTTTCACTTTCTGTTCCTGTACTCCTCACAGGTCAAACCTGCAGTCTCCTTCAGATCGGCTTCCATCATCATTGCCACAAGGCCTTTAAAGTCCACATCCCGCTTCCATCCCAGCTCTCGCTCCGCCTTCTGGCAATTCCCCCATAGGAACTCAACCTCGGCAGGACGGTAGAACTCCGGATTCACATCCACTAACAGTCTGCCGCTCGCCGCATCGTATCCCTTCTCATTGACTCCGGTACCTTCCCAGCGAATCTCAATACCCAGCTCGCCAAAAGCCGCTTCTACAAATTCCCTTACCGTATGGGTTTCATTGGTAGCCAACACATAGTCGTCGGCTCTGTCCTGCTGCAGCATCAGCCACATACCTTTCACGTAATCTCCCGCAAATCCCCAGTCTCTCTTGGCATTCATATTGCCCAGCGACAGCTTCTCCTGTTTGCCGGCAATGATATTCGCGATCGCCAGCGTGATCTTCCTCGTAACAAAATTCTCGCCCCGTCTGGGAGACTCATGGTTAAAAAGAATCCCGTTGCACGCATACATATTATAGGATTCCCTGTAATTCACAGTGATCCAATATGAGTAGAGTTTGGCCGCACCGTAAGGACTCTTCGGATAAAAAGGCGTTTTCTCACTCTGCGGAGCCGTCTCCGGAATGCCGCCGAACAACTCAGAAGTCGATGCCTGATAGAATCTGCAGTTTCCGCCATTCACCCGAATCGCCTCTAACAACTTCAAAGTACTCACCCCGGTAGCTTCCGCCGTGTACTCCGGCACGTCAAAGGATATCCCCACATGAGACTGCGCCGCCAGATTGTACACCTCCGTAGGCCGAATCTCCGCGATCAGCCTCATCAAATTGCTGGAATCCGTAGTGTCTGCAAAATGTAGAAAAAATTTTATTTTGTAATAATCCGAATTGATCAAATGGTCGATCCTGGCGGTATTGGAAATACTGTGTCTGCGGATCAGACCATGGACCTCATATCCCTTCTCCAACAAGATTTCTGCCAGATAAGAACCATCCTGTCCTGTAATTCCTGTGATCAACGCTATTCTTTGCATGCTTTCTCCCTTTCTTCTGTCTCATCAATTCCTGCCGGCCACCGCTATCCGATGCCCGGGCAGCCTTATTCTCTCATATAATCGCGGTCCTGTAAAGAATATCTCCTTATATCTTCCCGATATACGCCGCGATGGCATCGTGCCAGTCCGCAAACATGAAATCCGTAGTCATCTTAAGCATATAATTCTCCAGGATAGAGTAGGCCGGACGTTTCGCAGCAGCAGCATACTCTTCCGAAGTGATAGCTTCCACTATCGTATTCTTTCCTGCCAATCTGAAGATTTCTTCTGTAAACTGCGCCCAGCTGCAATCGCCCTCACATGTGCCGTGAAACAACCCGTAATTCTCGGTAGGAAGCAGATACGCGATGGCCTTAGCCAATTCATCGGCACTGGTCGGAGAGCCGACCTGATCCATGACAACCCGCACCTTATCATTCGTCTCGGACAGACGCAGCATCGTCTTCACAAAATTCTTACCGTCGCCATACAGCCACGCCGTGCGCACAATAAAATGTCTGTCAGAGAATTCCCTGACAAAATCCTCTCCCGCCAGCTTCGTCCGTCCATAAGCTCCCTGCGGGCCCGTAGGATCCGTCTCACGATATGGTCTGGTGCCGTTTCCGTCAAAAACATAGTCCGTGGAGACATGCATCATCTTCGCCCCCGTCTCCGTCGCTGCAATACTTAAATTCCTCGGTCCAATAGCATTGATCCGAAAAGCAAGATCTTCCTCCTTCTCGCAAGCATCCACTGCCGTATATGCCGCGCAGTTGATGATCGCGTACGGTTTCACTTCCCGCACAAACGTCATCACTTTATCAATATTGGTAATATCCAATTCTCCTACATCCGTATTGATCAGTTCATACTCCCCGCTGTCTGCATACTGCAGGTTGACAGCGCGACCTAACTGTCCGTTAGCCCCTGTTATCATCACTCTCTTCTTATTCACAGCCATGCTCCTTTCCAAACACCTCTTCCCTTCTGCTCCGACTGCCCCACAGTCGATCCGTCCTAAAAAGTCTGTTCTTCACAATATCATTATCATACAACCTCCTATGGAATTATGCAATTATTAATGTTGTTTCTCATTTTTTCTTCGTAACAGTTCAGCCATGAAATAATCTGCGGACTGTGTGTGGGTGCTTGCACACAAAACACTGACAGCAGATTATTTTATGAGCAGAGCGCCCTCAGATGAAATAAAAGGTGAGCCGCAAAGCGGCGTCGGATGCGCAGCAGACGCTTTTATGAATTATGAGGGCTGAACTGTTACTTTTCCGCCATTTCGAAACAAGTTACACTAGACATACTCACAAACTTTTTGTAATAAGCTTGTAACATTTTGTGGACTTTTTCACCTTTTTTCTAGTGACTCTCCTTTTTGCTTATGATATACTAAGAATAATTGGGTTATTCCCGAAATAGAGCAAAGGAGAGGATTAAGAATGAAAAGATTGCAAGTGCTTTTTCTTGTAGCCTTATCTTCTACTCTTTTATTATTTGGTTGTGGAAAAGAAGAGGATGTTACCGGACCGGTCGTCGAACAGGTCATAGATGACATCGACGAACCAGAAGATATAGAAGAGGAAGAAGAGACGGATGCAGAGACCGTCGACACGGACGATGATGTTCCTCCGGAAGAAGGAATGGTTCGCAGTCGTATTACAAATGAATGGGTGACCGAAGAGGTTAATAATACAAGGCCGATCACAGTGATGGTACCCAATACCAAGACAGCATCTCAGTATGGACTTTCCAGCGCAGATGTTCTCTATGAGTGTAATGTAGAAGGCAGTATCACACGACTGATGGCATTGTTCCAGGATTGGAACGATTTTGACCGGATTGGCAATGTAAGAAGCTGCCGTGACTATTACGTATACTGGTCCTTTGAGTGGGATGCATTCTATATTCATTTCGGCGGCCCCTTCTACATAGACGAAGTTATCAACCGAAGGGATACCGAAGATATCGACGGACTGTCCAGCAGCAATTTCTGGCGTGCAAACGATGCGATCAATGCGACCGACAACGCTTACGTAGACACACAAGGGATTTTGGCCGATATCGACAAATTAGGATATGACCTGAGATACCGCAGCGGGTACGCCGATGAGAATCACTATCGTTTTGCTTCTTCCGGCAACCCTAACACACTGGAACAGTACAGCGATGCTATTACCGCCAATAAGGTAGATATGTCTCCTACCTATCCGGTAACGAACTGCTACTTCGTTTACAACGAGGAGACCGGTATGTATGACAGATTCCAGCATCTTTCCGGAACCAGCGACGGTCCCCATATTGACAAGGCAAACGGTAAACAGTTGTCCTTCAAGAATATTCTGATTCAGAACACTTATTATGAAGTCCGTGATGAGAAAGGCTATCTTGCTTTCCAGTGTATCGACAATACAAGAGATGGCTGGTTCTTTACGAACGGCAAAGGCATCCATGTGAATTGGGAGAAGAATTCCGACTATGGCGCTACCAGATACTATGATGACGCCGGTAACGAGATTCAGCTCAACACCGGTAAGACTATGGTATGTATCGTAGAAGACGGCGATTCCTTCCTGGTGGATGATCAGAAGATCGGTTCTTCAAATTAACGGCTAAATAATACCGGAGAGACCTAATCCGTCTCCCCGGTATTTTTATTGGAAATTCTACATATATGCAGGCAGTCGTTATTGTCCCGCAAGATATAGTCACCGCACCGCCCAACAATTACACAACTTTCTCTTTCTGCAAGGTTTTTGATAATCTTTGCCTGTGCAAAATAAATCGTATCAGCAGGGGAAGGCTCTGTGCGCCCATGCAGGGTGCGGTTCATAACAAGATTAAATAAAAGGCTGTTCTTTGCAGTAGAATATTCCGCTGCTTCTTCGATAAATTCCTTTGAAAACCCTGTTTCCGCTGCAATCTTCTCCAACAGTTCCTGATCGTAAAAACTGATACCCAATGTTTCGGCAACAGCCTTTCCTATACTGTGCCCTCCACTTCCAAACTCCCGGCTAATCGTGATAACTCTTTATTTGCACAGGAACTTCAAGTACGGAGTACTAGAATGTTCCGGATCTGACTCAATCTTTTTCCTCAGTTTGCTGATAAAAGACTTCCGTATCCAGCCCGGCAGGAGTATTCAAAGTAGTGTAACGGCGAATAAGAGAATTAATACGTGCCATCAATTCATTCATGCCAAGACTGTATTCACCCTTTCAGATAATGTGACTTTAAGGAACACGGGAACAAGCGTTGCCACTGGGAGAATACTGACGATCAGCGCCGTCATACTTAAAGTTTTCCGTTTTTTCCATAACCGATTTACCTCATTTCCTTTTTCCCAAATTGTATTGCAGCAATCGTAAGTGCCAATGCCAAAACCAATATCGCAGCCGGCAGGAACGGAAACAGCGAAAATGCCCGTATGTTATCTTCCGCTGTAAAATCATGCAGCGAACAGGATACCAGATAACCGCTGTAACAGTACGGCCAGGCGATCCAGACAGGTGTATTGGAAATCAGCACGCCGGGAATCACAAAGAGCAGGTTCAGCCCCACAGACAAAAGCGGCTTTTCAAACAGGACTGTGACTGCCCACATAGTCCCCAGGCATGGCAGCATGGTTAGAAACAGACCGACGCACCATTTCATCAGATAAAGGACAGGCAGTGTTTCCGTCACACCCACCACTCCAGTGGCAACTGTCCCGGCAATCACGAACACCGCAAAGAACACGGCCATCTCCATAAACAGATAAAATACCAGCACACAGAATTTTGCCATAGAAAGCGCATACCGGCCAACCGGCAGGGCCAGCATCTTTAAGATACCGTTATTCCCTGTTTCCCGCCCCGCAATCATCACGCAGACCACGATCATGGACAGCGGCAGTAAATAATAAGAGTAGACCAGTGCGCTTTGAATGAACATGGCAGGCCACGCATTTGTATATTCCGGTGTAAAATACCGGCTTAAATTTGCAACCCCGGAGGAAACTACTAACAACGGGGCAACAAAAATAAGCGGTATCATCTTTGATCTCTTTACTTTCGTAAATTCAATTCTCAAAAGTTCCAAAAAGCTCATATAAAATTCCTCCAAACAGTTGTCTATTCACAGCGCAGATTCTTTGCCATCCACAGCCCCACGCCGAGAAACAGCAGCGATGCAGTCACAGCAACGATGGCCGCCGTTATATCCGGCTTTGCACTCATGGCAACCGCAGGCTTCAGCATAATAACAAAGGGATGGATCAGCAGTAGATCAAAATTTATATTTGCCAGTGCCATGCTGCTCAAAAACCCGGCTACGCCAATCCCCAGCGGCACCCACATATTTTCCGAACGTGACGAAACCAAAACCATAAATGACAGCACCGGCATTGAAGTAAGATACGAATACCCTGCAAATTGAAGCAAGGTTCCCATTTCAAATGCTCCCTTCGGCAGGTCTTTCATACCAATAAACGCAAGCGCCAGATTCTCTAATGCTACCGCCGCCAAAAGCATCGCCGATAAAATCAGGAACTTACAAAGGTACATTCCCGGTACGCTTATTGGGAGCATATACATCTTTCTGACCGCATTCCCTTTAAATTCCATGTGGTAGACCATGCAGGCGGCAACCACAATCCCGAACATATTCAGAACCACAATCATACCATATAGCTGTGTCAGCAGAACGTCCATAGGCGGAAGCGGCAGATTCAGCAGGGTATCTTTCCTGACAATAAAATTTGCAAATGCATAGAATGCTCCCAGAATACCAACTGCCGGCAAGACAGGAATCACACCCGTCCGTTTTTCTTTCCGAAGTTCAATCAGAAATGTCCTCATAACCCTGTCCTCCGCTTTCTGTCAGGCAATGCCCGCATTGCCATATTATCCTGATCCACCATGGAGAGGAATACATCCTCCAGATTGTTTGCCGCAAAGCCGGTTTTCACTGCCGTCTGTCTGAGTTCATCAAGGCTTCCCTCAAACAAGAGCCTCCCATGGTTGAGGATTCCAATATCATCAGCCATCAGCTCGATCTCTGACAGCATATGGGATGAGATCAGAATCGTGCAGTCATAAAGGCTGGGCAGTGACTTCACCAACTCCCGGATCTCATGGATTCCGGAAGGGTCAAGGCCGTTGGTAGGCTCATCCAGGATCAGGATAGGCGGCTTCCCAAGAAGCGCCCCGGCAAGCCCTATACGCTGTTTCATCCCCAGAGAATATTTCTTTGCCAGCCTGTCTCCAAATTCCGTAAGCCCAACTAATTCCAGCGCATCCTCCACGCTCTCCTTCGGAAGTCCTAGAATACGGCGTATCACATCAAGATTCTCCCTGCCTGTGAGGTTTGCATAGAAGGACGGGGCTTCAATAAAAGAACCGATCTCCTTCAAAATATCCATCCGGTCTTCGGGAAAATGCTTTCCGTCAATGGAAAAACTTCCCTTTGTAGGTACGGTCAACCCAAGCAGCATTTTCATAGTAGTGGACTTTCCCGCCCCATTCGGCCCGAGAAAGCCATAAATACTGCCCTTGCGGATATGAAGGGAAACATTATTGACGGAAACAAAATTTTTGTACTTTTTTGTCAAATGTTCTGTTGTTATCATGTAATTCATAGGTGCCATCTCCTTTCAACAATTCCATGATACACGCCCAATCTGACTTTAACTTTCCCGTGTCCTTACTTTTACCTTACTTTTGGGGGGATTCGTACTTTTGGCAAAGGGAATATGGTATACTAAGCATGGAGGCGATCACACGATGGATCATTCATTTTTATATACGAAAAAATTACTGCTGGTGGATGACGAGCCGGAACTTCTTGCTCTGGTGTCTGTCATCTTAAAAGAAGAAGGATTTGAGAATATTATTACTGCTTCTTCCGTATCGGAAGGGATAGCTGCCGCCAAAACCGAAAAACCTGACCTTGCAGTCCTGGACGTCATGCTGCCTGACGGAGACGGTTTCTTTCTGATGCAGCAGATACGGGATTTTTCGGATATGCCGGTCATATTCCTGACAGCCAGGGACGAAGCCGCAGATAAGCTGGCCGGGCTCGGGCTCGGTGCAGACGATTATATCGCAAAACCATTCCTGCCTGAAGAACTCCTGCTGCGTGTCTATGCCGTCCTGCGCCGCTGCTACAAAGCAGATGCCCCGGTAATAAAATTGGAGGGCTGCCTGATCGATTTTGAGCGTGCGGAGGTGAACAAAGCGGGGAAGACCATACCGCTTACCGCCATGGAATACACCTTGCTTGAAACCCTTGCACGAAACGCCGGGAAAATAGTTACTCTGGATGTGCTGTGCGAAGCGCTCTGGGGAGACAACCCTTTTGGGTATGAAAACAGCCTGAATGCCCATATCCGCCGCATCCGTGAAAAAATTGAATCCGACCCGTCAAAACCTGTTTCACTAATCACGATCAAGGGGCTGGGATATAAACTGAATACAAGGAAGTGATATCATGAAATCATTTGTCAGATATATCTCAAAATATTTCGTTTCTTTTTCCGTCCTGATCATCGGGCTGGTACTTTTCAATCTGCTCGCATTTATCTGGACATTCCACCGTATTGTGCTAAATGATTACAGCACATCTTCCCCGCAGAATATGGTAGCGGATGTAAACGCTGCCGCCGGGCCGGAAGGCATCACGGATGAAATGGCGGACACACTCCGCTCCCTGGACATATGGGCCATGTTCCTTGACAGTACCGGCCGCTGCCTCTGGTCTGTAGAACTTCCCGCAGATATTCCCGCAGACTATTCCGTGCAGGACGTGGCTGCGTTTACAAAAGGGTATCTGCGCGATTACCCTGTCTTTATCAGGTGCCGGGAAGACGGCCTCCTGGTACTCGGTTATCCGAAAGGAAGCTATTTCAAGATTACCGGAAATTACTATCCAATGGATATTGTGAAGATGATTCCTGTTTTTTTCTGCGTGGTGCTGGCCATTGACCTGACAGCGATGTTTCTTGCCTACTGTTTTTCGCGCAAAAAGATCATACGCCTCACAGAACCCATTATTTCTGCCATTGCATCACTTTCAGAGGGAAAACCGGTATCGCTCGACCTGTCCGGGGATCTGTCCGAAGTCGCTGACAGTATAAACAGGGCATCCCGAATCTTAAACCGCCAGAACCAGGCCCGTGCCAACTGGATCAGCGGTATTTCCCACGACATCCGTACCCCGTTGTCCATGATCATGGGATATTCCGGAAGGATAACAGGTGATGCCGCCGCAAATGACAGCATCCGAGCGCAGGCAGAAACCATAAAACAGCAGAGCATGAAAATAAAGAATCTGGTACAGGACTTAAATCTGGTATCCCAGCTGGAATACGATATGCAGCCTGTCCATAAGGAACCCGTGCGTCTGTCTAAACTGCTGCGCTCTTATACGGCAGAATTGTTAAGCACGGAACTTTCCGGGAATTATCCGGTTGAACTCCATATTTCTCCTTCCGCCGAAACTCTCACTCTGAATTGTGACGCCCGTTTAATTTCACGGGCAGTGAGCAATCTGGTTCAGAACAGCATCCGCCACAATCCGGAAGGCTGCAGCATTGATCTTTTCTTAAACTGCACAGCCGACACCATCTGCCTGTCTGTATCAGATAATGGCATCGGTCTGTCAGTCGATAAATTGAAAGAAAAGCCACATTACATGGAAAGCACCGATGATAGGCTGGATTTAAGACACGGCCTCGGACTGATCCTTGTCCGCCAGATTGTAGACGCCCATAAGGGAACGATGCAGATTGAAAGTGAAGAACAGAAAGGCTGTAAGGTATCTTTGATCTTTTCCAGGTCTGAATAATATAGCGGCAAGACACTCAGCTCTCGGATAATTTTATAAAGCTTGATAGCATTCAAACACTAATTTTCTTTCAGAGGCCCATGTGGTACAGTACCTGCACGCAGTCCGCATAACCCTGAATGTAAGCTCTTTTGTTTGTTATATACGCACGGATTAAGTAAAAGCCAACAACCTAAAAATTCACACAAAGCAAAACCTCGAAAAATCAAATTGTGAGCCGTTGAAACTTTTACAAGTGGCGAAATGTAGCTTGCTTCCACAGTCTGCACAGTATACCAAGCCGGAAAACAATCCCTGTCTTTCCGCTTTTGTGGGGCGGCGTTTGTTCGCCCTAAGTTCCTGCACCCGGTTAAAAACAGCGTCCTCTACAATCGCTTCATGGGTATTATAGAAAATTGCCTGCTGTTCCCTTGTGGTTGGAATCCGCTTTTTCAGCTTGTGGGATTTGGAGTAGCTTTTGAAGTTCACCGTATGCCCGCAGTAGTCCATACGCTCCAAAATGCCGACAATGGTACTATCCCGGTTAATCAGATCCACCATGATCTGTTCCACAAATTCCATCTGTTGTAAACCCTCCCATAATTTAAGCCTTCAAGTCGCTTTTAACTTAAAGGCTTTTTCTTATCTTCATTCTCTGAAAATCCTCAGAATCTTTTCCCCGCTGTCCACCAGCATATGGAAGACCCTCAATATGTACACAGTCTGCTCCCTCTCATCAATCAGGAAGTAGATTTTTTAGTTTTTATAATAAGTCTTCCTGATCCCATACCTTGCCAGTTCCCTATCTTCATCCAGTTCGTGGCTTTGCGGGAACAGGCTGAGACTGTTTATCACCTTCCGAAAGGCTTTTACCATGTTGACCGCGGTTTCCGGAGACCTCAGCTCAAAGGCGATGTAGTCCGTCTGGTCTGCAATGTCCTCTTCTGCCAGCGGCAGGGTAACCACCTTATACTCTTTCATTGGCATACCTTTTCTCCAGTTCATCAAAAAACTCGTTGCAGTCGCGGCCTTTTCCTGCAGCAATGTCCCGGTAGCTTTCCATTACCATTTCCCGTATCTGCTTCTGGCTTTCATCTATCTCTCTCCGATAATCCAAAACCTGCTGTGCTGGGCTCATGCAGCTCACCTCTTTCTTTTAAATGTATCTTTAATATAACCAAAAACGCTCCTTAATACAAGGAACATATTTGTTAAATTTTTGCCACCGGTTCTCAAAGGCTTCCTGATTCTGAGAAAACCCCATTTCTTCCGACTCCTGCTGTCCGAGAGAGGCGACTCCTCTTATATCAGCAGCTTTGTCTACATTCTGGTGGCTGTGGTCCTAATCGCATTCATCCTCAATGTGTTCCACATCATTTCCGTAGCAAAGCCTTTTCTTCTTTCTGACGGTCGGACGCTGTAACCGCAATGGCCGAGATCCTTCAGGAAGTCGTTCAGCGTATGCCTGAAATCAATGATTCCCACAATTCTATCATCATCGACAGCAAAGAATGTGTCCGTTATAACCCAATTCGGATTCACCGTTTCCTCTTTCGTATTTGCGTCTATAGATTTGCACCATTCTGCGTAATCATCCGTTTTATCAAATAATTCACTTCCATTGATGACAAATTCTCCATGTTCAAAAAATTCCTGTCTGAACTCTATGGCCAGTTCTTTCATCGCTTCTGTTGGTCTGACTAATTGAATCATTTTTCACACTCCTTTATCTGCTAAGATTTTATCAAATTTCTTCTCCGACAGGATTTCATGGGGCACGAACTGCCCGTCATAGAAAAGAGAAAAGGTGGTAAAGGGCGAAGGGGTGCGCCCTCCTCAAAGGGCAGGACCATCAGCTCAAAATAAGGCTCTGCCGTATCCGCTGTCTGAAAGCCCTTATAGCCCATATATTTCGGGTCAGAGAGGAATCCCATCTTTTTCCTGGAGGGCAGGAATGCAAGCCCCTCGTTGAGCCTGTCTTTCAGCCAGTTCTTTTTGGACATGACCTGGATATCCTTGTTACCCGAGATTGCACAGCAGATGTGCTCCTGTTCAATATTTTCGTGTGTCAATTTTACAAGTTCCATATTCTACTGCCTCCTCCTTCGATCTGCATTTCGGTATAAAATGCAAAAATTTCATGCTTCTTTTTTTAGCTCTATAAAACTGTATATTCCCAAAATTATATATACGGGCACAACAATATATAATGTCAAATCAGCATATCCGTTTATACTCGAAAAGCAATAAGGCAAAGCGCAGACATTGATCATAAAGTGGAGCATAATCGGTAACCATAAATTATTTGTTTTCTTATACACCATTCCAAAGAACATGCCCATGCCTATCGTCCACACAACCTTGCTTACGATTACAAGCAACGGCTGGTTTAGCACACCAAATATATGTCCGGCTCCGAAAATCACGGCCGATAGCACAACCGCAATCAAAGTGCTGTTTTTACTTTTTGCCAACATCTTTTCAATAAGATTCAGCAACAAGCCCCGCACATAGAGTTCTTCAATGATTGCCACACCAATATAATACACAACACCTTCGATCAGCACCTTCTCAATAGATGGCTGACGGTCAAAAGGTGATAATCCCACATAAAAAGCAAGAAAACCTACTGCCGCAACCAGCGATCCAATGATTCCGTATCTTTTAAGCCCATCGACCAGGCCCTTTTTCCTAAATCCCAAGTCCCATGCAGGAACAAATGTCCTTAAAAACAAATAGGCTACCGCTCCTATGAACAAGAAATTTACCATAAGCGTAAAATAAACAGGCTCTATGTCCGCAACTCGAATATGGACGAAAAATGCGCTTGGAATACCTGTTATTTCCATAAACGCAATGATCAAAGTCAAAACTGCTATATAAATGAACTCTCGCTTTTTCAAATCACTTCCTCCAAATTTCTATCTGTTTCCTGTTTCTGCAATATAATATGTGACTTCCTGACAAACAGGAATTCTGATAAGACACTTTTTATAGCATTTATTAACTGTTATATTTTTACTAAAAAAGTTCGCAAACCCTTGAAAATGCTAAATTTATAGCAAGTGAGTTTGCCCTTACACTTTCCCTTGTGTTATATCCTTTTCCCTCATGTTACGAACCCATATAAGGGCAAAAATAAGGGAAAGATAAACCTGTAACAAATTATAACACAGAATAAATTGGGCAGAAAGAACTGATAGAAATGCTTTCTTAAATTTCTCCGAAATTTAAATTAGTAAAGGAAGGACTGATAAGATATGAAATTCATATATGCTGAATACAATATGCACCACAACAGTGTTGATATAACAACATTTGACGGATATCTTCTGCGGATTGACTGCAACAAGGCTGAAGATGGATTAAAGACTACTCCCTGCTCTCAATGTGCCTTAGATGCACTGTCAATAGATGAACCATTTGAATATGCCCGCCTTTACCTTGAGGGCAATATGCAGATGTGGGTTGATGCAGAGGATTCTTTAGAAGCGTGGTAAAAGTATACAACAAAAATATGTCAACTAAAGTTGTTATTAGTTGGCATATTTTTTTGAGAAATGTATTGACTTGCCCCTAGGGACAAGTTGTAACATGAGAAATACAGCAGGGAGGTAATGGCAATGCAAAAGAAATGGATTGAAACAAATATGGGTATAACGCGAAAAACAATCGACCAATATGAGGAACATGGATTTATACATCCTACAAAGAATCCAAATAATGGCAAGTATCGAGAATTTAGTGAAGATGATTTAAAACAAATTTGGCACATTAAATTTTTTGTACAATTAGGTTTTTCATTAGAAGAAATAAAAAATATGCTGAGTAATCCTAACTTTGATTTTTACAAAGCAATAGAAGAAAAAATCGAAAAAATGGAATCAGAAAAAAATCGGTTAGAACAATTAATTGGTCTTGCAAAATTTATCAAAATGACAGGTCTGTTTCCGAGTGTCCCTAGTGAAATGGGATCAATCAAATTTGAGGATTTTTTAAAATATTCTTGTGAATCTTTAAGTGTTGATGCGGATTCACAATCAGCAATTATGTATGAAATGCTACAATATGCAATTTCAAAGCCTGATGCAGAATGGGATAATGAAGACATACAACAGCTTTTTGAAAATATACTTGCCAAGCCTGAATCTGAATGGAATGATGAAGATATGTTGTCAATAGTGGAATTTTTTAAAAACATATTAGGGGAAAGCAATATAGAATCTATGTTTATGCTGCGATCATACTGGAAAGAATTGGCATCGTTGTCACAGCATGAAGCATCTCATCCAGAGGTACAAGCAGTGGTTAAAAAAATGTATGATTTTGAAAAGAAATTTCTTTTTTATGAACATTCAGGCACAATGACTCCTCAATGGTATGCACAACATGTTCCTAGCTATTTTACCGGAAGTGATATAGCTACCTTCAATGAAAAAAAACTTGGGAAAGCAAATTGCGAATTTATTGTCAAAGCTATTGAATATTTTGGTGATCATTCAGAATAATCAAGGAATTTTAAGCCTTGTAACAGTAGTGCCAATTTTACGCTAATATATTAACTTGCAAGCTGTGATGTCTTGTAATAACGATACAGCAAATAAAAACACAAACCACTAAATAGGGAAGGATCTTGATTATGAAGGAAATAAATCTTGACACTAAAGATACAAAAGAGAAATATTTTTTGATGAAGGTAAAAGAACACAAAACAGAAATTGCTATTGCAACGGTAACAGCTTTTGCGGTAGTTGTAGGCATTGTTATTCATAAAAATAGTTCGGTTTTTAATATATCAGAAAAATATATTGCAAAAAGCGTAAAAGAAATTAAGGGAATAAGTCCAATGCTCACGGTAGCCACTGATAATTATGGTATTGATAATAACTTAGCCAATAAGGATATCAATGTTTCTGGTTATCCTAGAAAGTTGCGAGAAGGACATAAACGTTCTTCTGATAGATTGGAATTAGCTTTGCAGCATCAGTGTATTTTGGCAGATGATGAAACTTGGGTAAATCCCTATTCTTATCAGAAAATGGGAGCATAAATAATTCAGTCAAGTATTTTGAAGTCAAAAATTGTATTCATGTCACAGTCAAGAATACGACAACAGGCATACAAAAATAATACGGTTGGATTTTGTGTGCCTTTTTCTATTCTATTATACGAATATATAGAAATATCCACCCCATTGGTTTGAAGTCTTGCAACCATCTCTGTTTGCTTAATATTCATGGCTTTGCGCATTTTTGCAATGTTCCTGCCTATGTCAATATTGTTTACTTGGATAATTCTATCAATACTTTCTTCGTTTTTCATAATATTGCACCTCTGTGCAATATTCTATGGAAATTTAGGGCAAAATAATTGCACGAGAACGCAATAAATGATATAATGAATGTAAATTTTAGAAAGAGGAGAGAAAAAAGATGAATAAACCAAACTCAGAGAAAATAAAAATTCCATTTTTAATGACTTTTATTGGATCAGTATTGTTGCTGATAATGATTTTATTACCATATGCATCAGCAAAAGATGATTACAAAGAATATTTAAAAAGCGATCCTAAAAATTATTATGTCAGTGAAATTAAAATGACAAATGCCTCTGCCGTAAATATTTCTATGTTGGAATATAGCCGTATTTATGCAGAAACTGCAAGGCAGGGAATTTATAAAGAAGTAAGTATTATTTGCATTGTATTAATATCTCTATTTGCACTTTTTTCTTTGCTGGCGCTGCTTATGTCATTGCTAAAAAAAGCTACTGGTATTATTATATTTGACCTGCTTGCATTGGCTGTATTTTGGTTAATACATTTTGACTATGCAGACAGAGGTGTACTTCCTACCAATTCATACGGATGGGGTATTGCAAATTATCTTACATATATTGTAGGCATTGTGGTTGCTACAGGGGCCGTTTGGCTGTTTGTAGAAAAAAGAAAATTTAAACGGCTTGCAAAAAAACAACAAGAAAATACTATTCAAGAATAAGAATTACAAAATTTTTGTAGGAAAGGAAATCATTATGAAAAAGAAACTATTTATACCATTACTTTGTCTGTGCCTAGTTTTAATGACTGCCTGCGGAAAAAACAATGCAATATCCGATAATACCAGTAATGTCCAGGATTCGTCCTCAATAGAAGAAACTTCGGAGAGCAAGGATATAAAAGAAAACAAAGACAATACAGATGATGTATCAGAAAAACAAATCGGATTTGAAGAACTCAATGAAGCTGTATCAACAGATGTAGAAGATACTATTTCCGCTATAAAATTAGAATATGAAAAATTGGTAACGGAAATTGATACATATGAAATGTATTTAGAAAGTACTGACAAAGTTGAAGCATTTTACAAGAAAGTATACGATGATACCAAAAATTTGTGTATTAGAATGCGCGAATATAGTATTAATTATGCCGAAGCAATTATGGCATCAGATAAATCTAATGATGATAAATACAAGGATTTTGAGGGGCTGTATGACTGCATTTATGATGACGCCGGTGATGATATATATGATGAAATTTATGATGGTATCCTTGATGATATATACGATGATTTTTATGATGGCATTTTAGATGATGCATATGATAATGGAGCGCCATATGATGAATGGTCTGATGCCCGTTCTAATGAATATGATTGGTGGTCTGATGCTCGCTCGGACGTATATGACGAATGGTCGGATTTCCGGTCGGATGTTTATGATTTTTGGTCTGATATGAGAAGTGAATTATGGGACGATGATATAGAGCGTGCAGAAGAAAAAATAGTGGATTTTCAAGAGGACGTTGAAAAACTAAAGCACAAAGGTACACAGAGTAATACTCAAACTTCAAATGAAGAAAATGACAGTGATGCTACACTTAAAGAGGCAGAAACTAATGATTCTAATACAAATAATGAATTAGTAGACGGTATACGTCCTGAATTCAAAGAGGCAATGGATAGCTATGAGGCTTTTTATGATGAATATTGTGAAATCATAAAAAAGTATACGGAAAATCCGTCTGATATAGAGCTACTTGCTGATTATACGGATATGTTATCAAAAGCTGCCGAAATGACAGAAAAATTTGATGCATGGGAAAATAGTGACTTGAATAGCGCAGAATTAAAATACTATTTAGATGTTAATAATCGTGTCACCAAAAAACTTCTTGATGCATCCAAATAAAAATGTTAACATCAAAACAACTGGATTATATGATTATAAAAAAGAGTTAATTTATCGCAATGTAAGGAGGATGACAATGGGATATAGATTGCAGATTCATTTTAGCGATGGCAGTTCAGAACTGATTGATGAAGTGTTTGAAACAAAAGAAGATGCTGAAGCCGAGTATGATTCTTGGCTGGAAAATTATAGCGTTGGTGGAGAAACTTTAAAATTAGCTGGCGAAGATTATGACGATTCGGGTATTGAAGGCTATGATATTTTTGAAGAATAGTTAAGGGTAGTGTTCTTAATTTTGTGTCTATATCCCCTATCTTATTCTGGAGGCCGGGTGTGGGCAGAGCCCACAAAGCCTTATAAATACTGAGAATTTGGGCAATAGCCCATGCTACAAGCAATCGAAAAACGGAATCTCAAAGACACAAAATTAATTACACCCTCTAGTTAAGAGGGGCTTACCTCGCCCCTCTGTCTATATTTTTAATTACTATTTGCTGCTGATAGTTCGTTGCTTTTTGGAGCGGATTTTTCAACCGCTCAAGCACACTTTTTTTATCCTGTCTTTGACTGTTCTCGTCATAGTTTTTCTCCCAATTAGCTACTTGCTCCATGTAATCTACATAAGCACTATGGGATTTATGGTAAATCCGGTAAAATTCCTGCACATTCTGATAACCATATCTTTTGACAATGCCGGATAATCCGATTTTTAAGATGTCAATCTCCTCATTTTTGCGGTCTATCCTGCTTTGCAGTTCGCATTTCTTGGTAAATCTCGCAAGTCCTTTCAGGTCATCACGCTCAATCTCCAAAGTATTGCGTTCCTTTTCAGCCTCAAAAATGATCGCATTCTGTTGTTTCAGTTCCGTGTAAATTTTATATAACTTTAGATAAGCAGTTGCTTCGGCTGGCATGACAGACTTGGGCGGTATCTTCGGCTTGGTCTGTGTTTCCTTTTCGGGTGATTGACGGACAGGTTCTTGCACTGGCATCTGCGGTTGTATCTGCTCTTTATCAAAAATTTTTGCGGACATCTCCCTTGCCTTTTGCAGTACCTTTGAAATCAGCATTGCCAACACCGCAACAGCACTCATAAGGATAATTCCTAATCGTTCTGGCTGATTGCCAAATAAATCAACGGATTCTTTGATGCGGTCAGAGATGTACTCTTTTTTTATCTGTTGTATCTCCGTTTCCGCCACACCGCTTACAATCGCCCTGTCAACTTCACGATTCCAACGCATACGGTATTCATTATCTGTCTGTATCTGTTCCGCTTTCGGATTATTTTTCCCTATCTTCTTGGTGGCAAGGTACAGACCGTTTTTATCAAAAACGTGCAGTTTCTCTTTGTCGTCCTTTACAAGCGTATTGATAAGGTCGGTATAAAAATGCTTTACCTCGTCCACAAAATTGTCCTGCTTGAACAGCTTGTTCTTGGCGGTAAAGAGAGTGCGCTCATAGACTTCTCCCTTTTTTACAATCTTGTAGCCTTTACGAATATCTCCATTTTCATCAAGTATTTCTTTCTTGGTGCGGACGTGTTTCCCCTGTTCGTCATAGAACATATTGCGTGTGGCGATTTTTTCTATGGGTTCGGGTAATAGTTCCCGTTCTGAAAAAATAAGGTGAATATGGTAATTTGTCTTCCGTTTGTTATGGTGCAGAGCCGATACGTACTCCGTACCATACTTTTCCTTGAAGCGGTCTGTGAAAAGCTGCAACAGCTTGTCCGGCTCATAAAGGTCTGGGAAATATTCGGGCAGGGCAATGATAAATTCCCTCGCCTCTATACATTTCCCTTCTGTGCCGCTTTTTAGAAAGTTCTGCTGATTGCACTTTGCAAGCTTCGTCCAATAGCGGCGGTTTGTCGTTTCATAGACCGCATACAGATATTCCTGCTTCGCATGGCTGGATATATAAGTGATCCTGCCCCTAACATCAGGCAACTTGCTCATGCGGATAAATGAATGTCTTTGTATTATGCTTTGTCTTCCTTCCTGCAAATGGCGGCAGCCGATTTTTGAAAGAGTAAGTATTTATTCCATAAAAATGTGAGTGGCAGCATAGGCGGCACGTTTACGAACATATCCGCCGATTGGCGGTTGCTACAAATGCGTAAGCATTTGCTAAGTCACGCTGGCGTGACTTATGCTCCCTGCAAGGGCGAAATCCCCATTGCATAAACGAAGTTTGTGCAATGGGGATATTTCGCTCTCAAACGCCGAGGGCTTAAAAGAGAGAAGAATCTCTCCCGAAAATGTCTGTTAAAATATCAGATGATAGTGGAAAGCGATGCACATATGATAGTAAAAAATGCCACCATGAGCATAGAAATGCTGCCCTATTTTCAAAAATCGGTTGCATATCAGACAAAGCACATGATATAATCTATTTGCGTGTAGGTATATCATGGCTTCGGTCTGATACATACCATTGGGCGGTTTCGTAAGAAGCCGTCTTTTATACTGCTGATTTTCTTGTAACGGATTTTACATCATTTTTATCCCGCAGATTCTTCCCCTCGTTCACTTCCATGAACTTCTCCAGTATATCAATTTTGATAAGTA
>CAJUQJ010000030.1 GCA_910588215.1 uncultured Lachnospiraceae bacterium
ATAGCCCCTTATAGGGGCAGAGCAGGCTACCGGCTAAGCCGGTAGTCCTGACTCAGTATGTTTTGGCCATCTTACGGAGCAGATACTGTGCATAGCGCGAGAAAAAGAGGCGATCCGTCTTTAACTCGTCAGTCAGCTCGAAGAAGAGTTCTTTGCTTTTATAGTCCCTTTTGAAAAAAGGTTCGGTAAAAACATCCCATTGCGGCAGATACGCAGCATACTTACGAGTATAGCAGTTAGCGGCATTGGCCTGTACGCGGTGTTCCTTATCTACGAAGGATGAGACCGATTTGTGCAGTGCGGTATCCTCGGCAGGAAGATAATAGTAATCTTTATAGTTGGAATAGAAGTATTTCATTTCCTCTTCATAAAGCGGAACTTTCAGGATGCCTTCCGTGCCCTCGCCGCTGAAATAACAGCTGTTGGAAAGTGTGGAGATCGCAAGCGGCAGGGAACTGGGAAGTTCCAGTTTCATAAGAAGCTCCTTCCTGCTATGTCCATGATAATCCACAAAGCTGTTGGATTGCACTTTTCTGGCCTTTACAGGACAGTTAAACAAGTCGTAGAAGGCAAGCAGGGGCAGAATCTGCAGCATTCCCTTCATATCGTCCATGTTATGAAGAAGTAAGAAGTGACATGCATCTTCCTGGGGCTTCTCTACATATTCATGATATAGACCGATCAATTCTCTGCCGTTGTAGATATCTTCACGATTGATGCCCATCAGCTCTTCCAGTGTTTTCTGCTTGCAGTTGGGTGAGTGCAGGAAGAACTTGTAAGGGACCACACGCTTGTAGATATCAATGCCTTCATGGTCATCAAAAGTGTATGGCAGTTCATATTGCCCGCACTTCTGCAGTAGATACGGCAGGTCGAAATTATTGCCGTTAAAATGAATCAGGTGCGTGTACTGTGATGCAAATGTGAAAAACTCCTTCAGTATCAGCACCTCCTCCTCCGGCTTGTCGGCGAACCATTGCCTGATGCGCCAATGGCCGGCTTGATAGAAGGCTGATCCGATCAGATAGAGATAAGAGTTTTTGGCAGTAAATCCGGTGGTTTCAATATCGACAAACAGTACTTTATCCATGGGAGCAATCCGCTCGATCGGATACTGTATCGTAAAATTTTTGCAAGCTTGATTATTTGTCCGCATATTTGTCTCCTTTATAGAAATCAATGGATACTATTCACGGTGCCCTGCACCCCGCTGCAAGGCATCCGGCCGATAACTTTACGGTTTCAGCTAACTACAGTATATACTAACATATTTTTTGAAACAGCAGTAGTTTTTTTCGTCGAAAAATAGTATATTTATAGAGTGGGTTATTTTTTACCCACGCAGCCTGCCGAACAATTGGCAGCATATGATGAGAGTTATTATAAACAGAAAAGAGGGGCAAAGAATGGCGAAGTTAACATTTAAGGGCGGGATCCATCCTTATGATGGTAAAGAATTGTCTAAGGATAAGCCCATTAAGGCTGTACTGCCGAAGGGGGATCTGGTATATCCGCTGTCACAGCATATCGGTGCGCCGGCTAAACCGATCGTAGAGAAGGGAGACCGTGTGCTGACAGGACAGAAGATCGCGGAGGCGGGTGGATTTGTGTCGGCGCCTGTCTACGCTACCGTTTCGGGGACTGTCAAGTCGATCGAGCCAAGACGCGTAGTTACTGGCGATAACGTGATGAGTATTATCGTGGAGAATGACGGGCTATATGAGGAAGTGGAATATCCGGAGGTCAAACCGCTTGAGGAGATGACCAGGGATGAGATCATTGAGCGGATCAAGGAAGCAGGTATCGTAGGTATGGGTGGGGCCGGTTTTCCGACTTATATCAAGCTTTCACCCAAGGAGCCGGAGAAGATAGAGTATGTGATCGCTAACTGTGCCGAGTGTGAACCGTATCTGACTTCTGACTACAGAAGGATGCTGGAAGAACCAGATAAACTGGTAGATGGAATCAGAGTCTATCTGAAGCTGTTTGAGAACGCCAGGGCCATACTTGCGGTGGAAGACAATAAACCGGACTGCATAGAGCTTTTGAAGAACCTGACGAAGGATGAATTGCGTATCAGTGTCAAAGAGCTGAGAACCAAATATCCCCAGGGAGCTGAGAGACAGATCATCTATGCGACGACCGGCAGATCGATCAATTCCTCGATGCTGCCGGCAGATGCAGGGTGTGTGGTCAACAATGTAGATACGATCGTGGCGGTATACCATGCGGTCTATGAAGGTAAACCATTGATGAATCGTATCGTGACCGTGACTGGTGATGCGGTGGCCGATCCGCGGAATTTTATTGTACGGATCGGCACGAACTACCATGAGCTGATCGAGGAAGCAGGTGGGTTTAAGCAGGAGCCGGTGAAGATCATTTCCGGCGGACCGATGATGGGATTCGGAATTTTTGACTTGAATGTGCCGACGACGAAGACGGCATCGGCGCTTCTGTGTCTGACCGAGGATGACGTGTCACGGATGGAGCCGAGTGCGTGCATTAATTGCGGGCGCTGTGTGGAGGCATGTCCCAGTCGTCTCGTGCCCAGCAAGCTGGCGGATTTTGCAGAGCACTATGACGAGGAGGAATTCCTTTCCTACGATGGAATGGAGTGTTGCGAGTGTGGCTGCTGCAGTTTTGTCTGTCCGGCGAAGCGTTCTCTGACGCAGTCCATCAAATCCATGCGTAAGATGCAGCTTGCCAAGAAGAAAAAGAAGTAAGGAAGAAAGGAGTACATAACTAAGAGATGAGCGACTTAATGAAAGTATCGTCCAATCCGCATGTCAGATCCAAGACCGACACGAGCAATATCATGCTGACAGTAGTGATCGCGCTTCTTCCTGCTGCAGGATTTGGAATCTATAATTTCGGACTTGATGCACTGATCTTGATTTTGGTGACAGTGGCATCCACAGTGCTGACGGAATTTATTTTTGAGAAAATATGTAAGAGAAAAGTAACGATAGGAGATTATTCGGCGGTAGTGACAGGACTGCTGCTGGCCATGAACCTGCCGGTTTCGGCACCATGGTGGATCGGAGTCGTGGGTGGTGTGTTTGCGATCCTGGTGGTGAAGATGTTGTTTGGCGGACTGGGACAGAATTTCATGAATCCGGCGTTGGGAGGCAGATGTTTTCTGTTGATCTCTTTTACCTCGATCATGACAAACTTTGACTGCGATGCCTATGCAGGGGCAACGCCATTAGCTAACTTAAAGAGTGGAGAGGCAGTCGATATTTTGGATATGGTGATCGGAAGGACAGCGGGAACGATCGGAGAGACATCTATGATCGCGATTGTGATCGGCGCCTGCATTCTGATCCTGATGGGCGTCATCGATCTGCGCATTCCCGGAAGCTACATAGTGGGGTTCGTAATCTTTATCAGTATATTCGGCGGACACGGATTCGACTGGGCTTATATTTCGGCACATTTGGCCGGCGGCGGATTAATGCTGGGTGCATTCTTTATGGCAACGGACTATGTGACAAGACCGATCACGAAGAACGGACAGTATCTGTTTGGTATCTTACTGGGCATCCTTACGGGTATTTTCCGTATTTTCGGACCATCCTCTGAAGGGGTATCCTATGCGATCATTATCGGCAACCTGCTGGTACCACTTATTGAGAAGATCACTCTTCCGACAGCGTTTGGTAAAGGAGGCGTGCGAAAATGAAAGAAATGATGAAGAATACAGGGATCATGCTTGTGATCACATTGGTGGCGGGTCTGATCCTGGGATTTGTATATCAGATCACGAAGGATCCTATTGCCGAACAGACGGCGAAGAAGAAGCAGGAGGCATGTCAGGAAGTGTTTGAGGATGCTGCTTCATTTGAGCCGGTAGAGGTAGAACAGCCGGATGCCGCCATGTGGGAGGCAGAGGGATATGGTCAGGAGCATATTGATGAAGTAATGAGTGCGCTGGATGCTTCTGGCAGTCTGTTGGGTTACGTGATCACCGTGACGACGAAAGAAGGATACGGAGGTGATATCCAGTTTGCGGTTGGCGTGCGCCTGGACGGTACGGTGAACGGTATGTCGATCTTAGATATTGCGGAGACAGCCGGTCTTGGTATGCGCGCGGAGGATGTTTTGAAACCGCAGTTTGCCGGAAAACAGACAGATAAGTTTGAATATACGAAGAGTGGGGCGACATCGGAGAATCAGATTGATGCGATTTCCGGTGCTACCATTACGACGAATGCGGTGACTAATGGAGTCAACGCGGGGCTTTACTATTTCCAGACAGAGTTGGGAGGGGGTAGTGAGAATGAATAGTGCAAAAGAACGTCTTGTAAACGGTATTGTGAAGGAGAACCCGACCTTTGTGCTGATGCTTGGTATGTGTCCGACACTGGCGGTCACCACATCGGCGGTCAATGGCCTGGGTATGGGGCTTACCACCATGGCAGTGCTTGCGCTCAGCAATGTATTCATCTCTTTGCTGCGCAATATCATACCGGATAAGGTGCGTATCCCTGCATTTATTGTTATCATTGCATCTTTTGTTACAGTGGTGGAACTGCTGTTACAGGGATATATTCCTTTTCTGTATGACTCATTGGGCCTTTATATTCCGCTGATCGTTGTAAACTGCATAATCTTAGGGCGTGCAGAGGCCTATGCCTATAAGAATCCGGTGCTGCCGTCTTTATTTGACGGGATCGGTATGGGACTTGGATTTTCAGTGGCATTGACCTGTATTGGTGCGGTCCGTGAGCTTCTGGGTGCAGGGGAGATCTTTGGCATTCATGTGATGCCGGAAAGCTTTGTACCTGTCAGCATTTTTATCATGGCACCAGGAGCATTCTTTGTGCTGGCAATTTTGACTGCGATCCAAAACAAGGTGAAGATCAACGGGGAGAAGAAAGGCAAGGATATGTCTAAAATACAATCCGGATGTGGCAATGACTGCATGAACTGTTCCGATACCGGCTGTGCGCACAGGCTATATGACGAGAAGGCAGGCAGTACGAGTGGCGGACAGATGAAGGAGGGGGAGAAGAATGGTTAAGGATCTGCTGGTAATTTTAATTGCATCCTCTTTGGTGAATAACGTTGTTTTGAGTCAGTTTCTGGGGTTATGCCCGTTCCTTGGCGTATCGAAGAAGACAGATACAGCAACGGGTATGGGAGTGGCAGTCATCTTCGTTATTACACTGGCTTCTGCCGTGGCGGGGGCAATCTATCAATATATTTTAAAGCCTTTGGACATTACCTACCTGCAGACGATCGTGTTTATTCTTGTAATAGCGGCATTGGTGCAGTTTGTGGAAATGTTTCTTAAGAAATTCATTCCGGCTCTGTACCAGTCATTAGGGGTTTATTTGCCACTGATCACGACAAACTGTGCCGTGCTCGGTGTAGCGCTTACCAATGTGCAGAAGGACTACGGTATTTTGACCGGCATCGTGAATGGATTTGCGACAGCGGTTGGATTTACGATTTCTATCGTGATCTTGGCAGGTATTCGGGAGAAATTAAAATATAATGATATACCGGAATCTTTTCAGGGAATGCCGATCGTCCTTGTTACGGCAGGACTGATGGCGATCGCTTTCTGTGGCTTTTCGGGTTTGTTATAATATTCATTAGGGCAGTGGTATTTATGAAAAACTGTGCTAATAAAGAAGGGATGGCAGAGTATGAGTATGACCGGAATCTTAATGGCAACAGCGGTCGTGGGAGCAGTCGGATTGTTTGTCGGATTGTTTCTGGGAGTTGCCGGTATCAAATTTAAAGTAGAGGTAGATGAGAAAGAGGAAGCCGTGCTGGGGGTTCTTCCGGGGAATAATTGCGGCGGATGCGGATATGCGGGTTGTTCCGGACTGGCGGCAGCGATCGCTAAGGGCGAGGCCCCGGTCAACGCCTGCCCGGTGGGCGGCGAGAAGGTCGGTCAACAGATCGCACAGATTATGGGAGTCGAAGCGGGCGACAGCGTACGTCAGGTAGCGTTTGTGCGATGCCAGGGTGACAGAGAGCGCACAAGAATGGACTACGATTACAGTGGCATTGAAGATTGCCGCATGTTGTCTTTCGTACCGAACGGTGGGCCGAAAACCTGTAATGACGGATGTCTTGGATTTGGGAGCTGCGTCAAGGTATGTCCGTTCGATGCGATCCATGTGGTCAATGGTGTGGCGGTAGTGGATAAGGAGGCGTGTAAGGCCTGCGGCAAATGTATTGCTGTATGCCCGAAGAATCTGATCACACTGATTCCGTATGACGCGAAGCATGTGGTGGCATGCAGTTCCAGGGAAAAGGGTCCAGCTACGATCAAAGCCTGTGACGTGGGCTGTATCGCGTGTCAGCTATGTAAGCGGAACTGTCCTGCAGATGCGATAACGATCGAAGATTTTCATGCTATCATAGATCAGGATAAGTGTACGGGCTGCGGTACCTGTAAGGAGAAGTGCCCGAAGAAGGTGATCGTTTGACATACTTGCGGCCGGTGAGATCTGCCGTGTATTGTTGTCGATCAGGCGAAGAGCAGCTGACAAAGAGAAGGAGAGGTTTGATAGAATGAGTACAGTGACACTTGGCAAGACTGGGATCACAGCGAACAAGAATGGATTCGGCGCACTTCCGATCCAGAGAATTTCAGATGAAGAGGCGGTAAATCTGCTGCGAAAAGCATATAATAACGGTATCACCTTTTTTGATACGGCAAGGTGGTATACGGACAGCGAGCATAAGATTGGGCTGGCCTTTGCGAAGATACGTGATAAAATATATATTGCGACGAAGACCGGGGCGCAGAATGCAGAAGATTTTCGGAAGGATCTGGAGATCAGCCTGCAGGAGCTGCAGACAGGATATATCGATCTGTACCAGTTCCACAATCCGGCATTCTGCCCGAAGCCTGGAGATGACAGTGGGCTGTATGATGCGGCCATGGAGGCTAAAGCGCAGGGGAAAATCCGGCATATCGGTATCACAAATCACCGTCTGGCAGTAGCGCATGAGGCAGTGGACAGTGGCCTGTATGAGACATTGCAGTTCCCTTTCTGTTATCTAGCGACTGATAAAGACATCGAACTGGTCGAGAAATGCCGGAAAGAAAATATGGGATTTATTGCCATGAAGGCATTGTCCGGCGGGTTGATCAATAATTCGGCGGCGGCGTATGCTTATCTGGCACAGTACGACAATGTGCTTCCAATCTGGGGTGTGCAGAGAGAGTCTGAGTTGGATGAATTTCTTTCTTATATTCAGGAACCGCCTGTTATGACTGAGGAGCTTGCAGAGGTGATCCGCCATGACAGAGAGGAACTTCTCGGTGACTTCTGCAGGGGCTGCGGTTACTGTATGCCCTGTCCGGCGGGAATCGAGATTAATAACTGTGCAAGAATGTCTTTGCTTTTGCGGCGTTCTCCGTCTGCGGGCCATTTGAGTCCGGAAGGACAGCAGAAGATGATGAAGATCGAGAACTGCATTCACTGTGGTCAGTGTAAGAGCAAATGTCCGTACGGATTAGACACACCGGCTCTGCTGCAGAAGAATCTGGAGGATTATAAGAAGGTTCTGGCAGGAGAAGTGCAGGTATAAGGAGGTTTTCATATGAAGTTACCGGGAGAAGACGAACCCGTAGGAACAGGTCTTCCTGTCGTCTATATGGTAGTCGGGGTTTCTACGTTTGTACTAGTTCTTTTGTTTGCCGTATTGAAGAGCAATGACGGCAAGAACAGAGGCAGTGATTACTTGAAGGAGATGCAGCAGAAGGAAGAGATGGCAGCTGCAGAATCCGAGGCACAGCTGCCGGATGAACCGGAGAAGAAACTGCGTGCCGAGGACTTGGACTTCTGGGATATGTATCCGGTGGAGGAAGAGGCGGAGACGGAGACCGGGAACTCCCGGGAGGAGACGGCGAAGTCTGAGAGGTCCACTTTTGCGGAAAAAGCAAAACGGGTGGAGGAAGAAGAGAAAGAACGGCAGGAATTGAGTAAGGCGAAGGAGCAGGAACAGGCGAAGAACGATCCGGCGACGGACGGTAGACACACACAGGTCACGAACAGAGACGGGACGGAAGAGTGGGTGATGCTCAATCCGTACCTTAAGAAAAACACCTATGATTTTACGAATCTGGAGGAAAAAGCCGGTCTGAGACGCTATATGGAAAACGGAAAGAAGATTTCTTACGTTGGCGTAGATCTCTCCAAACAGAATGGAGATGTAAATTTTAACAGCATGAAGGCGGCAGGGGTGGATTACGTGATGATCCGTCTGGGTGGCCGTGGATACAGCACCGGGCAGATCTCCCTGGATGAGAACTTCAAGAAGAATATTGAGGGTGCTGCTGCTGCCGGTCTGGACATTGGTGTTTACTTTTATTCGCAGGCTATCTCTCAGGAAGAGGCGATTCAGGAAGTGAATTTCGTAATCCAGAATCTGGAGCCATACAGAGCAAATGTTAAATACCCGATAGCTTTTGATATGGAATTTGTGGCCAATGATACGGCGAGAATAGACAGTTTGACTAAGGATGAGAAGACAAATATCGCGACTTCTTTTCTGGAAAGCGTGAAGGCCGCAGGATATGTTCCCATGATTTATGGAGATAAGGAATGGCTGATCAAGGAGATTGATCTTGCCAGGCTGCAGAGCTATGATGTGTGGCTTGTGCAGGAACAGGAGCTGCCGGACTATCCGTATCAGTTTACCATGTGGCAGTATTCCACCGAAGGTGTTGTAAACGGTGTGAGCGGGGATGCTAATCTGAATATCAGTTTTGTGGGTTATTCGCAGCGGTAATTAGTGATCTTGTGAGAGATTTTAACAGTATCATATAAGTCGGCGTAAGCGGCAGGAGACATTCCTTCCATATAATTAGGAATGTAGGCCTTGCTTACGCCGGCTTTTTTGAGTTGGTCGATGGCTTTGTTATAGGCGATCGCGGCTTCCTCTTCCGAATCGTAGATTCCTACGTTTAGATTTCCCTTTACATGTATTTTAACCTGGTAGCGCAGAGAACCCTTATCCGTTATAGCCTGTACCCCGTTATAGCGGTTTATGATCTCTATATTCTCATAGCGCATGTCCTGGCTGTTCCCATTGATAAAGCGATAATCCCGGCCCTCTACGGCAAAATTTTTGATGCCGTAGCGACTCATGATGTTAACCTGCATACCATAGTCTGCCACGAAATAGTGGCCGCCTCTGCGGGAGATTTTCCGGGAGGAGTAGTAGAACAGGTCATCCAGATCGAAGATAAAGAAATCTGTTAATGTAAAATAGTAATAAAAGAATCGGGGACGAATGTAGATCGGTGTGGCAAAGTAGATGGAATTGTCCCGAAAATTGAGCAGACTGACCCACTTGGAAAAGGGTAAAGCAGAGTCGCTTTTGTAGCTGCTTAGAGAAATGGAACTGTCTTTGAGCAATTTACCGGCCAACATATATGCCTGATGGGCCTCGTGTGGATTGTCGTAACTGCCCAGACTGATGTGTTTATTGCGATAAGTTAATGAAGAGCGGTAATATACGGTCCTGTCCTTACGTTTTGCCGTATAAACGCCGGGTAGCTGCTGTTCCATGGGTCTGCCTCCTTTGCTATAATTGTACCATTTTTGAGAAAAAAAACAAATTCAGAAATATTTTTCCTGTTTCCTGTATAAAATATTAAAGATTGTTAATAACAATTTCAAATTCATCAAATTTTTGTAACATTTAGGATTGCCGTAAAATTATGTGATGTCTGCGCAGAGTTTGTCATGGATAGAGATGCGGATTTAAGGTATGGACGAGAATGAATTTGGCTCGCAGTCTTTGCAAAAAACTGCTTCGGCATGGAGGAAAAAATGTACAGGGAATATATAACAAGATTTATTCTGGCGGGTATGGTGCTTGTCTCTTCGTGTGTATGTGCCAGGGAACTTAAGATCAATCGGATTGCGGCCAAGCCTGCTTTTCAGATGGAATATCTGAGTGAGAGCATGACGGAAGATAAACGGAGCTTTTTTGAGATGATCTCTACGGTTTCGTCCGGACAAAGAGTCGTGGACTACGAAGTATTGGAGCAGACGATGAAGTATCAATTGTCGGACAAGGATCTGGATGCCCTTCATCGTATCGTGGAAGCAGAGGCTGGCGGAGAGGATCAGGAGGGGAAACTTCTGGTAGCCAATGTAGTATTGAACAGAGTGAATAGTGATAAATTTCCGGATACGGTACTGGAAGTCGTGATGCAGCGGGAGCAGGGCGTTGCCCAGTTTTCACCGACTGTGGATGGAAGGTTCCAGAGCGTTCGGGTCAGTGAGGATACGATGGCTGCGGTGGAGAGGGCTTTGTACGGCGAAGACATTTCGCAGGGAGCACTGTATTTCTGCGCAAGGGAAAAGGTGGATTCGGACAGGATGCAGTGGTTTGACCGTCATTTGACAAGACTGTTTGCGTATGGGCATCATGAGTTTTTCCAATAAAAAGGATTTGCTTGCATGTGTGACCGGTCTTTTCATGAGAATTTAAATATAGAGGCGTAAGTATGAACGTTGCATGACAGGGGATTGTATGATACAATAATCTGCACGGAGCATAAATTGTTTGAAAGGCATGGTCAGATAAATGGATATATTATACAGCAGTACGAGGAATGATGCGAAGAAGATCAAGGCTTCCCAGGCAATCTTGAAAGGGCTGGCAGATGACGGTGGGCTGTTCGTGCCGGATCATATTCCAACGCTTACCTGTCCACTTCGGGATCTGGCAGGGCGGACCTACCAGGAGATTGCTTATGAGGTGATGCGGCTGTTTTTGACGGATTTCACGGAAGAGGAACTAAGAAGCTGCATCAGCCGGGCTTATGATTCAAAGTTCGATACGGAAGTGATCGCACCGATCGTGGAGGCAGAGGGTACATATTATATGGAATTGTTTCATGGTGCGACGATCGCTTTTAAAGATATGGCATTGTCGATATTGCCGTATCTGATGATCGCTTCCGCGAAGAAGAATCATGTGGAGAATGATATCGTGATCCTGACGGCTACTTCCGGCGATACCGGGAAGGCGGCACTTGCAGGCTTTGCCGGGGTGGAGGGGACGAAAATCATCGTATTCTATCCGAAGAACGGCGTGAGCCCGATTCAGGAGAAGCAGATGGTGACCCAGAAGGGGGATAATACTCTGGTTGTGGGGATCCATGGAAACTTTGACGACGCGCAATCCGGTGTCAAAGCATTGTTTAATGACAGAGAACTGGCAGAAGAGATGGCGGCGGCCGGTCTGCAGTTTTCTTCGGCGAATTCGATCAATATAGGGCGTCTTGTTCCACAGGTGGTCTATTACGTATATGCCTATGCGAAGCTTTTGGAAGAGGACAAGCTGTCGGAGAATGAGCGGATGAATGTCGTAGTGCCTACCGGAAACTTCGGCAATATCCTGGCGGCATTCTATGCGAAACAGATGGGAGTGCCGATCGGCAAGCTGATCTGCGCATCCAATGAGAACAAGGTTCTATATGATTTCTTCTCCACCGGGAAATATGACCGTAACAGAGAGTTCGTGCTGACCAGTTCCCCGTCCATGGATATTCTGATCTCCAGCAACTTGGAGCGGCTGATCTACCGCATAGCAGGAGAGGATGCTAAGAAGAACGCAGCATTGATGGATTTACTGATGCAGACGGGCGCCTATGAGATCACGGAGCAGATGAGAGAACAGCTGGGAGATTTCTATGGCAATTACGCCAGCGAGGAAGAGACGGCGGTGCGCATCAGGGAGATGTATGAGAATACGGGTTACGTGCTGGATACGCATACTGCGGTGGCCAGTGCAGTATACCGGAAATATGTGGCGGATACTAAGGACGAGACGGTGACGTTGATCGCCTCCACGGCAAGTCCGTTCAAGTTCACGAGAAATGTCATGAACGCGATTGACAGTGATTACAATACAATGTCTGATTTTGAGCTGGTGGATGAACTCTCAAGAATCAGTAATGTAGATGTGCCGAAAGCAATTACAGAGATCAGGACGGCGCCAGTGATCCATGATAATGTATGTGATAAGACCGAGATGAAGACAGTCGTGAAAAATTTTTTGGGAGTCGATGCATAGATATGAAACACATTTTATTAGTTGATGATGTATCAACCAATCTTAAATGCGAAGAACTTATCCTGCATGATAAATATAACGTGACGATGGTGAAATCAGGAGAGGAAGCGCTTCGGTATCTGGAAGACCAGACTCCGGATCTGATTCTTCTTGATATTTATCTACGTAAGATGGACGGCTACGAGGTGATGGAGCATATACAGAGAAATCCTCAACTGGCAAAGATTCCTGTGATTCTTCTGACGGCAGCAGAGCAGGAGAATGAAGAAAGAAGCTTTGCGCTGGGGGCAGTGGACTTTATAAGGAAGCCTTTTGACCCCCAGATGCTGCTCAGCAGGATTGAAGCTGTCTGGAGAATGGAGGAATAGAATGGGAGCTGGCGTAGGTGGAATGATAGATATTCTGTTCTTTGGCAGTGGAGTTTATTTGATCTATACGGCGGTCATGGCCAAGAAGAATGGGAATATAGTGAGCAATGTTATGCTTGCCAAGAGTGTGAGCGAAAACAGAATCAAGGATAAACTGGGCTTTATCGATTATATGTATAAAAGGATACTTCTGGCAGGTGTGATGATCGTGATTGCCAGTATCATTCATTTGGTGAATGATTATTATCTATATTCGAGTACGCTGACATGGATTGGAATCATTGTGATCCTGGCGGCGATTGGCATCTATACGGCGGCTTATCTTCGTGGACAGAAAATGTACATGCAAGCGCAGGAGAAGAAAGATACTGAGAAAAAATCTAAATAAAATAATAGAATTGATATATAATGTAAAAGAGATGCTTGTCAGGCATCTCTTTTGTCAATCTTGATATAATCTCTGTCGGTACAGACAGTCTTGTAAGCAGGTCTGATGATCTTGCCATTGTTGGCCAGCTCTTCCATGCGGTGGGCGCTCCATCCCACGATCCTGGCGATAGCGAAGATCGGTGTGTAGAGTTCAAGCGGCAGATTCAGCATGTCATATACAAATCCGGAGTAGAAATCTACGTTTACGCTGACACCCTTGTAGATAGGGCGCTCTTTGGCGATGATCTCAGGAGCGAGCCGTTCTACCAGGGAATAAAGTGCAAATTCGTCATGCAGACCCTTCTCCTCGGAAAGTTTCTCCACAAACGATTTGAAGATAACGGCACGTGGATCCGACTTGGAGTATACGGCGTGTCCAACACCATAGATCAGGCCTGCGTGATCGAAGGCATCCTTGTGGAGCAGCTTCAAAAGATAATCGGCAACCTCCCCTTCGTTGCTCCAGTTGGAGATCTTGCGTTTCATTTCCGCAAACATCTGAACGACTTTGATATTGGCTCCACCGTGTCTGGGACCCTTCAGGGAACCAATGGCGGCAGCGATCACGGAGTAAGTGTCTGTTAAGGAGGAAGTGACCACATGGGTGGTAAAGCTGGAGTTATTACCGCCGCCATGCTCCATATGCAGGATCAGGGCGATATCCAGAATCTTGGCCTCCAAAGGGGTATAATTGCTGTCAGGGCGCAGAATATGGAGAATATTCTCGGCAGTAGATAGTTCGGTCTGCGGCTGATGTATGTACAGGCTTTCGCCGTTGTGATAATGACTGTATGCCTGATATCCATAAATGGAAAGCATCGGGAACAGTGCGATCAGCTGCAGGCATTGCCGGAGCACGTTGGGCAGCGAGGTGTCGTCGGCCCTGTCGTCATAGGAATAAAGTGTGAGTACGCTTCTGGCAAGCGTATTCATCATATCATTGCTGGGCGCTTTCATAATGATGTCGCGCACGAAACTGGTGGGAAGAGAACGATAGCCGCACAGCAGTTTCGTAAACTCTGCCAGTTCCTTCTTGTCGGGCAGCTTATCAAAGAGAAGCAGGTAAGTCACTTCTTCAAAACCGAAGCGATTCTCACCTGCAAAACCATCCACCAGATCCTTGACATCGTAGCCGCGGTAGAAGAGGCGGCCGTGTGTGGGAACTTGTACGCCGTCCACGATCTTACTGGCACGTACGTCGGAGATGTTGGTGAGTCCGGCAAGGACGCCCTTGCCGTTCAGGTCACGAAGACCACGCTTAACATCGTATTTCGTAAATAAATCGGTATCTATAATACCGGCTTGCTCACTCATACCTGCAAGTCGAATAATCTCGGGGGTAATTTCGGAAAAAGTGTTTTGAGTATCCATGATGTGTACCTCCTTTCGTAAATATTTGTTTCACATCTATTCTATAATAGCATGAAAAAAAAGAACGGCACAAGAAAAAACGTTAAGTTAACAAAAATTTTACATTTATTCACAATTTTATATTTTTATTTTTCCCTCCATTTTGAAGCGCTTTGCGGCTCATCTTTTATACTGAGGGCGCTCTGTTCATAAAATACTCTGCAGCCCGTGTCTGTGTGCAAGCACCCATACACAGTCTGCAGAGTATTTCATGTCTGAACTGTTACCAAAATTTCCTGTAAATGGATTTCAATATTGACTTTTAGAGGCGGTTTTGAGATAATGAGAACGGTGTACGGGCATCCTGTACATAGAAAGAGGGCGACGGGAGAACAAGTGTCTTCCGTTCAATAATACAATTTTTAAGGAGGAGAATATAATATGGCAACAAAAGCGTATTATCCCATTTCCGAGATCGGTGCCGGCAAGGTTGGTTTTTCCAAGACCCGTTCCATTATCGAGGCAGCTTTCTACGGAAACAACGTAGTCAAGGTTAACACATTGAGAGAAGCTTATGAACTGGCTAAGAATTCCCCTGGTACTGTTGTAACAGATATGCCGGTTAAGGACGGCGAGACATTCGGTCTTCCGGCTGATGCTAAGGTTCTGTTGTTCAATGACGGCGCAGTTACAGGCCGTTATGCAGCAGCACGTCGTATTAAAGGTGAGCCCGGCGTAGACGCAGCCAAGCTTGACAAGGTTGTTATGGATGCAATCTATGAGACCCGTTGGAGGACAATGTATCATGCAGAGTGTTTCGTAGGTCTGGATCCTGAATTCATGGCTAAGGCACATCTTCTTATTCCGGAAGGAGAGGAGAATCTGCTTTATAACTGGATGATCAATTTCCAGTATATGTCTGACGAGTACGTTAAGATGTACAAGAAATCCAAACCCGTAGGCGATGGCAATGAACCTGACATTTATATCTTTTCCGATCCTCAGTGGGCTCCTCACGAGGCACCCGATGTAGATTACAGCTGCTTAAGCGATCCGCTGACACTGTGCTATTTCGATACCAATGAGAACTGCGCAGCGATCCTTGGTATGAAGTATTTCGGTGAGCACAAGAAGGGTACACTGACCATGGCGTGGGCGCTTGCTAATAGAAACGGTTATGCATCCTGCCACGGCGGACAGAAGGAATATCTGCTGAAGGATGGCTCCAAGTTCGTTGCATCCGTATATGGTCTGTCAGGCTCCGGTAAGTCCACATTGACACATGCGAAGCATGGTGGCAAGTACGAGATCAAGGTTCTTCATGATGACGCTTTCATCATCAATACAGATACCTGTGCATCCGTAGCACTTGAGCCTACTTACTTTGATAAGACAGCAGATTATCCGACAGGATGTCCTGACAATGAGTATCTGTTATCCGCTCAGAACTGCTCCTGCACCATGGACAGCGAGGGCAAGATCCAGCTTGTTACAGAAGATATCAGAAATGGTAACGGCCGTGCGATCAAGTCTAAATTGTGGTCTCCTAACCGCGTAGACAAGATTGATGCGCCGGTTAACGCAATCTTCTGGATCATGAAGGATCCTACGATTCCGCCGGTAGTGAAGTTGAAAGGTGCTGCACTTGCATCTGTTATGGGCGCAACGCTGGCAACTAAGACTTCTACCGCAGAGCGTGTTGCTGCAGGTACAGACCTGAATGCGATCCGTATCGTTCCTTATGCTAACCCGTTCAGAACCTATCCGCTGGTTAATGACTACGATAAGTTCAAGAAGCTGGTAGAAGAGAAGAATGTAGCATGCTACATCGTTAACACAGGTGATTTCATGGGTGAGAAGGTTAAACCTGCCGATACTCTTGGCATCCTGGAGACGATCGTAGAAGGCAAAGCTTCCTTCACACAGTGGGGACCTTTTGAAGATATCGAGATCATGAATACATGGGATGGCCAGACAGAAGGCTTCAAGAACTTCAATGCTGATCTTGGCGATGCTGATTATAAGGCACAGCTGAAGAGCGCTATGGAGACCCGTGTGAATGCCGTAGAAGATTTTGCTACGAAGAAGGAAGGCTATGACAAGCTTCCGGATGAGGCATTGGCTGCTCTTAAGAAACTCGTTGATGCACTCAACTGATCAGTGTTATAGATTTGTAATGAATTTGATGGCAAGGGGTGTATACCCCTTGCCAATAAAGGATGACTGTAGAAGGATTTTTTGGAGCAGGAATTTATAAGAGCAACGTTTGCAAAAATAATTAAAATTTTTCTTGCAAAAAGAGCGATAAGCCAGTATAATAGTTTTTGTTGCAGGAGTACGCTGGAATAGCGCAGTCGGTAGCGCAACTGATTCGTAATCAGTAGGTCGAGGGTTCAAGTCCCTTTTCCAGCTTAATGAGACAGCACTTATGTAAAAGTAAGGGCTGTCTTTTTTGTCATATAGAATCAGGGTGTCGAAAGGTGCTCTTTATAATATGAAAGGACATGCGGAATGAAATTTGTATGTTTGGGCAGAGTACAGGAAGAGCAGGAAATTTTAAAGCAGGAATATAAGTCGGCGGAATATCTGGGTGAAGTCAGAATGGGTGAGATTCATTTGTTCTATCGTTATTTTATCAAGACCAGGTATATATCTTACGGAGAATTGCGGCAGGCATACCTGCGGGAAGAAAGTGGTGAGAGCGGAGAGTTTCTGTTGAAAGAATTCTATTTAATGTTGAAGGCTGCGGATGGCGGACTTCATAAATTGCGCATGGAGCGGGAAGTCAATGTGAGGGCAGTGCTAGCCGGTCTGGAAGAGACACATAAAGAGGTTAAGATCGGATTCGAGCGTTCTGAGCAGAAGGAGCGGTATGGAGTGCCCTATAAAAAAGAATAAAACAGCGCACAGTACCTTGACAGCATAGAAAACAATGATACAATATATAGTATGCGCGATGTACCTTTACCATATATTTTGTACCATATGGTGTGTGGTTGGATAGAAGTTTTAGAGATGGAAAGGAAAATGGGTGGGGTTTTGTAAATGAAGATCATTAAAAGAAGTGGCGCGGAAGTAGCTTTTGATCTGGAGAAGATCATAGCGGCAATCTGTAAGGCGAATAACAGTGTGAAGACAGAAGAGAAGCTGACAGATGAAGAAATTGATGAGATTGCCGAGGTGGTGGCGGCAAATTGCGAGGACATGAAGCGTTCTCCCAGCGTGGAAGAGATTCAGGATATGGTAGAGAATCAGTTGATGAAATACCGTGCTTATACGATGGCCAGGAATTATATTACTTATCGGTATAAAAGGGCGCTCGTCAGGAAGTCAAATTCTACGGACGAACAGATCTTGAGTCTACTGGAGTGTAACAATGAGGAAGTGAAACAGGAAAATTCCAATAAGAATCCGACGGTCAACAGCGTGCAGCGTGACTATATGGCGGGAGAGGTGAGCAAGGATATCACAAGGCGTTTTCTGCTGCCGCCGGATATTGTGGAGGCACATGAGAAGGGAATCATCCATTTTCATGACGCGGATTATTTTGCCCAGCATATGCATAACTGCTGTCTGGTCAATCTGGAGGATATGCTACAGAACGGTACGGTGGTCAGCGAGACAATGATCGATACGCCGAAGAGTTTTTCTACGGCCTGCAATGTGGCTACGCAGAGTATCGCCCAGATTGCCAGCTGCCAATATGGTGGACAGAGTATTTCACTTTCCCATTTGGCACCTTTCGTACAGGTAAGCCGGGAGAAATTCCGCAGGGAAGTGAGAAGAGAGATGGAGGAGGCCGGTATCGCAGCTTCCGAAGAGCAGATCAAGCAGATCGCTGAGAGACGGGTCAAAGATGAGATCAAGCGAGGCGTACAGATCATTCAATATCAGGTCATCACGCTGATGACGACCAATGGACAGGCGCCTTTTATCACGGTATTTATGTATATTGATGAGGTGCCGGAGGGACAGCTCAGGGATGATCTGGCAATGATCGTCGAGGAGATGCTGATTCAGCGGATTCAAGGAGTCAAGAATGAAAAGGGTGTTTATATCACGCCGGCTTTTCCGAAGTTGATCTATGTGCTGGAGGAGGATAATGTCCGAGAGGGCACGAAATACTGGTATCTGACAAAACTGGCGGCACAGTGTACCGCGAAACGGATGGTGCCGGATTATATCTCGGAGAAGATCATGAAGAAGATGAAAGACGGCAACTGCTATACCTGTATGGGATGTCGGTCTTTTCTGACGGTTTATCATGACGAGAATGACCAGCCTAAATTCTATGGCAGGTTTAATCAAGGCGTAGTGACGCTGAATCTGGTGGACGCGGCCTGTTCGTCCGGTAAAGACAGGAAGAAATTCTGGGAGATCATGGACGAGCGGCTGGAACTTTGTCGGCGGGCGCTTATGTGCCGCCACAACCGCCTAAAGGGCACGCCTTCCGATGTGGCGCCGATTCTTTGGCAGAATGGGGCGTTGGCAAGGCTGAAGAAGGGTGAGAAGATTGATAAACTCTTGTATAACGGGTATTCCACGATATCATTAGGCTATGCCGGTCTATGTGAGTGTGTTCGGTATATGACCGGAAAGAGCCATACGGATCCGGAGGCCACACCTTTTGCTTTGAAAATTATGCAGTATCTGAACAATGCATGTAAAGAGTGGCGCGAAGAGACGAGTATTGACTTCAGCCTGTATGGTACACCGTTAGAATCTACGACTTATAAATTTGCAAAATGCTTACAGAACCGCTTTGGAGTGATCGAAGGGGTGACGGATAGGAATTATATCACCAACAGCTATCATGTGCATGTGACGGAAGGTATCAACGCCTTTGATAAGCTGAAATTTGAGTCACAGTTTCAGGAGTTGTCGCCGGGTGGGGCTATCAGTTATGTGGAAGTACCTAATATGGAGAATAATCTGGAAGCGGTGCTTTCGGTGATGCAGTATATTTATGATAACATTATGTATGCGGAGTTGAACACAAAGAGTGATTATTGCCAGAAATGTGATTACCACGGGGAAATTCAGATTGTTACGGATACGGATGGTAAGCTTGTTTGGAAATGTCCCAACTGCGGCAATACAGAGCAGGACAAGATGAATGTGGCAAGAAGGACTTGTGGTTATATCGGAACCCAATTCTGGAACCAGGGACGTACCCAGGAGATCAAGGAGAGGGTGCTGCATCTGTAAATAAGTAGTCAAGTGCAGTACTTAAAGCGGACTGAAACTCCTCATTCAGTCGGCTTGTACATGAAAATTCATCCTGCGTGTAAGGTAGCGGTAATCAGTGTGGGTTATACGGGAGGATTTGACCTGAGTTCAAGGGAGAGGGTAAATGAACTACTCTGAGATTAAGAATTGTGATATTGCAAATGGGCCGGGTGTTCGGGTGACGCTTTTCGTCAGCGGGTGTACGCATCATTGTGAGGGCTGCTTTAATGAGATGACTTGGGATTTTGCTTACGGGATGCCCTTTGATGAAGAGGTGGAAGAGAGGATGCTTGCCTATTTGGAGCCGGCTTATATCGCAGGCCTGACACTTCTTGGCGGAGAGCCGATGGAGTATGGGAATTGGCAAGTGCTGTTACCTTTTCTGAAAAAAGTGCGGGAGAGATATCCGGAGAAAAATATCTGGTGTTATACGGGGTATCGTTTCGAGGAGGATATTATGGAACGGTTCTGCGGACAGTGGACGGAAATGAAAGAATTTCTGGGCTGCATCGATGTGCTGGTGGATGGTGAATTTATTCTGGCGCAGAAGGATATCAGTCTACAGTTCCGGGGATCGCGCAACCAGAGAATCATTCTGGTGCAGGAATCGCTGAAGTGCGGGGAGACAGTGCTGTGGCGGGAATAAGACCCGGATGAAAGTGAATGAGAATAAAGCAATTAGATCGATAGGAAACGATCGAGAATAGTCAGATGTAGATAGAGGGGAAGGAAGAACAGGTGTAATCCTTCCCTTTTTGTTTTGAGGGAGTCGAATTTCCGCTAGCAAACTGACAGGGTATCAAATCCTCTCTTGACTTTAGCGATTAAAAGTGTTAAAGTGTGAAAGGCAGTCTTTTACAATAGAAGCATACACTTCTAAAACTTGTTTATGATCATAGCGGTATCATTATGCAGCATATGCGTGTTTAGGAAAGGAGTCTGTTATGTCATCATTGGAAGAAATTAGAAATCGATTTAAGAACGATCATTTTGCGACGGATGCCACAGGCGTTGTCATCGATTGTGCAGAACCGGGGAGGGCAGTCTGTTCCCTGACTTTAGAGGAACGGCATATGAATGAGAATAAAGTACCCATGGGAGGTGCGATCTTTACTCTGGCAGACATTGCCTGCGCTGTTGCGGCCAATGGGTATTCGGAGAAGGTGACGGTCAGTCAGCAGGCATCTATCACCTTTCTGACTTCGGCTAAGGGAGGACAGCTGATTGCGGAAGCTTTCTGTCTGAGAGAAGGGCATACGACGGCGCTCTATGAGGTGAAGGTGCATGACGAACTGGGGACTTATGTGGCCCACGCCACGATGAACGGATACATCATTAGATAGCATGCGATACGCAACAAGCGATATATAATATGCGATACATAATGAGTGATATTTAATAAATGATCTACAATGTGACTAAGGAGGAATCATGTCATGGTGATTACGGAGTTTTTGGAGCGAAACGCCCGTTTGTACGGTTCGGATACGGCCTTGGTGGAACTTAATCCCTCTCAGGAGCGGGACAGCGCGGTGACCTGGCGGGAGGCGAGCCTGATCGAGAGTGCGGGGAATGGAGCGCCTTATCGCCGGGAGTTAAGTTGGACGGATTTTGACAGGCGTGCGAACCGCTTCGCGAATCTGCTTTTAAGCCGTGGATTGAAACGAGAGACGAAGGTAGGTATTCTGATGATGAATTGCTTGGAATGGCTGCCCATCTATTTCGGGATCCTGAAGGCGGGAGGTGTGGCCGTGCCCTTGAATTTCCGATATTCCGCGGATGAGATCAAGTACTGCTTGGAACTGGCGGACGTAGAGGTGCTTGTTTTCGGACCGGAGTTTATCAGTCGTATGGATATGATCGCTGGAGAACTGCCGGGTGTGCGGACGATGTTCTTTCCGGGACCGGAGGGACCTTCCTATACGGAAAACTGCCTGAAGCTGATGGGATTTTGCTCTTCCAGTGCGCCGCCGGTGGCTCTTAAAGAGACGGATCATGCGGCTATCTATTTTTCTTCCGGTACCACCGGATTTCCGAAGGCGATTCTGCATGATCATCTGGCGCTGCGTTCCTCCTGCGAGACGGAACAGAATCACCATGGACAGAAGAAGGAGGATGTGTTCCTCTGTATTCCGCCGCTTTATCATACCGGTGCGAAGATGCACTGGTTTGGTTCACTGATCACAGCCGGTAAGGCGGTGCTTCTGCGGGGCGTAAAGCCTGAGTGGATTCTGCGGGCGGTGACGGAAGAACAGTGTACCATCGTGTGGCTGTTGGTGCCCTGGGCACAGGATCTTCTGGATGCAATTGATACCGGTAAGGTGGAGATGGAGCATTACTTGCTGGAGCAGTGGCGGTTGATGCATATCGGGGCACAACCCGTGCCGCCCAGTCTGATTCAGCGTTGGAAGAAGCATTTTCCGCATCATCAATACGATACCAACTATGGACTCAGTGAATCTATCGGGCCCGGGTGTGTGCATTTGGGTGTGGAAAATATACATAAAGTAGGCGCTATCGGCAAGCCGGGCTATCACTGGGAAGCGAAGATCGTGAATGAACGGGGAGAAGAGACTGCGCAGGGTGAAGTGGGTGAACTGATTGTCCATGGGCCGGGGGTCATGCTCTGCTATTATAAGAATCCGGAGGCTACCGACGAAGTTATAAAGGATAGATGGCTCTATACCGGAGATATGGCCCGTATGGATGAGGACGGGTTTATCTATCTGGTAGACCGTAAGAAGGATGTGATCATTTCCGGCGGTGAGAACCTGTATCCGGTACAGATCGAGGATTTCCTGCGCAGGAACGATAAGATCAAGGATGTGGCGGTGATCGGCCTGCCGGATGCACGACTCGGTGAGATCGCGGCGGCTATCATCAGCCTGAAAGAGGATGTTTCCTGCACTGAAGAGGAGATCATGGAATTCTGCAGGGAATTGCCAAGATATAAGCGGCCGAAGAAGATCATCTTCGATGAAGTGCCTCGGAATCCGACCGGGAAGATCGAGAAGCCGGTGTTGAGAGAGCGCTACTGTCACGGCAGTCTGGTAGAAGCACAGATCAGTAATTAGTTACAGGCAGTATGCAGCGTTCGTGGACTGTGCTGCAGACGGGCAGTCTTGGACGTAACATATGTTTTGAGTACAAGGGGAGGAAATGGAGATGGATCTTTTTATCAAATTAGTGATGCTTATCATCTTCTTCGGGGTGATGATCGGAATCGGGCTTTACTGTCGGAAACATGCTACCGATGTGAATGGGTTCGTGTTGGGTGGCAGGAGTGTAGGACCGTGGCTTACTGCTTTTGCCTATGGAACAAGCTATTTTTCGGCGGTGGTATTTGTTGGGTATGCGGGGCAGTTTGGATGGAAATACGGTATCGCCGCAACCTGGGCAGGTCTTGGGAACGCTTTTCTTGGTTCCTTGCTCGCATGGGCGGTGTTGGGGCGTCGTACCCGTATCATGACGCAGCATTTGGACAGCGCCACCATGCCGCAGTTTTTTGGAGAACGGTTTGAGAGCAAGCCTTTAAAGCTTGCGGCTTCGGCGATCATCTTTATCTTTTTGATTCCTTATACGGCCAGCCTCTATAACGGATTGAGCCGACTGTTTGGGATGGCTTTCGACATTGATTACAGCGTGTGCGTGATCGTGATGGCAGTGCTCACCGGAGTCTATGTCATTGCGGGCGGCTATATGGCTACTGCCATCAACGACTTTATTCAGGGTATCATTATGATATTCGGTATCGTGGCCGTGGTGGCGGCAGTGTTAAACAGCCAGGGAGGGTTCCTGGCGGCGCTGGATGCGCTGGCGGCGGTGAGCGATGAGTCGGTGTCCGCGGCGCCGGGGGTATTTAACTCCTTCTTTGGGCCGGATCCGGTGGGCCTTCTTGGAGTGGTGCTCCTTACCAGTCTGGGAACCTGGGGACTGCCCCAGATGGTGCAGAAATTCTACGCCATCAAGAGCGAGAGCGCGATCAACAAGGGGATGATCATTTCCACGGTATTTGCGACGATCGTTTCGGGCGGCTGTTATTTTCTGGGCGGTTTCGGGCGCCTTTTTAGTGACAAAATTGATATTGCAGCGAATGGGTATGATTCGGTGGTGCCAACGATGCTGTCAGGGCTGCCCACGATCCTGATCGCAGTGGTGGTCATTCTGGTGCTTTCGGCTTCCATGTCCACGCTGTCTTCCCTGGTTTTGGCATCCAGTTCAACCTTGACGCTGGATTTCATTAAAGGTAATATTATGAAAGAGATGGATGACAGGGAACAGGTGAAATGGATGCGTGCACTGCTGGTGGTATTTATTGCGATCTCCGTAGTGCTGGCGCTGATCCAATACCGGTCCAACGTTACCTTTATCGCGCAGCTCATGGGTGTGAGCTGGGGTGCACTGGCCGGGGCTTTTCTGGCGCCCTTCCTCTATGGACTGTACTGGAAGCGGACAACGAAGGCGGCTTGCTGGGCGAGTTTTCTGTTTTCTACAGTGGTGATGTTAGCCAATATCTTCTTTCGGCCGAGTTTTCCGACACTCTTACAGTCACCGATCAATGCCGGTGCCTTCTGTATGCTGGCCGGACTGGTGATCGTGCCGGTAGTGAGTGTGGTGACGAAAGCACCCGGACAAAAGAAATTAGAGGAAATCTTCTCCTGCTATGACAAAAAGGTGACGGTTTCCGTGAAAGATTCCATCGGGGATCAAAATTAGAGCAGAGTTATTTAAGGAGGAAAAGGATATATGAAAACACTTATGCTTGGCAACGAGGCGGTTGCGAGGGGCCTTTATGAAGGCGGTTGCTGCTTCGTATCCAGTTATCCGGGAACGCCCAGCACGGAGATCACGGAGTGTGCGGCGAAGTATGAGGAATTATATGCGGAGTGGGCGCCTAATGAGAAGGTGGCTCTTGAAGCAGCACTTGGCGCCTGTCTTTCAGGAAAGAGAAGCTTCTGTGCCATGAAACATGTGGGACTGAATGTGGCGGCGGATCCTCTTTTTACCATATCTTATACGGGCGTAAATGCCGGGCTTGTGATCGGCGTGGCCGATGACGCCGGGATGCACAGCTCCCAGAACGAACAGGATTCAAGACATTACGCGCAGGCGTCGAAGATTCCCATGCTGGAGCCATCGGATTCTGCGGAAGCGATCAGCTTTACGAAGCTGGCTTATGAGCTGTCGGAAACATACGATACGGCAGTGCTGCTTAAGATGTGTACTCGCGTCAGTCATTCTCAGAGTGTGGTGGAGACAGGAGAGCGGGTGCTGCCTGCACAGAGAAAATATGAGAAAAATCCCGGGAAATACATCATGATGCCGGCCAATGCCAAGAAACGTCACCCGGAGGTGGAGGCGCGCACGAAAGCGCTGACGGCATGGGCGGAAACGGCTAAGATCAACAGGATCGAGGAAGGCAGCGACAAATCCTGTGGTATCATCACTTCTTCCACCTGTTACCAGTATGTGAAAGAAGCATTTGGAGACACCTACCCGGTATTGAAATTGGGTATGATCTGGCCCATGCCGGAGCAGAAGATCAAAGACTTTGCGACTATGGTCGAGAAACTTGTGGTGGTGGAGGAGTTGGATAGCTTTATCGAAGCCCACTGCAGGAATCTGGGGCTTAAGGTGTCCGGCAAAGACCTGTTCTCCAATATCGGGGAGCTTAGCCAGAACTTGGTAAAAGAGAAGCTGGGCGGGAACGTGCAGGCGGGAGCAGCGCTTGATGAAGTCATTCCGGCCAGACCTCCCGTAATGTGCGCAGGTTGTCCGCATCGCAGTATTTTCTATGTTTTGAAAAAGATGAATCTCACGGTATTGGGCGATATCGGCTGCTATACGCTTGGTGCAGTGCAGCCGCTCAGTGCGATTGACACTACGGTGTGTATGGGGGCTTCTGTATCCGGGCTTCACGGGTTTGTGAAGGCGGGAGATGGGGAGAATGCGAGAAGAACAGTGGCAGTCATCGGTGATTCCACGTTCATTCATTCCGGCGTTACGGGTCTGATCAATATCGCCTATAATGAGTCTGATTCCACCGTGATCATTTTGGATAACTCTATCACAGGTATGACGGGCCATCAGCAAAATCCTACCACAGGCTATAACCTGAAAGGGGATCCCTGTACGAAGATCGATCTGGAGAGTCTGTGCCATGCTGTGGGGATCAAACGGGTAAGGGTGGTGGACCCTTACGACATGGAGATCTGCCAGACAGTGATCGAAGAGGAACTGGAGGCGAAGGAGCCTTCCGTTATCATTTCCCGTCGTCCCTGTGCGCTGCTTAAGTATGTGAAGCATCCCGGGCCGATCTGTTCCGATCCGGAGAAATGCAAAGGCTGTAAGGCCTGCATGAAGATTGGATGTCCGGCGATCAGCATGGTGGACGGTAAGGCGAAGATCGATGCGACATTGTGTGTAGGATGCGGTGTGTGTGAGCAGCTTTGCAAATTTGATGCGTTGGGATAAATACATGATAATCCCCTGTCATACGCAGCCTGCCGTCCGGCGGGCCGTATGGATGGCGGGGACGAAACCGTAAAATCTGTAATGATAAATTCATACTTGGTGGCATAAATTTGTACACTGAGAAAGGAGCATGGTTATAAGCATGGAAACAAAGAATATCATGATCGTAGGGGTTGGCGGACAGGGCACACTGCTTGCAAGCAAGCTTTTGGGACGTTTGCTCCTGGGTAAGGGATTTGACGTGAAGGTAAGCGAGGTGCACGGTATGAGTCAGCGCGGTGGAAGCGTTGTCACGTATGTGCGCTGGGGCGACAAGGTCTGTTCACCCATTATCGATAAGGGGCAGGCGGACTGCATTTTGTCCTTTGAATTATTGGAGGCGGCACGCTATACGGAATTTCTTAGAACGGGCGGCAGAATCATCGTCAACAGCCAGCAGATCAATCCAATGCCGGTGATCGCAGGTATGGCGGCATATCCGGAGAATCTGGAGGAGAAGATAGCAGCGCTCGGTATCCAGGTGGATTCGTTGGATGCCCTTTCTCTGGCGGAGGAGGCCGGAAGCAGCAAGGCGGTAAATCTGGTGCTGATGGGCAGGCTTGCGAAGCACTTTGACTTTACCGATGAGGAGTGGATGGATGCCATCGAGCACAGCGTGCCTCCGAAATTCTTGGAATTAAATAAGAAAGCGTTTGAACTGGGACGGAGTGCATAATGCAGTTAACCCCGCAGCAAGTCAGATCATAGTAGTGTAGAGGAGGATACAATGGAACGGTATTATCAACAGGAAATTGAGACTGCGGACAGAGAGCAGATTCTGGCGTGGCAGAATGAGCGGCTGGTAAAGCAGGTGCGTCACGTGTGGGATAATGTGCCTTACTACCGCGCGAAAATGGAAGAAAAGGGTGTTACACCCGAGGACATCCAGAGTGTGGCAGATTTGCATAAACTGCCCTTTTTGACGAAGGATGATCTGCGGGATGCTTATCCTTACGGATTGCTGGCGAAACCCCTCACGGATTGTGTGAGGATTCAGTCTACATCGGGAACTACGGGCCGCAGAGTGGTGGCTTTCTATACCCAGCACGATATCGATCTGTGGGAAGACTGCTGTGCCCGCGCGATCACGGCGGCAGGCGGTACTAACGAGGATGTGTGTCATGTAAGTTATGGTTACGGTCTTTTTACCGGCGGGCCGGGATTAAATGGCGGCAGCCATAAGGCGGGCTGTCTGACATTGCCCATGTCATCGGGTAATACAGACAGACAGTTGCAGTTTATGGTGGATCTGGGATCGACGATCCTTTGTTGTACGCCGTCTTATGCGGCTTTCCTGGCGGAAAGTATTCATGAGAGAGGGTTACAGGATCAGATTAAACTGAAAGCCGGTATCTTCGGTGCCGAGGCATGGAGTGAAGAGATGCGGCAGGATATCCAGAATAAACTGGGAATCAAGGCCTACGATATCTATGGCCTTACAGAGACAAGCGGCCCCGGTGTGGCTTTCGAGTGCAGTGAGCAGACGGGTATGCATATCAATGAAGACCATTTTATTGCGGAGATCATCGATCCGGATACGGGAGAGGTCCTGCCGGAGGGCAGTAAGGGTGAGTTGGTGTTCACCTCGATCACGAAAGAAGCTTTTCCGCTGCTGCGTTATCGCACCAGAGACATCTGTGTGTTGACAAGAAAGCAGTGTTCTTGCGGCCGTACCCATGTGAAGATGAGCAAGCCGATGGGCAGAAGTGATGATATGCTGATCGTCAAGGGCGTGAATGTCTTCCCATCCCAGATTGAGACAGTGCTTCTGGAGCAGGGGTATCCGGCTAACTATCAGATCATCGTGGACCGCGTCAACAATTCCGACACGATCGAGGTGATGGTGGAGATGTCGCCGGAGAATTTCTCCGATAATCTGGGTAAGATCACGGCGATGGAGAAGAGCCTCGTATCAGCTCTGAAAGCAATGCTGGGCATCTATGCGAAAGTGCGGCTGGTGGCGCCTAAGTCCATTACGAGAAGCGAAGGCAAGGCAGTACGCGTGATCGATAAGCGTAAGATTTGATCAAATAAGAAGTGAAGAAAGGAGCAAGGATATAGTTATGACAATACCTCAGATTTCTGTATTTTTGGAGAACAAAGCGGGACAGTTGGCGGATATCACCGGGATTCTCTCTCAGAATCAGGTGAACATGCGGGCTATCAATATTGCAGAGACGACGGATTACGGCGTATTGCGGTTGATCGTGGATGATGCTGCCAAAGCATCATCTATCCTTCTGGAGCAGGGCTTTATCCTGACCATGACACCCGTGGTTGGTGTGGCTGTTCCGGATACGCCTGGCGGGCTTAGCAAAGTACTCAGTGTGATTTCCAGCGCCGAGATCGATGTGGAGTATATGTATTCTGTATTTGGGCAGAAAGACGGGCAGGCCTGCATGATTTTCCGCGTGGCGGATTCGGATGGGTTGTCGGCAGTTCTGGAGCGGAATGAGATCAGAACCATCGCAGGGGAGGAACTGGGATTGCATTAGGATACCCAGGTACCTGTGCCGGTATAGCGGGAAAAGAGAACGGGCAGACGAAAGCGATCTGTTACCGATAAAGTACATAATAGAAAGAATATGATATGAGGCTGCTGCAAAATTTGGCGGTCATATGATATGTGGTTGATGATGAAAGAATCGTGATGCCGTGTATCATATGAACTGACAGTTTGCAGCAGCCTCATTTTTTCGGAATTCCAGTTACCTCTATAGTGATGTATGCCGGAAAAGGGCGATGGGGATAATAGGACAGAAGGAGTGGGAAACTCAGTACAAAGGGACTTTTATATGAGGTATGGATGTTTGGAAAATGATAGGGATTGTGAAATGTCCTTGGAGAATCAAAAGTGATGTAAGGTTGAATAAATTCTCTGATGAGCAATTTAGTTCAACAAACTGAACAAGTTCAATTAGAATTTGTGCCGAAGCGTCACAAATTCTGTTGATCGCAGAGCAAAATTGGAGTATTCCTTCGGAAAACTCCTAAATTCGGCTCGCGTCCTCAGTGCAAAATGCTTCGGTGAGGAGGTGAAAATGAATAAAAAATATATATAATACGAATAGTAACTGTATATAATAACCAAATAATAGAAAAAGACAATAAAAATATTTACACAATGTGCTTATTGTGATATATATAAATTATAATTTATAAATTATAATTTTACACACAAGGATGGTAGGGATATGAAATATTATAGTGGAGACGGGGTAGGAAAAATATTTGTCATAGAACTCGACAGAGGGGAAGAACTGTTTGAAAGTGTGGAATCTATCCTGGAAAAGGAAGGTGTCCGGAATGCATTTATTGCGAGCGCAGTGGGCAGTGTAGCTCATCTGGAGTATCACAGGCCTACCAGCATGGATGCTGCGGCGGAAGATGAATTTTTGTCTCTGGATGGACCTTTTGAATTTGGCGGATTGACAGGAACCGTATTTAACGGTGTAGCGCATTTTCACTTTTCCATCGGTGGCGTGAAGGATCTGCATGTCGGGCATTTGGAGAGAGGTACGAGAGTTTTGTATTTACTGGAACTGATCGTGATCGAACTGAAGGGATTGCATCTGGAAAGAAAGATGACACCTGAAAATGTAAAGAAACTATTTCCGGTAGAAGGCTGAATAAATTCTCTGATGAGTAATTTAGGTCAACAAACTGAACAAGTTCAGGCAGAGTATGTGACGCTTCGGAATGGAGGAAAAATGAAACCCTGGAACAGGACAGATTCGGGAACTATGAGCCAAAGGCTGCATAGCTGCAACAAAACAGGAGGCGTGTGAATGTTTCAAGCATTGTATAACAGAAAAACAGAAAGCTTAAACGGCGTATGGAAATACCGTATCGATCAGAATGACGTGGGCGTGAGACAGAGCTACTATCTGTCAAATGGCGAGGAGGATATCTGGAAGGAAGTCAAGGTACCCCATAACTGGTATCTTACGGAGGAGATTGGCGATTATTTTGGAACGATCTGGTACACCAGGAAATTTAAAGCTCCTAAGGAGATGAAAGGGAAGAGAGTCTTTCTCTATTTTGAGGGTGTGGATTATATTTCAGAGGTCTGGCTGAATGGCTCTTATTTAGGATTTCACGAAGGAATGTTTAACTCCTTTGAGTATGATATTACATCCTGCATTGATTGGGAGGGCGATAATCTTCTGATCGTCAGGGACAGTGCACCGAAGGATACAACGGAATATATTCCCGCAGATAAGATGGAAGTTCCCATGTCTGAGAAATATAAGGTGCATCAGTCCAAAGGGATAACTCAGATCAAAGGGCATATGATCGAAGCCATGCACCGCCCAGGTTGTAAGACCGCTTACCGGCAGGACGGCAATTCCGGCGGTATCTGGGGCGATGTTAAGCTCGTATGCAGACCGGATATTTATATACAGTATGTGAAGAGTTACACGAAGATCGGATATAAGAAAGACTGGCTGGGGGATCAGCAGGATAAACCGGACGGCACAGGTCTTGCGGCTTTTGATGTCTATATCCATAACAGCACTAGGAAAGCGGTGAAAACGAATATCACGTTAGACATCAGACCCTATAATTTTGAGGGCGATTCCCAATGTTCCATCGGCCGGGAAGTGGTACTGCAGCCTGGGGATAATGTTTTTAAGATCACGGCGACTATTCCCGATGTGAGACTTTGGTGGACCTGGGACCATGGTGATCCGAACATGTATACGGCTAAGATCGGTGTGGAACAGGATGTCGTGGAGATGAACTTCGGTGTGAAAGAGATTCACACGGATGACAAAGGGCAGTGGTACTTAAACGGCCGCCATATTTTCCTCAGAGGTATGCGCTATATCTCCAGCCTATGGATGAGCGAAGCCAATGAAGAAATGTGGAAAAAGGATTTTGATAAAATGTTGGACATGGATATCAATTCCATCAGGATCGGCAGCCATGTGGAGCGGGATGGACTCTATATGCTATGTGACGAGCTGGGGCTGTTGATGTGGCAGGTATTCCCGTTACACTATGTGATCAGTGATTCTGACGACGTGATCAACCGTGCTTCCGATATGATGCGGGATATGGGAATGATGCTCACCAATCATGCCTGTATGGGTATGTGGTCGGTGTATAAGGAGCCGGAGATCTACGAATTGGTGGAAAGGCCCAACGTATATTTCAAACTCTGCGATATTTTGAAGGAAACTCTGGGAAGCATAGACCCGATCCGTTGGATCCACAAAGGGGATTATCGAGAAGGCGTACAGAATATTATGATTGGTTCCTGCCAGGACGGCGATATGGATGTGCACACGGCGGAGATCAAACCAAATATAGTGGAATTCGGTGCGGACTCCGTGCCAAACCTGGTAAGCCTGCGCAAATTCATACCGGAAGATAAGCTCTGGCCGCCGCATTGGGATACCTGGGAATATTGGGGATTGTTCTACTGGAACCAGTTCAGAAGAGGCAAGGTGGAGATGGGCAATTCTCTGGAAGAATTTATCCGGAATACGCAGCAATATGAGGCGTTGGTCGTAAAGGAACAGATTGAACTTTTACGGCAAAGGAAATATCAGCCGGTGGCCTCCATGTATCTGTACTACTGGAGCGATGCATGTCCGGTCATGGGATCCGGCCTGTTTGATTATTACAGGGAACCTTATGCAGTATATGAATCCATGAGAGGGGTATATACGCAGGTGTTGATCAGTCTGGAATGGGAACAGGAGCCTCATGTGATCGGCAGAGAGAAGAAATACGGCAGAGGACAGATGTTCCGGGCGAAGATCTGGCTGAACAACGATCATTTCCATTCGGTAGAGGATGCGCAGATCCACTGGGAAATCCGCAGGGAAAACAGCACGGAGATTCTGACGGAGCGTACATGGACAGAAACGCTTGCCGAGGACAGCGCACAGGTAAGAGACCAGATTTCATGGATTCTGCCGGGAGACTATGTGGGCAGCTATGTGATCGATATGTGGGTGAAAGATAAGAACGGCAAAGTCTTATCCAGGAACAATACGGTGATCAAAGCGCATGCTTAAATGGAGGAAAGGTTGAATTTGTGACGCTTCGGAATGGAGGAAAATATGATAATGCTTTATGAAGGAAGACAGACCATAGATTTGGGCGGTCTTTGGGAATATAAGAAGGAAGAAACTGACAGGACGGCAGAGGCATTCAGGACAGGGGAGTTAATGGATCCGGAGGGATGGAGACCAATCCAGGTGCCGAATAACTGGTATCTGACAGAAATCGGTGATTACTTCGGGACGATCTGGTTCAGGACATCCTTTCAGACGCCGGCAAAGAAAAAGAACGAGCATATCTGGCTGCGTTTTGGGGCGGTGGACTATATCGCAGATGTATGGCTCAACGGCGAGTATCTGGGAAACCATGAAGGTATATTTAATCCTTTCGAGTTTGACATTACGGATTACTTACAGGAAGGGGCGGAAAACGAGCTGTTGGTCAGAGACAGCGCGCCACGTGATGAGACAGAATATATCAATGCCGGCACGGATCGGGATACACCGCTGTCAGAACCCTACCAGCGCCATCAGGCGAAGGCAATCACCCAGATCAAAGGACATATGATCGATGCCATGCACAGACCGGGCGCAATGACGTCGTTCCGGCAGGATGGGAACTCAGCGGGGATCTGGGACCAGGTGGAACTGGTAAAAAGGCCGGACAAATTTATTGAATACGCAAAGATCTCCACCAGGATCGTACTGAAAAAGGACTGGGCGGGGGACGGCCAGGATAAGGATACCGGTTCCGCGTTGGTCAGCATGGATGTCACCCTGAACAATCAGACCGACGCACCCGTGAAGGGCAGCCTGCGGGCGTTGATCCTGCCCGCGAATTTTGAGGGAGACGACAGAGTAGTAAGCGGCAGAGAAATCGTAGTACCGCCCGGCAGGACTACAGTAAAACTTGCAGTGACGGTAGAAGACGCGAAACTTTGGTGGACCTGGGATCACGGCTATCCACACCTTTACCAGGTGACATTAAGCTGGCAGGAGGATGAGACGACCATCCGCTTTGGCATCAAGGAAGTGGAGTACGACGAGAAGCACGGTATCTGGTACCTGAATAAGAAGAAGATCTTCCTGCGTGGTATGCGTTATATTTCCAGCTTGTGGATGAGCGAGGCAGGGATGGAGATGTGGAAGCCGGATTTCGAGAAAATGATCCGTATGAACATCAACTCCATCCGTATTGGAAGCCATGTGGAGAGAGACGGCGTATATACACTTTGTGATGAACTGGGCCTGCTGATGTGGCAGGTGTTCCCCCTGCATTACTGCGTCAGCGACGACGATGATTTGATCTCGCGTGCCTCAGACATGATACGGGATATGGGAATGATGCTTACCAATCATGCCTGTATGGGTATGTGGTCGGTGTATAAGGAACCGGAAATCTATCTGCTTCCGGACAAACCCAACAACTACTTTAGACTCTGCCAGATCCTAAAAGAAACTTTAAAGTCAGTCGATCCGGTGAGATGGGTGCATCTGGGAGATTATCGGGAAGGCGTGATGAATATCATGCTGGGCTGCTGTAATGACGGTGATGTGGATGTACATGACTTGAATGTCCCGCCCAATATTGTGGAGTTTGGATCCCAGTCCATCCCCTGCATGGAGACCTTGAAAACATTCATACCCGAAGATAAGATGTGGCCGCCGCACTGGGATACCTGGGAATATTGGGGATTGTTTTACTCGAATACTTTCAAGTTTGGCAAAGTGAAGCTGGGCGATTCAATCGAGGAGTTTATTGAGAATACACAGAACTATGAGGCGGAATCGGTAAAGGAACAGATTGAGTTCCTGAGACAGAAGAAGTACGATCCTGTCTCCACGATGTATCTTTATTACTGGAGCGACGCCTGCCCGATGATCGGCTCGGGGCTCTTGGATTATTACAGAAGACCGTACAAAGTATATGACTATATGCAACAGGTTTACACACCGGTACTTGTCTGCCTGGAACCCTGTATTCATCCGCACAGACTTGGCAGGGAGAAGGTATTTGCACCGGGCAGATCCTTTACCGGGAGAGTATGGTTGATCAATGACCATTACGAGACCATACAGGATGCAAGATTGTCGTGGAAAGTCACGGATCTGGAGACGGAAGAAGTGTTGGCTGAGAACGCATTTTATCTGGATATTCTGCCTGACTCCGCGGAGATTCCCGATCATATCGTGCTTCCCTTAATAGAGGAATGGGACGGACATAAGTGCAGGGTGGATATGTCGGTGACAAAGGATACAGAAGTGCTCTCAGAGAACTGGGCCAACTTCACAGTCGCGAAGGGAGACTAATAGGGCAGAACATCTGCTATCGTTAACAATAAATGGTTCACTGAAAGCGAATCACATGGTTTTGAGATGATTTACAAATGATTTATAGGTACATAATAAAGTAAGATATGTATTTATAAATAAATGACGCAAGGAATGCAAAAGGAGGAAAAAGGATGAGTAGAATGAAAAAGGTATTGGCGCTTGGTCTTGCATGCGGACTTCTGTTGACAGCCTGCGGCGGTAAGGATGCACCGGTGGATAACGGCAGCGGGACATCCGAGCCCGCAGACAGCCAGGCGGAGACGACAGATGAGGCTGAAGCACCTGCAGAGGACAAAGCTGCTGCAGACAGCGGTGAGAAACAGACACTGCGTGTGGCATGGTGGGGTTCTACGGAGAGAGATAAGATCTATTATCAAATAAACGATATGTTTATGGCGGAGCATCCCAATGTGGAGATCGTAACGGAAAGCCCTGGCTGGAACGATTACTGGGTGGCGCAGTCTACCGCGTACGCCAGCAACAGTGCGGCGGATGTGGTGCAGTTCCAATCCAATCAGATTGGGGAGTACTGTTCCAAAGGTGTGCTGACCCCACTTCAACCCTACGTGGAATCCGGCGCAATCAATCTGGAAGGCTGGAATCAGGATCTTGTTGATACCGGCAAATATGAGGATCAGCTCTACATGATATCTCTCGGTATCACGGCGCAGACACTGTATATCAACGAAACCTTTTTAAATGAACTGGGAGTAGAACTCTGGCCGGCAGACCAGGATATCACCTGGGATGAATATGCACAGTTCCTGCAGGATGTGCAGGCGAAGCTGGGCGCTGACACCTATGCCGGAATGGATATCTATACCAACAACGACCTCGTCTGGGTATGGATCCGTGAGAACAGTACAGACGGCCAGGAGTGGCTGGATGAGGACGGGAACTTTGCACCAAGTGCGGATACCCTGGAAAGCTGGTACGCGTTCTCGGATGACATGAGAAAAGCGGGTGCATTCCCCAGTGTAGAGTGGACGCAGGAATGGCTCGCCAAAGCATGGGAAGAAGGTGCATTGGTAAACAGAAAAGTCGTATGTATGTTTGAAAATGCAAATAAGTACAAGATTTATCAGAATTCCATGGAAGACAAGCTGGCCATCAGAAAGGTGCCCGTTGGGAACAACGGAAAGCATGGTGATCTGCTGATCACTTCCGCATTCGGGATCTCAGAATCTTCCAAGCAGAAGGATCTGGCGGCAGAGTATATTGACTTCTTCGTAAACAACATGGAAGCACAGAAGGTCTTTAATCAGGAACTGGGCGTACCCGCATCTCTCACGGTACAGGAAGAACTGTCCAAGACAGCGGATCCCAGCGATGTGGCAGCAGCAGAATATGTGAATATGGTTGCAGCGCAGGCGCCGCCTTTTGTCGCTAAGGCTCCCGGGGTATGGGCGATTCAGGATGAGATCAACGGTACGGCGGAAATGGTGGCCACCGGCATGATGTCAGCCAGAGAAGGCGCGGAGCACATCATCGGCATTGCCAATGAAATGATCGCCGAAAACGCAAACTGATCTATGCAGGACATGAAGTGTTGTTGTTAAGGCAGCACTTCATCCTATCATAATCCTATCAATAGGATTATGGTGTCGAAAGGTGCTCTTCTAATCAGGAAATTGCTCCGGATTTACGAGACTGCGAAGCAGATCTCGCAAGCGAACTTTGTTCATTTCGCGTTATTCCAGTGAGCAACGAGCCGAGTGGCTGCTTGCAGACATTTGGCGACTGACGCGAGGGTCAAATACCCCGCTGCTCTGCAGCGTTGCAAGTTTGATACCCCGTTGCTTGCAGCGGGGTCCTTGATTAAAGGAGGCAGACATGAAGAAAAAATTGTGGGAAAAATATGCGGCATGGATATTTCTGCTGCCTTGGATCGTCGGTTTTCTGTCATTGACATTCGTGCCGATGGTCATGTCATTCTATTATTCTTTTACCAATTATAATCTGTTACAGCCGCCGAAATTTATCGGCATTGATAATTATATTAAAATGTTTACGACAGATCTGCATTTTAGCAATGCGCTGAAAGTGACTTTTATTTATGTATTTGCGTCGGTACCCCTGCAGCTTCTGGTATCTTTGATCTTGGCATTTGTCTTAAACAAAGGAATAAAAGGGTTGTCCTTTTTCAGGGCGGCATTCTATATACCTTCTCTGCTTGGCGGAAGCGTGGCGATCTCTATTTTATGGCGTCAGATCTTCGGCATGAACGGTATTCTAAATATGGTATTGGATGTGTTTGGTCTCAATACGGGCATAAGCTGGGTGGCAAACCCGAAGACTGCGGTGTGGACGCTTGTGATCTTGCGCATGTGGCAGTTTGGATCGCCGATGATCATCTTTCTGGCTGCCATCAAGCAGGTGCCTGCAGAGTTGATGGAGGCGGCGGAGATTGACGGGGCGAACAAGTTCCAGAGAACGATGCGGATCATGATCCCCATGATCTCACCGATCATTTTGTTTAATCTGGTCATGCAGATCATCAGTGCTTTTAAGGTGTTTACGGAGTCCTATATTATCAGCGGCGGAAACGGCGGTGTGTTGGACAGCCTGTTATTCTATACACTGCATATTTATAATGAAGGATTCGGCAAGATGCGAATGGGTTATGCAAGTGCCCTGGCCTGGTTCCTGGTGTTCATTATCGGTATTTTGACAGCGCTGGTATTCTGGATTTCCAATAAATTCGTTTACTACGATTAAGAGGAGGAGGCCATGTACAAAAAAAGAAAGTTATTGGGCAGAATCAAATTTGTGGTGTTGTTTGCTTTTGCACTTGCTATTTTATATCCCCTTTTTTGGATGCTTGCAAGCTCCTTCAAACCGGAAAGTGATGTCTTCAAGAACCTGGGCCTGATCCCGCAGAACTTTACCCTGGAGAATTATAAGATCGGCTGGCAGTCCAACGGCAGGGTGACTTTCAGTACCTATTTCAGGAATTCCATTCTGGTCTCCGTATTTTGCGTGATCGGCAATCTGGTCTCCTGTACGCTTACGGCATATGCTTTTGCCAGACTGCGGTTCCGGTTTAAGAAGGTATTGTTCGCTTTGATGATGATGACATTGATGCTGCCGCAGCATGCGATCATTGTTCCGCAATATGTCTATTTCTATAAGCTGGGCTGGATCGACACGGTAATGCCGCTGGTGGTGCCGAAATTTCTGGCTACGGATGCGTTTTTCGTATATTTGCTGATTCAGTTTATGAAAGGGATCCCCAGAGAACTGGATGAAGCGGCAATCGTGGACGGCTGCAGTACCTACGGGGTGTTTTTCAGGATCATACTGCCGCTTTGCCGGCCTGCGTTTGTTACCACGGTAATCTTTACGTTTATGTGGTCCTGGAACGATTTCTTTACCCAGATCATCTATCTGCGGCAGGTGGAGAATTATACGGTGACACTGGCTCTGCGGATGTTTATCGACTCGACGGCCAAGAGCGCTTACGGCGCCATGTTTGCCATGTCGCTGCTGTCCATGCTTCCGATCATGATACTATTCATTTTCTTCCAGAAGCAGTTGATCGAAGGGGTTGCCACAAGCGGATTGAAAGGGTGAAAGGAGCGGGATTGTCAATATGTTGTTATTAGCTGCGTCGTCGCTGTCTTTTGACGGCTTTGAAAATAATAATTTTCAATATGCATTTAACGATGCAAGGCGTCTGGGATATGAGCGGATCGAGTTTAACTGCTGGTATGCGGAGTCTCTTACGCCTGGACGGATCCGGGAGATGAGAAGACGGTGCGAGGGGACAGGACTGCAGCCAGTGGCCCTCCATGTATCGGCCTTTGGCGGATCGACGTCGGAGCAGCTTTCCTGGAATACGGCCCACAAGCTGCGGGCCATAGAAGCGGCGGTGGAACTTGGCTGCCGGAGGGTAGTCGCCAGCGGTATGCATATAGAGGACCGGGATGGGGAAAGAACAGGTACTAATGCGCTCTTGGATGATCTGCTGCGGGAACTGTATAATCTGGCGCCTTATGCGGAGGAGGCGGATGTTCTTCTCTGTCTGGAGAACCACTGCAGCAATGTGCTTGCAGGGCAGCAGGCGTATCATTACCTTTTTGACAGGATAGACAGCGCCCATGTAGGTATCTGCCTGGACGGCGGGCACCTGGAGGCGGCAGGAGAATCTATTGGTGAATTTATAGAAGCATTTGCACCACGGATCAATCATTTGCATTTAAAAGAAAACGGGCAGTTTGGCAGGAAGTCTTTCTGTCGGTTCGGCTGCAGCGGGACAGACAACGATGCAATGATCCGAGAAATGATAAGAAGAGGCTACTCTGGGTATATGTCCGTGGAACTTTCACCGGAGATCGGCGAGAACGGAGACTTTATACCGTTTACGGATGAGGACAGGCGAAAGCCGCATATTATGTTTTCACGGTATGAATCTATCTGATCGGTATGCCGGTTACGGGAAGACAGCGGAGAAATGAGGGAAAGATGTTTAAAACGATTATGATCGGTGCAGGCGGTATCGCATCGCAGCACTGCGAGGCCATGAAGAAACTGGGTGTTGAGATCATCGGCATCTATGATGTTGACAAGGAAAGAGCCGGTAGGCTTGCGCTGAGGTATGACAGCAGGGCCGTGGAGGATCTGGAAGCAGAGATGGCAGGAGCCGATATGGTACATATTCTGACGCCGCCCTCTAAACGTGTGGCGTATGTGGAAATGGCGGCCAGACAGGGGAAACATATCATGATGGAAAAACCCATTGCCGTAACATTGGAAGACGCAAGGGCAATGGAAACCTGTGTCGAGCGATACGGCGTGCAGTGCATGATGGCGTTCACGCAGAGATTTCGTAAGGGATATCAGATCGTAAAGAATCTGTTGGATGCGGGAAAGATTGGAGATGTGGTGCAGGCATTCTGCTTTCGGGTGGGTCCCGGGCCGGGATTTAGCGGTACTCTGCAGGACAGCTGGCGAACAGACAGGAAATTTGTGTGCGGCATGGCGATCGAATCCCTGTCCCATGACATTGATTTTCTCCAGTCCCTTGCCGGGGATATCGTGAAGGTATCGGGCAAGGTAAAGGGAACGGTGGAGGCATTACCGGCGTTTGACAATAATGTGGATGCAGTGCTGACTTTTGAAAGTGGTGCGATCGGTACGTTGACAGCAAGCTGGTCCAGTCATATTCCGTACAATATCAAGGGTGTGATCGGCACGAAGGGTTCCGTCTTTTTACAGGGAGACGACATCTGGGACAACACGAAGGTCATTACCAGATTGGCGGATGGGATGCAGACGGAGGAGCGTCTGGAGGATATCTTCCAGGATGGTGACGGCTATCTTGAGGAGAATCGTATCTTTGTGGCGTGCATCGAAAAGGGAATCGATGTTCCCTGCGGTCTGTCCGTGGGACGGAAGGTGTTGGAGATCTCCAGAAAAATTCTGGAATCGTCCGGTAAAGGAGATTGAGAATTGGAAGAAAAAGCACGGATGAAAAAGGGGATCTGTCTGACGGCTCTGTATCCCCAGGCTATGGAAAACGCTGAGCTGCTGCTGGAACTGTTCCAAAAGGTGAAGGAAAAACGGTTCGACTGTGTGGAATTTTATTTTCATGGGAAACCGGAGGAAGAACTGCGAATTGGTAAAAAGCTTAAGGAACTGCAGATGGCATCGGTATTTCTGGCGGGATTTCCCATGAAGCGGGATAAGGTGGATCTTTCGGCAGGGTGCGATGAAATACGCAAAAAGGGTGTGGCGGACTGTTTGAAGCTGTATGAAAGCGCTGTTCGGATGCAGGCGGATAAGATGCTGATCTTAAGCGGGCCTGCCTGGGAGATGCAGGACGGAAAGAGCAGAGACGGCATCCTGTGGCAGATGCGGAATTCTTTGCTGGAGATGGAATCATGGCTGGGGCAGGATGGGCCGCAGATCACACTGGAATTTTTTAATGACAAGGGGGAACCATGGCTTGCGGTGGGAGATATTGTCATGGTACAGGCATTGTTTCAGACGATGCCGGAAACAAGGATCGGTATTACATTTGACACCAGTCATGCAGTGCAGCTTGGCTGGGATGTGCTGCCGGCATTCAAGGCTCTGAAGCCCTGGATCAGGCATCTGCATCTGGCCAATTCTGTTTCCCGGGATAAATGGCATCCTCTGTATGGAGATAAACATCCGCTATTTTCCATAAAAGGGGGAGATTTTTCGCTGGCAAAGATTCGGAAGTTTTACAGGACGCTTGCGCAAAGCGGGGACCTGGCGCAGGTGGATATCTGCTCTTTCGAGGTGATCAGCAGGGGGGAAGAGGATCTGTATTTTGCAAAAACCTGCGAGGAGGCGGCATATGTCTGGAAAAAGGGGAGTTTGGGAGGATTCGGAATAGAGAAAACATGAAAGCAAGGAAAGGAGAGGGATGATATATTATGAAGGCATTGATAAAGGATACGAGGAAACCGGGAGTGACAGTGGCAGAGGTGGAGGTGCCGGAGATAGGCAGAAATGAAGTCCTGATCAGGGTGGAGGCATCCGCACTGTGTAAATCCGATGTGGATGTGTACGACTGGACGCCGCTGGTGGAGAAAGCAAATTATGATCTTCCGTTTGTTATGGGACACGAATTTGCCGGCACCATCGTTAAGGTGGGCGAGGATGTGCAGGGCTATCAGGAAGGGGACAGAGTGGCGGGGGAGACCCATATTCCCTGCGGACATTGTGAAACCTGTAGGAATGGCAACCAGCATATCTGCGGCAATCACATGGGGGTTCTGGGAAGGACGGTGGACGGCTGTTTTGCAGATTACATAGCGTTGCACGAAAAAGCGTTGATTCGGCTGCCGGAGAATATATCGTTTGAAGAAGGGGCCATCCTGGAACCTTTTGCAACGGCCATGCATGCCGTATCCAAAGCCGATCCGTCCGGGAGATCTCTCCTGATCGCAGGAGTGGGGACCATTGGGCAGATGGCGGTGGAGATCGCCGGATTCCTGGGCTGTACGAAGATTTTTGCGCTGGATATAGATTCGGGAAAACTGGAGGAGAGCAGGAGAAGGGGCGCGGATATTCTGATCAATGGCCGTAAGGAGGATCTGGCAGAGGTGATCAGGCGTGAGACCAATGGCATCGGTGTGGATGCGGTCATTGATTTTACCGGTAATGAGAGAGTGATCAATCAGGAGGTAGAGGCGGTCAAGATCGCCGGCACCATCGTACATGTGGGTATGGTGGAGGGGACTCTTACTTATCAGAATTTCATGTACGGTGTTGTTTATAAGGAACTGATCGTAACGGGGATTTTCGGCAGAAGAATGTATGAGACCTGGACGGAAGTTATGAATATCCTGCGGACAGGCAAGATCGATCTGAGCAGTTTTGTGGCGAAGAAAAGGAAGCTTAATGAGTTTGACAAAGCGGTGGAAGAATTCTCATCCTGTTCGGGACGGATCGTTTTTGAGCACGGTCAGTCTTGACAGGGAAAGAGGCGCGGCTGATATTTTGTAATCTACTTACGGATACGTCGGCGGTTGGACTTTAAGTAAGACAAAGGATTAAGAAGGAGGCATGGTTATACCGATGAGCAGAAAAGCAACGATGGATGGCAATACCGCTGCGGCGATGGCATCTTACTATTTTACGGAAGTGGCGGCAATCTATCCGATCACGCCGTCTTCGCCGATGGCGGAGGCGGTAGATAAATGGGCGTCAGAGGGAAAAGAGAATATTTTTGGGAAACCGGTCAGACTGATAGAAATGCAGTCCGAGGGCGGAGCGGCGGGTACCCTTCACGGAAGTCTGCAGGCAGGTGCATTGTCCACCACCTACACATCTTCGCAGGGGCTTTTGTTGATGATTCCCAATCTTTATAAGATCGCGGGAGAATTGCTGCCCGGCGTACTGCATGTCAGCGCCAGGAGTCTGGCTTCCAACGCTCTCAGTATCTTTGGCGATCATCAGGATGTGATGAGTATCCGGCAGACAGGGGCGGCCCTGCTTGCTTCTGGAACGGTACAGGAGTGTATGGACATGGGCGTGCTCTCCCATTTGGCGGCAATCCGTTCGAGAATCCCGTTTGTGCACTTTTTTGATGGATTTCGTACTTCCCATGAGATTCAGAAGATTCATGTGGTGGAGGAAGATACGGTCAGGACGCTTTTGGACCGGGAGGCGGTGAAAGCTTTCCGCGACAGAGCCTTAAATCCGGATCATCCTGTACTGCGAGGCACCACCCAGAACCCGGATATCTTTTTCCAGGAGAGGGAGTCCGTCAATAAATTCTATCAGGCGCTGCCAGAGATCATGCAGACATATATGGACAGGTTTGCAAAGGAAACCGGCAGGCGCTATCGCTTGTTTGACTATTACGGTGCCAAGAATCCTTCCATAGTCATGACAGCCATGGGATCTTCCTGCGAGGTGATCAAAGAGACGCTGGATCATCTGAATGCTCAGGAACCCAAATATGGTCTGGTGCAGGTGCGTCTGTTCCGCCCTTTCCAGGCAGAAGCGTTAGTGGCGGCATTTCCCGAGAGCACCGAAAGGATTGTGGTGTTGGACAGAACGAAAGAGCCGGGGGCAGGCGGAGAACCGCTGTATCAGGAGGTGTGTGCGGCTTTCTGTCATAGGGAAAAAGCGCCTATGATCCTTGGCGGCCGCTATGGGCTTGCCTCTAAGGACTTTAGCCCAAAGGATGTGGCGGCTATTGTTGCCAATGCAGAGAGGGAACATCCTCTGCATGGCTTTACGGTAGGCATTGTGGATGATGTAACACATTTGTCGCTTCCTGTTGAACGGGAATTTGCGGACACCGCGCCGGCGGGAACGGTCAACTGTAAATTCTGGGGTCTGGGATCGGACGGTACGGTGGGTGCGAACAAGTCAGCGGTGAAGATCATCGGCGATCATACGGATAAATATGTGCAGGCGTATTTTGCCTATGATTCCAAAAAATCCGGCGGCATAACCATTTCGCATCTCCGGTTTGGTGACAGCCCGATCCGTTCTTCCTATTTGATCGATCATGCGGATTATATTGCCTGTCATAACCAGGTCTATGTCAAGCATTATGATCTGTTGGAAGGGATAAAGGAAAATGGTATCTTCCTGTTAAACTGCATTTGGGATGACAGGCAGTTAGACCAGCAGCTTCCTGTATCCATGAAACGCAGGATAAAGGAAAAAAAGATTCGGTTCTATACGGTCGATGCCGTGCATCTGGGCGAAAAGCTGGGGCTTGGGAAACGCATCAACATGATCATGCAGACAGCCTTTTTTGCGTTGGCCGACATCATACCCATGGAGGATGCCGTGAATTACTTAAAGCAGGAAGTGAAGAAAAATTACGGACACCAGGGGCAGAAAGTGATCGACAGGAATTTTGCAGCCATCGATGCCACTGTAGAGCAGATCCACAAGGTAGACTTAAGTGTTCTGACCTGCGAAAGAACGGAGGAAGAGGAGCAGCACATCTCCACCGGGGAAACGGAACTGGATTTTTTTGTCAACAATATCATGACGCCCATGAACAGACAGAAAGGGGATGAACTTCCTGTCAGTGCATTTACCGGTATGGAAGACGGCACGTTCCCCACGGGGACGAGCTGTTATGAGAAGCGGGGCATCGCACTGGAAGTGCCGGCTTGGGATCCGGACAGGTGTCTGCAGTGCAACCAGTGCTCTCTCGTATGTCCTCATGCGGTATTCCGTCCGCAGCTTCTCTCTGCAGAGGAGTTGGAGGAGGCGCCGCAGCGAATCAGGGATTTGGCGCGGCCTGCAAAGGGCTATTCGGAGAAGTATTTCTATATGGGATTTTCCCCGATGGACTGTACGGGATGCGGTAACTGCCTGAATGTATGTCCGACCCGGGAGAATGCCCTGACGATGGTTCCGCTTGCGGAGAGAGAAGCCGGGGAGAAGGAGAGTTGGGCATGGCTGCAGAAGCGCCTTGGGGCAAAAACCATCAGGAAAGAACAGTATAGTGTGAAGGAGAGCCAGTTTCTGCCTTCCTACTTCGAGTTCTCGGGAGCCTGCGCAGGATGTGGGGAAACGCCATATGCACGTCTGATCACGCAGCTTTTCGGCGACCGGATGATGATCTCCAACTCAGCTGGATGTGCCACTGTATGGGGCGGCAGCGCGCCGGCGGTGCCCTACAGGAAGGACGATCAGGGACATGGGCCGGCATGGGGATTCTCCTTGTTTGAGGATAATGCGGAATATGGGCTGGGTATGTTTCTTGGGTACCAGGCGGTGAGAGAGGAGATAAGGGCACAAGTAGAAAGTATGATCCGCGATCTGACCGGGTGTCAGGAGCAGTCAGGAGCAGGGCAGCAGGCACTGGTAGTGGCAGCAGAGGAGTGGCTTACGGGCTATGGACAGTCCCAGGGCACCAGACAGCGGGCGGACGCGCTGGCCGAAGCACTGGAAAAGAACGGTTCTGTGCCTTTCGCGAAAGAGATTCTGGAAAGGAAAGATTATTTGAGCAAGCGCTCCAACTGGATTTTTGGCGGAGACGGCTGGGCCTATGATATTGGCTATGGTGGTTTGGATCACGTGCTTTCTACCGGAGCGGATATTAACGTGATGGTATTCGATACAGAGGTATATTCCAATACGGGCGGACAGTCTTCCAAAGCGACGCCGAAGGCAGCCATCGCCAAATTTGCCGCAGCGGGAAAACAGGGAAAGAAGAAAGCACTCGGCATGATGGCCATGCAGTACAAAGATATCTATGTGGCGCAGATTGCCTTGGGAGCCAATCCGGTCCAGGCGTTAAGGGCTGTGCAGGAGGCAGAGAGCTATCCGGGCCCGTCTCTGATCATCGGATATGCGCCCTGCGTTAACCATGGAATCAAGGGCGGCATGGGACATACCAGGGAACAGCAGAGAAATGCAGTGGAAGCCGGATATTGGAACTTGTACCGCTATGATCCCAGAAGAGCAGAAGAAGGCAGGAACCCTTTTGTGTTGGATTCCGGAAAACCGAAGACGGGATTCAGAGATTTCCTGATGAGTGAGGTACGTTTTGCCTCTCTGTACAAAAAGGATCCGATGTTGGCGGAAAAACTGTTCGCGGAAGCGGAGCGGGAGGCCATGGAGCGTTATGAAACCTATCGGAGACTCAGTATAGAATAACGTGAGAAAAACATTAACCAACTCTAAGGCAGCAAAGAACGCAGCCTAAGAGTTGCTAAATGTTTAAGAGAATGCCCAAAATACGGGCATTCTCCCAGACAAACTTGTTTGTCTTTGGATTTTGAGATTCCGCGGAGCAGAATCATGGGGGTTAGTGAGAGATACATAGAAATATAGTGAAAAGGAGATTCCAGATGAGGATAAATGGAATTTTGATCGATCCTGCAGATCATGTGGTCACCCTTGCGGAGGCAGTGAAGGCCGGTGAGACAGTTTCTTATGTAAAGTCAGGCACGGTTTATGGGCAGACTGCCATGGAGGATATCCCGCAGTACCACAAGATGGCGATCAAGGAGTTGTATAAAGGACAGACTGTTTTGAAATATGGAGCCAGGATCGGGGAAGCAACCAGGGAAATTGCCTTGGGAAGCTGGGTACATAGACACAATCTGGATGCAGGCACGCAGGTTTAAGAAGGAGGCAGGGTATAGAATATGAGAGGATATAAACGACCGGACGGAAAAGTGGGAGTCAGAAATCATGTGTTAATCCTGCCCTGTTCTCTCTGCGCCAGTGAGACGGCCAGGTTTGCGGCAGAGGAGTCAGAGGGAGCGGTCTACGTCGCCAACCAGGGCGGCTGCTCCCTCGGCCGTCGGGATCTACAGGTTACATTGGAAACTTTGTCAGGACTGGCGGCTAATCCCAATGTATACGGCACAATCCTGGTGGGGAACGGCTGCGAGGTAGTGCAGGCATCGCTTTTGGCAGATAAGATTCGGGCAAAGACTTGTAAACCACTGGAGGTTCTGGTGATACGGGAAGAAGGAGGCAGTGTGAGGACGGCAGCGCGGATCGTAGAACTGGCGCAGAAAATGCGGGCAGAGGCAGACCAGGTGCCGGTGGAGGAAGTCTCCATTGACCGGCTGATCCTGGGTACGGAGTGTGGCGGTTCGGATCCTACTTCCGGATTGGCGGCAAATCCAGTGGTAGGTATATGCAGTGAACTGCTGGTGGAAAAGGGCGCTACCGTGATCTTATCCGAGACGCCGGAGCTGATCGGTACGGAAGCGATCCTTGGAGAGCGCTGCCGAGACGAGAAAGTGAAAGAACAGCTCCTTTCCATGATAAAAGCATATGAGCAAGATTTCCTTCTGGCAGGAGAGAATCCGAGAAGCGGGAATCCTACACCGGGCAATATCGCAGGAGGGATTACGACTTTGGAGGAGAAATCCCTGGGCTGTATCCACAAGGCGGGGAACTGTGTGATTCAGGAAGTAGTGCCGTACGGTGCGCCGATTACGCAGAAAGGGCTTGTGGTGATGGACACGCCGGGGCAGGATATTGCATCTATTGTGGGCATGGCAGCTGCCGGTGCCCAGATGGTGGTCTTCACTACAGGCCATGGAACGCCGACAGGATCGGGTATCGTTCCGGTGATTAAGTTGACGGCCAATCAGGAGACCGCAGAGTTGATGAAAGATAACATAGATTTTGACTGTAGTCAGGTCTTGACAAAAGGGAAGGCGATTGAGGAAGCGGGCAGAGAACTGTTCGCACTGGTAGAGCGCGTAGCGCGTGGTCAGGAGACGAAGGCTGAGGCACTGGGATTCCAGGATGTGTCGTTGGCACGCTATTGTAATTTTGCATGAGGTCTGTAAGCAGGCCGTTATTCTTCATGATAAAAGACAGGAAAATTTGAGCAGGAATGGGGGAGTAATATGGGTTTTATGACGGCACAGGAATATATTGAAAGTTTGAGAAAGTTGAAAACGGTAGTGTATCTGTTTGGAGAAAAGGTGGAGAATTTTGTGGATCATCCCATGATCAGGCCATCCATTAATTCGGTGGCAATGACCTATGCATTGGCGCAGCATCCGGAATACCGGGAGATCATGACGGCTGTTTCCGGCTTTACGGGAGAGCGGGTCAATCGTTTCTGTCATATTCATCAAAGTGCCCAGGATCTGATCAATAAGGTGAAGATGCAGAGATTGGTAGGAGAAAAAACAGGTTCCTGCTTCCAAAGGTGTGTAGGCATGGATGCATTTAATGCAATCTATTCCACCACATTTGAGGTGGATCAAAAATACGGCACGCGATACCACGATAGATTTTGCGAGTATATGCGGCACGTGCAGGAGCGGGACCTGACAATTGACGGAGCGATGACGGATCCAAAAGGGGACAGGAGCCTTTCTCCCAGCAGACAGGAGGATCCGGATCTGTACCTGCATATCGTGGAAAAAACAAAGGACGGTATTATCGTCACGGGGGCGAAGGCACATCAGACCGGCGCCGTAAACTCCCATGAACAGCTCATCATGCCGACCATCGCGCTGAAAGAGGAAGATAAGGCGTATGCGGTATCCTTTGCTGTACCTTCGGATGCACCGGGCATCACCATGATCTATGGAAGACAGTCCTGCGATACCAGAAAGCTGGAGGGCAAAAGCTGTATGGACTGCGGTAACTGTAAATTCGGTGGGCAGGAAGCACTGGTGGTATTCGACCGGGTATTCGTGCCGTGGAATCGGGTGTTCCTCTGTGAAGAGTATGAATTTGCAGGCATTTTGGTGGAGCGGTTTGCCGGGTATCACAGACAGAGCTACGGCGGCTGTAAAGCGGGGGTGGGCGATGTCCTGATCGGAGCAGCAGCAGTGGCTGCGGAATATAACGGCGTCGAGAAGGCTTCCCATGTGAAGGATAAACTGATCGAGATGATGCATTTGAATGAAACACTCTATTGCTGCGGCATCGCCTGTTCCGCGGAAGGAAAGGCAACGGCCTCCGGCAATTACCAGATCGACAATCTGCTGGCCAATGTATGTAAACAGAATGTGACCAGATTCCCTTACGAGATCGCAAGACTTGCGGAGGATATTGCCGGTGGACTGATGGTGACCATGCCTTCGGAACAGGATTTCAATTCTCCGGAAGTGGGAGCATTGTGCAGGAAATATTTTAAGGGCAGCAGCAAGGTGGATGTGATGGACAGAATGCGGATCCTGCGGCTGATTGAAAATATGACGCTGGGAGCAGCGGCGGTAGGATATCGGACGGAATCTTTGCATGGCGCCGGCAGCCCTCAGGCGCAGCGCATTATGATTGGCAGACAGGGAGGCCTGGATGCGAAAAAGGAACTTGCAAAGAGGCTTGCAGGGATTGAAAGTTGACATTTTTACAAAAATGTAGTACAAATGGACTGAGGAATAAGTGATAGAAGGCGGAGTAGTATTCCGGGTCAGAGGGGAGAGGAACATATCTTTGCAAAGCAATACCGTACTTACAGAAAACGCATATGAGTATATACTGAATCAGATTTTGGATGGCAGGATAAAACCGGGAGAGAGGATCAGAGAGGATGTGATCGCAGAGCAGATGGGGACCAGCCGTACCCCGGTGCGGGAAGCGGTCAATCAGCTGGCACAGAACGGATTTATTGATTATGTAAAAAGAAAAGGTCTGTACTGCGTACAACTTTCCAGGCAGGAACTGATAGATCTGCTGGAACTTCGCCAGGTTCTGGAGGAATTTTGCTATATCAAATGTACGGAGAGGGCTTCCAAAGAAGATATCAAAAGGATGTATGACCACATTTACGCTTTTCAGGCGCTTCCCCGGGAAGAACAGATCAAGATGCATACTCATTATGATGTTCAATTTCATTTGATGGCAGCGGATATCTCAAATTCCCGCAGGCTGATCAAATACATAAATGAAATAGAAACCTTGTCACTGATCGTACGTAAGAATCTGAAAGATTCCAAACGGATGGAGGAAGTCATCGATCTGTCATGGATCCTGCATTTGAATATTGTCAAGGCGATCGAAGAGAAGGATGTCAGGACGATTAAAGAGAATAACGACGAACACATTAAATTGATGAAGGATACCCAGCTTCTATAGGGGGATACTGAGTGTGCCACGGTGGATGGGCTTTTGTCTTTGCTGTCGTCCGGCAGATTAGAAATTAAGCAGTGAGTATACTTTCACTACAAAAATCCTCCTATGTTACAATGATATTGGTTTCGCAGGCCATATCAAAACATAGGAGGTATCCAAAATGGATAATCAAAGTATACAACATACTCGTTGGAATTGCACGTATCATATTGTGTTTATTCCAAAATATCGTAGAAAAATTAAGTGTGGAGAAACAAAAAGAGACATAGTGGAAATTATTAAGAAACTATGCGAGATGAAACAGGTACAGTTGATCGATGGGAAAGTATGCGGAACCGCGTCCCTCAATTATGCTGTGATTTTTTCTGTTTTCATAATGTTTTCCACCTTTCGTTTTGTTTGTGTTTTTGTACTGGCTGCTTGCATCAATAAATATCTTACAGCATTGCTTTGACCTCTACTTTGAAAGCTCGGCTTTCAACATTTCCAGCAATCGTTCAGCAATAGGAGTAAAAACTTGATATTTTTTCCATATTAGATACATTTTTGTTTCAAGTTTAGGAGTAAGAGGGCGGAAAGCAAGCCCGCTATCGGGGCTTGTATCAATCAAATGCTCAAAAGTTAAAAGATAACCCAGCCCTTCTTTCACAAAAAGCGATCCGTTATATGATAGACGAAACGACCCTTCAA
>CAJUQJ010000031.1:0-25788 GCA_910588215.1 uncultured Lachnospiraceae bacterium
GTACTACGTACTCAATGCCCATGCAGCAAGGTGCAGGGCACCGTGAATAGTAACCGGTCATTACCGTTTCCTTGGTCAATGATGAATTCAGCTTGACGCTTCCGGAAAATATGTTATGATAAAGGTAACGAAAGAGCGAACATAACAGTAGAATATTAATAATGTATTACTAAGAAAGTCTTCGACTTTCATAGCATGGATGGCCATGCGGCCCGCCCGACGGCAGGCTGAGCATGATGTAAGTTTACTATAGGGATTGACAGATGAACTGTTGTTTGCGGTGCAGCAGACGACAGGTATTTGCAGGAAAGGGGGACAGACATGAGTGCGATGACGATCAATGGGGGATTTTTAAATTCATATGCTCATATTGCCAGCGGCAAGCGAATCAATTCGGCAGCGGATGACGCTGCAGGCCTCGCGATCGCGAAGAAGATGCAGAGAGAAGAGACCGGGCTTCGTGTGGGTGCCGAGAATGCGCAGGCCGGGATAGGCGCTTTGAATGTGGCGGACGGCGCGCTTGACGGTGTGACAGACTATCTGCAGAGGATCAGAGAGCTTGCATTGCGGTCCATGAATGGATTGAACTCTGCCGAGGATAAACAGATTTACCAGAATGAGATTGACCAGTTGAAGGAGGGTATTCAGTCACTGGCGAAAGACACCTCGTTGAATGAGCAGAAGCTGTTGGACGGCAGTATGGCTGATATGGGGTTGGCAACGAATCCCAACGGCGGCGGTATGAAGATTCAGATGGCGAATTCTACACTGGAAGCGCTGGGGATTGCCGATCTTGATGTGACATCAGCTGACTTCAGCCTGGATTCCATCGACAAGGCGTTTAAGACGGTGACGTCGCAGCGGGGTAGTCTTGGAGCCTATACCAACCGTCTGGAACATACGTTTAATTACAATACGAGAGCGTCCTTAGAGCAGCTTGGCTCCAGAAGCCGTCTGGAGGATTTGGATCTGCCGAAGGCAGTTTCCGAGAAGAAGAAACAGGAAGTTCTAGTCGGCTATAAGAACTTTATGATGCGGGAACAGATGAACCAGCAGAATTTTATGCTGAGAATGTTCCAGTAGCATTGTGCATTTTGATACTTGCATCGCACTGCGGCGGAACGGAATAATGTCGCTAGAGCGACCTACCGCAGGCGGAGAATCCTGCAGGCAGGATTTTTTGTTCTGGCATAGGAAATTCCTCCGCTGATACGAGTTCGCGAAGCGAATCTCGCAAACGAGCGTTGTTCGTTTTGTTCTGAGTATTTGTGTCAAGGCTGAGATGGGGTGCAACTATTGAGCATTAGGCCCCAGGGATGGTATGTATTCTGTCCCTGGGGTTTTGTTGTTGTATGGCTTGCGGAATAGAGCATAGCCGATATATTAAGTGATTTATGAGAATATATAGGGGAGAAAGGTATGAATAAGAAGGAACTGGTCAGGAAGGCCATAGCTTCAGTAAAGCAGGAGGATGTGAATGCTGTCAAGCATAATAATTATCCGCCTTGCATCTATATGGAAGGAGAGCTCCCACAGAAGAAGATAAAGAACGCCATCGAATCATTTGCCTCCGATTGTATGCCTGAGGATGTGGCAGCTCTTGTAGAAGAGGATTTATTATGTTCGGGGAAGAAGGGGTATCTGTTCACCGCGGAAGCGATGTATTATGACAGATCCAGACTGGATGAGAAAAGACTTCCACGGCCTTTGCCATATGACCAGATCATGCAGGTAGAGCTGGGCGGCAGCAGGAATACGCATTTGGTTTTTACTTTGCGGGACGGACGACGAGTTGATGTGTATTGCGGTGTTCGGGCAAACTTCTTAAGATTAGCCTTAAGGGCGGTTTTGTGTGCTCTTGCCGGTGAGATGGAGCCTGAATCGGATGCAGAAGTGATTCCGGAGATGGTGTCTGAGTCTGATGCAGAAGTGATTCTGGAGGTGATGTCTGAGGAGGATATAGAAGTGATTCCGGAAGCGGTGTCTGAGGCAGAGACAGAAGTAGTTCCGGAGATGGTGTCTGAGTCTGATGCAGAAGTGATTCTGGAGGTGATGTCCGGGGAGGATATAGAAGTGATTCCGGAGGTGTTGTCTGAGTCTGATGCAGATGTAGTTCCGGAGACTGTGCCCAAGGCGAAAGGGAAGGATGAGAAATGCATACGGGCAATGGAGCTGTTTCAGAATGGCATGAAAGCATATGAGGCAAACAATTATACAAAAGCGTTTTCCTGTTTTAAGCAGGCAGCAGAGCAAGGCTATGCGGAAGCGCAGTTTAAATATGGACAGATGTACTATAATGGAGAAGGTGTAGAGAAAGACGATGCAGAGGCCATGAACTGGTTTCAGAAAGCGGCGCAGCAGGAATGTGCGTGGGCGCAATTTTTCTGCGGCCTTATGTATGCATACGGTAAGTCTGTACCGAGAAACGGTTATGAGGCGATGAACTGGTTTCAGAAAGCGGCGGAGCAGGGATTGGCGAGAGCGCAATATGAATGTGGCGCCAGATATTATCATGAGCGGAATACGGATAAAAACCGGGATAAGGCCAGAGAATGGCTTGAGAAGGCAGCAGCGCAGGGGTATGAAGAAGCGATCAAAATGCTGCAGAACAAATTTGGACAGTAACACAAAGGCACATGCCGGGAACTTGATAAAAAGTTTGTTCCGCCGAGGGTAGCCGCTTCTCTGGCTTTCCCTTTTATGTTTTTACTATAGCATATAAATAAAGGTATAGCAAGAAATGATTATTTTATGTATTTTTATTTTGGTTATCTCTTTCCATTTTTTCATCTATCGCTATATTTACAAACGTGTTCAGACTTTCACCAGTAGATTCAACATGTTTTTTTATTATTTCTTTTTTTCCTTTAGGAACACGTATTCTTAAATCTTCATATTTTGTTTTTCTATATTCTTCTAAAGTTACTCTTTCACCATTTATAATATATGGTCTTTTCCCATCAGACATAGTACTCATCCTTATTTTTATTTAGTATATCACAAAGCGATTAAATAATGGTACCCATAAATTATAATAATCTCAACATCAATCAAAACAACCAAACACAACAGCAACCGAGTAGCCCGAAAAGCACTCACAAACTTAAAGCAATATACCTGTGATCAAGCCAATAGAGCAAAGAAATAGTCAGGAAGATTCTTTAAGGGGTGATTCAAAAGCAAAGAATCTATTAAATATTGTAGCGGAAAATCCTTTTCAGAATCCACCGCCATATGAGGGATTGGTGGGAAACCTAAACAGTTATTATTCCAGAAGGATCAATATACAGCACCGACTGGTTTATCAGGTATATCATGAACCAGTTGTCATTGGTGGTGACGGATATGAAGGAACAATAAAGATTGTTCGTATGTGGTCACATTATGATGCCGTAAGATAAAAGAGAAACACCAACGGATGGATTAATCATCTGAAGGTGTTTTTTTCGTGGCCTGCTTTTTTGTACGGATCTCTTCAACAACTCTTTCCAATGTGCTCTGTTGCCAACGATGCCTAATGATCTATTGCTGTAATTGGGATATACGTTTAGCAGTGTATTGGTCAAGCCAGTTCATGAGCGGTGAAGGAATGAACCTTTCGGGCAGCTTGGAAATGATAGAAAATAGTATGTCTTCAGCCCTACTATGGAAATTCGAAAGTTACTATTTACGGTGCCCTGCACCTTGCTGCATGGGCATTGAGTACGTAGTACTCGCCGATAACTTTACGGTTTCAGGCATCCAGCCTCTCGCCGAAGGGCGCTAAACGTCCGGGGGACGTTTGTTAAGCGCCGACCGGAGTGGAACGTAGACACTTGGAATGGGTTGGATGCGTTACAGTTTGCGGCCGGTTAGGCCGTGAACTGTAACATTCGAAAAAAATCATACTTAATGAATTACTAAAAAGCCTTGATTTTACTGTATTTCCGTGCTATCATATTATCCGTAAATAAGAAAAAGTTCTTCGGGGTCGGGTGCAATTCCCTACCGGCGGTATAGTCCGCGACCTGCTTCAGTATCGATGATACATCATTTGGTACCATGTGAAACTGCAGCAGCTGATTTGGTGAGATTCCAAAACCGACAGTAAAGTCTGGATGAGAGAAGAAATGACAGTGTGGCACATGCATGTTAAGGCTGTGTGCCGTATTGTTTACCTTGTCTATGATCCCCGGAGCTTATGTTCCGGGGATTTTTTAGAACTTTTTCCGTCAGACAGGAAAGGAGAAAGAAGAGAATGGGTAACGGATTATTACAGAGTATTGCGGACAATGTTGTGTTTGTGTTGGTATGTGCAGGGGTGGCAGTGGGATTGTTTGTCATTGCTTACGCGGCTGAGAAGTATGTGTACAAGAGGGACGGTATTACGGAGAGGATCTTAAGCACCAGGAAGATCACCATGATCGGTCTGTTTTCGGCGCTGGCGATGATCTTACATATCTTTGACTTCCCGGTGCTGTTTCTGGCGCCAGGATTCTACAAGCTGGACTTCAGTGAGATTCCGGCTTTGGTGGGAGCCTTTGCTTTCGGGCCGGTGGCAGGCGTGATGATCGAATTCTGCAAGATCCTGCTGAAACTGGTCGTGAAGGGAACGAGCACGGCTTTCGTGGGCGATCTGGCTAATTTCGTGATCGGCTGCAGTCTGGTACTGCCGGCTTCCATCATCTATATGTTTAAGAAGACAAGGAAAAATGCGGTGCTCGCCTGTCTGGCAGGGTCTTTGGTGATGACGGTATTCGGAACGGCCTTTAACGGTGTGTATCTGCTGCCGGCCTTCTCCAAGCTTTTCGGTATGCCTCTTGAGGCTATCATTGCGGCGGGAGCTGAGATCAACGGAAATATCAACAGCATCACCAGTTTTGTATGTTTTGCGGTGGCTCCGATCAATATCATCAAGAGTGTGGCAGCCTCTGCGGTCACGCTGGTCATCTATAAGCCTTTAAGTCCAATCTTAAAGCATGCGCATGTTCCGGCGGGCCGGAAGGTGACGGACAATGTGAAGAATGTTACGCAGTAGACATAAGAAATGATAGCATTTTGTATAACAGATCTGCATCTTGGACGGAGTACGTTCATGATGCAGATTTTTTGTCATATAGGAGATTTTATCGCATTTCCTGTATGACATAAAGCAATGAACTTTATCTTTTTAAGATTAATTTAAGGTTTTTCTAGGAGCGTTTTAAGAAATCAATGATAATTTATTGATTGAAAGTTATTTTTAATGAAAAGGTACAATATATTTTTGAAGAAAATGAAAGGACAGGTTCGTTACAGATAACAGAAATTAACAGAGAGTGAAAGGGGTATGGGGATAGAGATGGGTGCAATGAATGCATTGGTGGAGATCAGGGATATCTGCAAGACATACAATCCCGGCGAGAATGAAGTGAGGGCGCTCGATCATGTGAGCCTTACGATCTATGAGAGGGAGTTCGTGGCGATCATCGGACACTCCGGATCAGGGAAGTCCACGCTGATGAATATGTTAGGATGTCTGGATGTACCGACCAGCGGAGAGTATTATCTGCATGGACATGATGTGGCCAGTATGTCGGACGATGAGCTTTCCGACATCAGGAATCAGGAGATCGGGTTCGTTTTTCAGGGATTTAATCTGATTCCCAGTCTGACGGCATTAGAGAATGTAGAGCTGCCGTTGATCTATCGGGGCGTAGGCAAGAGAGAACGGCTGCAGCTTTCCGATAAGGCACTGGATAAGGTGGGACTTGGCAACCGTAAGGAACATAAGCCTTCGGAGATGTCTGGCGGACAGCAGCAGAGGGTGGCGATCGCCAGAGCCATAGCACAGGCGCCGCCGATCATACTGGCTGATGAGCCTACCGGCAATCTGGATTCTAATTCTACGAGAGAGATCATGGACATTCTAAAAGGCTTACATGAAGAAGGACGGACAGTCATTTTGATCACCCATGACAATGATATCGCTGCACAGGCCAAACGGGTGGTGAAGATCATGGACGGTAAGATCGTGGAAGACTTCTATCAGGAAGATGTGTGAATCGTCTCCCGAATCTCATATGATTCATATGATCAGGGACAAGGGGACTTGGGGAGCTTAAGTAATATAAATGGAGGAAGCAGGATAATGAGTAAGGCGGAAAAGAAGATGGCGGATAACAGTATTGCTACAAGCAGTACAACGACAAGAGATAAGGAAGAGGCCTTCATGACAAAAACAACAGACAGCCTGGCCGGGGAAGCACAAGACGAGACAAGCGGGAAAGGCAGGAAGAAGAAACAGAAGATGCCGAAGAAGCCCATGGACAAAGCGCGGAAAAAGAAGATCATACGGCGCAGCGTCCTTGGTGGTGTGGCGCTTGTGATCGTGCTTTTCTTCATCAGGAATTCTCTGGCGGCGCAGAGTATGGGATTGATGGTCAGCACCGTAACGGCCGCCGTGCAGGATCTGGAGCAGAATCTGAGCACCAGTGGCACGGTCAAGAGCGAGGAGGCGAAGACGTATTTCGCACCCGTAGCTGTGAAGGTTGGGACTGTGGATGCAGTGGTGGGAGACAGCGTGAAAAAGGGACAATCTTTACTGCAGTTTGATGCGGATGCCCTTGAGGAAGCGAAGCAGATGGCACAGTTAAAGCTGCAGGCCAATGAGGGCGGATACGCGAGTTCCATTTACAAGAACAATAAATACATAGCAGAACTTGGGGAAGCGAATGTGAATCTGGGAGTCCTGGAACAACAGATCTCGGACAGCGAGAATTATGTGAAGGAATTGGAGCAGAAGATCAATGACAAGAAGACGGCTCTCGCCCATGAGGGGACGCTTTTGCAGATCTCTCTGCTGGATTGGGCGGATCAGCCGGATTCGGAGGAATATCTGAATCTGCAGAAGCTGGTCCAGTACAACAGCTATGAGCAGCAGAACAACAAAGAGGTGGCGGCATGGCAGAAGGAGATTGACATTTACCAGGAGAAGATCGCCGCTTATAAGGAATACCGTTCCGAGATGAAATCTCAGAAAAGCGCATCCGAGGGTGGGTCCATGGACAGTGGCAGCAGAAGCCAGCTGGAGGCCAATACTGCGATGGAGAAAATGAACAACCAGGATACTCTGACGGCCATCGCGGAAGTGGAAAGCGGCATGATGGCGGATTTTAACGGTGTCGTCACGGAAGTGGAGATCGTGGAAGGAGCAACGCCGCAAGAGGGACAGAAGCTGTTGACCGTGGAAAGTACGGAGAAGGTCAAGGTGGAGATAACCGTATCCAAATATGATCTGGATAAGATCGCAGTCGGCCAGAGTGCGAAGATCACCATTGCCGGGAAGGAGTATGAGGGCAAGGTGACCAAGATCAACAGGATGGCCACCACCAACGCCAGCGGTGCGGCAGTGGTAGGAGCCGAGGTGGGGATCGAGAACCCGGATCAGTCTATATTCCTTGGGGTGGAAGCGAAAGTGGAAGTCCATATGGCTACGGCAACAGGCGTTGTGACCGTGCCGGTGGAGGTGGTCAATGCGGACAGAGAAGGTGATTTTGTGTTTGTGGCTGAGGATGGCGTGGTGAAGAAGAAGCGTGTCATCACAGGTATTTCTTCGGATACCGATATTGAGATACAGGAAGGATTGACAGCAGGTGAGGCAGTGATCATGACTACCGGACAGGAACTGGAAGAGGGTACGCCGGTGACGGTACTCCCTCAGAATCCGGGCATGGAGGAGTAACGCATCACGGGAAAGAAAGGTACAGGTTGTAGTAATGGCACAAATATGGGAATATATCAAGATCGCCCTGATGAATATCAAGAGCAACAAGGGACGCTCTATTCTCACCATGTTGGGCATCATCATCGGTATCGCCTCCGTTATCCTGATCATATCCATCGGTAACGGGATGCGCAGCGAGATCAATGAAGAGCTGGAGAGCATAGCAGGCGGACAGGTAGCGCTGTATACGAATGATGCCGTGGAAGGCAATGAGGTGGTGTTCACGGACGAGGATTTTGAACTGGTCCAGGCGAAAGTGGAGCATGTGAAAGGCGCTACACCGCAGTATTCCATGTGGGCAGATGCTGAGGGGAAGAAAGGAAATTTTGAAGCAATCGTGTATGCCGGCAATGAAGCGCTGGAATACTGTGCGGCTACAGAACCATTGGCAAAGGGAAGATATTTCAGTCAGAGCGATTATCTGTCGGCCCACAAGGTGTGTGTGATCAACGAGAGCAGTGCCAGGATGTTGTTTGGCACAACGGATGTGGTGGGGATGAGCTTTGATCTGACGATCTATAACGTGACTCAAGAGATGACGATCGTCGGAGTTAGGGAAGACAGCAAGGCGACGCTGATCTCTGCGTTAAATGGCGTCGGTAACCTGCAGGTAGAAATGCCGATCTCCACGCTGGGTGCCGGGTACGCATTCTGGGTGGAAGATTTCAGCCAGTTCTATATTGTGGCCGAGAAGGCGGAGTATTCTGCACAGGTGGCGGCGGATGCCATCAGACTGATGGAGAGTAAGCATAATGTGCGTGGCGAGAATAAGATCATGATGCAGAGTTTTGCCGATGTACAGTCACAGTTTGACAGCATCCTGGGTGTTGTCACGGTGTTTATCTCCTTCGTGGCGGCCATATCGCTGCTGGTGGGTGGTATCGGCGTTATGAATATTATGTTGGTCTCCGTGACGGAGCGGACCAGAGAAATCGGTATCCGCAAAGCGTTAGGAGCCAGGACTCATTCTATCTTGCTGCAGTTTCTTGCGGAAGCCGGCATCATTACCCTGATCGGCGGTCTGGTGGGTATAGCCATCGGTTCCATAGGAGCCATAGGAATCTGCGGTATGTTGGGATTTCCGGCGGAAGTGAAGGCTACGACGGTGCTGTTCGCGGCTCTCTTCTCCTCGGCAGTGGGTATTTTCTTCGGAATCTACCCGGCCAAAAAAGCGGCGAGACTAAGTCCGATCGAGGCACTTAGACATGAATAGAAGATGGCAGTAAAATCGGTAGCCCCGGCTTGTCCTATGTCTGTTATGGGATATGCCGGGGATTTTGCTGTACAGCGAAACGGACTTTTCCTCACCGCCTTCTCTTGTCGTGCAGATTGAAAGTTCACTCTGTGTGCAGCCGGCCGAACATAGACATGTCAGCACACCAGGTGAACATAGTGAAAGTATAGACTTTATATCTGCCTCAAAATAGTCAGAATACTAATTGATTTATCAAATAATAACTGATAGAAATGTGATTGTTAAAAAATATCACAAAAATATAGAAAAAATGGTTGAAAAGAATGAAAATATGTGTTAGTATATAACTACATCAAAGGAAAGCCAAAGGAAGAAGAAAAGCTTAGAGAAATAACATGGTAGAAAGCTTTGGAGGCATTGGTAAAGAGACCAATGCAAGTTTCGGATAACAGCAGACAAATGAAGTAGATATTTCGGAAGGGAGAGGATTCCATTGGCAAATGTAGAAACTTGACCACGATGAAGCAGAACACCTAACAAATATGAAAGGGAACGAGCTGTTGACAAAATACTTGTACAGCAGAATTTGAGGTTAGGAATTGTTTATGTAACATATGTGGGAAAGGAATCAAGACGGTAACCAGTATACTGAGAGTTTGGCATGAAAGGATGCCGGGAAAGAGGAAAAATTGAATATTGAAATAAATTGAAGCGGTCGTTATGTCATTCCAGGAAAGACAAAGAAGATATAACGGCCGCTTATACTATTGTCCTATAAAATGGCAGAAAAATATTGTATTATGTATTCACTATTTCATGGAAATGGTGTAAAATAAAACCGGATGTTCCCATAAAATGGTATTGGAATATCCGATTTTTTTGTTTTCATAAAATTGATAAGAAATATATCAAAAGACGGAGGGTTTTATGAAGAAAAGATTGTTATGCCTGGTATTGTCTATGGCAATGGTGTTTACGACTGCCGATTCTCTTGTGCTGGCAGCGGAACGCCCCACAGAATTACAGACGGCAGTTGGAGAAACACAAGAGGAAACTTCTGCTTCTCAGGAAGGCGTTACAAAACAGCCGGAGTCAGGGCAAGAGCCCGTCTCAGAACAGGAATCAACAGAATCTGACCAGGTAGAGGATACGGCAGCAGATACTGAAACAGAGAAAGAGACAACAGATTCAGACGAAGAAACTACAGACTCGGAAGAGGCAGCAGATTCAGATGAAGAAGCTACAGACTCTGGAGAGGCGACAGATTCAGATGAAGAACCTATGGATTCGGAAGAGACAACAGATTCTGTTGAGGAAATTACAGAGCCGGAAACAGAAGAAACAGCAGACGGCAAGGCTCAAAGTTCAGCAGACAGATCAGACTCGGAAAAGAACGATACAGATTCAAAACTTCAAGTGGAGTATCATAGCACTTCAGAAATCATAGAATTTCTTGACCAGGAAAAGGCCGACAAAGCAGACGCTGTCACTTACACGGAAAAACCGGATTTAACAGCACCTTATCAAGCAGGTGCTTTGTCTGATACCACATTGCGATCAGCTGCGGCGATGGTCCGTCAGATCCGTTTCATTGCAGGCCTGTCTTATGAACTGCAGTTAAATGACGAATACAATCATATTAGCCAGGCAGCGGCTGTTTTAAGCAGTGCAAATCAGGAATTGAGCCAGGAGCCGTCCAGGCCGGAAGGGATGTCCGAGGAACTGTTTGAACAAGGCCGTGAGGGCGTTTCAAATTCCAACCTTGCCTATACCGGTGAGCAGTCACAAACTTTAAATGGCACGATCATTGAGACATGGATGGCAGATCAGGACGAATACAGTCGGCGTGGTCGGCTGTTGCAGCCATCATTGGAACAGATTGGTTTTGGTGTGGTCCAAGACGGTAATGGAATGTACAGCGCGATGTATACTGAAGATTGCTCCGACAAAGGCGACACGGTATTTGGCGTTGCATGGCCGGCTCAAAATATGCCTGTTGATTATTTTGACAGGGAATATCCCTGGTCTGTATCAACTGGTGAAACATTGGAAGCTTCGGACATTCGTGTAACGCTTACAAGGGAGGCCGATGGGAAAGAATGGACATTTTCTGAGGAAAAGTCAGACGGATCGTTCGCTGTCGACAATGATGAGTGTGGACAGAGCGGCTGTATTAGTTTCCGTCCGGATACATCTGACATATCGGAATATGCAGACGGAGATGCTTTTCAAGTGGAGATCACGAAAGATGAAAAGCCATATCTTAAGTATCGTGTTAGGTTCTTCGCTTATACGAAAGAGGAAGAAGAGATGACCGCACCGGAAGACGGCATCACAGATGAAGACACTCCGGAGAGATATACCGTAAATTTTGAATCCAATGGCGGAACTGTTGTGCCCGCACAATCTATAGCAGAAAATGATAAGATCATCCTGCCGGAGCAACCGGTCAAAGAGGGCAGTTTCTTTGATGACTGGTATCAGGAAGAAGAGTTGGAAAATAAATGGGATTTTGAAACGGATGTTGTAGAGGCGGATATCACTTTATATGCAAAGTGGATTGGTGAAGAGGAGGAGGTAGTAGAACCGACAGAAGAAGCAACAGTAGAACCGGCGAAAGAAGCAATAGAAGCAGATAACGCCTATATTGTCACCTATGATATGCAGGGTATCGGGGAGCAGATCGCGTCGGAAACTATAAACGAGGGCGAAATACTTACACAACCTGATATCCCGGTAGCCGAAGACTATATATTTGAAGCCTGGTATCAGGAGCAGGAGTGCGTAAACCTATGGGATTTTGAAACAGATGTGGTCACGCAGGATACTGTTTTGTATGCCAAGTGGGTACAGGAGAATGAGACCGCTGAAAGCGAAGACGATCTGCCCAATACTGCAGCCGAAGAAGTGCGTATAGATTTGAGCGCTGAATTGACAGATACAAGAACAAACAAGATTGCACCAAGAGTCTATAATGGCAAGGCGTATGAGCCGTCCGTAAAAGTCACGGCGTTCAACGGAAAGAGGCGTGTCACTCTCAAAAAGAATAAGGACTATAAGCTTCAATATGCAAACAATGTTCATGCCGGTGAAGATAAAGCTACCGTAACGATTTCGGGAATGGGCAAATATACGGGAAGTGTGACAAAGACCTTTACGATCACTCCTAAAAACGTCAAGAAATTAAAGATCATGACAGGAAGTAAACTTCCCGGGGATAAAGGTGTGGCAATTGTTATATATGATGGAACTGTCAGATTAAACAATGGGTTGTTTCTCGCGGAATATATCGATGCACAGGATCCTAAGAAAGCAAAGATCATGATAAAGCCCAAAGAGACTACCACTGACTATACAGGATCAGTTACTTCAAAACTTACGGTATATGATGTTCCGAAAGAAGTCTATATTAATACAGCCAAACAGGAAATTACCGGAGATACGTTATATACCGGCAAAGCCATCAAACGGGATGTTAAACTCACAATAGGAGATACAGAGCTCAGATATAATAAAGATTACAAAGTGCAGTACAAAAACAATGTAAATGCCGGAACTGCGGTAATGATCATCACCGGAAAGGGGAAGTATAAGGGTAAGATCGTAAATACCTTTAACATTGGAAGGGTAGATCTTAATAAGAAAGAACTTGCAGAAAATATCCCGCAGCATGTGACGATAGCGGATATATCTCCCAAGACTTTCAGCGGAAGGGAACAGAAGCCTGCCGTGACAATAAAAACAATGGGTAATAAGAAACTGGCCTTAAACAAGGACTATACCGTTACCTATTCCAATAATATTCACGCAGGAACCGCCACGATCACAATAGCAGGAATCGGCAGTAACTGTAATGGAAAAACAAGTATTAAGTTTAAAATCGAGCCGCAGCAGATCAAAAAGGCGACCGTAAAGCTGATCAGAGGAAAAGACGGTGCACCGAATACCATTGCATTAACCTACAACAAAAAAACATTACAGGAGTATGCGGATTATATCATTACCGAATATGGAGAAATGAAAAATAAGAAGATTCCGGTCACAATAGAAGGCCGCAGTGATTTCACCGGTAATGTAACGAAGAAGTTGAGTGTTGAAGCGCCGGAGGACGATCCGGACAGTGGGTCTGCCTCGGCCTCAAAGAACATAAACAGACAGAACTATGGTTCCTATGAAGGCTGCATTGTCAATTCCTATCTGCAGAAAAATGACGATGGTACTTTCATGCGCGTTGAGCATATTGGTCAGCAAAATGTTTGTATAGAATCCTATACGGCGGATCAAAAGTTTATTGATAAAAAAATGATCAAGGCGGAACTTCCGAAATTTGGCGGATTTTATTCCGGCAAAGATTATTATTTCCTTGTGTTTGGACAGGATAACCCGAATGAGGACAATACTGTAGAGGTCATAAGGATTGTAAAGTATGATAAGAGCTGGGAGCGCAAAGGATCTGTCGGCATCTTCGGAGGGAATACTGTTTCCCCGTTCAAGAACGGCAGCCTCCGTATGGTGGAATACGAGAATACACTGTATATCCGTACATGCCACCAAATGTACAGAAGCAGTGACGGGAAGCAGCATCAGGCAAATGTTGCCATCAGTATGGATATACCCAATATGGAAATATTGGAGCAGTATCTGTGGCTGAGTTTCTCCACATATTCAAGCCATTCCTTTAATCAGTTTATCTTGAGAGATGGCTCTGAGTTGTTGGCAGTCGATCACGGAGATGCTTACCCGCGCTCGGTTGCACTGGCAAAATATAATGAAAAAATCGGTACGCCAGGTATTTTAGGCAAATCTTCCACCAGGATCGCAGCACTGGCAATAGGAGGGAATTTTGGCAATCCTGCTACAGGCGTATCGATTGGCGGCTTTGAGGCATCCGATACAGCCTATCTGATAGCCGGAAATTCTGTGGATCAGACGGCGACACCGTACAATACAGGCGGTGTGCGCAATATTTATGTGACGAGTACGCGAAAGGATAATTTCTCGGCAGCGGGGAATACGGTCCACTGGATCACAGACCACCAGTATATTGAATATACCGATGCCAAAGGTGAGCAGAAAAAAACGCCGGCAGCATCCGTTTCTACGCCGCATCTGGTGAAGATCAGCGGCAATGAGATGATGGTGTTGTGGACAGAAGCGGCAATAGCCATCGAAAATAACAAACCGGTGACGGTTTCTTCGTCACAAAAGTGCGTTCTGCTCAATGGAGCCGGTGAACCTGTTTCCGGCATCTACAGTTTTGACGGTCCGATATCCGATTGTAAGCCAATTGTAGATAACAGCCGGCTGATCTGGTATTATACCAACAACAGCGCACCGGTATTCTGTACACTGAATATCAATGATGTCAGAAATCAGCCTAAGTAATACACGTTTCAATAGGATATTCGGCAGTAGCATATACATCTTGTCTGGAAAACAAAAATCCGAGGCTTATGTCTCGGATTTTTGCATGTAAGAGCAAGAGCAGCAATCATTATTAAAGTATCACTGTAAAACAACTTCCGCCGCCTTCTGCATCTGTGACCTGAATGCTTCCGCCGTGGGCTTTGACGATCTCATGGGCGATGGACAGTCCCAGCCCGAAATGATCCTTTCGGTTCCTGGATTTTTCCACACGGTAGAAACGGTCGAATATCCTTTTCTTGTCTGCATCCGAGATGCCGATGCCGTTATCCTGTACGCTGACGGCGAAGCGCTCTTTATGCCGTGCAAGGGACAGTTCGATGCGGCCCTGATTTGGCGTGTAGCTTATGGCATTGTGCAGGAGGATGGCGATCACTTGACTGATGCGCTCCGGATCCACATTGCACAGCGGCAGCGCACCGTCGGGCAGCGTTAACGACAGCTGAATGGATTTCTCCCGGGCCAGCGGTTCAAAGGCTTCGTAAGAATTCATCAGTAATGTGTCCAACTCCGTGGGTTCTTTTCTGACAGGGAAGCGGTGGCTGTCCGACTGGGAGAGGGTGAGCATGTCCGTGACGAGAGAAGAGACGCGCAATCCCTCCTGATAAATGGTCCTGATAAAACCTTCCTGCCGCTCAGGGGCTGCGTCACGGCAGCATTCCGCCGCCGACAGGATGACAGATAAGGGCGTGCGCAGTTCGTGGGAAGCGGCGGCTACGAACATAGCCTGCTTCTGTTGGTTTTCCGCGATGGGTTTAAGCAGGATTCCGGTGAAGAACCAGGCAAAGATGCCCAGCAGAATCGTAGCGCCAATGTCGATCAGCAGAAAACGGGTGCGTTGCTCTTCAATCTGCTGTTCCAGACGCTGCAGGGGAGACAGTACCACGATCTCCAGAAGGGAATTGCCTGTACCCATCTGGATCAGACTGCAGAAATATCTCGAATCCGTGGAAGGAGAAATAAATTCATATTCGCTGTGGGAGAGAATACCGTTTATTCCGTCGCTCACCGTGACAGTGACATCCTGGGAAGAAAGACTGTTAAGAGCATTCCGGCTTTCCGTAAGAAGAATGTTGTTTTCTTCGGTCTGTTCCGGGTCGCTTAATTGATTGTAGAGAAAAGGGACGCCGTTATCCAACACAAAGAAACGATAATTTCCCTGCGCCTCCATCTTGGCCAGCCACTCCATGGAAATGACGGACTGTTGTTCCAGATTGGTGGAGATGGTATTGATATCGTTCTTAAAAGCCTGAAACTGGTTGCGGTATAGTCCCTTTTCCGACACATACAGATAGCAGAGGGACATAACGAGCATGATGACGGCGGTGATGCCCGCGCAGAGCAGGGTTAGCCGCAAGTGTACTTTTTTAAACATAGTATGATGAGTTCCTCTCTAAACACTGTGACTCCATTTAGATGAACGCTCTGCTTTCTTCCGGCAGACGTCGGATTGACGAATGATTTACCTGACAGGTGTCGGATGGAAGCGTGATTTACCTGACGGGCGTCGGATGAGCCGTGACAGGGCGATAACTGTTATTGTAATGTATAGCCGATTCCACGCACGGTCTTGATCTGCAGGCTGCTTCCGGTATTTTGCAGACGTCGGCGCAGGAAATGGATGTAGTTGTCGAGATTTCCTTCTTCCACGTTGCTGTCCGGTCCCCAGACTTTCAGGAGGATCATGCTACGAGGCAGGGTTTGGCCTTTGGAGTGGAGGAAAATTTCCAGCAGGGCGGCTTCTTTCTTAGAGAGGGTACAGTGGCCGGCGGGGCCGGTGAGAATGCTCTCGGCGGCCTGCCAGGTAATATCTCCCACCGTAAAGGAGTCATCCACCGCCAGTGCATGAGGTCTTCTGGAAACGCAGCGGATCCGGGCCATCAGTTCCTCGAAGGCAAAAGGCTTTACCAGGTAGTCGTCTGCGCCCAGATCAAGGCCGGTCACCTTATCGGTGAGCGTACCCAGCGCGGTGATCAGGATAACGGGGGTCTTGATACCTTTATGGCGGAGGGCAGTCAGGATATCGGTGCCTTCCATGCCGGGCAGCATCCTGTCAAGCAGGATTACGTCGTAAATATTCTGTTCCCCAAGGTACAGCGCTTCTTCCCCGTCCAAACAGGAATCCACGGTGAAATGCTGTTGTTCTAACTGGTAAGTCAGCGTATCGTTCAAATGTCTGTCGTCTTCGGCGAGTAAAATTCTCATGAGTAAGCTCCGTTTTATAGATAAGTTTGTATGGCAATCTGTTGTGTTCTGTCTGCATCGAATAGCGGTCAGCTGCGTTCTGCTTCATATACCGGCCGGTTGTCTGCGGCAGGAAGAACAATGAACAGGAAGACGCTTCCTACAGCCATGCCGCCAAGCAGAACCGCCACAGCGCGATAAGGTATGAACTGCCAAAGTGCGCCGGCCAGAAACTGGAAGGCTACCCCGCCCACGGCGAACAGTACATTGAAGAAGGCGTTGACTCTGGCCCGCATAAACAACCGCCAGCATAAGATTCATTCCCAGGATCCACTTTTTCTTGCCTGCCTTGTCGATAAAAGGTGCGATGAAAATCGGCAGCAGGACATCCGGAAGTATGCCGCAGATCATGACCGGTGAAGATAAGAAAGCCGACTGCGTCTCGTCAAAGACAAGCCGACTGACCGGCAGGGTCATAGCCTCTCCGCCGATAGCGAAAGTACTGTGGCCAGTGTAATACAGGAAAAATCCTTTGTCCAGAGTTTTTTGCTTTTCATAATATTGTTCTCCCATTTTTACTTTCATTCCAAAGCGCTTTTAAAAAAGCTCCAAATAACGTAAGGAATCTACTGTAAGTCTGCGGTTTTGTAAGTGTTTATAAATTGTAACGCCTGTCTGCTCTGTAAAAACTCGATAGTCTATGACTTTCCCTACCACTTCTTTGTGGTCTTTCATGGTACACCTCCCTGCATGCTTAATTATTATAGCAAGTTTAGATGTATCTGTCTTAATAAAAAGTGCTATTTTGGCGCCAAATTTATGACTCTCTTTAAATTTTTTGATTTTTAGAGATTAAATAGAGAAAAGGCTGTTAGGATGAAATAGTGAAAAGGTTGAATAAATTCTCTGATGAGCAATTTATTCAACCAAGAATTTGTGCCGAAGTGTCACAAATTCTATTGATCGCAGAGCAGAATCTGAAATTCTGCTCGCGTCCTCAGCGTAAAACGCTTCGGAATGGAGGTAAAGATGATCAAACCGTGCAGGGAGGTATATGGTTTCATGAGATGGAAGGGATATGAAAAGAGGAGACAAAAGAGCAGATGGATGGCAGCAGGTCTGGCAGCGCTTATGACGATGGCGGCGGTGTGCGGCTGCGGCAGTGGAGAAAACGAGGGGCGCAAAGGGGAGAAAGCAGACGGATCAGAGGGGATCGTGACTGGCGAAGACGGACGGTCGGAGAAGTACAGCGGAGACGGGGAAGCCATGGGCAGGTACCTGGAAGAAGAAAGTGACTTGTCGGAGTATCTGGAGGGGTATCGGAATCATTTTTTCAGGCTGCAGGACGGGAAGCTGGTCATTGCCGAGCCGATGCAGCAGCTTCTTGTGTCGGAAGATAACGGTGCAACCTGGACATGGGAAGAGAGTGATTGGCTTTCACCCCTGATCGAGGAGGGCAATTATATCCAAAGCATCGCTATCGGGGCGGACGGAACAAAGGGGGTTGTCTATACGCTTATGGATGCGGCCGGGGGTACGGCAGCTGACGGACAGGACGAAGATCAACAGGAAAGTTACGAGAAACAGGACGAGAATAAGACAGAAAGTGGCGGACGACAGGACGAGGACAAACAGGAAAGTGGTGAACAACAGGACGAGGACAAACAGGAAAGTGACGAAGACCAGAACGAATCAGACAACAAGCAGCCGGTGCAAGGGATCGATGCGGCAGCCGACGCAGAAGCGGCAGATGATGTAGAGGACCCGGATGCGTCAGAAGATGGGCAGGAAGACAGCTTCCAGGAATCTGCAGGCAATGAATGGTGGATTTCGCCGAAATCCTCAGTGCTCGTCGTGAAACCGGACGGCACGCAGCTTCCGGTGGAATTTCCGGCAGCGGAGGAGGAGTATCCGGAGCATATCTGGATCGCGGACAACGGACGCATTTTCCTTGGCACTTACGGTGATGTGCTTTATGAGGTGAAGGAGGACGGCAGTTGTGAGAGTTTTCTGACACTGGAAAACAGTCCGCAGATGATCGCTTTTCAAGGAAGCCGTATGATCATAGACGGTTACGAGTTTGATAGTCTTTTGATCTACGATATGGAAACGCAGGAATATATCAGCGATGAGGTGCTGGATACTTTTGTGAAAGAGAATTACGGGGATCGCACTTTTAACGGCGGCAGCTGGTTCGATCTGTATTGTTTTCCGGGAGGGGAGGATGTAATCTACCTGGCCGGGAAAAAGGGAGTACACCGTCATGTGATCGGCGGCGGTGCCATGGAACAGATCATTGATGCCAGCCTTTCTTCCTTCGGCAATCCGGCCAGACATCTGCTGGGGATGGTGACGCTGGAAAATAACGAATTTATGGCTATATTTACAGATGCGTGCCTGATTCGTTATGTCTACGACACAACAGTGCCAACGGTACCGAATGAGACGGTGAGGGCATACAGCCTGACGGATAATGCTTCGCTGCGGCAGGCGATTTCTCTGTTTCAGGCGCAGAATCCGGAGGTGTACGTAGAATATGAGATCGGTATGGAGGAAGGAAGCGCCGTTACGAGGGAGGATGCGCTGAAGAAGCTGAATACACAGATCATGGCGGGACAGGGACCGGACTTTCTGATCCTCAGCGATCTGCCGGCAGACTCATATATAGAAAAAGGGCTTCTCGCAGATCTTGGTCCTTTGATCGACAGCCTGGAAGGGGAGGAAAAGCTGTTTGACAACGTTGTGGATGCATTCAGAAAAGACGGCAGTCTCTATACCGTTCCCTGTGATGTGAACCTGCCGACGATCCTGTGCCGGGAGAAGTATATATCGGATATTCAGGGTCTGGAAGATATCGCGGATGCGATGGAAAAGCTGCGGGCCGACAATCCGGGGAAAGATCTGCTGCGGGTCTGCTCGGAAAAGGGCGTCATGAAGACTTTCAGTGTAGGCTATGCCCCTTTCTGGAAGACGGAAGCGGGAGAGATCGATCTACAGGCGGTGGAGCAGTTTCTGACACAGACGAAGCGGATCTATGACGCGCAGATGGACGGCCTGCCGCAGGAGATCGTGGAGGACTATGAGAGGCGGAATGAGGAGTATATAGAATATACCGGAACGCGCTATGAGGATGATACGTATTTTGCCTACGGCATGGACGATATGAACTATACGATGGGATACCGGCAGTTTTTGGCCGGAACACTGGGCGGCCTTTACGGCTATGCGGAACTGACAAGTGTGCCGCGGACGAAGCAGTTTGCGGACTGCATAAACGTTCCCATGGACGGAAAAGACGGCAGCGTGTTCTGTGTACATACACTGGCAGGGATCAGCGCGGTATCGGAGCATCAGGAACATGCGGAAGGCCTGCTTAAGGTGCTGCTGGGTCCGGAAAGTCCTGCGGACGGTTTTCCGGTAAATCAGGCGGCTTTTGAGAAGGAGCTCTATCCGGATGATTATGAATCGCCTGATGTGCCTTATTCGGATATGGCTTATGTGGAGGAAGACGGAAAAGCATACACATGGACCATTTACTGGTTCGACGAGGCGGCGGCGGATGTGCTCCGCAGCCGGATCGGCTCGGTGAACAGGGCTTATGTGGAGGATAGGGCGCTGGAAGAGGCAGTCTATCAGGCCGGGACCGCTTACATGCGCGGCGAGATGAGCGTGGAAGAAGCGGTTGCGGACGTGGAGAAGAGCATGTCAATCTATATGGCGGAATAGAGCAGGCTGAGGGCCGGAAGAAGGAAACGGCCGGAAAGAAATGCGGTGCAGAGGGCAGCGCAGGATGGAGGAGATGTTTGATCAATGAGTGTGACAAAGCGTAGGAAAAGGCGAAAGGGCGGCTTGCGGGCACATAAGGATATGCGGGCGTTTCTGGTGTTTTTGGCGCCGAGTCTTGCGGGGGTGGCAGTGTTTGTGCTGATGCCGTTTCTGGATGTGTTCGGACGGTCTTTCAGGACGGTGGTGACAGGGCAGTTTGTCTGGTTCGAGAATTATAAGACCATCTTTGCGAACCAGGCATTCCAGCTGGCGGTGAAGAATACATTCCGGTTTACGCTGGTCTGCATTCCGCTGCTGGTAGTGATCGGGCTGATGATCGCCATGCCCGTCAGTAAGTTAAAGAGTATGGGGACGATCAAATCGCTGTATCTGTTCCCGCTGGCAATGCCTACGGCCACCATTGTGATCGTGTGGAAAATGGTCTTCTATAAACAGGGCTTCTTAAACCTGTTCCTGACGAAGCTGGGAGAGTGGACAGGGCTGTGGGGTGAGTTTCATACGGATTACCTGGGGACAGGCGCGGCCTTCTGGGTGCTGGTTTTCAGCTATATCTGGAAAAATACAGGCTACACGGTAGTGCTCTGGCTGGCTGGCATCCTGGGGATTCCGAGTGAATATCTGGAAGCGGCCAGAGTGGACGGAGCTACAGAGCGGCAGTGCTTCTATCGGATCATTCTCCCGAATCTGAAGGGGAGTCTCTACACCATCGTGATCCTTTCCTTCCTGAATTCCTTTAAGATCTACAGGGAGGCTTATCTGGTGGCGGGCGCTTACCCACAGCAGGATATGTATTTGCTGCAGCATCTTTTTAACAACTGGTTCGTGAATCTGGATTTCGATAAGATGGCGGCAGCAGCCGTCTGTGTGGGCGGATTCTTGTTTGTGGTGATCATGCTGCTGCAGAGAATGTGGGACAGCAGGACATGATGAGGATGATTTCCGTTACACTTGCAGTTGAAATGCGCATAAACTGCAGGAACCGGAAGCAGAAATCTGTCAGGTCGTTTACGATAAGATACAGAAAACAGACCAGATCGGAAAAGAAAGGGATGTGACAAAGAGATATGGATTTCATAAGAGCGGGTGTGAGATGGAAAGATTTGAAAAGGGGTGTCACAGTATGTCTGCTGTTTGTGCCGACGCTGCTTGTTTGTCTGCCGATCGTACTGCTGGCGACGGGATCGGTGATGGGAAACGGAGAGCTGCGGCGGTATCTGGCGCCGGTTTTTTCGGATGCACTTACCTATATCAGCTGGAAATTGGTGCCGGATTATCCTACTTTTGAAAGCTACGGGAAACTGCTTTTTATGACGCCGCAGTTTTTCGTGTTGTTCTGGAATTCCATGAAAATGGTGGGCTGCATCCTGCTTGGACAGCTGGTGATCGGGGTGCCAGCGGCGTGGGCGTTTGCGGTCTATCAGGTGCGGGGCAGCAGGGCGTTGTTTGCTCTTTATGTGGTGTTGATGCTTCTGCCCTTTCAGGTGACCATGCTGTCCAGTTATCTGGTTTTAAACAGGCTGGGACTGCTGGACGCGCCGGCATCGGTAATTTTGCCGGCTGTGTTTTCCACGTTTCCGGTATTTCTGACATACGGCGGATTCCGCTGTATTCCCGTGCAGCTGTTTGAGGCGGCACGGATCGACGGTGCGGGGGAATGGCGGATCTTCTGGAAATTGGGGCTGCCGCTGGGCAAGAGCGGCCTGCTGTCGGCGATGGTGCTGGGGTTTCTGGAATACTGGAATATGATGGAACAGCCGATGGCTTTTCTGGAAAATAAGGCGTTGTGGCCCCTGTCCCTGTATCTGCCGGAGATTACCTGGGCGCAGGCGGGATACGCCTTTACGGCATCCATCATTACCCTGATCCCGGCGGTATTCGTGTTTGTCTGGGGACAGGATTATCTGGAGCAGGGGATCATCTTTTCCGGGTTGAAAGAGTGAGATAAACTAACAGTCCGCAACCGAAGGGTTACTGAACTTTAAGCGGTTTGGGCATTTGCCAAATGTCTGTAAGCAGCCACTTGACTCACTGCTCGCAGGAATAAAGGTAAAATGAAGAGTACATTGCAGTAGGAGGAGATAACGTTGGAGGATAAGAGGAAGAAAAAAATCGTGACGGGATTCATGGTATTTCTGGCGGCTATGTGGCTGTGTACCGTGATCTCGAAGAGTATCTATGCATCCAGGCTTCCGATTGTTTCGACGGAATCGATCGAGAGCAAATATGTGGAACATATCGTGAATGCGGACGGTATCGTGGTGGCGGGAGAGAAGAATCCGATCACGGCGCTTGGCGGTCTGCGGGTGGAGAAACTTATGGTGCAGGTGGGCGATCAGGTGGAAGAGGGAGATGTGCTTTTTACCATTGATATGGAAGATCTGGATTCTATCATGGGCGAAAAGCAGAATGCCATCGCCAGGATACAGACACAGGTCGACACGATCCTGGCCAATGAAGAGCTGGCGCGCCAGAGAAAAGCGCTGGAAGAGCAGCGGGCCAGAGAAGACTATGATGCACTGGCGCGATATGAGGACACTCTGGTGGGAAGGGCAGCAGAGGCATACAGTCAGGCAGAGGACGATCTGGGAGAGCAGCATGACGGTCTGGGGGGAGAGACAGATGATGCATTGAAGGATGCGCTGCAGCAGGCGGCTTATGCGGAAGCCGATGCCAAGTGGCAGAGAGAGAACACGATGAAGGATGCAGGGCGGAAGGTGGAGGATATCCTGGCGCCGGAGAATGAAGATTCTTCCTTGGAGGTAAGTCAGCTGGAACTTGCCAGTCTGCGGGCGGATCTGGCGCTGTATCAGGATGTAAAGAACGGAAACGGGGAGATCAGGGCGGCCCGCGGGGGGCTGGTCACGGATATCTTTGTGACTACGGGCGGCAGAACGTCAGACGCTGCCGTGATGCTGTTGGCGGATGATTCCGTGCCTTGTCAGTTCAAGACTACCCTCACCCAGGAGCAGAAAAAGTATGTGGGATTAAATGATACGGTCTCCCTGAAGCTGGACGGCAGCAGCAGGGAAAAGGAAGTGACCATCGATTATCTGGCGGAGAGTGCGTCGGCACCGGGCAGTTACGAGGTCTATATCAATCTGCCGGAAGGGACGGGTGTGCCTGGCATGTCCGGCACGATGAGCCATGCGGAATCAGGAGAGAAACATTCCTGCTGTGTGACACCTGCCGCAGTGACAACGGTGGATGGCCGCAGCCATGTCTATGTGGTGCGGGAAAGAGAGGGTATTCTTGGCATGGAATATTATGCGGAACAGGTCAGCGTCCGGATTGCGGATCAGAACGACTATTTTGTAGCACTGGACAATGCACCTTTGGATAAGGAGGACCGGATCATCATTTCTTCTACGAAAACGATCGAGAATGGGGGGATCGTCAGATTGTCGGAGTAAGCCGGTCACGAAAGAGAAGGGCAAAGGCAGAAAAATCTGTCGTAAAACAGAAATCCCGGAAGTTCTGAAAGAATTCAGAAACTTCCGGGATTCTTGTGTGTCTGTTATTTAAGTCTGATCTTCATTACCTTGCTTCATTTTATCCCTGCGACGGTTTATTGAATATGATACATAGAGAATACCAAGCGCGCCCACAGTCAATGCCATCCACAGACCGGTATGATTGTTATCGCCGGTCCGTACTGCTGCTCCGTTGGCAGAAGTATTGTTTCCTTCCGGCAGGTATTCCCATTTATTCAGCCCGGCATTCCAGACTTTGGAATAAACCTGAGGCACGCCGTCTTTCCAGACGGTAAAGGTGTCCGGACTGTTCGGATCATTGGGATCCGGAAACTCCGTGGGATTGGGGTCATCGGATCCGGTTACTTTAGGCTGTTCCGGAGTCTCCGGTTTGGGCGGTTCAGGGTTTGTGCCCGGATTATCTTCCTCCACCGGATGCCCGCCATCGTCTGGCGACTGAGAGCCGTCGGGATTGGTCGGCTTATCAGGCTTTCCTGGTTTATCAGGCTTATCGGGTTTATCGGGGTCATCTGGCTCGGTAGGTACGTCAGGCTCATCAGGATCCTCCGGTTTGGGCGGGGTGCCGCCTTCACGTATGTAGCGGAGGATAATGATATCCTTGCCCTCGGTGGTCGCAGAAGCACGGTTTTTGTCGATGACACATTCGTAATACCCGTCTTCGGTCGTATAGCCATATCCAACATTATAGTATGTATAGTTCGTTTGTGTACCGCTGTCAGGAGTATAAACAGGCTTCTCTGTTACATTATCTTTCGTATAATGAGATTCCAGAGGGCCGGAAAATGATTCTATCTGTTGCATTCCTTCAAAGGTGTAATCATAAGCGTCATTTTGTATCAATGTACCTTTAAAAGAAGTATTGCCTGTGGCATTGAGCACGGCTTCCGGGCCGGTCGGACTGTCCGGTGCAGAGATCGACAGGGGTACAGTGATATTCTTCGTCAGTGCGACGGTGTCTTCGCCCTCATCCGTCTCTTCGCCCTTTTCACGGTAATAATATTCGTGAACCACGTTATAGGATCCGATGGATACAGTTGGCGGCAGTTCCGGCAGCACCTCCCTGTAATAGCGCAGTATGATGATCTGGTCGCCGGCTTCGGTTGCGTAGACTTCGCGCATTTTGGTATCCGGCGTATAGACCCAGCCCTCGCCGGCATTTCCCTCACCTGTAAAGTCATCTTTATGATCGCTTTCCGCTACCTTGCCGTAGGCAGGTATATCGTAAGTATAGGTATAGTGCTGGCCGTTGACGGTAAAGTTTTTCGGTTCGGGTTCTTTGACAACATTGTCGGCAGTGTAAGTCTTTTTCCTGCTTTCGCTATCCAGCTGGCCCACATCAACAGTACGCAGATCGCTGGTTCCCTCCCAGGTATCCCCGTTCTTATCTCTGAGGTAATATACGTGGATAACCTTGTAGGAACCGGTAGTTATCACGGGGATTTCTTCCCGGTAATAGCGGAGGATGATGATATGATCCCCATTTGCAGTTGCTTGAACACCTTCGGTCATGGAAGTGTCCGGCCTGTAGCCGCGAAGATTATCATCTGAGTCCTGACCGATACCCTCTGAGATGATGCCCTTGCTGTCATAAGCGTTTGTAGTAACGGAGCGGCGGCGTGAAGCTTTGCCTGGAAGCTCAGCACGCTCTGTTTCCTGATTGGCTGTGAGATCTTTGTCAATGTCCGTGCTGTTGTCCGATATGGAATCCTCATCCTGTTCGGGTTCACTATCCGGGTCGGTGCTGCCATCGTTGTCAGTATTGCCGTCCGGGTTAGTATTGTCATCGTTGTCAGCAGAGTCATCCGGGTTAGTATTGCCGTCGTTGTCAGCAGAGTCATCCGGGTTAGTATTACCATCGTTGTCAGCAGAGTCATCCGGGTTAGTATTGTCATCGTTGTCAGCAGAGTCATCCGGGTTAGTATTGTCATCGTTGTCAGCAGAGTCATCCGGGTTAGTATTGCCGT
>CAJUQJ010000031.1:25888-49601 GCA_910588215.1 uncultured Lachnospiraceae bacterium
GGGTTAGTATTGTCATCGTTGTCAGCAGAGTCATCCGGGTTAGTATTGCCGTCGTCGTCAGCAGAGTCATCCGGGTTAGTATTGCCGTCGTTGTCAGCAGAGTCATCCGGGTTAGTATTGCCGTCGTTGTCTGTAGTGCCGTCCGGATCGACATTGCTATCAGGACTCGTCTTGTCGCCTGGTTCGGAAGCACTATTTGCGGACAATGTCGTTCCGGTATAGGATAGCGCGATCAGCGAAGGGGCGCTGCTGCGATAAGAACCGGTCCGGTGAGGCTGCGCATGTCTGACAGAATGAACAGCAGCTTTGGAGAGCATGTTCTGTGGCATCTGAACGCTTGGTTCAGACTTGTCATCGGAGGATGGTTCCTGACTTGTTTCAGGATTATTATCGGGTGAAGCATCCTGGTTCGTGTCTGAACTGTCGTCCGGCGAAGTGTTCTGGTCTGTGTCAGAGCTGTCGTCCGGTGAAGTATCCTGTTCGGTGTCGGACTCGTCGTCCGGCGGAGTATCCTGTTCGGTGTCGGACTCGTCGTCCGGTGAAGTATCCTGGTCTGTGTCAGAGTCATCTTCCGGTTTCGTGTCTTTCTCGTCATCGGACTCGGTGTCCGTGTCGGCATCGGAATCTTCATCGATTTCCGGATCGCTTTCTTCCTTTATGCTCTTAGTGATGTCGGAAGTATCAGAGTCCGCTGCATCTACTGTACCGTATCCATGATTCATGTAAGTATACTGTTGACCATTGTACAGAGGTTCCATACCGACATCGCCTGAAGTATATTTGGTCGTATTTAACGGCAGGCCATTGACAGCACTCAGCAGACTGCTTCCCTCATACTGATAAGAATCATCTCCTGTCTTCAGATAATATTCATGAATAACGTGATAGGAACCTTCTTCTTTGGTAAAGGTATTGGTAACGGTTATCTGAGCAGGCCTGCCGTGGTTGACCTGTACGGTACTGCTGTCGTTAAAGGTAAGCACGAATGCATGATCCTGGTCATCGATGGCTCTTACTTTGTAGCGGCCCTTTGGAAGCCGGAGTTTCTCACTGGTACCGGCTTTCAGCGTTATGGTTTTGTATTCAGTTTCCTGATTACTATCGTCGATAGAGTAAATCCGGAAATTATAGTCACGTCCGCCGTCTCCGGCGTCATCGGTAGCAGCCGGTTTGCTGACAGTAAGGTCACGATCACCCAGGACGATGACATCGAATTCTCCGCCTGCACTGGTAGTGTTCTTAGTATCTTCTACGACAGCCATGTGGAAAGCTTCGGCTTTGTCCTGCTGGACGGTTTCCATAATATTATAATCTCCGGCAGCCAATCCCTTCAAAGTGACCGTCTGACCGGCTTTGAGCATTAAAGTGGTACCGTCCTTGTCGGTGACAGTAGTGATCGGGTTGTCATTTTCATCCGTGGCGCTGAAGTTGGTGATCGGCTGGCCGGTGGAATCGGTGACTGTATAGTAGTATTTTACGGTACTTTCGGCGTCACTTCCGGCACCGGTGCTTTTGGCTTTGCTGATGGTCATCCATCCGCGGTCATCTACGGTCTGACTGTATGGGATATCGGCGTAGGGACATTCTTCGGTATTTGTTTTTTGATAATACGGAATCAGGGTTGCCTTCAAACTATTGATGTCGGGAGTCGGTACTTTAATGCGAAGACGGTTGTCTTCCGGTGGAATAAAGTAACTGCCAAGAGTATGTAAAGATCCAACCTTAAGCGTATATGTCAACGTCAATAATCCATCGCGGCCGTACCAGTTGCCTTTCACCTGGCACTTATACTGTGTTCCTTTAGGCAACGGGGAACTTACATTACCGATCTTGACTTGATAGTAGGCAGCTGATGATGCCGGTAACTGATGATAGTAAAAAGTGTCGTTCTTTTTGATAGTAAAAGTATATGCTTTGGAAGATCCCTCGCTTGTATAGGGCGTCTCCACCGTATATCCTGCGGAGCCACTGTGTATGTATTCCGTTACGCTGTAGGAGCCGCTGGGCAGGTTGTCCAGATTATAAGTCTCTCCGGGCTTAACGGCTACTATCCTGCTGTAGAAGTCACCTGCACCGGAGCTCTTTATGACAGAATAATAGTAGATATCATCGGGACCCTGGCCGGCAGGGGCGGTTATGGACAGCTTGCCGGAGTTACCGTTGATGTGAAATTCGCCAATCTCTCCGGGCAGCACATCGGCTTCTCTGGGACCTACCAGGATGCCGTAACCTTCCGGGGCCTTCAGTTCCTGAATCGTATATTCTCCACGAGAGAGATTTGTCAGAGTATGTTCCTTGCCGGGTTCGATAGCAAATGTTTCAGAGTATTGTGAAGCTTCACCCTGGGCGTTCCCGGAACTGTCTTCCTGAAAGCTTTTACCGGTGACCTTGAAATAAGTAACGGCAGTTGCATCGGGCCGGGAGATCTTGAGCTGTCCGTTATCCTTGCTGATGCCGACCGTGTGACTGCGCGTACCGGCAGGTACGGTCATCTGGCTTTCACATTTGGCAGTAGACATATTGTACTTTCCATCGGCATTCGTTATGTCTACTTTGTCTGTCTGCTCTGCCACGGTGATCATGGTGGGGCCGCCAAAATAAATGGTTTTCTCGCCCTCGCCTGTGATGGTCACATCTCTCTGGATCTTCTTTTGCGTATTATCGCCTAAAGAATAACCTTCGATCCTGAACTTGTACTGTTGGTTAGAAGCTTCAGGCGGGCTTCCGCTGGACAGAACCTTCCGGATGATCAGGCTGTAGGGCGTTTGTGTTTCGGACTCTTCTGCAAATACAACTGTCCCTATAGACAGTACGATCAGTAAAAGAAGAATAATGACAGAATACATCCTTTTACTTTTGTTTTTGGTATTCATTGTTGGAAATCTCCCCTCTTAAGATTTTATATAGAAATACACTTTACATGACAGTACATCCAGGACATACATGTTACTGACAAAAATGGTATTTTGTCAGTAACGAATGTGCAAAAAAATACATTGTCAGGAGTTATGAGAGATAACGATCCTCCTCTTTGACAAAAACAATATTTTGTCAAGTTATAAAATATAATTTAACGCACAAAAACTAATGTATATTCATAAGTGAAATACATAGTTAGGTTAAAAAATATTATAGAGAATCAGAAAAAGGCTGTCAAGGAAAAACCCCTGAAAAATGCGATGTTTTCGGCGTTTTTCAGGGGTGGGGGGGGGTAGAATTGGTATAAAGGTAAAAGAGGGACGAAATAGTAAATATATGCGATCACAGTCTGCCGCACAGATAAGCGTATGCATTCAGGATTGTATTTGGCCGTTTTCCGGCGATGAAATAGTAATCCATCTGTACCTCGCTCTCTGCGCACAGGTAGGTGCCATAAGTGGACAGGTCACAGCAGATCACCGGGCTGTCGGCGGCCAGGACGATGCCATACCCTTTCTCAGATAGAAGGAAGGGCAAAGCGGCAGAGGCTGCAACGCCTTTGTGGGAGATATATCTGGCAGTTTTGCGGATGTTCATTCCTTTGGTCTCTCCGGCACCCATAGCGTAGATAGTTTCATTCCTGGTCCACTCGGGGTAGAGCCAGACCTTCATACGGCCATTCGGGGCAGCTTCCAGCTGGCGGCATTCTTTATTCCGCTCCGCAAAAAGAGGCAACTTATCCCGCGTCATAAAGCGGATGGCTCCGGTCGTCTTATCGGTCTGGACAAGCAGTTCATCAGTCATCAGGTCTATTGTAGCTGTAGATTCTCTGTACATCCAAGTGTGCTCTGTCCGATGGACGGCAATGCCGGGATGGAAGCGGTCTGCGACCTGGCCGCCTCTTGCGAAAGTCACGCGGATGATGGCACTGCCCACGGGACTCAGGCGCAGGATGCCGTAGCGGCTATGAAGATAGAGGCCGTCCGGTTGTTTTGTACTCCAACGTACAGCCAGGTCGATCCTGCCATGGCCGGCGGGCCGCAGAATCTCGGTGGCGGGCATGTCGCCGAACGCCGGCCTGTCGGTATCGTTTGACGACTTGTCTGCGTGTGTCATGTCAGCTGAACTTTTTGGCTTATTTGCGTACGGCATAGTAGCAGAGTTTTTAAGTATGTCTGTGTGTGTCATGTCAGCAGTGTTCCGGCCGGATGGTCTGTCTGCTGCAGCGTGTGCATTGATGCCGGCGGCATTTGTACCGTTCAGGTGCTTTACGGTCGGCCTGGGTAGGGTATTATGAGCGTCGGATGATACTTGGGGCAGTCTGTTTTGCACGATAGAAATATTTTTTTTCGATCGCCTGGCGGATTGTATCTGTGTTGAGGATGCAGCCGGGCTTCTTAGTGCTGCAGCCGGGGTTTCCCGGCCGGTCAGCTTCTTGGAAGGGCGGCTGTCCGGAGTAGGAGGCGTGGTCGTTTGGGGCGTGTATTCCGGTACCGGATCCGTGATCAGTCCGGTCAACTTTCCGATGTGGAGCACGCACAGCTCATGCAGGGCGCGGGTCGCAGCCACATAGAGCAGTTTGGCATGACCGTCGTCCGCCGGGTAGTCCTCCTGCGTGGGGTCAAGGATCAATACCGCATCAAATTCCAACCCTTTGGTATAGTCTACCGGCAGCACCATGACGCCGTTTCCGAAGACGGTTTTCTGAAGGTCGCTCTCGATGTCATCCAGATAGAAGGACAATTCCTCAGCCGTACGCGCGGCGGATGCAAGGTCGCGGCAGATGACCGCAATGGTATCCCAGCCGTTTTGCCGCCAGTTCTTACAAGTATCGGCGACGGTCCGGATCAGCGTCGTTCGATCCGGCAATTGTTTGATCTGTACGGCATTACCATGGCGAAGGACCGGTTCCACCGGGTAGACGAAGAAACGACCATGCCGTAGGATATGAGTGGCAAAATCGGAGATCTCCACCGTGTTACGGTAACTCTTTTTCAGAAGACCGAAAGTGTCGGCGGGATCGGGCAGCAGCAGGCGGCGCAGGGCTTCCCAGTCGTTTAAGCCGTAGCCGAAATGGATGTTCTGAGAGACGTCGCCCATCACTGTATAGGTGCAGCCGCGGATGCAGGCATGCAGGGCATGATAGGCCATCATGCCGAAATCCTGTGCCTCGTCGATGACGATATGGTGTGCCTCGCTGATGACTTCCGTCTCTTTGACCCGCTTATAGAGGTAAGCCAGTGCGGCCAGGTCGTAGACGTCGAAGGCGGTGTCCGGGATAGTGATCATTGCGCCGTCAGCTTTCTGTTTTGTCAGAAAATCATGATAAAGTTCGTAGATCGATCTTTTCCAGACATTGGCGCCGTAATGCCGGCGGTAGGCTTTGAGTATGGCTTTCTTCTCCGGTTCGGTGTATTTGATACCTTTGCCCAGAAATTCTTCTTTGATCTTATTACGCAAGCGATCGTTCAGCATGTTGATCTTGCTCTGGATGGAGACGGCGGGATTCTGCCGCAGGTAGCGTTCTACGGCGTCACCCTCCAGCAGGCAGACAAGGTCACGGGGATCGGTCTGTCCTCCGGTGGTATCGAATACGCCGAATTTACCGTTCTGAAGGCTTTCTACGAACTGCTTCGGGTTCAGGTAGACGGATTTGCAGGGGATGGTGCGCTCTTCCAGCCTGCGGCAGTAGCTCTCCAGTGCCCGGAACCAGGCTGCGCTGCCCTTGATGCTGTCATCGATACCTGTCTCTGCAGGCCCGGGAGAGGTGCCGGTGCACGGTGCGGTTCGGGTCAAGCTTTTGATGGTGTATTTCTCGTTATCCCAATCTTCATACAGAAGCCTTACAAAAAGTTCTTCCATGGTCATCTGACGCACGCCGTAGACATCCAGGTCCGGCAGGACGCCGGTGATATAATCCAACAGGATGCGGTTGCTGCCTACGATATAGAAATCATCGGGGCGGAAACGTTCTTCATAATTGTAGAGAATATAAGAGATCCGGTGCATGGCCACGGTGGTCTTACCGGAACCTGCCACGCCCTGCACGATGATGTTGTGGAAGGGGGACTTGCGGATGATCTCATTCTGCTCTTTCTGGATCGTGGCGACGATCTCGCTCAATACGGCCTGCTTGTTTTTGGCCAGATATTTGGTGAGAAGTTCGTCGGTGGCAATCACTTCGCTGTCGAAATAATCAAGCAGCTTACCCGATTCTATCTCGTAGGTGCGTTTTAGCTGCAGGTCAATGGCAATCTCCGATTCGCCGGGGGCCTTGTAGCTGCATTTGCCCAGGCCGTTCTCATAGTAGACGCTTACCACCGGTGCACGCCAGTCGATGACGACCTGATGGGTGGAATCTTTGGAGATGCCGCCCTTGCCGACATAGAGGGATTCTGTCTTGCCAAAGGTTTCGTCACGGAAAATGATTCTGCCGAAGTAGGGTTTGTTCTGTGCCTTTTCATTCCGCAGCAGGGCACGCTTCATATGGTCGTGGAGCGTTACCGTGTTGTTCAGGATGGTGAGGACTTCCATGTCGTTGTCATGGTAGTGGGCCAGCATTTCGTCGATGTCTTCCTGCATCCGCGAAACTTCTTTGCCGTAGTGGATGAGATTGTCCTGCACGATGGCAAGAGTCTGCAGCAGGTAAGCCTCTTCAGCCTGCCTTGAGGTGGATGACGGATTTTGTTCTGTTTGATTGCTCATGTGAGACCTCCTGTATTGTGGTGTGGCTCGATCGGCCGGATACCCTGCACTGGGGTGCGGGGCACCGTGAATAGTAATTGAATAGTAATGAACTGTTATCTATAGTTAACGACATTAAAAATTTCGTTTTCAGTCCTGCAAAAGTTCCCGTATATGGCTTTGGCAGGAAGCGGAAGCAGAAATTTGTTATGTCGTTTACTATAAGTGTAAGGAAAAGAAGAAAATATTACTAGACTTTTATTTTCTGATGTGTTAAAGTGGATATTAGAGTAGTGCTTGGAAATAGTATACGATTCCAAGCATATATGTTTTCAATTTAACGATTTTGTGTTATGATTAAATTCATTTTTCTCAGATTCAGTTCTGCTCAATATCTCAATTTGCTCCCCTTTAAGTTATAGTAAACGACATAACAAATTTCTGCTTCCGGTTCCTGCCAAAGCCATATACGGGAGCTTTTGCAGGAGCGAAAACGAAATTTTTAATGTCGTTAACTATAAGTATTCCTTTTTTGATATAATATCAATAGCTTTTAACTTTTTTCCAGGCAACGACACCGGAAATTATTTATCAACTCTTTTTCTTTTGTGCAGAAGATGTTACCATAGGAATCAAAGACCCCGCTGCAAGCAGCCACCCAGCTCACTGCTCGCGGGAATAAAGGCTGTCAGGGAATCTGAGACGCTTCGGAATGGAGGAAGAAAAATGGGAATTGTGATCAAAAATGCACTGGCGATTCTGCCGGAAGGAGCAGAGGATGTAGTGCGGGAGACGAGTATCTACATTGAACAGGACAGGATTGCAGGAATCGGGCAGGCACCGGCCGGATTTCGGGAGGATAAGGTGATCGACGGGAGGGATAAGCTTGTGATCCCGGGGCTGATCAACTGCCATACGCATTCTTATATGTCATTTATGCGGAATGTGGCGGACGATCTGTCCTTTATGGATTGGTTGTTTGGGACGATCGATCCGATCGAGCAGCAGATGACGGATGAGGATACGTACTGGGGAGCGAATCTGGCCATTATAGAGATGATGAAGAGTGGGACGACCTGCTTTAATGATATGCAGATGAACATCCATCAGACTACCCGGGCGGTTAAGGAATCCGGAATGCGTGCAGTGATCAGCCGCGGGCTGGTGGGCAACGGCGACGATGAGGGCGGACAGATGCGGCTGCGGCAGGCTTATGAGGAGCGGGACGCGGCGAAGGACTGTGACAGGCTGTCATTTGTGCTGGGGCCTCATGCACCCTATACCTGCGACGAGGCGTATCTGAAGATCGTAGCCGACGAGGCGAAGAAGAACAGCATGGGGATTCATATCCACCTGTCGGAGAGTGAGAGCGAGATCGGGCAGATCAGGGAGAAGTACGACTGCAGCCCGATCGCACTGGCGGATAGGTGCGGGCTTTTTGATGTGCCGGCTATTGCGGCCCACTGTGTACAGATCGACGAGGCGGATATGGATATTCTGAAAGCGAAGAATGTCAGCGTCGTGACCAATCCGGCCAGCAATATGAAGCTTGGCAACGGTTTCGCGCCGGTGGCAGAGATGCTTAAGAAGGGTATCAACGTCTGCCTGGGCACGGACGGCGCTGCCAGTAATAACTGTCTGAATATGTTCCATGAATTGAGTCTGCTCACCTTGATCCATAAGGGAACCGGCAGAACACCGCAGTGTGTCAGCGCCAGAGAGGGATTCCGCATCGCGACACTTAACGGTGCCAGGGCACTTGGCATGGAGAAGGAGATTGGCAGCATTGAGGTGGGAAAGAAGGCGGATCTGGCAATCCTTGATCTGAATACGCCGTCTCTGACACCCAGGAATAACCTGATTGCGGGCCTTTCTTATTCGGCTAACGGATCCGAGGTGGAGACGGTCATCATTGACGGTAAGGTTACCATGGAGAACAGGAAGATGCTGACGATCGATGAGCAGCTGGTGTACCGGAAAATCCAGGCGATCATTGAGCGGATGAAACTGGACAAGAAGGTATATTAGAAGAGGCTGAGAGATGGCACTGTATAAGGGAATCGGGGATCGAATGAAAAGAAAGAATAGAATGAGCAATGTTCTGGGGGACGGGGGAAAGACACTGGTGTCAGTTTTAGCGGTGATTTTTTTCTTGGGCCTTGTAGTCCTGGGTGCATTACGCAATCCGCAGGAGATGACACAGCGGGAGAAAAGCGGAGAGATGCTGGCCTTTGCCACGGCCTATGCCAATTATTTCGTGGGCCGGGACGGCAATGGGCTTGTGGATCTCTATATCGATGAGGAGAAGGCCTTTGAGCATGTGATCCTGTTGGAAGAGACCGACGGGGTATATACGTTTGGCTATTCCAGTCCCTGGCCGGACGAGTTTCGGCTGACGGTTGATGAGGAGGCGCAGAAGGCGGTATTGCGCTACTACGCCTGCTCCTCGGATCCTCATGTGACTGTCTGGCGGGAGGAGATGTCCTTTACCGAGACGCCGGACGGTTACCGGGTGACGGACAGTCAGATCAGGCAGTTCGATGCTATCCTTACGATGGAAGAATTCGAGGAGGCGTATTGGATCTTTGATGCCTACCAGTTTGTCGATTATGAAGAAAGAGGATATGTCGGAGTTATCAACGAGCAGACGGCGTATGACCGGGAAGCAGGAATAGAACCGGACAGAAATTCCGTGTACAGAAGCCCGCGTACCGCAGCGGAATGGATCTTGAATCTGACCGGTGGAGAGAGCGTGGCAAGTAGTGATTTCAACGGACGGGCGGTTGTTGAGTATACTTTCGCAGATGGAAACCGCATCGGTATTCCTATGCGTAATGCCAATTACACCGGTAAGATCGGCAGTACGGATGATGCGGATGCGGTTGCCGAAGGTGAAGGCGATGTGTGGATCGTGGATACGGGCGCATGGAGTGTGAAGGCGCCGTGATGAAACGGCGGTGTGTCGCCTGATGCCATTTCGCCGGGCCGGATACAGAGCGGCCAGTACAGAAGATCGAGACAAGACCGGATGAAAAGAAAGGGGCGGTGCAATTATGCTGCGCATAGCGGTGTGTGATGATGACAAGGAGGCGGTGCAGTCGCATGCGGCTGTCGCCAGGGAGGCGTTGCAGCAATGCCGATGTATGGGAGAGATCGAGACTTATACGGACAGCAGTATGCTGCTGTGTGACATTACCGACGATCGGTTTTTCTTTGATCTGATCTTGCTGGACATCGAGATGCCGGGCAGTACAGGGATGGAGATAGCGGAGAAGGTAAAGCCTTTTCTACCGAATGTAAAGATCATCTTCATCACATCCCATATCGAGTATGCCATCGATGCCTATGAATTATCGATCTTCCGGTATGTGCCTAAGAATGATGTGGACAGAAAGCTGCCCGCTGCAGTGGCGGATGCAGTCAGGCTGATCGGGCTGGAGGAAGGAAGGACTTATATCATCCAGACGAACAGCCGGTTTATTAAGATTCCCTATAAGGAGATCTATTACATCGAGCGGGACGGTAAGAATGCGGCGATCGCGGCGTCGGGCGGCGTATCCAGAGTGAGGAAGAGCCTGCAGCAGGTATATGAGGAATTGGCTTCGGAGGAATTTATCTATATCGACAGGGGATGCATTGTCAATATGATACAGATCATGCAGATCCGGGAGGGGATGGCCGTCTTGCGGGACGGGATTTCGCTCCCGATCAGCCGTGCTCACCTGCAGGGCGTCAAGGAACAGATCAACAGATATTGGGGGATGCATATATGACGGGCGGATATGCGTATGGAATGGGCAGCGTGTTGGTCATCTCGGAGTGTCTTACAGGGATATTGCGCATTGTGGTGTGTCTTTTTCTGATAAGACAATTGTTGGTGACAGACAGTAAGTCTGCCGTGGATAACAGGACGCTTTCAGGAGAACGGACTGTCATGGAAAGGATCTTTGCGGCAGGTCTTCTTGGATCTGTCGCGATCACAGTTGTTCTGACAGCAATTTCTGTTCCTGACAGGAACTTTGTCCGCATGGCGCTGGAAACGGTTTTGATTGCGGCCTGCGCCGCCGGATCGCAGAAGCAGGATGTCCGGATGAAATTCTATATCGCCATTTTCTATGAGATCGCAGTTTCCTTCTGGCAGTTTCTTCTGGCGGCGGGTATGGGTGTCGTGTTCGGCAACGAGGACTTTCTGGATGCGGGAACGGTGAACGGGCAGGCGTCGGTCTGGCTGCTTCATATTGGACTGGCCGGGGGTGTGGCAATCTGGTGCCGAAACCGTGACGGACAAAGGTACAGGAAAAAGGATTGTGACGGACAAAGGTACGGAAAACAGGAGTGCGACAGACAAAGGGATAGAAGCCAGGACGGGGACGGACAAGAGTACGGCGGACTGCGTCAGAGCAGACAAAAGGACACGCCGGAAGGCGTCGGAGCGGCGTACCGTCTTCTGTCCGGTTTCGTGGTGTTTGGTTTCGTGGCGGTGATCACATTATCAGAGCAGCAGACGATAGACATTCCGGCGGACACTTTGATGATGTGGACGGTTCTTGCGGTGGTGTTGATGATGTCCGTGCTTGTCTTTCACAGCAACCGGCAGTATAAGATGGAAAAAGAACTGGCACAGCTGAAGGCGGCGCAGGCGGAACTGTTAGAGCGGGATTATACCGCGTTAAATCAGGCTTATGCAGTCAACGCGAAGCTTTTTCACGACTTTCATAATCATATCGGTGTCCTGCGCCAGATCCTGACGCATGGTAAGACAGAGGAGGCGGTATGCTATCTGGATACTCTGCAGGAGCCGGTACAGGGTATGGCAGATACAGTCTGGACAGGTGATGAGACGGCCGATTATCTGATCAACAGCAAGAGGGCAGCAGCATTGGCACGGAATATCTCTTTCGATGTACAGGTGGAATTTCCCCGCAATACGAATATCCGCAGCGCCGATCTGTGCGCAATCCTGGGGAATCTGCTGGATAATGCGCTGGAGGCGGCAGGGCAGACAGAGGTGCCGGAACAGCGTTTTGTCAGACTGAGGGTCCGCCGCATCAACCAGATGCTCGTCATAAAAGTGGAAAACGGCTGCGCCGCCGCACCGGTGGCAGAGGGCGGAGAACTTCGGACAACGAAAACGGACGGTGGCCTTCACGGCTGGGGGCTGAAAAGCGCCCGTACAGCGGCAGAGAAATATGACGGCATGGTGCAGACGGACTGTGAAGGGCATATTTTCCGGGCGGTGGTCACGCTATCCTATTTATAATGCCATTTTCGTTAATTTTTGGTAACAGTGTGGCTTTCGGGTCCACTGTTACCGTTTTTTTTGCCTCTTTTTCTTTTCGCGGTCAAAAAGCTACCATTCACGGACATTTCCGTACCGTGGCACAGATTTTGCTATGATAATACCACAAAGCAAACATCGCAGAAGGAAATAAGGAGGAAACAAGTATGCGTCATATGATGATCCGTAGTATTTTGGCAATGATCTGGGCAGCAGGAGCTGTTATGAATGGGGTGAGGGGAAATATGCAGATGTGCCTGTTCTATCTGCTTCTGTGCGGCTTGTGTCTCGCCGCGGCATATTCCATATGGAAGAAACAGAAACAACAGTAAGGGCACAAGTGCGGCAGGTATCTGCAGAAAGGCGATTTCCATGAGAACAATTTCCATTAAAAATAACGTTGCACCGGCTGATGCGTCTGGCCTTTTATCGATCCGGAATCTGAACGCATGGTATGACAGGGAGAAAAGGATACTGTCGGAATTCTCCCTGGAGCTGCAGGAACATGAGGCGGTTGGATTGATCGGTCTCAACGGGGCAGGTAAGACTACTTTTATCAAGACGCTGTCTGGTCTCCATGAGAAGTTTCAGGCTAAGAGCATCCGCTGGCGGAACAGTCCGGTGACTTTCCGGGATGCCGGCTTTAAGAAGAGCCGTTATACTGTGTTTGCGGAGGATGACTCTTTCCGGTATTTTACCTTCCGGGAGTATCTGGCCTATGTGATGGCGGCTTACCAGGAGAAAAAGGGGTATGAAGCAGAAGCCGCAAGGCTGATCGAAGGGTTCCGCTTTGCAGCATATACGGATACGCTGATCAGGGATCTGTCCACCGGCAATAAGAAGAAAGTGTTCCTGATCACGGCTTTTATCCTGCGTCCGGCATTGCTTCTTCTGGATGAACCGGTGAATGGCCTGGACTTCCAGAGCACGGAATTTCTCTATCAGCTGATACTGGGATACAGGGAGCATGGGACGGTGCTTTTTTCCTCTCATATTCTGGAGAGCATTACCTTGACCTGCGACCGGGTCTTGGTACTGGAACAGGGGAGGATCAGCCGGACTTTTGACAAAGAGCATATGGACGCCGGGGCGATCCGTCAGGTGCTTGCCTAGCGGAAAAGAAGCGCAGAAAAGAGGAGAAAACATGATATTTCAAGTGACGGCCAAGAAGGTATTTGGGGCAGACTATGAGCGGTTAAAGAAGTCGCTCTTGATCTGGGCGATCGTTTTCCTGGGACTGCGGATCGCAGAAGTGCGCGTGGAGACAGCGCCTTTTATCCTGTATCTGCTGAGCAGTTCTTTTACCGCCGGGGTGATGTGGCTGGCGTTATCTGCGGATGACAACAGGACGAATATGATGAATCTGTTTATGCTGCCTTTTGAGACAAAGAATCTGAACGCCGCCTATGTGTCGGCCCTGGGGCTTTATGTACTGGCTACGAAAACCTTGGGTTTACTCAGTGTGGTGTGGGCGCTATCGGACTTAAGCGGGGCAGACATACTGGGGAGCATTCTCTGCGCGGTCAATGCGGTCTGGATGAGTGCCTGCGTGTATACATGGAGGAAAAGGCTGCGGCTTGGCCTGCTCTGGTGCGGTCTGTGGTGCGGTGGCGTGCTTGGCATACTGCAGATACAGAGCTTAGTGTTCCCGGTCGGGTTTGTGGCGCTTCTGGGTAATGCGATACTTTCTTTCCTCCTGACACTGCGGGCGGATGCATATGCATTTTACCGCCGCCCTGACAGCGTTGTCCGGATTCGCGGCGCACATCTATCTTTTGGCCTGGTATGGCGTTATCTGCTGCGCTATATGATGAGCCACAAGAATTACGTGGTCAATACGGTCACTATGTGGGGTGTGGCCTGTGTGCTGCCGATGCTTTTGGGACAGATAGGCGGCATGGCAGGCAGTGTGCCGAATGCAGCGTCAAGATCCGGTTTCTTCCTTCCCATAGGATTTGTGATCGTTTCCATGAATACACCAATCTGCATCCTGCTGTCCTGCGATCCGGCATTAGAGCAGGCAGTCCGTTTCCTGCCGGGGCAGAGGAAGGCTTTTTTCCTGCCCTATGGGCTTTTCCTGTTCCAGTGCAATATGACGGCGGAGACGATCTATCTGTGCAGCTGGCAGACGTTTTTCGGCGGTGTGTCGGGAAAAGCTGTGCTGACGGCAGCCTGTTTCGCGCTCCTTAGCGCTACCGGATCCGCGTTGCTTGAGTGGATTTGTCCGGTCAGAGGGTGGAAGATAGAAAGTGATCTTTGGCATCATCCCCGGAAATATGCCGTGCCGGGCGTGCTGCTTTTGCTGGCGGCAGCGGTTGGCAGTATGTTCGTTTTGGGGTGAAAGGTTGAAAAATCACACTGATGTGCTGATTTTTCAACTGCGAGTTTGTGCCGAAGCCACAAACTCGAGATCGCAGAGCCAAATTCGAAATTTGGCTCACGGCCTTCGCAAAAGAACTGCTTCGGCATGGAGGAAAAAAATTGGCAAACCCTGCAACTTTTATCTCCTGTCATTTGTCTATAATAATAGGTGCATGGAAGGGTAAAGGCACCGTACATCAAAACCGGAAGCGGGATACGTCAGAAACGGAACGGAGGTGAGAAGTTGAAGCAGGAACTGTACAGGAAACTGGTCGCCTATATCGTTGAGAACCAGGAGAAGTTCTATCGGCTGGCCTTCAGTTACTTAAAGAATCAGGAAGACGCGCTGGATGTGGTACAGAATGCGATCTGTAAAGCGCTTGAACACTATAGTGAGCTGAAGAGTGAAGCGGCTCTCAAGACATGGTTCTACAGGATCGTGTTGAACGAGAGCATCATCTTTTACAATAAGAGGAAGAGGGAGATCCTGACGCAGGATGGCGAATGGGTAGAACGCTCCTATGAGGAAAAGAGATTTGACATTCACGACGACCTGTATGCCAGGATTGGCCGAATGGAGGAAACTGCGCAGAAGATCATAAAGCTGAGATTCTTTGAGGAATTGACGCTGGAGGAAATCGCGCAGGTTCTGGAGATGAACGTAAATACGGTGAAAGCGAAACTGTACAGGGGATTGAAAGCATTAAGGATCGCTGAGGGAGAGGAGGAAGAAGCGTGGACCGTATGACAGAGGCAAAACGAAAATATCAGAGCATCCCGATTCCGCAGGAACTGTCAGAACGGGTGAAGCTGGAAGTGGAGCGCGCGGAGAAGAAACGCCGTTTTTCTCTGATGATAAGGAGAATTGTCTCCGCGGCGGCCGCAGTGGCAGTTCTGTTTGTGACAGGATTGAACACCAGCGAAGTTTTTGCCGGAGAAATGAATGATATCCCGGTGATCGGCACATTGGCAAGAATTTTCACGATTCGTTCCTACGAGACGGAAACGGAGGAACTGAAGATTTCCGTAGACATTCCCAGCGTTGCGATGATCGCGGAAGATCTGCAAGGTCTGGAGAAAGAGATAAACGAAGATATTTACACGTTCTGTGAACAGTATGCCAAAGAGGCGGAAGGAAGGGCTAAGGAGTACCGTCAGGCCTTTCTGGATACCGGCGGCACGCAGGAAGAATGGGCTGAGCATGAGATCTCGATCAAGGTTTGGTACGAGGTGAAGGCCCAGACTGCCAGGTATTTATCTTTGACGGTAAAAGGCGCAGAGAGTTGGACCAGCGCATACAGCGAGGAGAGATATTATAATCTGGATATGGAAACGGGTAAGTGGGTAACACTTCGGGATATTCTGGGGGATGACTACGCGCAGATCGTCAGGTGTAGCATCCTCGACCAGATCGAACAGAAGCGGATCGAAGACGAGGTAGAGTATTGGCCGGATAAATGGAAAGGAATCGACGATGAAACGAAGTTCTATATAAACCAGGAACATAATCCGGTTGTCGTCCTGGAGAAGTATGAGATCGCGCCGGGGTCAGAGGGACAGCTCACATTCGAGATCCGTAGGGAAGATCAGTGAAGAAATTTTGAAGCGGAAGATATCTCTTCTTTCTATGGGGTTTGCTATAGGCCGGCATGGGGGCAGGCCGGAAAATAACAGAGATAAGAGAAAGAGGAAAAGTTATGAAGAAAAGACTGGTTTTATGTATTGTTACGGCAATGATGCTGACAATGACAGGATGTGGACAGGAGAAAGATTCACTGGAAGATGTGGTGTATGAAGACAGTGTGAGCGAAGGTAACGAAACTGCGGATGACGCGGCGGCACAGGAAGAAGAGACCGATGCGGCGGTGCAGGAAGGGGACGCGGCAGACACGACAGAACCGACAGCGGAGGAAGCGGCAGCAGGAGAGGAAGCAGATGCGGATGAGCAGTCTGCGGACGAAGGTGCATCGGAGGAGTCAGAGGGCACATACGAGGATAACTTTGCAGTGGATACAGAGACTGCCGCGGCTTTCGGCAAAGAGATCAAGGAAGCTGTTGCCGCGAAAGACATGGAGAAGCTGGCGGATCTGACGACATTTCCTGTTTATGTAGGATTGACAGAAGAGGGGATGGTCGTGGAGACGCGGGAGGACTTTATCGCGCTGGGCGCAGAGAAGCTTTTTACGGAGGAGATGGTACAATCTATTGCAGGTGCTGACGAGAAGAGTTTAAGTCCCAGTATGGCAGGTTTCACACTCTATGACGGAGACGATGCACCAAGCATTACTTTCGGTGTACAGGAGGGGAAGCTGGGGATCAGCGGGATTAATTATTAACTTGCACTTTATGTGAAAATTTGTATAATAGAAGAGTAAGTGAAGAAAGAAAGCACCTACGATGTAGGTGTTTTCTTTGTAGGTGTTTACTTGAGCATATGGGAATTTCAGTACAGTCGGGTCATGATTTTACAGGTATGTTAGTGATAGAGGTATTGCCATGGAATTAGAATTTGACGTGAAGATAACTTCCAATATTTTGTATGATTATATGCTGCGGCATACCTACAGCAGCCTGTCGGGTTTGATGGGGTCTTTGGTGGGGGTGCTGATGCTGATGCTTTATGCTTCCAACAGACAGCCGATCTGTCTGATCATCGGTGTGGTGATCCTGCTGTATCTGCCGTGGACGCTTTTTATCAAATCGAAACAACAGGCGCTTAATACACCGGCTTTCAAGAAGCCCCTGCATTACCGTCTGTCGGATGAAGGTATCGAAGTCTCCCAGGATGAGACGACGGAGAAGATGGGATGGGACGATATGTATAAGGCAGTTTCCACGTCCCGCAGTATCATCGTATATACGACGCGCACCAATGCCTGCATTTTTCCGAAGCAGGATCTGGGTGAGAACCGATATAAGGTGATCGAGATCATCTCGACTCATATGCCGCCGAAGAAGGTGAAGATAAGAGGATGATGGCAGATTGCCTGGCGGCGATCGTCTGCGGCAGGGCGGAGGCATAAGGCTGGACGGATGATAGGGGATTTGCCGGATATAGGCAAACATAGAGTGTAAACAGATATAGACGATAGGTATAGACAGAGACAATAGGTATAGACTGAGACAGAGGAAAGAAAAGACATAGATGAAGAAGACGGAGACATACAGCGCGGAGGAGACTTTTGCGTTTGGCAGGCAGATCGGGCAGCAGGCGAAGGCAGGGGAAGTCTATACCCTGGTCGGGGATCTGGGAGTGGGCAAGACTGTATTGACCCAGGGAGTTGCTGCAGGGCTTGGCATAGAGGAACCGGTGAACAGCCCAACGTTTACGATCTTACAGATCTATGAGGAGGGCCGGCTGCCTTTTTACCATTTCGATGTGTACCGGATCGGTGATGTGGAAGAGATGGAAGAGATCGGGTATGAGGATTGTTTCTACGGCGAGGGCGTCTGCCTGATCGAGTGGGCGAATCTGATCGAAGAGATCCTGCCCCGGGAATATCGGCAGATCACTATCGAGAAGGACTTGGATAAGGGTTTTGACTATCGCAGGATCACGATAGAAGAACGGTAGAATGGAGATCGCTATGAAGATACTGGCATTGGACAGTTCCGGACTGGTGGCTTCCGTAGCACTTGTGGAAGACGATGATCTGATCGCGGAATATACCATACAATATAAGAAGACACACTCCCAGACACTGCTTCCGATGCTGGAAGAGATCAGACGGATGGTGGATCTTGACATGGATACGGTGGATGCTATCGCAGTGGCAGCCGGGCCGGGTTCTTTTACCGGGCTGCGGATCGGTTCCGCCACGGCTAAGGGGCTTGCATTTGCTATGGGGAAACCGATCGTTCCGGTGCCGACGCTGGAAGGACTTGCCTACCAGATGTACGGCACGGATATGCTGGTATGCCCGATCATGGATGCCAGAAGGAGTCAGGTCTACACTGGGCTTTATGAATTTGTTAGCCGGGCCCACGGCCGGACTTCGGGATATACGGCAGGCTCTTCGGATCTTCTGACATCTCCATCATCTGCGGAGGAGAGTGAGAAGGCATTGTCGGAAGCGGCAGAGGATAGATATGACATACATGTCGTGAAAGAACAATGTGCCGTGTCTTTTGACGAGATCGCGCAGGAGATCAACCGGATCGGCAGGAAGGTCGTCTTCGTGGGAGACGGGATTCCTGTTTTCCGGGACAGGATGGCAGAGGTTCTGCGGGCCCCCTATATTTTGGCGCCGGCGCATCGCAACAGGCAGTCCGCTGCGTGTATTGCTGCCCTGGGCAGTATTTACTATGGGCAGGGTAAGGCTGTGAACGGTGCGGAACATGTGCCGGAGTACCTGCGGCTTTCCCAGGCTGAGCGGGAGAGAGCGGGGCTGTTATGAGTGAGTTTTTAAAGCGTTTTGGAATGTAACACGGGTTACATAGAACTGAGTCAGAAACAGTGCAGAATGGAATAAAAGAAGATACGACAGCAGGAGGACATAGATGGTTATCTATAGAAGAATGACTCCGGAGGATGTTCCTTTTATCAGCAAGCTGGAAGAGGAGACTTTCTCCATGCCCTGGTCGGCGTCTTCGTTTCTGGAGATGATCAGCAAGGAAGATGCCAGATATTATGTGGCTGAGGAGGATGGCCGGATCCTTGGCGGATGCGGCGTTCTGATGGTTGCCGGGGAGGGTAATATCACTAATGTGGTCATCGCACCGGCGTCCAGAAACCGGGGCATCGGAACGGCTATGTTACAACACTTGATGATGGAGGGGGATAAGGAAGGACTGACAGCCTATACATTGGAGGTACGGGTCAGTAATGTTGTCGCCATCCATGTGTATGAGAAACTTGGATTTGAGTCGGTGGGAGTCCGCCCCGGGTTTTACGAGAAGCCGGCGGAGGATGCACTGATCTTTTGGAAGAGATAGGAACGGCATGGAACAATTACCACTGTTGTGACGCATTTTGTCTGATACAATGGGTTATAGTCAACGATCTGATAAATTTGCTTTTGATTCCTGCTATGATCATATGTGTAAGTTTATGCAGGACCGAAAGTGGGATTTTTCATGTTGTTTACTATGGAACGATAGAAGAAATGTAACACGATAGGAGGTTTCTCATGCGCGTTTATACAGAACAGAAAGCAAAGCAATTGACCAATGCAGTTTGCAACTGCTGCGGTAAAAAATTATTGGTAGAAAATGGAATTTTGAAGGAAGAATGTGTTCACGTGACGCATGATTTCGGGTTTTTTGGCAAGAAGGACGGCACAAGCCATACATTCGATCTGTGTGAGGAATGTTACGAGAAGATCGTTGCCGGATTCGCAGTTCCCGTGGAAACGAGAGAGCGGGAGGAATTGTTGTGACGGTTGTCCTTCGTAGTGCAGTCCTGCCGTAAGTGCCGGTATTTCCTGAGAATTCCATAAGACCACAGAACAGGAGCACACATGTTAGATATCTGCTTATTAGGCACGGGGGGCATGATGCCGCTGCCTTACCGATGGCTCACATCAATGATGGCGCGGTATAATGGGACAGGCATACTGATCGACTGCGGGGAAGGCACCCAGATTGCCCTGAAGGAAAAAGGATGGAGTCCGAAGCCCATCGATGTCATCTGCTTTACCCATTACCATGCGGATCATATCAGCGGTCTGCCGGGGATGCTGCTTACGATGGGCAATGCGGAACGCACCGAGCCGCTGCTGCTCATAGGACCCAAAGGATTGACCAAAGTGGTTAGCGCGCTGCGGGTGATCGCGCCGGAACTGCCTTTTGAGGTGAACTGTATGGAATTGACGGAAGCTGAGCAGACTATCGCTTTCGACGGATTCCGCATTGAGACTTACAGAGTCAATCACAATGTGCTCTGTTACGGTTATAATATAGTAGTGGAAAGAATTGGACGGTTTGACGTTAACAGGGCGTTACAGTTAAATATTCCAAAAAACTACTGGAATCGGCTGCAAAAAGGTGAGATAATAGAGACAGAAGCGGGAACGCTCACACCGGACATGGTACTGGGGGAGCCACGCAAAGGATTGAAAGTAACGTACTGCACAGACACAAGGCCTACGGAAAGTATTGTGCGTGCGGCGGCGGGAGCCGATCTTTTTATCTGTGAGGGCATGTACGGAGAGCCGGAGAAACAGCAGAAGGCGAGAGAATACAAACACATGACTTTCTACGAGGCAGCGGAGCTGGCGAGGAGGGCGGATGTAAAGGAATTGTGGCTGACACATTACAGTCCTTCGCTGACCCGTCCTGAAGAATATATGCGCGAGGTACGGGCCATTTTTCCCAATGCGGTCGCTGCCAAAGACGGCAGAAGTGTGGATCTTATGTTTGAGGAAGCGTAGACATTCAATGTGGCGTGAAGTATACTCATGAACGGATGCAGGCACCGACAGGGCCGTGGCTTGGACCGCGGCCGCAAATGTTTGCGCTCAGGTGTGTAGGTCGAGCAAGAATGGAGGATTATTTATGAAACGTTCCGGAGTGATCAGTATAGTCATCACTTGTATAGTTCTTGTTGTAGTCATCGGGGGATTTGCTTTTTATCTTACCCATAAGTCTCGGTCAAAAGGTGAAGAGGTGGTTGAGTCAACGGCGGTGCAGAAGGTTCTGCAGAAGGATCTGGAGCGGAGTTATCCGCCAACGCCGAAAGAAGTGGTGAAATATTTTGCGGAGATCACGAAGTGTTTCTATAATGAGGAATACTCGGAGGAGGATTTGGAGGATTTGGCCGTGCAGATTCAGTTGTTGTATGACGAGGAACTGATCAGCAACAAATCTCAAGAAGATTATATGAAGGATCTGCGGTCTGAGATCGCCAGCATGAAGGAGAACAAATATACCATAGTAGGCTATGAGGTGTCGCCCAGCACGGATGTGGAATTTTTTACGGAGAAAGAAGATTCCTGCGCTCGTCTGTACTGCAATTTTTACGTGAAACAGGGCGCGGGCAATGTGCCTTCCCTGGAACAGTTTGTTCTGCGTAAGGATGAGGCAGGACATTGGAAGATCATGGGCTGGGATCTGGTGAATGAGTGAGAGTAAATGGCTGGAATTACCGGCTTTGTGGATTGCATTTTCAGGGGAATTTATTCCCGCGAACGGCGAGGTGAGTGGCTGCTTGCGGCGGAGCATTTGATTGAGGCGGTATGGCGGTTTGGACGCGATGCCGCATTCTTATTTCTGCCTCCGGTTCCTGCTAAAGCCATATACGGGAGCTTTTACAGGACCGAAAACGAAATTTTTAATGTCGTTAACTATAGAAAGGACAAGGACATGCAGACAGTGGAAGCGTGCAGGAAAGAAGATGTGACGATACTGGCTATCGAAAGCTCCTGCGATGAGACGGCAGTTGCAGTTGTCAGAAACGGCAGGGAGGTTTTGTCGAATATCATTTCTTCTCAGATAGATCTACATACGCTATACGGCGGAGTGGTGCCGGAGATCGCATCGAGGAAGCATATCGAACGGATCGACCAGGTGATCGCGGAGGCGCTTAAGGCGGCGGACAGAAGGCTTCAGGATATGGATGCCGTGGCAGTGACGTATGGGCCGGGGCTGGTCGGGGCACTGTTGGTGGGCGTGTCGGCGGCCAAGGCAATCAGTTTTGCGTCCGGTATTCCGCTGATCGGCGTGCATCATATCGAAGGGCACATCAGCGCCAATTATATAGAGAATAAAGAACTGGAGCCGCCATTTGTCTGTCTGGTGGTGTCAGGAGGACATTCCCATCTGGTAGTGGTCAAGGATTACGGAATATATGAGATCTTAGGGCGTACCCGGGATGACGCCGCGGGGGAGGCTTTTGACAAGGTGGCGAGAGCAATCGGTCTTGGATATCCCGGCGGGCCCAAGATCGACAGGGTTTCGCGGGAGGGCAATCCCGATGCGATCAAATTTCCGCGGGCGAAAGTGGCTGATTCAGTTTATGATTTCAGCTTCAGCGGCCTGAAATCAGCGGTGCTGAATTATCTGAATTCTTGTGAAATGAAAGGCATTCCTGTCTGCCAGGCGGATGTGGCGGCTTCCTTCCAGAAGGCAGTGGTAGATGTGCTGGTGGAACATTCTATGCAGGCTATAGAGATGTGTGATATGCATAAGTTTGCCATAGCGGGCGGCGTGGCATCGAATACGGCGCTCAGAGACGCGCTGGAGAAGGCCTGCGCCGATCAGGGGATTGCTTTCTATCATCCGTCTCCGATTCTATGTACGGATAACGCGGCGATGATCGGAGCGGCCGCTTATTATGAGTTCTGTAACGGCGTGCGGCATGGCTATGACCTGAATGCAGTACCGAATTTAAAGCTGGGAGAGAGGATGTAGGCGTGCGCTGCGCTGTCCGTGGCATATGCTTTCGTGGCGGGCTGTCTGTGGGTCGCAGGAATCCATGGGCGGTGGTAAAGGAAACGTTGGGTATCGATGGAGAACGGAAAGGTGTTGGAGATGGCAAAGAAGCGATGTACTGCAATCGTGCTGGCGGCGGGAAGCGGAAGCCGGATGAAGAGCGACGTGGCGAAACAATATATGATGCTGTGCGGTAAGCCGCTCATCTGGTATGCGCTGCAGGCGGTGGAAGAGTCTGCGGTGATCGATGACTGTATTCTGGTTACTGGAGCGGAAGATATCATTTATGTGCAGGAAGAGATCGTGGAGCGCTATGGATTTCGGAAGGTGGACACGATCACGGCCGGCGGCAAAGAACGATATGATTCCGTATACCAGGCCCTGCAGGTGATCAAGGACGGAGATATGCGGGTGCCAAACCGGGACGGGTATCTGTTCATTCATGACGGTGCCAGGCCGTTTCTTACGGAAGCGATCCTGCGCCGGAATTATGAAGCTGTGGAGCAGTTTCATGCCTGCGTGACGGGGATGCCGGTGAAAGATACGATCAAGATCGCCGATCGGAACGGTTTTGCGGCGCAGACACTGGATCGCAGCCTTGTCTGGCAGATTCAGACGCCCCAGGTGTTCGAGTGCGCACTGATCATAGAAGCTTATGAAAAGCTGCTGCGGGAGAAAGAGAGAATGGCGGCAGAAGGAATCCGGATCACGGACGATGCCATGGTAGTCGAGACTTTGATGGGGCTGCCAGTCAAACTGGTGGAGGGGGATTACGAGAATATCAAGATTACCACGCCGGAAGATCTGTTGACGGCGGAGGCTTTTTTATCACATACCAAATTTATATGAATTACTTATATGGATTAGAGTGTGGAAAAGTGCTCTTCTAAATTTTATATGGGATTCTTTTTCAAGCCGCATAAAATGGGCGTTGCAGACACTTGTGAAAATTTTTTTGAAATTTGTGAAAAAATAGGTTGACATTGAAAAATATTTTTGCTAGAATAAATTTCGCGCTGACCGAGAGGGTAGGCGCAAAACAAACCCGGAGAGGTATCGAAGTGGTCATAACGAGGCGGTCTTGAAAACCGTTTGTCCGCA
>CAJUQJ010000032.1 GCA_910588215.1 uncultured Lachnospiraceae bacterium
CGGGATGGGATACCCACGGCCTGCCGGTGGAGCTGGAGGTGGAGAAGCTTCTGGGTCTGGACGGCAAGGAGCAGATTGAGGAGTACGGTCTGGATCCTTTTATCAGCAAATGTAAAGAGTCTGTCTGGAAATACAAGGGGATGTGGGAGGATTTCTCCGGCACGGTCGGTTTCTGGGCGGATATGGATGATCCTTACGTGACCTATCATGACGATTTCATTGAGTCCGAGTGGTGGGCTCTTAAGCAGATCTGGGATAAGGGACTTCTGTACAAGGGCTTCAAGATCGTGCCCTACTGCCCGCGCTGCGGTACGCCGCTGTCTTCTCATGAAGTGGCGCAGGGGTATAAGGCGGTCAAGGAACGTTCCGCAGTCGTTCGTTTTAAGGTGGTGGGCGAGGAGGCTTACTTCCTGGCATGGACGACTACGCCCTGGACGCTGCCCTCTAACGTGGCGTTGTGCGTGAACCCGTCGGAAACTTACGTGAAGGTAAAAGCGGCCGACGGTTATACCTACTATATGGCGCAGGCGCTTCTGGATACGGTGCTTGGCAAGCTGGGAGAGGAAGAAAAGCCGGCCTACGAGGTATTGGAAACTTACGTGGGAACGGATCTGGAATATAAGGAGTACGAACCGCTTTTTGCCTGCGCGGGAGAGGCTGCGGCGAAGCAGCGCAAGAAGGGGCATTATGTGACCTGTGACGATTACGTTACCATGACCGACGGTACGGGCATCGTGCATATCGCGCCGACCTTCGGTGAGGACGACGCGCAGGTGGGCCGCAGATATGACTTGCCTTTTGTGCAGTTTGTAAACGGCAAGGGTGAGATGACGGAAGAGACTGCCTACGCAGGCATGTTTGTGAAAAAGGCGGATCCGGAGATCTTAAAGGATCTGGATAAAGAAGGAAAACTGTTCGACGCGCCGAAGTTTGAGCATGATTATCCCTTCTGCTGGCGCTGTGATACGCCGCTGATCTATTATGCGAGAGAGTCCTGGTTTATCAAGATGACGGCGGTGCGGGACGATCTGGTGCGCAACAATAAGACGGTCAACTGGATTCCGGAATCCATCGGCGAGGGCCGTTTCGGCAACTGGCTGGAGAATATCCAGGACTGGGGCATCTCCAGAAACCGTTACTGGGGCACCCCGCTGAATGTATGGGAGTGTGAAGGCTGCGGCCACATGGAATCCGTGGGATCCAGAGAGGAGCTTCATAAGCTGTCCGGCAATCCGGCGGCGCAGACGGTAGAGCTGCACCGACCTTATATCGATGAGATCACCATCACCTGTCCGGACTGCGGCAAGACCATGCGGCGTGTACCGGAGGTGATCGACTGCTGGTTCGATTCCGGAGCCATGCCTTTTGCGCAGCATCACTATCCGTTTGAGAATAAAGAATTGTTTGAAAAGCAGTTTCCGGCACAGTTCATCTCCGAGGCGGTGGATCAGACCCGCGGCTGGTTCTACTCTCTGATGGCGGAATCAACGCTTTTGTTCAACCGTGCACCTTTTGAAAATGTCATCGTGCTGGGGCATGTGCAGGATGAGAACGGCCAGAAGATGAGCAAGAGTAAAGGTAATGCGGTGGATCCTTTCGAGGCGCTTGAGACTTACGGGGCTGATGCGATCCGCTGGTATTTCTATATCAATTCCGCGCCCTGGCTGCCGAACCGTTTCCACGGCAAAGCAGTGCAGGAGGGACAGCGTAAGTTCCTGGGTACGCTGTGGAACACCTACGCCTTTTTCGTGCTGTATGCGAATATTGATCATTTCGACGCTACGAAGTATAGTCTTGAGTATGACAAACTGCCGGTTATGGATAAATGGCTGTTATCCAAGCTCAACACAGTGATCAAAAAGGTGGACGATGATCTGGATCATTACAGGATTCCGGAGGCGGCTCGCGTGCTGGATGAGTTCGTGGACGAGATGAGCAACTGGTATGTGAGAAGGAGCCGGGAGCGTTTCTGGGCGGGGGGCATGGAGCAGGATAAAATCAATGCTTACATGACGCTGTATACTGCGCTTGTGACGATCAGCAAATGTGCGGCTCCCATGATTCCTTTCATGACAGAGGAGATTTATCTGAATCTGGTGAAGAGCATCGACGCAGGCGCGCCGGAAAGCATTCACCTGTGTGACTTCCCGACGGCGGATGATACGATGATCGACAGGAAGCTGGAAGAGGATATGGAAGAAGTGCTGAAGATCGTGGTGATGGGACGGGCGGCCCGCAATGCGGCCAATATCAAGAACCGCCAGCCTATCGGCACCATGTTCGTCAAGGCTGAGCATACGCTTGGCAGCTTCTATCAGGAGATCATCGAGGATGAGCTGAACGTGAAGAAGATTGAATTCAGTGACGACGTATCCTCTTTTACGAGTTACAGTTTCAAGCCTCAGCTTAAGACGGTAGGCCCGAAATACGGCAAACAGCTGGGCGGCATCAGAGAGTATCTGAGCGCTGTGGACGGCACGAAGGCCATGGAAGAACTGAAATCTGCCGGTGTGCTGAAATTCGAGGTTGGCGGTGTTGAGATTGCGCTGGCGGAAGAAGATCTGCTGATTGAGACGGCCCAGAAGGACGGTTACGTGACGGAAGGCGACAACAGCGTGACCGTAGTATTGGATACGAACCTGACGGGGGAATTGATCGAGGAAGGGTTTGTGTATGAAGTCATCAGTAAGATTCAGACCATGCGGAAAGAAGCGGATTTCGAGGTGATAGATCACATCAGAGTATCGGTGAGCGGTAGTGATAAGGTGGCCGGGATCGTACAGAAGAACAGCGGAGCGATCTCTGCGAAAGTACTCGCCGATGCGATCGTGACGGATGAGACGCTGGCAGTGTCCAAGGAATGGAATGTCAACGGCGAGAAAGTCACCATTGGCGTGGAGAAGACAGTGTAAGATTTGGGCGATGGAAATTTCTGTCCAAGCTGTGTATGCCTAGTACTCCGTACTGAAAACCCTTGTGCAAATATTTCGGTCTATTTTCCCGATTGCACAAGCCCAGAATACTCAACGTAGCCCGCTACGCCTCCGTTTCTGAACTTGTACACTCGAAAAAATATCCTCGAAAATTTGCACAGGAACTTCAAGTACGGAGTACTAGGTTTATCATGAGTGGTTCGTGGTGCGTGGACTGTAGCGTGTATTGGTTACTATTTATGGGTCAGGAATGCGCCAAACTGCGCATTCCGTAAGAACATGATTCAGGAGTATATTGAGAAATAGTGGTAATTTTGAGCACATTGCTTATGGTCAAAAGCACAAATACAATATATAATAGAAAAGAATGTAGTTTAAAGATATTGATTTAAAACAACAATAACAGCAGATGAGGAGGCGCATAATGGCAAAGAAAACTGCAACACCAACTTTTGATACGGAACTTTTCAAGAGAAGTGTCCTGTATAATGTGAAGACGCTTTACAGGAAGAGTCTTGAGGAGGCTACAGACCAGCAGATCTTCCAGGCGGTATCCTACGCGATCAAGGATGCGGTCGTGGATAATTGGATGAAGAGCCAGAAGGAATATGACAAACAGGATCCGAAGATGGTCTACTATCTGTCCATGGAATTCCTGATGGGCCGTGCCCTGGGCAATAACATCATCAATCTGCAGGCATATAAGGAAGTGCAGGAAGCGCTTGAGGAACTGGGACTGGATCTGAATGTGATCGAGGATCAGGAACCGGATCCGGCTCTTGGCAACGGTGGTCTGGGACGTCTGGCGGCTTGTTTCCTGGATTCCCTGGCAACCCTTGGATACGCTGCCTACGGCTGCGGTATCCGTTACCGCTACGGTATGTTCAAACAGGAGATCAGAGACGGATTTCAGATTGAAGTGCCCGATAACTGGCTGCAGGACGGCAATCCTTTTGAGCTGCGCAGACCGGAATATGCCAAGGAGATTCGGTTCGGCGGCTATGTGAATGTATACATGGATGAGAACGGCAGACAGAATTTTAAGCAGGAAGGCTATCAGGCAGTGCGTGCCGTTCCTTACGATCTTCCTATCGTCGGTTACGGTAACGGTATTGTCAATACACTGCGCATCTGGGATGCAGAGCCGGTGAACTGCTTCCAGCTGGATTCCTTTGACAAAGGTGATTATCAGAAAGCGGTGGAGCAGGAGAATCTGGCAAGGAATATCGTGGAGGTGCTGTATCCTAACGATAACCATTATGCCGGTAAGGAGCTGCGCCTGAAACAGCAGTATTTCTTCATCTCCGCATCCGTGCAGGCGGCGGTTGCGAAATATATGCGTAAGCACGATGACATCAGGAAGTTCCATGAGAAGGTAACCTTCCAGCTTAATGATACCCATCCGACGGTAGCGATTGCAGAATTAATGCGCATTCTGATGGATGAACATTATCTGACCTGGGAAGAGGCGTGGGCAGTGACGACCAAGACCTGTGCCTACACCAACCACACGATCATGTCGGAGGCGTTGGAGAAATGGCCGATCGAACTTTTCTCAAGATTACTGCCCCGTATCTACCAGATTGTGGAGGAGATCAACCGCAGATTCATTATCGAGATCGAGCGCAAATATCCGGGCAACCAGGAGAAGATCCGCAAGATGGCGATCGTTTATGACGGGCAGGTGAAGATGGCCCATCTGGCTATCGCGGCAGGTTATTCTGTCAACGGTGTGGCAAGACTGCATACGGAGATCCTGAAACACCAGGAACTGAAGGATTTCTACGAGATGATGCCGGAGAAGTTCAATAACAAGACCAACGGCATTACGCAGAGACGCTTCTTATTACATGCAAATCCGCTGCTGGCTGACTGGGTGACGGCACATGTGGGTAATGACTGGATCACGGATCTGCCGCAGATAGGCAGATTGAAAATATATGCGGACGACGAGAAGGCGCAGCAGGAGTTCATGAACATCAAGTATCAGAACAAGGTTCGTCTGGCTAAATATATCAGAGAGCATAACGGAATTGAAGTGAATCCCCGCTCCATTTTCGACGTACAGGTAAAGAGATTGCATGAGTACAAGCGTCAGCTGTTAAATATCCTGCATGTGATGTATCTGTACAATGAGCTGAAGGATCATCCGGATATGGAATTCTATCCGCGTACCTTTATCTTCGGCGCTAAGGCAGCGGCAGGCTATCGGAATGCCAAGCTGACGATCAAGCTGATCAACGCCGTGGCTGATGTGGTGAACAACGATCCGGCTATCAACGGCAAGATTAAGGTAGTGTTTATCGAGAATTACCGTGTATCTAACGCGGAGATCATCTTTGCGGCGGCAGATGTCTCGGAACAGATCTCTACGGCAAGTAAAGAAGCATCTGGCACGGGTAATATGAAGTTCATGCTGAACGGCGCGATCACGCTGGGCACGATGGACGGCGCAAATGTGGAGATCGTGGAAGAAGTGGGTGAGGAGAATGCCTTTATCTTCGGTTTGAGTTCCGATGAAGTTATCCGCTACGAGAATTACGGCGGTTACGATCCGAATGAGATCTTCAACAACGATCCCGATGTGCGCAGAGTGCTGATGCAGCTGATCAACGGCACTTACTCACCGCAGGATCCGGAGCTGTTCAGGACACTGTACAATTCGCTGCTGAATACGCTGAGTACAAGTAAAGCGGATATGTATTTCATTCTGAAGGACTTCAAAGCTTATGCGGAAGCACAGCGGAAGGTGGAGGCAGCCTACAGAAACGAGAGAGCTTGGGCGAAAAGTGCGATCCTCAACGTGGCCTGTGCAGGCAAGTTCACATCCGACAGAACCATCAAAGAGTATGTGGATGAGATCTGGAAGCTGGATAAAGTGGTACTTCCGAAGGAGACCGTGGAGCCTCAGAAGAAGTCACTGATGAAATAAATATAGTAAACGAAATATTTAATGTCGTTTACTATAGATACTACAAAATGATCGTTTAAGTTCATGAAGGACTGGAACTATTCCGGCATAGCGTTTTTGAATGAACTGTGTGGATCTGCCTGTTTTCGGGCGGCACAGGGATTTCAAGACTGCTGTGCCGGTTTTGTTGTTTATTCCCGCGAGCAACGAGCCAAGTGGCTGCTTGCAGACATTTGGCGACTGCCGCGAGGGTCAAATACCCCGCTGCTCTGCAGCGCTGCAAGTTTGATACCCCGTTGCTTGCAGCGGGGTTTTTGATTCTGATCAGGGTGTCAAAAGGTTTTTTTACTGTAGAAGTAACCTGTCAATCAGGAGTACGCATTACACTGCGGACTCCGTGAACGCGCCAAAATCTCCGAATATCTGGTTGAAAGCCCGGATTTCCTGGAATATGCCAAAGAAATGAAGGAGTGGTACGGCAAGGGATTCTGGAGCGCGGATGCCATCTCCTCCACGGATACGCCTTATGATAACTGGATACAAGGTAAGAGTGCGGCCATGGCATGGAATCTCGGCTTCGTAGTGACTTACGGGCAGGAAATGAATAAGAACCATCCGGAGTGGAAGGCTGATTTTATCGTACTGAATCCTGACCAGCCAAAGGTTATGAGCCCTTATATCAACAATGGCATGGCAATCAATACAGCAAGCAAGAATAAAGAAAGAGCCATGATGGTGTTAAACGAATTGATGACGAATAAGGAGGTCCAGAATATTACGGCATATGGTCTGGAAGGCACCCACTGGGAGGTCGAAGGCAATATGGAATACCTGCCGATCAGTGAGAATTCGTCAAGATATCCGGCGGACGGTTCCTGCAACTGGGGCTGGGGAAATCAGGAGATTAAGCGGACGCTCTATGTGCTGGAAGATGATTATCTGACGCAGAAAATGAATGCGACCCGGGATAAATGGGACGAGAATACGAAGAATTCCCATATCCTGTCGGCATTTGCTTCAACGAGGAAAGGGTAAAGAGTGGGGCAGCGGTCGTCAATACCGTGGTATCCCAGTATTTCATGCCAAGCTGATTCTGTCGAAGGAGATCAACAAGCCCGCCCCGGCGGTCTTGATGTTCCATGGCTATACGGACAGCAGCCGGTGGTGGAACGATAAGCTGCAGTATGCGGCGGCAGGGAAGGAAACGAGGAAAGAGATAAAGAAAGAGAAAGGCCCCAGGAAGGTTTACGCCTGCCTGGGGGACAGTATTACAAGCGAACAGGTGACGGGAATCGGCACGCGCGTCTGCTGCGGAGGATAGAGGAGACGGGAAGGGTTCCGGATATTGTCTATATTGCGGTCTCAGCCAATGACGGAGCGATTGACTGGTGCCGGGATGAAAGCCCGGTTCCGTTGCATGACGATACACAGCAGGTATGTGCACAGCGCTACCAGGAACTTACAAGACGAAGCCTGGCGATCGCGTTGCGCTGGGCGATCGAGACGATCCGCAGGAGGTGTCCGGAAGCAGAAATCTATGCGGTGTCTCCACTGCAGGCCTATTCTCCGGAGCATGAACCGGGCGCCTTCTCCGGTCAGGCAGTCAAGATGATAGCGGGTTTTAAGAAAAACAATAAGTTTGTTGAGAATTCTCAATGAAATAGAGAAAATCAATATTAACGATAAAACGTTCTAAAATATGTGCAAAACATATTGCAAACAGGACAATGGTGTGTTATACTCTCTGTAATAAAGCAAATCTTGATTCTTAAATGTGCACCGCGGGCAGGGACGGACTATAGTAAACAGTTACTGTTTTTGCCATTTCCTGTGGATTGCAAGGACATTTCGTGCACTGTCAGGCAGTTCTGCCGAAGACTCACATTTGTTTGGCAGGATTGTTATGTTAAGAAATCCCGAATTTTATTGTGACTTTCCTGTATGAAAATGATAAAGGAGGGTTTCAATGGAAGAGAAGAGTGTTTTGGATACTTATGAACAGAAACGGCAGTGGGTACGGCAATTCAATCTGACCAGTGATCTGTTTGCGGGGAAAGTATTTGAGGATCTGGCGGCCAGCCAGGAGTTATGCAGAATCCTGATGCAGCAGCCAGGGCTGCGGCTTAAGAGCGTCAGGACGCAGTATGTGATCAGAAATCTGGAGAGCCATTCCGTGCAGCTTGATATCCTGGCGGAGGAAGACAGCGGACATATGATCAACGTAGAATTTCAGATGTACAGTGAGGATGAGCCGTTTAGAAGAACTCGTTACTACACGTCATGTATTGATATGAGCATTCTGGAAAAAGGCAGGGAATACTATGAACTGCCGGATGTGACGGTGCTCTACATTACGAAGGGAGATTTTATTGGATGTAAAACAGGAGTTTATCAGGTTGACAGGAAGATACGAAACAACAACCAGGTAATCGATGCGGCTAACGGAGTGCACGAGAAATATTTTAATCTGAAGTATTCGTCTAAAGACGCAGAAATTGATGAATTGCTGCATTATCTGAAGGACTCAGATCCGTTTTATCAGACAGAATCATTCCCGCGGATCGTGGAGCGGGTCAACTTATATAAGATGCAGAAGAAGGGAGTAGACGTTATGTGTGAGATAGCAGACAGAATCAGGCAGGAAGGAAAAATAGAAGGAAAAATAGAAGGAAAAATAGAGGATATCATGGAATTGCTGGAGGAACTGGGAAAGATTCCGATAAAGATCGCGCAGCGTATCGGACAGGAGACGAATCTGAATGTTCTGGCCAGATGGCACAGATGCGCTGCAAGGGCATCCAGTATATCTGAGTTTGAGGCGTGGATGTTGGAACCTGAACGCTTTACCCTCGGTGAACAAAGGAATACACGCCAATTTCAATCCCTGCAAGGCACTTGATTGACGTGTACTGGACGTACACGGAATGAAAGCAACGCGACAGGGGATGAAATTGATTCTTTGCCGCCCGTGTGTACCTTTGTTCACTGAGGGTACCTTAAATAGTTTTTGGGTTCACTTTAAAAGAATCAGCAGGCACTAATTATTAAGGAAAGCAAGGCGCATGCGCGTATGATAGAACGGCAGCGGAAAATTGAATACGGAATCATTATGATAGAACAAAGAACGGCTGGGAGGAAATGAAAGGCCGTTTTTTTATATCATAGAATTAGGATGTCAAAAGGTGCTCCTTATAAATAGGAAAGAACATATTGCACAAAAAATATTCCGATATGGTTGACGCGGGCTTTTACGAACATCCATGTCCGCGAATTGCTGGGTATCAAACTGAACTTGGACGGGAAATACGGACAATGGAGCGGGAGCCGACAGACGCTGTACCGATGCTGTATTGCCGAAGATTCTTGACAAATTCGGTCAGGGGGGGGGTAAAATCAGAGGAAAAGGTATAAAGCTATATAAAGGAGAAACGGTATGGATATCAATGCAAAATACCTGTTAATGTGCTACTGCTTTCAGAACAATATGACGGTAGAGGACAAGGTCAGGGAAGTGAAGAAAATATTCCCGTGCCTGTCCGGAATTTATGAGCAGGACCTGAAGATTCTGTTTGAGGGAAGGGAATATCTTCCGGTCATAAAGGGAGTAGAGTTTGCCACGAAATTCAGTGATAATGGACTTTCATATATAGCCATCACTGAAATTGCAAACATAACGGACATGCAGAGAAAGTCGGAAGTACAGAAAGCGCTTATGCGTATCTGCGGATGTATCGGCGGGTTTCAATATAAGAAGTGGGGAATCGGAGGACCGAATGATACGATAAAGAAGCATCTGGGACAGTATCTGTCGGAGCACGCAAAGAACTGGATCAGGGGAGAAGAGGCAGGATATCCGCGAGTGCTTGAGATGTCCGGTGAGATTGTGGGAAATGCGCCGAATGAAAGTTATACGGTCACGGAAATAACGGGAATTCGGATAGATTGACGAGAGGGAAGAAGGTTGAATAAATTCTCTGATGAGCAATTTATTCAACCAAGAGTTTGTGCCGAAGCGTCACAAACTCCTTGATCGCAGAGCAGAATCTGAAATTCTGCTCGCGTCCTCAGCGCAAAGCGCTTCGGAATGGAGGAAAAAATGCGTATAGTTAACGACATTAGAAATTTCGTTTTTGGCCTTGCAGGTGCTTCCGTATATGGCTCCTGCAAGAGACGGAAACAGAAATTTGTTATGTCGTTTACTATAGCTTATACGGCCGGATTGCCGGAAACCAGTGGGCAGGCCAAAGCACCCCGTGGTGCCCGCTAAATGTTTGTGCAGACACGGTGGCGGGCCGTTGTCCGGGAAAGCCAAATCCCCCGTTACAGCCTGTATGTAGTGGTGTCCGAAGGAGCCGGGCAGAATGTCTATACCGGCGGGCAGGTCACCCCGGAAGTGGCGGTATACTACGGGGATAAGACGGCAGTCACTGCGGCGAAGAAAGACAAGGCAACGGAGGAAACGGAACTGACGGCGGAGAACGGCAAGTATAAGCTGAAGAAGCTGGAAAAGGATGCAGACTATATGTTAAGTTACGGCGCGAACCTGGCGGCAGGGAAAAACAAAGGCAGTGTGGCCGTCAGCGGCACAGGAAGGTACGGTGGCAGTGTGACTGTTAAGTTTACGATTGAGAAGAAAGCGATTTATTAAGAAGTGAAAAACAGATCAGGGGCACTCCGGGATGTGGATGCCCCTGATTCTCTGTGAAAGGATTGCGGCCAGGGGAAGCTCTTTATCATCAGTGAGATCGGCGCCGGAGGGATCAGCGGATATCAGGTCTTAGCTGTTATCTTGTTTCGGAGAGCAGCCGAAATACTTCACATATGCTCTGTAAAAAACCGAGTAATCATCAAAACCGCATTCTTCACAGGCTTTGGTAATGTGCGTGCCACTGCTTATTTTTTCTTTTGCGGCGGTCAGCCTTTTTAGCGTTATGTATTCCCAGGGAGAACTGCCGGTTGCGTTTCTGAATATTCTGTTGAATTGCGATGTGCTTATATAAAAATGCTCCGCAAGCATTGACACGGATATCTTTTCATACAAATGCTCGTTTATATATTTCAGTATGTGCATGGCGCGGGTCTGTTCGACAGGGCATTCGCTGCCGTTTCTGCTTATATGCGCTGTTCTTATTGCGTCCAGTATAGACATCAGGAACAATTGAATTTTAATCGCTGCCGTGTATTTATCGTTGCAGCTGCATATTTGCTTGAAACATTTTTCGATGGATATACCGTCAAACTCCGAGGAGAGATACAGATTACCCGTGCCGAGCGGTCTGTCAAGAAACGGTTTCATAAATATGCGTTCGGGGTCAATGCTGTCCGCGGCAGAAAGCGGGAAGTTTATCGTGTATCTTTCGTATAATTTATCTGCCAGTATTTTGGGCCGATGTGCTTCTGCTGGACGCATGATCATAACACTCCCGCGTTCCAGCGGGTATTCTGAGCCCTCCACGAGATACTCGACTCTGCCGGAAACAAAATAAAATATCTCACATCTTGTATGAATGTGCATTTCGCAGGTACTGTCGTCAGGTTTGCAGTCGATCGCGTGTCTTATATGAATGTTATTAAATGTAAATTCCTGTAAATGATTTTCCATAAACGTGTAATCCCTTACTCCAAAGAGCATCTAACGCCTGTCTGCATTGTCGTAAATGGTATGCAAACTTACATTTTGATTGTACGGCAATATGCATGGATTTGCAATATAGTATGACAAAAATAGCAATTACATTATAAATCAATTCTTGATATGATACTCTCAGTGAATGAAAGAAATGAGTTTTCTTTGTTCACTGAAGGCATAACATAAATCAGACGTCAGTGTCTTAAGGGAGGGCTGTTATGGAAAAAATAAGACTTGGTATAATCGGTATGGGCAACATGGGAAGCGTACATTTCAGAAACGTTGCAGAGGGAAAGAGCCCTTCTGCAGAGGTGACGGCAGTATGTGACATTGATCCGAAAAAAATTGCAGATACTGCAAAATACGGTTCTGTAAGGTTTTTTGCGAATTATAAAGAAATGTTGGACAGTGGCACTGTGGACGCGGTATTGATAGCAGTACCTCACTACGATCATCCGCCTATTGCTATGGAGTGTTTTAAGCGGGGCATTCATGTCCTGACGGAAAAACCTGCAGGAGTGTTTGCAAAACAGGTACGGGAGATGAACGAGGCGGCCGAAAGATCGGGAGTAAAGTTCGGCATAATGTTCAATCAGCGTACGAATCCAATGTACGCAAAGGCACGGGAAATTGTCCGCAGCGGTCAGCTCGGACAACTTAAGCGCATGGTATGGATAGTCACCAACTGGTACCGTACACAGGCATATTACGATTCGGGAAGCTGGCGCGCCACATGGAACGGCGAAGGCGGCGGCGTACTTTTAAATCAGGCTCCTCATAATCTCGACTTGTGGCAATGGATATTTGGTATGCCCAAAAGAGTACGGGCATTCTGCACCGTAGGAAAATACCACGATATAGGCGTTGAGGATGACGTTACCATATACGGCGAATATGAAAACGGATCGACCGCGGTGTTTATTTCCACAACGGGGGAAGCGCCGGGCACGAATCGTCTTGAAATATCGGGTGATCTTGGGAAAATAGTTATAGAATGTGGAAAGTTGAAGTGGTGGAGGCTTAAAGTTCCCGAACGGGAATTCTGCTTATCGTCAAAGGAGGGATTTGTTTCGCCGGAAACCGAATATGAGGAATTTTCTGCTCCTGAATCCGAGGGACATCCGAAGGTGATCGAGGCCTTTGCGCAGTCCATACTAAACGGCACGGAAATGATCGCTGACGGTGCGGAGGGGCTGAATTCTCTTTCGATTTCCAATGCCGCTTATCTTTCTTCATGGACGGACGATTGGGCGGAAATTCCGACAGACGAGGCACTATTTGAAAAATATCTTATAGATCTGTGCCGAAAAGAAAAGTATCAAAGCAAGCCGGAACAGGGTGAAAGCACAGAAAATATCAGTGAACGTTGGAGGGTAAGGTGGTAAATGTATTTGTGTTAATGCCCAAGATGCAAAGGGCGTTATCCTTGCCGTATCCCAAACAGGATAAGAATACGTGTTTAGGTATTTTGGGGGAATAGAAATTCGGAAACGGAGGAAAAGAAAATGTCAAATATATCAAGCGGAATGAATTATGCACCAAAGGGTAAGCCGGCACATGTTGTAAAAGCAGGGGAATTCAGCATAGCGGCGGTGTCGTTAGAACACGGTCATATTTACGGTATGTGCGGCGGACTTAAAGAGGCTGGAGCAACGATAAAATGGGTATACGACCCTGATCCTCGAAAGGTTGCGGAGTTTCAAAAAAAGTTTCCGGAGGCTGCGGCTGCACGCTGTGAGGAGGAAGTGCTTTCCGATCCAGAAGTAAGGCTTATATGTTCCGCCGCAATAACAAGCGAAAGGTGTTCGCTGGGACTGCGCGTCATGGCGGCGGGAAAAGACTACTTTACGGATAAAGCGCCCCTCACAACTCTTGAACAGCTGGCAGCGGCAAGGGAGGCTGTACGCAGTACGGGCCGTAAGTACATGGTGTATTACAGCGAACGGCTGCACGTTGAATCCGCAGTTTTTGCAGGACAGCTTATCGAGCAGAAAGCGATAGGCCGGCCTATACATATTGATGGTTTTGGGCCGCATCGTATCGGCAACCCGAAGTACAGACCTGAATGGTTTTTTCAAAAGGAAAAATACGGCGGAATACTCTGTGACATAGGCAGCCATCAGATAGAGCAGTTCTTGTACTACTGCGGCGTAAAGGATGCAGAGGTCAAATACAGTCAGGTTGGAAATTATGCTCACCCCGATTATCCGGAACTGGAGGACTTTGGCGATGCTGTACTCGTGGGAGACAACGGCGCGACCCAGCATTTCCGTGTGGATTGGTTTACGCCCGACGGACTTTCCACATGGGGCGATGGCAGGACTTTTATCCTTGGTACGGAGGGTTATATCGAGCTGCGAAAATATGTAAACGTAGGTATGAACGATGGCAGTTTGGACCATGTTTTTATGGTGAACAAAGAGGGCGAACATCATTTTCATGTTGCGGGAAAAGTTGGGTTCCCATATTTCGGGCAATTGATATTGGACTGTATAGATCGTACGGAAAACGCCATGACGCAGGAACACGCTTTCAAGGCGGCAGAGTTGTGCGTAAAGGCGCAGATAAAGTCGGTGAAGGTACATTAAGGAGAGTAGTTACTATTTGCGGGTCAGGAATGCGCCAAACTGCGCATTCCGTGAGAACATGATTCAGGAGTGAGGGGCGATTTTTGCGAAGCAAAATTCTTAAATATCGCCCCGGATCATAACTATGAGCGGCTCCTGGGCCGTGAATAGTAACGGAGTTAAGAAAGAGATTAAAATAAAATTGTAAAAATAGTTGTAATGTATAAGGCAGTATGGTATAATTTTCTTTAATAAAAAAGGAAAAGTTGTTGATAATGTATAGATGACATGGTATAATATTAAGTTACCACATAGAAAATTCGGTGAAAGCAAAGGGGTGATAGGTATGACTGAAGCAAAGGTTGTAATGGATGGATTTATGGAAAGATTAGGAAACAACGGGTTTGAGAAGGAAAATCAGCCAAACAATGGACCGGAGATCAGCTTGGACTTTATTGATGAACAATTGCAGTCATATTCTAAACTCTTAATGTCGGGCATTGTAGAAGCGGCATTGAGCGAGTAAGGGGTGGAAGTTTTATGCTGAGTACGGAAAAAGAGCAGGCTGATTTTTGTACAGAGTTTAATATATCAGGTGAAAAGTTCAGAAACTCTCGACTGACGTGGGCGGAGTTGGAACAAATTGCAAAGGACTTTGAACGAAAAAGGAATGAACATCAAAACACTGTAAAGCAGTATGCAGAGGTATTACAAAAGTGTTTGGCTGTTCATTCTTTAAGTTATAGGGTCAAAGATACAAAGCATTTGATTGAAAAGATCATTCGTAAAAATCCAAAATATCTGGAGACGGGAAATACTTTATCCCTGGAAAACTATGAGTGGGAAATTACAGATCTGATGGGGATTCGCCTTTTGCTTTTGTTTAAGGAAGATTGGCTTGAAGTTCATGATTATCTTATGGAAATGTATGAAAATGTATTGTTAGAGGAGCCGTTCGCATACGTACGAGAGGGCGATGACACTCATTTATATGAGAATAAGATTGAAATAAGAAAAGAAAAACCTTATAGATCGGTCCATTATGTAATTCGAGCAGATAAAGGATTGGCGATTGAAATACAAGTTCGTACTTTGTATGAAGAGGCATGGAGTGAAATTGACCATAAATTACGTTATCCGTATAATTTAAGAAATGAAATGCTGGCTAATTATATAAATATTATGAACCGTCTCACAGGAATGGGTGATGAGATGGGAACTTTTATCCATAGCTATATTAGAAACTTTCAAGAAAGTTTATATGCTGGTGTTACAGATGACAATGAGGTATATCATTTTATTTTACATGAGATTGAAAAGTGCGATAATGTAGAAGTGAAACAAGCTGTTGTGGATAAAATCAAGCAAGCTGATAACTATCGTGAAATGAAAAAAATGGCAGATTTATTAAAAAATATTTTACTATACAAATAGATAATAGATAGTAGGAGAGTTACGATGGATAAGGAACGGGTAAAGGAACTAAAAGAAGAGTTAAATGAATCTTTTACAGATGCGTATATACGTAATGCAGGAACTCTTATTCATAAACTGGCAGAGCAATTTTATAAGGAAAACAACCTAAGAGGAAAAATTTACTTTAATGACGATATCTTTAATCATTGCTTGATAGATATTTTGGTTGATTTGGCACGATTAAAACATTTTCATGATATTAGCCGGGTAAATTACGTTAAGTTTATTGCGTATACTGCATCATGGTGCTTAAAGAGAAAACCATTTCAAATTGTAGAGGGCTGTGAGGAAGATTACATATATATCAATGAGAGGTTCGCGCTGACGTTACTTTTACATGCTGGTAATTGCTATGATGAGAATGCAAACTATTATGAAGAAGACCAGAAAGATCTTGTAAAAGGTGTTGGGCAGATTTACTATCATCTCAAATATAGAAATACGAACCCTCAAACGTTGGAATTATTTTTGATCGGTTTAGAAAATGGAAGAAAAATTTGTAATGCGAATTAAGAAGATTAGAGGTAGAATTCTTTCGGTATGAAATAAAATAATAAAGTTGACAGTGCGGTACGGTCTGTGCTATAGTCAACATGGTAACTTTCAGATCATAATAATTTATAGAAAGGCGGCGTGAAAGTGATTATTTTTATTCGTTGTGCTCGTACCCGTATCGAGGGGCGATAAAAGCAAATATGCAGTCTCATGTAAATGGGATTTCTTTGCCTACGAATAAAAATTATCATAGGACTGTCACGCAGGTATGACGGTGTCGTATTTGTGTTGTCTGCCATATTTTATCGTTTTAGCAGGAAAATTCTGTTTTATGGGAATTGTGCCTGCTTTTTTGTTGCGCTTTTGGGGGAAACGGGAAAAATTGGTGTAGTGGTTTCTACCTGCGGCTGCAGGGTGAAACCTGGCGGAATTGATGAAATTTGTGCTGACGCCTGAATTTGCAGGTGTTGGCAGTATGGAGGTATTATATGGAAAAAGCATTTTTGGTCGGAGTGAATTTAAATGACGGGGAAGATTATCTGCTTTCCCTGGAGGAGCTGGGCGCGTTGGCGCAGGCTTGTGATATGGAAGTGGCGGGAGCGGCGGAGCAGACGCTTCCGGAGGTGCATAAGGCATTTTACATCGGTACGGGTAAGGTGGATGAGGTGAAGGAACTTGCTGCAGACTGCGGTGCGGATGTGATCATCTTCGATGCGTCCCTGTCACCGATGCAGCTGCGGAACCTGCAGGAACGCCTGGAGAAGCCGATTCTTGACAGGAGTGCGCTGATCCTGGATATTTTTGCTAACAGAGCCAGGTCCAGAGAAGCGAAGTTACAGGTGGAGGTGGCCAGATTACAGTATATGCTGCCAAGACTTGTGGGACTTCATGCTGCACTGAGCAGACAGGGAGGCGGCACCGGTTCACTGAGCAACAAAGGCGCCGGAGAGAAGAAGCTGGAATTGGACCGCCGTGTATTGGAGAGGCGGCTTGTGGAGCTTAGACGGGAACTTAGAGAAGTGAGCGCGGAGCGGCAGACGCAGCGCAAACGTCGTGCGGGATCCGGTATGCCCCGGGTGGCGCTGGTGGGCTATACGAATGCCGGGAAATCTACGCTGCTGAATGCCATGCTGGATCTGTATGGCAGTGACCAGGTGGATGTGGAAGAGAAGAAGGTGATGGAGAAGGATATGCTTTTTGCGACGCTGGATACGACGGTGCGTAAGATCATGCCGGCAGATCATCATGCGTTCCTGCTGTCAGATACGGTGGGATTTATCCATAAGCTGCCCCATAATCTGGTGGAAGCTTTTCATTCTACCCTGGAGGAGGCGAAAGAGGCCGATCTTCTGCTGCAGATCGTAGATTACAGTGATCCGCACTATAAGGAGCAGATTGCGGTCACGAACCAGACGCTGCGGGAACTGGAAGCGGACGGTATTCCGATGCTCTATGTTTATAACAAGGCCGATCTGGTGAACGCGGATAAGATTCCGGGGATGGCAGGTGCAGAGCCGGGGCAGGTAACGGCGGCGCTTCCGCAGGTGACGGAGAACAGTATCTATTTGTCAGCGAGAGAGCGGATCGGCATGGAAGAACTGGTTTGTCTGATCGAGAAGAAGCTGGCCGGAGGATACCAGGAGTGTACACTGCTGATTCCTTATACGGATGGCCGGGCAGTATCTTACCTGAATGAGAATGCGGTGGTGTCCGAGACGGAATATATGGAAGAGGGTGTACGGCTGCGGGTCAACTGCAGGGTGGAAGATTACCGTTTCTATCAGAAATACCATGTCAGTGAGAAATGACAGGAGGGCGGGGCGATAAAAACAGGCTGATTGGCTTGCGCGGCTTTCATATATCTTATATAATAGGATGTGGCTGTGGAGATTGAGGTGATAGTTCAGGGCAGAAAGCGATAAGGGATCCGGGGAAATAAGTTATGGTGAAAGCTGTAAGAAATTCAAATCATGAATTGCTGCGTATTATCGCGATGTTCATGATCGTGTTTATTCATGCGAACAGATTTTTATTTTATCTGGTAAACGGAAAGACGGCATTTGTCCTGAACGGTATGGTGAACGGGATCTGTAATATCGGTGTGACCTGCTTTATGCTGATCTCGGGGTATTACGGAATGAAGTTTGACATCAGGAAGTTTGTCAGGATGGAATGCATGATGATCACCTATTCCCTGGCAGAAACTGCCCTGCTCTATACGGTCATGCCCGAGCAGTTACAGGGCGCTGCACTATTGGAGCAGATCGTGAAATCCATGCTGCCGTTTATTACAAGAAAATACTGGTTCTATTCCTGCTATGTGTGTCTTCTTTTCTTGAGTGAGTATATCCAGAAATTTATCGATGCACTGAAGCAGAAGGAATTTGAAAGACTACTGTTTGTGCTGTTTATGCTGCTAAGCGTGCTGCCTACACTGTTCTATTTTGAGATTGTTCCGGATAACGGCAAGGGACTTTTGCATATGATCATGATCTATATGATGGGAAGATACATTCGGATGTATCGGGATGTGAAATTGCCGGGAAAGGCAGGGGTTCTCTTTGTATTCCTCTGGATCATAAACGGAATATCCCACGAGATACCGATAAAGGTCGGTCAGATATCTCATCATCTGTGTAAGGATAACAGCATTACGAATCTGATGATGGCAGTCATTCTGTTCTACCTGTTTAAGGAACTGCACATCAGATCACGGTTCATTAATAAAGCCGCCGCTAATGTCTTTGCGGTTTTCGCGTTGAATGACGTACTGGTAACGGTTGTCATGCAGAGGCTGCTCGACAGTGGATTTAAGAGTGAAGGCGGTATGACGGGCTTTATGGTACTGGCCGGAATCGTGGCCGCCGTGCTGCTCTTGTGTTTGATGATCGGAGCGGTAAGGGAGCTTATTCTCGGCAGAATGGACCGGTGGCTGGGAGAGAAGGCAGAGCATGTGGTCACAAGTATCATGCCATAGGTGTTCTTTCAAACTAAAGAGTTTGTGTCGAAGCGCCACAAACTCCTTGATCGCAGAGCAAAATTGGAGTATTCCTTTGGAAAACTTCTGAATTCTGTTCGCGTCCTCAGCGTAAAGCGCTTCGGAATGGAGGAGAATATGATCAAATTAATGGAAAGCGGCGCGTATCTGCTGCATGGGACGGAAATCATTCCTGAAGGAGCGGAAGCTGCGGCGCAGATAAAGAATAAGACCGGCCAGGAGGTCTCCAAAGCGGAAGCTGCGAAGAATACCATGGCTTATGGGATCCTGCAGGAGCACAATACTTCCGGCAGTATGGACAAGCTGAAGATCAGGTTTGACAAGCTGACATCCCATGATATCACTTTCGTGGGTATCATACAGACAGCCAGGGCGTCGGGCCTGACGAAGTTCCCGATTCCGTATGTGCTGACCAACTGCCACAATTCTTTGTGTGCGGTAGGCGGCACGATCAACGAGGATGACCATATGTTTGGCCTGACCTGCGCGAAGAAATACGGCGGCGTCTATGTGCCGCCGCATCAGGCAGTCATCCATCAGTATGCAAGGGAAATGCTGGCCGGCGGGGGCAGGATGATCCTTGGATCCGATTCCCATACGCGCTACGGGGCGCTTGGAACCATGGCTATGGGCGAAGGCGGCCCGGAGCTGGTAAAGCAGCTGCTGTCGCAGACGTATGACATTAATATGCCTGGTATCGTGGGCGTTTATCTCACCGGGGAGCCAGTGAAAGGCGTGGGTCCGCAGGATGTGGCGCTGGCGATCATCGGTGCGGTTTTTGGTAACGGTTATGTGAAGAATAAGGTGATGGAGTTTGTAGGACCGGGCGTGTCAGGTCTGAGCGCGGATTTCCGGATCGGCATCGATGTCATGACTACAGAGACGACCTGTCTTTCTTCTATCTGGCGGACGGATGAGGAGATCAGGAACTTCTATGAGATTCATGACAGAGTGGAGGAGTATCGGGAACTGAACCCGGGCGAGGTGGCATATTATGACGGTATGATCAGGGTGGATCTGTCGAAGATCAGGCCGATGATCGCAATGCCGTTCCACCCCAGCAATACTTACACCATCGATGAAGTGAATGCAAATCTGCAGGATATCCTCCATGACGTGGAGGAGCGGGCGAAAGTGAGCCTGGACAATGCGGTGCCCTATTCCCTGCAGGACAAAGTGGCAGACGGCAAGTTCATGGTGGATCAGGGCATTATTGCCGGCTGCGCGGGCGGCGGATTTGAGAATATATGTGCGGCGGCAGATATCCTGAGAGGTTCTTATATCGGAGCGGACGGCTTTACGTTAAGTGTCTATCCTGCATCCATGCCGGTCTACATGGAATTGATCAAGAACGGCTGTGCGGCTGCGATTCTGGAGACGGGAGCGGTCCTGAAGACGGCATTCTGCGGTCCTTGCTTCGGCGCGGGTGATACACCGGCAAACAATGCCTTCAGTGTCCGCCACTCTACAAGGAATTTCCCGAACAGAGAAGGCTCCAAGCTGCAGAACGGCCAGATTTCCTCCGTAGCGCTCATGGATGCCCGCTCGATTGCGGCGACGGCGGCGAATAAAGGCGTGCTCACGTCAGCCACGGAATTTGACGGGGAACTGACAAAATATAAATATTACTTTGATGCAAATATTTACAGGAATCGTGTATTTGACTCCAAAGGGGCGGCGGATGAGAGTGTGGAGATCCAGTTTGGCCCGAATATCAAGGACTGGCCTGCCATGGGCGCGCTGCCGGAAAATCTGGTGCTGCGCGTCGTATCCGAGATCCATGACCCGGTGACCACGACGGACGAGCTGATCCCTTCCGGGGAGACGTCCTCTTATCGCTCCAACCCGCTGGGACTGGCTGAGTTTACCCTGTCCAGAAAGGATCCGGAATATGTGGGAAGAGCCAAAGACATCCAGAAGGCGGAGAAGGCGAGAATGCAGGGGGAGCATCCCTGCCAGGCGCATCCGGACGTAAAGCCGGTGATGAATGTGATCAAAGAACGTTTTGCAGACGCTTCCCACGAGAATACGGGATTCGGTTCCACCATTTTTGCAGTAAAGCCGGGTGACGGGTCTGCCAGAGAGCAGGCGGCAAGCTGCCAGAAGGTACTGGGCGGCTGGGCTAATATCGCCAACGAATATGCGACCAAGCGTTACCGTTCCAACCTGATCAATTGGGGCATGCTGCCGTTCCTGATCGGGGAAGGCGAGCTGCCGTTTAAGAATCTGGATTATCTGTTCTTCCCGGGAATCAGGCAGGCAGTGGAGGAGAAGACAGAAGAGATTAAAGCATACAGGGTATCCGTGGAAGAGAACGTGCTGACAGAGTTTACACTGCGCCTTGGTGAATTGACGGATGAGGAGAGGCAGATCATCCTGAAAGGATGCCTGATCAATTACAACAGGGTCTAAAGGAATTGGAAACGTCGTCCGATATATAAAGTACGAGGGGCGGTTGATCCTGGCCAGACGATTGTTTCTTGAATTTGAATAATGTATAGACCACGGACGGTATTTTTAAGGGAAAAGGATTTTCTTTAAGGGTGCCGTCCTTTCTATTGCCATGCATCATGGAAGGTGCAGTCGGTGACACAGACAGGCGTAGATGAGGTCTTGGCAAAAGGAGGTTATAGTGAGGATCGATTCCAGTGTAATGGGAATGCAGTCTTCCAGAAGGTATGCTTCTGTGACGGCCAGATCTATGACAGGTTCTACGATGCGGCGTACAGGAAGCATGAACAGCAGTCTTGGCGGTTTCTTCGGAAGTCTGGTCAGCACCGGCGATGATACGGAACAGACCGGCGGGAATGAGAAGAACACTGCGAATTTGGACGACATCACGACACATTTTAAGAATTTATCTAATACGGGAAGAGTTTCGGGAACAGAGAGAAGACAGGATCCCGTCATGACGATCAGGCAGCAATGCGTGCGGTTTTTGATGGATCTTTTTTTCCGGTTTCGCGGCGAGAATGTCAGCGAGCAGGAGATCTTGGGAACGCCGAATGACTTTGGGATGAACGGCGGGGCGACTGTCTATCAGGTGAACACGTTCACCAATGAGTACTACCATATGGAAGAAGAACATACGACGTTTGCTACCCAGGGAATGGTCAAGACAGCGGACGGGAGAGAGCTGTCTTTCAATCTGGAGTTTTCCATGAGCCGCAGATTCGAGGAATATTATAAGGAGACTTATACGACGGAAGTTGTGAAGTATTGTGATCCGCTGGTGATCAATCTGGATACAAATATTGCGCAGGTGTCGGATCAGAAATTCTTCTTTGATCTGGATCAGGATGGGGAAGAGGAAGAGATATCGAAGCTTAAGGCCGGCAGCGGTTTTCTGGCGTTGGATCTGAACGGCGACGGAGAGATCAATGACGGGAGTGAGCTTTTCGGGACGAAGTCGGGCGACGGTTTCGCCGATCTGGCGAAATACGATGCAGACGGAAACGGATGGATCGACGAGGCAGATCCGATATGGGAGAAGCTGTTGATCTGGACGAAAGATGAGAACGGCGACGATAAGCTGTATCATCTGTCGGATCTGGGCGTGGGTGCGATCGGATTGGGAAAGGTGTCAACACAGTTTGCCCTGAATTCCGAGAAAGATAATCAGAACAATGCCATGATCAGGAGTACGGGTATCTTCCTGTATGAGAATGGTACGGTGTCTACCGTACAGCATCTGGATCTGGCGCGGTAGGAAGGACATAGTTATAAAAAGGGAAGAAGCCACATAAGAATGGTAGTATATAGGAGTAACAATCTGTTACCGTTCACATTTGTGGGGTGTTTCATGTGAAGTATAATCGAATCGTCTTAAAAAGAACAAGCAAAAGAGATGCCGGCGGCTTTCTTTTGTTTGTTTTTTTGCTGCCTTATGTGTGCGCCAGCTTGTGGGGGCATGTGGGAAAAGAAACAGAAAAGCTGCGGCAGACCAGCATCGTGCGGCTGGAAGGAGAAAGCGCGGAGCATAAGATCTTAGTATCGATGGATTGGGGTGTCTGGGAGATCCCGATGGAAGAGTATCTGGTCTATAAGCTGAGCACGGTGATGCCAAAAACCTATGAAAAAGAGGCACTAAAAGCGCAGGCAGTGCTGCTTCGGACGGAATTGGTCCAAGCGTTGAAAGAGCAGGAGGATCAGGAACTTTTGTTGTCCGGCGACGGACAGAACCGATGGTACGAGCTGGATATTTCTATGGAAGAGTTTGAGATCTGGCGGCAGGCGGTGGAGGAGACTGACGGATTGTACCTGTCTTACGAGGGAGAAGCGATCCAGGCGTCTTACTTCCAGATCAGCAACGGCCAGACAAGGGATGCGTCTGAAGTGTGGGATACGGACCAAAGACCATATCTGAGGAGCGTGTCCTGTATGCAGGATAAGGCTGCGCGCAACTATGGCAGCACGGTCAGCGTATCCAGGGCAGACTATATATGTGCCCTGCAGGAAAAGCTGCAGAGCGGATTTTCCGAAGCGGAGATATGGGAAGGTGCAAGTTTCACCTATGATACTGCCGGATATGTGACTGCCGTATCGTTTACGGCACAGGATAAGGAGCCGGAGCAGATTGACGGGGAGAGTTTCCGCTATCTTTTCGACCTGCCGTCGGCGTCCTTTGAAATGAAAAAGGAGGAGAGACAGATGATCTTCCGGGTGACGGGGGTCGGACACGGATTTGGCATGAGCCAGTATGGGGCCAACTGTATGGCTTTAAACGGAGAAACCTATGACCAGATACTGCAGAAATTTTTTTACAGGACAGAATTAACAAAATTTGAATAACCTGTCAAAAATGGGTAAGACTAACACCATGTACCTGCACAGTGTAAGATGAATTTTCGTTACAGACATAAATGCTGCTTTCGGAAACAGATCTTTCGCTGAAAAATGACATGATACATTTCCGGATACGAAAGGCCAGTCCGCTATTATCCGGAGATGGATATAAGTGCTGCTGTGAACGGCAAACCGTGAAGAACAGCATAAAAACAATAACAGGAGGCAAGGTTTCATGGGAAGAAGAAATAGAAACAGTATCAGAAAAGAGCGGATCATTATGCTGACGTCATCCGTGTTAGTCTTGACAGCATTGACAGTTACGGGCGTTTTTGTAAGGAGAAACAATAATGCCGAAAAGGAAGATTACGTAGTAGATTTCGAGGCGATCGAGAAGAGCGACACGTTGACTGCGGAAAATATGATGTCCGGCGAGGAATTGGACACGCTTTTTGCGGAAGTTGGAACTGACGATCTGGATTACGATCCAAGCTTTCAGGAAGCTAATTCTCAGAACGTAGAGAATACGGAGGACAGGCTGACGGCTAAGAAGGGGATCAAGAAAGAGAATAAGCTGGATAAGGACGCAGAGGATGAGAGGGCAGAGACGGATACGGAACGGGAAATAAGCATAAAGTCCGAGGATACGATAAAGGAGAAGGAGAAGCAGGAACCGGAGAAGGATAAGAAGAAAGAGGCAGAGGAGCAGGCGGAGGGCATGTTCGATGAGTCTGTGGATACTGCCAAGACCATAGAAGAGGAAGAGACGGCAGAGGCGATCTCTACGACAGTACAGCCGACTCTGGATTTTAAAGAGGAGGATAACCTGGTCTGGCCGATCGTCGGCGATGTGCTGATCAATTACAGCATGGATCAGACTGTTTTCTTCCCGACGTTACAGCAATACAAGTACAACCCGGCGATCGTCATTGCAGCGAATCAGGGTGAAAGTATTACGGCTGCGGCCGATGGACGCGTTACTTCCGTCAGCTATGACCCGACGATCGGGAATATGGTAGTCATGGATCTGGGCAACGGCTATGAATTGACTTATGGTCAGCTGGAAAATATAACAGTCTCCGAGGGAAGTTATGTGACTGTGGGCGATGGGATCGGAACCGTAGCGTCTCCGACCAAATACTACAGCGTAGAAGGGACAAATGTGTATTTCAAGCTGACAAAGGATGGCGAACCGGTGAATCCGATGACGAAGCTGCAGTAAGCTACAGGGTATATTGTAGTTGGAGCAATGCCGATTGGCTAAGCCAGACGCCGGATACTGGCTTAATTAGCTGACATTGGCAGCAGAGTGTATTAAAGAATCGGGGGAATGCAGGGCCTGCTGCTGTCGGGAAACGCATTCTTCCGATTATTTTCGGAGAAGAAGCAGGGCAGCGAAGCGCAGAAATGGAGAAAAGAATGTTGGTCATTATTCACGGAAATATTAAGACAATGGAATCGCAGGACTATGAGGACGGTTATCTGCAGATTGAAGATGGCAAGATCACGGCGGTCGGAGACATGCAAGCGTACAGTCCGGAGGGGCCGGCAGAAAGTGACAAGGTACAGATCCTGGACGTCAAAGGCAGTCTTGTCATGCCGGGAATCATAGAGGCCCATTGTCATATGGGGATCACGGAAGAAAAGAAGGGCATGGAAGGTGACGATTGTAATGAAACCGTAGATCCGATCACACCGTATCTGCGGGCCATCGACGCGATCAACCCAATGGATGCGGCTTTTAATGATGCGATACGGGCGGGGATCACCTCCGCCATGATCGGGCCGGGCAGTGCGAATGTGGTTGGCGGTCAGTTTGCTTTTCTGAAGACCCATGGAAGAAGTGTCGATCGCATGATCGTCAAGGCTCCCGCCGCGATGAAGGTGGCTTTCGGTGAAAACCCCAAGGTCAATTATGCAGGACAGAATACATCGCCGGCGACGAGAATGGCAATTGCGGCAATGTTGAGGGAAGAACTGACCAAAGCGGTGGATTATCAGAAAAAGAAGATCAAGGATCCGGATATATCCCCGGACTTTCGCTATGAGTGTTGGCTGCCTGTTTTAAAGGGAGAGATTCCGCTAAAAGCACATGCGCACAGGACGGACGATATCCTGACGGCGGTGCGCATCGCCCAGGAGTTTGGTCTGCGGATGACATTGGACCATTGCAGTGAAGGGCATCTGATCCTGGATGAGTTGAAGGAAGCAGGGTTTCCGGCGATCGTCGGTCCTGATATGGCCAGCCGTAATAAGATCGAGGTCAAGAACATGGCTTTTAAGACGGCGGGGATCTTAAGCAGCCAGGGAATCCTGACGGCTGTGACAACGGATCATCCGGTGTCAATGATACAGTTTCTGCCTATCTGTGCGGGGTTGGCAGTGAAAGAAGGGATGGCACCGGAAGAAGGGCTTCGCGCCATCACGATCAATGCTGCAAGAATCTGTGGTGTAGATGACCGTGTCGGGAGTCTGGCAGTGGGGAAGGACGCGGATGTGGCGATTTTTGACGGTAACCCTATGGAAGTATTTACCAGCACATTGTGTACGATTATTGAGGGAAAAATTGTTTATTATGATGAAGAATGCGGATTTTTGTGATAGAATGAAAGCTGGTTGCATTCGGTGGCATTTGATCCTGCCGGATTTTCGGATAAGACCTTGATCTCATGACGTTGATATCCGGAACGGCATGGCAGAAAGATTTGACAGAGATGAGAAAGAGATTTTATAAAATAGTAAATATCCTAATATTCTGTGTTTTCGTGATTTCCGGCTGTGGCACTGTGTCGGAGCTTTCTTTTGATACGATGCAGGTGGGAAGCGAAGGAGAGGAGATCACAACTTTGGGCCTATCCCCGGAATTTGATTATGAAGTGCCGGAAAGTCTGCCGAGCATCCTCGTGAATCAGGTAGGATATGCGTGTAGAAGTGATAAGACGGCACTTTTCCGGGGCGAGGGACTGCCGGATACCTTCTCGGTGGTGGATGCCGAGAGCGAGCAGATAGTCTATAGCGGACAGATAGAGAGAGAAGAGTCTGCCAACGGAACAGAACAGCCGATCAGCTACGGCGATTTTACAGCGTTTGAAACGGCAGGTACCTACTACATACAGGCCGCGAAGATTGGACAGTCCTATACTTTTGTGATCGAAGATAATCCGTACAGGGAAGTGTATCATACAGCTTTGAAGAAATATTACTATAACCGATGTGGGCTGACGCTTTCTTCGGAGTTGGCCGGAGAAGCGGCCAGGAATGCCTGCCATGCAAGAGAGGCACAGCTGAAGGACGAGGCGACTGTAAATCTGGATGTGTCGGGTGGCTGGCATGTGGATGAGTTGGGCAACAGAGATGTCTCCAAGGGCTGTCGGACCGCCGATTATCTGCTGCTGGCGTATGAACTGTACCCGGATGTGTTCGACGATCAGGCGGGCATTCCGGAGAGTGGCAATGAGATACCGGATGTGCTGGATGAGGTAAAATATGAGATCGACTGGCTCTTGAAGATGCAGGATGCCACGAGCGGGGCAGTATACGCTGGCGTTAACACAGCGGATAATAAGGCGTCTGGGTATCTCCTTTATGTAGACGGTTTCAACATGAATGCTACGATCCAGTTTGCTGCTACGCTGGCTAAATTCAGCTATCTGTATCAGAACTACGACAGGGTATATGCAACACAGTGCCTGCAGGCGGCCGATCGGGCGTACCGGTATGCGGGGAAGTATCTGAATGATATTACGCAGGAGGAATATTTTCATGCTGCGACGGAATTATACCGGGCTACCGGCGCCTACGGCTATCATAGTGTTGTCAAGGATTATCTTTTGGAGAATCCGATCACGGAAATGAAGAATGACTATGTGTTCCTGGGATGTGTGACGTATCTGTCCACGAAGCAGAAGGTGGATGTGAGCTTGTGCGGGGATGTGATGAAAATCTTGATGCAGGAGGGAGAAAGGATCGCCGAGGCTTCCAAGAATTCAGGACTTTTGGTCAATATCGATGAAAAACAGGGCGGCGATACGGAAATGCTGCGGGATATTGCCAGATTGACGGTGGTGGATCATATCATAACAAATCATGAGTATACGAGGGTGCTGCAGAATCATCTGCACTATATGCTTGGGTGCAACATGGAATCAGTCAGTTATCTGGACGGGACGGGTAGCCGTAATTACAAGAATATCGATGAGAGTCTGGGAATCATGAACCAGATAGATCTGAACGCGGAACTGGTATTGATGATGAGCGCGATCATGGAAGAATTGGATGCAGGCTGAACTGTTGATTATTCTATTGATTAATACGCTGATTCCTTATATAATAAAGGAGTTCTTGATTCGTAGTGTATACCCTCGGTGAACAAAGGTACGCACGTGTATTTCTTTGTTCACTGAGGGTAGAAGGCCAGAAAGGGATTCCTATGATTCGATTGATTTTAGTTCTACTCTTCGTTGTTATTTTCCTGATCGTCAGTCTGCCGATCCAGTTAGCAGAATATATTATCGGCAAGTTTGATCCGGGCATCAAAGACCGGAGTTCGCTGGCCATCGTTAAGTGGGCTTTTCGCGTTGTCTTGTTCCTTGCGGGTACCACTGTGACCGTGATCGGTGAAGAGAATGTCCCCAAAGACGAACCGGTATTGTATATTGGCAATCACAGGAGCTATTTCGACATTCTCATTACGTATATCCGTGTACCGCGTCTTACCGGTTATATGTCGAAGATCGAGATTCTTCGGATTCCGTCGTTGAATACCTGGATGAAATATCTGCATTGTGTATTTTTGGATCGCTCCGATATCAAGGCCGGCATGCAGTCTATCCTGACGGCTATCGATAAGATCAAAGCAGGCATCTCGATCTGCATCTTCCCGGAAGGGACCCGCAGTCGGGAAGCGGATACTTTCCTGGAATTTCATAATGGCAGTTTTAAGGTTGCCGAGAAGACCGGGTGTGCCATTGTGCCTATGAGTATCAACAACGCTGGACATATTTTTGAAGATCATACCCCCTGGATCCGCAGGACCCATGTGGTTCTCGAATATTGTAAGCCGATCTACATGAGTGACCTGGATAAGAATGACAAGCGCCGTATCGGCGCGCTGGTACAGGGTGTGATCGAAGAAGCATATTTCAAGAATAAAGAACTGGTATGATCGCACTGCATAATTATTTATAACATGGATCGCGGACTCTTCGGAGTCCGTTTTTTGTCATATAAGATCGGGATGTCAAAAGGTGCTCTTTTCATACTCTTGGATTAAGATATCGGAATATGGGAAATTCTTTTCATATAGTCTACGGTCAAAGACAGGATCCATATGGAGGATCAGTGCAGGAATATAGAGACCGATAAGATAGGCAATAAGGTAATCAATAGGGTAATCAATAGGAATAGAGCGGACAGTTTGCGAATAAATTAGATAATAAGAGTTTATTGTCGGAGAGAAACATGGGAAAAGTATATGAATATCAGAAGAGGATCTTAAGTGTTTTCCTGATCTGTATGATGTGTATGGGCGTCTACGCATGTGGGAAGAAACAGGACGGTATGGAGAAGATCAAGGATCTGGAGTGTACGGTGATCGCTGAGGAGAATATTCCGGAAGAGCTGCTTGACATGATCGAGCAGAAGAAAACAGAGGCTTTTAAGATCACGTTTGAAGACAGGGGCTTTCTCTATATCTGTGTGGGGTATGGGACACAGGAAACAGGGGGTTACAGCATTGCCATGAATGCATTGTATGAGACGACCAATGCCATATATGTGGACACGAATCTGATCGGTCCTGCACCGGAGGAAAAGAGCAAACCGGTGGAAAGTTATCCCTATATCGTGATCAAAACAGAGTTTATAGACAAACCAGTCGTGTTTGATTAGTTGATTAGATTTCCGCTGCAGGGCAAGGGGATCGAAGGTGACATGGAGATGCAAGTATGGTATACTGTAGCAGACACGGATAGGCCTGTCATATGCAGCAGCCTTCCGGAGAAGATCATGGGAAAAGGGGCAGCGATAAGATGTTGTATCTAAAGAACGGCTATCTGATCGATCCGGCATCGGATACGGAAGGGTATCGGGATATTATGATAAAAGAAGGAAAGGTTGCGCGTATTCTGCCACAGGGGGCATCGATGGAGACGATCCTGAATGCAGAGGAAGGGCAGGAACCGGTGACGGAGATTGACTTGCAGGGCCAGTATGTAGTTCCCGGTCTGGTGGATGTCCATGTGCACTTCCGGGATCCGGGTTTTACGTACAAAGAGGATATCTGTACCGGCGCGAAAGCTGCGGCCCGGGGAGGCTTTACATCAGTGGTCCTGATGGCCAACACGAAGCCGGCGGTAGATAACCCGCAGACACTTGCCTATGTGCTGGAGACAGGCCGGAAGACGGGTATTCATATCCATACCTGTGCCAATGTGACCAAAGGGCTGAAGGGGCAGGAACTGACGGATCTGGAGGAACTGAGCAGACTGGGGGCTGCCGGATTCACGGATGACGGCATACCGCTGCTGGATGAGGAGCTGCTGCGGCAGGCATTGCAGCGCGCGGCAGTTTTGCACAGGCCGGTCAGCCTGCATGAGGAAGATCCCTCCCTGATCCGGAATAACGGCGTGAATGCCGGCAAGGCGGCGGAGCATTTCGGGATTGGCGGCTCCCCCAGAGAAGCGGAGATTTCTATGGTGGAACGGGACTTGAAGATCGCGGTCACACAAGAAGCGGACTTGTCCATTCAACATATCAGTACGAAGGAAAGCGTGGAGTTGGTGCGGCAGGCGAAACGCCAAAGCAGTCATATTTACGCGGAAGCTACACCTCATCATTTTACGCTGACTGAAGAAGCAGTGATCCGGCACGGCGCGCTGGCGAAGATGAATCCGCCGCTGCGGGAGGAGGAAGACAGACTTGCGATCATAGAAGGGTTGCGGGACGGCACGATCGATATGATCGCCACCGATCATGCGCCCCATAGTACGGAGGAAAAGGAAAGGCCGTTGACTGAAGCGCCCAGCGGCATTATCGGATTGGAGACAGCCTTGTCCCTGGGTATCCGGGAACTGGTGAAGAAGGGCTATCTTACCATGGCGGAACTGGTGCGGAAGATGAGTCTGGCTCCGGCCAGGCTGTATCATCTGGATGCGGGTTATGTAGCAGAAGGCGGCCCGGCGGATCTGGTGGTGTTCGACCCTGACAAAGAGTGGGTGGTGAGTAAATTTGTTTCCAAGGCGGAGAATTCGCCGTTTGTTGGGGAAACGATGCCGGGTGTGGTCACCTATACGATCTGTGCAGGGGAGATCGTGTATCGGGGGAATTAGGCCGCGTGGGAAATCATAAAGAAAGACCGGAGAGAGGCTATAAAGAGAGAATGTAAAGGGAAACCGTAGGAAGAGTCTCTAAGGAGAAACAGACATACAGGAAGGATACGACAGGATGGCACAGAAAAAGAAAACGACAGTGACAGTAGTGTCACAAAAGCAGATCGCTTCGCAGATCTATGATCTTTGGCTGGAAACGGAACTGGCGGAGGATGCAAGAGCAGGACAGTTTGTGGCAGTATATCCGCACAATGCGGCAACACTGCTCCCACGTCCGATCAGTATCTGTGAGGTGGACCGGGACAGAAGCCGGATACGGCTTGTGTACCGGGTTGCCGGTAAAGGAACGGCAGAGTTTTCTGCCTGCAGAGCCGGAGACGGGCTGGAAGTCCTTGGTGTGCTGGGCAATGGTTTTCCGGTGGAGAAGGCCGCAGGAAAGAAGGCGTTTCTGATGGGTGGTGGTATCGGTATTCCGCCGATGCTGCAGCTGGCAAAGGAGTTGGAAGCAGAGAAATATATTCTGCTGGGCTACCGGGACCAGGACCTTTTCCTGCAGGAGGATCTGGGACAGTACGGACAGATCTACATTGCCACAGAGGATGGTAGTGTCGGTGTGCGGGGGAATGTGATGGATATCATCCGGGTTAATGCATTGCAGGCGGATGTGATCATGGCCTGCGGGCCGATGCCTATGCTGCGCGCGATCAAGAAGTATGCCGCAGAGCAAGAGATCGCAGCCTATATCTCTTTAGAGGAGCGGATGGCCTGCGGTGTTGGCGCCTGTCTTGGCTGCGTGTGCAGAACGGGGAAGATCGATCACCACTCTCACGTGAACAATGCGCGGATCTGTACGGATGGACCTGTATTTGAAGCAGGAGAAGTGGAAATTTGACGAATTGCAAAAGCAGTGCTGAGGGAAGGAAAATCTGATGAATACAAAAGTGACAATAGCGGGCGTAACTTTGAATAATCCAGTGATGACGGCATCTGGGACATTTGGATCCGGGATGGAGTACAGTGATTTTGTGGACTTAAACCGTCTGGGCGCGGTAGTGACGAAGGGTGTAGCGAGTGTGCCGTGGCCGGGTAACCCGACACCTCGTGTGGCGGAGACTTACGGCGGTATGCTGAATGCCATCGGGCTGCAGAATCCGGGGATCGATGTCTTCGTGGAACGGGATATCCCCTTTTTACAGAAGTACGATACGAAGATCATCGTCAATGTCTGCGGCAAGACGGTGGAGGATTATCTGGAAGTGGTGGAGCGGTTGGGAGAAGAGCCGGTGGACATGCTGGAGATCAATGTATCCTGCCCGAATGTGAAGGAAGGGGCCATCGCATTTGGCCAGAAACCGGACAGTCTGTACGACATTACTTCGCAGGTCAAAAAGAAAGCCAGACAGCCTGTTATCATGAAGTTGAGCCCCAATGTAACGGATATTGCGGAGATGGCCAGGGTAGCGGAGGCAGCGGGGGCCGACGCTCTGTCCATGATCAATACGATCACCGGGATGAAGATAGATATCCATAAGAGGAAATTTGCCCTGGCTAACAGGACGGGCGGCCTTTCCGGTCCGGCTATTAAACCGGTGGCGGTGCGCATGGTCTATCAGGCGGCACATGCGGTGCAGATCCCTATCATCGGCATGGGCGGTATCGCGAATGCAGAAGACGCGATAGAGTTTCTGTTGGCCGGTGCCAGCGCGGTGGCTGTAGGCGCCATGAACTTCGTGAATCCTTATGCGACGATAGAAGTGGCAGAAGGAATCGAGACTTATATGGAGCGATATGGGATCGAGAATGTGTCAGAGCTGATCGGAGCGGTGGAAGAATAGCGATAGAACAGAGACAGCTTATACCGGCAGAGAAAAGCAAAACTACAAGAAAGAAGAACTCATATACAACCTCCATGCGGCATATACTCTTATTAAGTATACGCATGGAGGTTTATTTTTGTGGAATTAGTAAAAAAGAAGATACATATGGATCGGATCAACAGCAGAGCCGGCACCCAGATGGTATTGGAAGAAGATGTAAATATTTCAGATAACAAGCCTGACGCCAGTCACCTGCTCAATAGTAAGGGTGAGATCATCATGGAGGAGATCCGGGCCGGGGAGAATATGGTGAACCTGAGAGGAAAGCTGGTGGTCTCGATCCTGTATCTGACGGATATGGAGGGCACTTGCGCCAGCATGGAATCGATACTGCCCTTTGAAGAACGGGTCAATATGGAAGGGGTTTCCGGAGGGGATGTTATCTTGACGGACTGGAAGATTGAGGATCTGACGGTTGGGCTGATCAATTCCAGGAAGATCAGCGCTCAGGCGGTTGTCTCTTTCGGGCTGGAACTGGAAGAGCATATCGAGCAGGAAACGGCGGTGGATATCTATCATGAAGAGCCGGTAGAATATCGTAAACGGATCTATCCTATGGCGGAACTTGTGTTGCAGAAGAAGGATATTTTCCGGTTAAAAGAGGAGATGGAGTTGTCTGGTAATCTGCCGAATGTGTTTCAGACGATCTGGCATCATATCACGTTTGACCATGTGGAATTCAAGGCGCTGGATGGGAAGCTGTCGATCCAGGGCGAAATGCGGGCCTTTTTCCTGTATGAGGGTGAAGGAGATAATGACAGGACTCTGTGGTATGAGAATACGGTGCCTTTCAGCGGGATCATCGAGTGTCACGGCTGTCGGGAGAATATGATACCGGATATCCGTTATAGCCTCGGACAGTGCAATGTGGAGGTACGGCAGGATTTTGACGGCGAGGAGAGAGTCTTCTGTGTAGAGCCGGTGCTGGATTTGGATATCCATCTTTATGAAGAAGAGAATATGGAAGTACTGTCGGACATTTACGGTGTGGAGAAAGAGATAGAGGCGCTTACGACGGAAGTACAGCTGAAGAGCCTGCTGCTTAGCGGCAGTGGAAAGTGCAAGATTGCGGAACACGCCAAGATACAGAACCCGGAGATGCCCATGTACCAGCTGATCCATTCGGAAGGGGAGATTCAGATCGAGGAACAGGCGATCGTGGAGAATGGGATCGCGATCACGGGAACTTTGACGGTAGTGACGCTGTATCTGTGCGGCAACGGATCCAAATCAATTTATTCTTCGCGGAATGTACTACCTTTCCAGTATGTGATCGAGGCGGAGAATATTACGCCTACCAGCATCTTTAAACTGCGCTGCAGCATCGAACAGCTGACGGTGACGATGCTTGACAGTGATGAACTGGATGTGAAGGCGGCGCTGCTGTTCAAGGTGATCGTGTTTGCGGTGCAGAAGAGCAGTCTGATCACGGATATCAGGGTGGAAGAACTGGATCTGAACAAACTCAGCGAATTGCCGGGTATGGTCATCTATATCGCCGGACCGAATGATACGCTGTGGGATATCGGGAAGCGGTACTATGTGACGATCTCGCAGTTGAAGGAGGTCAATGAGCTGGTGACAGAGGAGATCAGTCCGGGGGATAAGATCCTGGTGGTTAAAGGAAGTGTGTGATCCTTCCCCTCCATGACGGAGAAATTTATAAATATTTTCGTGGAAAAGGGATAAGAAATTGTATATACTGGAAGACGGGGCTTGTGTATTGGCACAGCCCCGTTTTCGGAGTGTCCGGGAGCAGCGAAGAGCCGGGAATGTTCAGAATATCCGGAAATCTCAAAGGGACAGGCCTGAAAGAACGCAGGGGAGTCAAGGAAGGTAAGGAAGGGATAGAAACTATGAGTATGACAAAAACAACGCCCATATTAAACAATAAATTATTTCTGTATCTGACGGAATTCTTTGCAGGAATGTCGGTAATGGCGGTGGAACTGGGTGCAAGCAGGCTGCTGGCACCTTATTTCAGTTCTTCGCAGATCGTGTGGACGATCATCATCGGAACGATCATGATCGCCATGGCGTTGGGGAATATTTATGGTGGGCGTAGTGCGGACAAGAATCCCGATCCGGACAGGCTGTATGGCAGAATCCTGATCGCTGCCATCTGGATCGCTGCCATTCCGGTGGTGGGTAAATATATCGTGCTGGGAATTTCGGCTGTCCTGGTCTTTACGGTGAATACGAATTTCCTGATCTGGGCGGCGTTTGCAGCCTGTATGGTGATCTTCGTATTTCCGCTGTTTTTGCTGGGGACAGTGACACCGTCTCTGGCGAAGTATTCTGTGGACAGTCTGGCAGACAGCGGTAAGACGGTGGGGATGTTAAATGCTGCGAATACGATCGGCAGTATCATCGGGACTTTCGTGCCCACCTTTATCTCTATTCCGGCGGTGGGGACGTCGATCACGTTTCTTATCTTTGCCGGAATCCTGCTGGCGCTTTCGCTGCTCTATTTTGTGAGTGGCAGAAGAGGTGCGGTGAAGGGAGGCGTGGCGGCGGTCCTGTTCGTGGCATGCTGTTTTGCCGGAAAGTCAGGCAGTTTTGCTTTCTGGGAGAAGGACCTGACTTATGAGGGAGAGTCTATCTATAATTATCTGCAGGTGAAGGAGAATGACAGAAGTGTCATATTATCGACAAATGTGCTGTTTGGTGTACAGTCCTTATTGGTGAAGCAGGAGGGGCTGACCGGCATGTATTATGACTATGCCATGGCTGCGCCGCTGATGACCGAACAGGAAGATCCGGGTGACTGTAAGGTGTTGATCCTTGGTATGGGAACGGGGACTTATGCGACGCAGTGTCGGAATTATTTCGGGGACATGGAGATTGAAGGGGTGGAGATCGACGAGAAGATCACTGCGCTGGCCAGGGAGTATTTCGCATTGCCAAAAGACGTGCCGGTGACGACTTATGACGGCAGGGCATTTCTGAACGCGGTAGACGGCCGGTATGACGTGATCATGGTGGATGCCTATCAGGATATCACCATACCTTTCCAGATGTCTTCCGTGGAGTTTTTCACATTGGTGAAGGAACATTTGACGGAGGACGGCGTAATGGTGGTCAATATGAATATGCGCGGCAGTGGGGAGGGCAGCATCAATGCACATCTGGCGGATACGATCAGCAGTGTGTTTGACGAGGTATACACGGTAGATGTGAAGGGCTCCACCAACCGAGAACTCTTTGCGTCCAACAATCGGCAGATGCTCAGTAATCTGACGGCGCATCGGCAGGAGATAGCGGCAGAAGATCTTGCAGCGATGATGGAGACGGTGGAGGAGCAGCTGACGGCTTATGAGGGAGGCAGCTATATCATGAGTGACGATAAGGCACCGGTGGAACTTCTGGGGATGCAGGTCATTGACGAACTGATCCGGGACGAAGTCGCGCTCTACAAGCAGATTTATGAGGAAAAAGGGATAAAAGGCGTGCTGGATGCGTTATAAAATACAGGGTCTGATGTTCCAGGCGAAGTTGACAGGGGACGCAGGGATGCGGCGGCAGAAAGGATGGGGTTCCTATGATCGAGATTTGTAATATCAGCAAGCGGTTCGGAAAATTCGTCTGTCTGGATCAGGTGTCGTTGGAAGTCCCGGACGGTATCTTATATGGGCTGGTGGGGGAGAACGGAGCCGGCAAGAGCACGCTCCTTCGTCTGATCGCCGGTGTCTGCAGGGCGGATGCAGGTGAGATCAGGATAGACGGGAAGAGGGCTTTAGCGGTGGCGGCAAAACAGGAAGTTTTCTACATGCCGGACAGGCAGTACTATGACAGGAATGCAACACCTCTGACCGTCGGGAACTTCTACAGGAATTTTTATGAGGGATTTTCGATGGAAGATTACCGCGGCCTTCTGGAAATGTTCGGTCTGGACGAGAATGCGCTGCTGGACTCCTTTTCAAAGGGGATGAAGAAGCAGGCATTTATCGCAGCTGCGCTCAGTACCAACACCAGGTATCTGCTGTGCGACGAGGTCTTTGACGGACTGGATCCTCAGATACGCAAGGCAGTAAACGATCTCCTGCTCAGTGCGGTGGAGGGAAGGAAACTGACGATCCTGATCGTATCGCATTACCTGGAGGAGCTTGACAAGATCTGCGGTATGAAAGGATATCTGCATCGTGGCAGGATCTTGACAGAGCAGGAATGGCAGGAACTGTTGTAAACGCCTGGGATCCGGCGAGAAGAGTAAGCGTGGACAGTCGCCCGAGCAGCAGAAGACCGGACAGGCAGGAAGAGGGAAACTGAAGGGCCACCCAAGCGGCGCAGACCGGATAGGAACAGATACGGAAGAGAGAAGGACGGAATGAAGAGATTTAAGGGTCTTGTTTGGGAAGATTTGAAGAGTAAACTGGGAATGGTCGCGGCGGCTTGGTATAGCATGGGGATGTTCTGCTTTGTGTTTTCCATGAAGACGACGATTCCGACGGGGGAAGTGCGAAGCCTCTATGTGGGGCCGGGCAACACTTCCTTTTTTGCCGTTATGGTGTTGTTCGGGATCCTGATGGGGGCAGGTGCCTTTCGGTATCTGCGTTCCGGACCGGCGACGGACTTGTATTTTGGTCTGCCGTTTACGAGACAGCAGCTGTTTGTGGCAGGGTGGGTGAACAATCTGCTTATTTTCGCAGTGCCGCTTATCGTGTGCAGACTGCTCTTCTTCCAAATATCGCTGGCCATGGGGTACAGCCGGTATGAGGAAAGCGCTTTTTCAGCGTGGATGGGATGTCTTGTGGCGGTATTGGGGTTTTTATCTGTGATGGGGTGGTCCATGCTTTCCTATCTGCTGGCGCAGAACAACGGATACAGGCTTGGCCTGCTTGTCTTATTTCTGGCAGGGCCGGGTGTGGCGCTTCGGCAGATTGAGAAGCTGCTGGGGGCGATGGCGCCTTCTTTTTACCATTCCGATCTTCTGGAAGACTTGAAGGTCTATCTGTCGCCGCTCTCTCTGTTGACTGCGGCAACGGGGGTACAGGAGTATGCGGACGGATCTACCTGGATCCTGGAGGAGCATCTGCCCTATATCACTGCGCTTACAGGATGGGCGATTCTGCTGACGATCTTGTGCCTGCTGATCTTCTGCATCCGCCCTGCGGAGCGGACAAGGGGTGTGTTTACCTTCCGCCCGGTGGAATGGGGTGTGCGGTATGGATGCCTGATATTAGCGGGGCTCTGGTTCGTGAATGGATTGCAGACATTTGCGTTTGGGGGATTTTCCACTGCGCTTACAGGATGTGCGGTGCTGTTTGGCGTGCCGATCGTGCACGGGCTGCTGAATATGATATTGGCTTTTGATGCCAGGAAGTTTGTTTCCGCCAAAGGGCATCTGTTGGCAGAGTTCGGTGTGATGATACTGGTACTCGGACTGCTCTCGATGCTTGGCAGCAGAAGCGGCAAGCTGCCGGCAGCGGAGGAGATAAGGGCGATGGCGGTGGCTCTTCCGGTGTTGGCCAGCGGCGATGACGGCGGGGGTGTATTGGAGCAGATGAGGATAGAAGGAGAGGCATTGCCCGATACGTATCAATGGATCCGATTCGTCTGCGGAGAAGAAGGCAGGGAAGAGGATTCTTATGAGCTGTTGGTCAGATACGAACTGATCAATGGCCAAAGCAAGTATGGCAGATATTGGCTGCCCGGCTATGCGCTTGACACTTTCGAGGATATTTTTGCCAAAGAAGCATATAAGAAAGGGACCTATGCGGCCCTGCGGATGGACAATTTAAAATATCGTGAGGTACGGTGGACCAACGGGATTGAACAGTATACGCTGGATCTGGACGAAGAGGAACGGCAGGCGCTGCTCATGGCGTATCAGGAGGATCTGGAGGATCTGACTTTTGCGGAGATCAGACTGCGGACGCCCGTGGGGCGATTGGATTTTGTCGCTACGAAGAACCAGGGAGATGTGTCCGGTCATATATATCCCGGTTTCTCGAAGACGCTGCGTGTCTTGTCACAGTATGGCATTGCTGCAGGGAAGAGAGTGAAGGATTATGAAATCGACAGGATCGTGGTGGACAGATATTTGATCAAGGTGGGACTGCTGTATCATGTCCGCTATATGGCGGATCAGCGTACGATAACTGACAAACAGGAGATCGGAGAACTGGCAAAGGAACTCTTCGCAGAGGAATTGTGTGTGGATGCGCAGCTTGACAGGAAAGACCGGAACACGGAATATACCGTATATTACCGAGATTCGGCCGGACAGACGGTGAGGAACGTGAAGTGCCTGAAAGGGCTGTAAGATTCTGACTAAGAAACACAGGACAGAACCCGCTTGCAGGGCTCTGTCCTGTTGTCTATGCACATGACAGCCGGAGGAAAGTACCCGGAAGCTGCGGGGTATTTGACTCTACAGCGTTACAGTGACCTTATCTGCTTCCGGGGTCAGTATCGTATCCTTGCCGTCCACTGTCATGGCGGCGCCGGAAGCACTTGCCGCCTGTACATTGACAAGACGCACCGTATATGGTTTGCCTCCTGCATTCTCGGCCTTGATCGTTATCGTATCAGCGCTCTTCGTAATGCTCACCTGCAGATCTGCCTTCTGTTGCATATCATAGACTACGGTAGAGCACTCCTGATTGTCTGCAAGGGCATAGACACGTAACTCTACACCATCTGCATAGTCATAATCCGGCTTGTCATCGCAGGAGCCTAAGGCCACGATGGAATTCTCGCGCACCATCAGCGGCAGATGAAGATAATCGTAGGTCTTCTCTGTCCAGACACCGCCGGTCATCTCTTCCCCGGTGAAGAAGTCCGTCCAGGTGCCTTGCGGCAGATAGAAGGAACCGACACTCTCGTCGTTGAAGATCGGCGCTACCAGCAGGTTATCACCCAGCATATACTGTTTATCCAGATACCAGCAGTTGCGGTCCCTGGTGAATTCCAATACCATACTGCGCATAGTCGGCACACCGGAACGGGAGGTATCGACAGAGGTCTTGTACAGATACGGCATGAGGGAAGCCTTCAGCCTGGTAAAGGTTCTTACTACGTCCACTGCCTCTTCGTCATACAGCCACGGTACGCGGTAAGACTGGCTGCCATGCAGGCGGCTGTGGGAAGACAGAAGCCCGAAAGCCACCCAGCGCTTGTATACATCTGCCGTAGAGGTGTGCTCGAAGCCGCCGATGTCATGTGCCCAGAAGCCGAAACCGGACATCAGGAGGGACAGGCCGCCGCGAAGGCTTTCTTCCATGGATACATAGTCGGACCAGCAGTCGCCGCCCCAGTGTACTGGGAATTTCTGGCCGCCCACGGTAGCGGAACGGGCGAAGAGCACGGCTTCGCCTTTGCCGCGTTTGCGCTCCAGCAGGTCGTAGACTGTCTTGTTATATAAATACGTATAGAAGTTGTGCATCTTATCCGGATCGGAGCCGTCGTGGTATACACAGTTGACGGGGATCCTCTCACCGAAGTCCGTCTTGAAGCAGTCTACACCCATGTCGAGCAGCGCCTCCAGCTTGTCCTGATACCACCTGCATGCTTCCGGGTTGGTGAAGTCTACCAGCGCCATGCCCGGCTGCCACATATCCCATTGCCATACGTCGCCGTTAGGCCGCTTTATGAAATATCCGTTCTCTTTTCCTTCTGCAAAAAGGACAGACTCCTGGCCGATGTAGGGATTGATCCACACGCAGATGTTTAAGCCTTTGGCCTTGATCCTCGTTAACATGCCTGCAGGATCGGGGAATACCTTTTCATCCCAAATGAAATCAGACCAGTGGAAGGCCTTCATCCAGAAGCAGTCGAAATGGAAGGTGCGCAGCGGGATACCCCGGTCCAGCATCCCGTCGATAAAGCTCATCACCGTCGCCTCATCGTAATCGGTCGTAAAAGAGGTGGACAGCCAAAGCCCAAAAGTCCAGGGCGCCGGAAGGGCAGGCTTGCCGGAAAGGTCGGTGTATCTTGTGAGCACATCCTTCATGGTGGGGCCGTTGAAGAAGAAGTAATCAAGACTGCCGCCCTTCACGCAGAAGGAAGTCTTGGTCACATTCTCCGTGCCGAATTCCATGGAGACGCGCTCGGGATGATTGACAAGTACGCCGTACCCTTTATTGGAAAGGAAGAAGGGGATGTTCTTGTAAGCCTGTTCCGTGCTGGTGCCGCCGTCCTCGTTGTAGATTTCCACGCTCTGCCCGTTTTTAACAAAAGGGGTGAAGCGTTCGCCGGTGCCGTAGAGCAGTTCGCCCACGTCTATCCCCAGTTGTTCCCGCATATAGGTATCTTCCAGGTCGCCGTCCACTTCGTAGAAATCGCCCTTGTAAGCGGTTTTCATCAGGGCAAGGTCACGTCCGCGGCTTTCGGTCAGTACTTTGCCGCCGCTTTTGTAGGTCATGGACCAGGGGTTCTTCGCGATGACAAGTGACAGCGAGCCGCTGGTGATGGTGATCGTTTCCTTTGTCTCTTCCACTTGAAGTTTCTGCGGCGCATCCAGTTTCAGCTCAAAAGAAGGCGTGCGCTCCAGCCGGCCCATATGATGATCGGCCTGTATGCGCAGAATGTCCGGCATGGGGGAGGAGATGTGAATATTGAGATTGATGCCGCCCAGCGTATCCCCGCGGTGTCCGATCGGATGAGTAGGTGCGCATAAGGTCACTTCCGTGTCTGTTATCTTCGTATAGTAGACCTCCTGCGGTGAGAAGCAGGCCGTTCCTTCCCGGAACAGCCAACAGCCGTTGTTAAATTTCATACAGATACCTCGCTTTCCGTACTATGATGTTGATCTGCCGTGATCGGCAGCCAAAATGTACATATGCGGTACATTGGCCGTCCGATGCAGTGGCTTGTATTGCTATCCGTATTATTGATTATAGTAAAGAAAATGAAAAATGACCAGCACCATTTTTAGATGCAAAGTACATGAAATTTTTGCTGTGGCTAAGAGGGTTGAAGAATGTTAAGATAAATAAGGATTCCAAAATCAGTTAATACAGACAGTGCATCAGATATGAAATTTCCAGGGGCGTTAACATATGGAAGTATAACAGGAAAAAGGCAGTACAACAGCTATGTTCAAGAGACTACGTTTCACAAGAATTTTCAGCAAAGCCAAGATCAGGAAGCAGCTCTATCTTGTCTATGCGGCGGTCGTGGTAGTGCCGGTGGTTCTGATCGGCACATTTTTGCTGTTCAACAATTACCGCATGATGGTCCATTACCACGAGGACTTGCTGGAGGCAGACAACCGCCGAGTCAAAAATATACTGTTTGAGATCACGACGCAGATCTACAATATATCGGAGAGTATCTCTTTTGACAGTAATATACAGAGTCTGTTGACGACACAGTTTGCCGCACCTTCCACCTGTACGCTGGCAATCTCGCAGAATGTGCTTCTGGATAATTACTTAAGCGCCTATACGGAGATCAGAAAGATTGACGTGTATACGGATAATCCCACCTTTGTAGGCGCCAAGCAGTTCCATCCCGCAAATGAGGAGATTGAGAGGAAAGAGTGGTATCAGAAGGCAGTCTCCCAGGCGGGCATCTTCTGGGAGGGGATGTCGTGGTACGACGAGTATGGCAATGAGTACTGGGAACTTTGTCTGGTACGGAAGATTCCGCTCATCAATTCGCCTTATCACGCGGTGCTGGTGATCCATGTCAGTGACGATTATCTGCGGATGCGGCTGGACAGTGGCGATTATCTCAGCGAGATATCCGTGGACCAGGGACCGGTCTGTTACAGCTCCGACAGGATGAAGTATGGTCTGCGCCAGCCGGATGTGATCGATTACGAACAGCCCTATTTTCAGCGAAAAGGCCGTATCCGACAGGAGGGTGTGCAGTGCTTTGTCAATATTTCCGCACTGCACACGTATCAGTCGGATTCCAGGCTGTATATCTGTACGCTGGATTCCAACGGCTATCGGAACATACGCAATATCCTCCTCTTGTGCGGCGCTGTTTTACTGCTGGCGCTGGCGATCCCGCTGATCATGATCCATTTTTTTACTGCTTATTTCGTAGAGCGGGTGGGCGTGCTGAGACAGGAGATGCACAAGGCCAGCAACCAGGACTATGAGCTGATCCCGATCTTTCAGGGGAATGATGAGCTGTCGGAAGCCTTTGCAGATCTGAAAGTCATGGTGAAGAATATCAAGGAGCAGGAGTCGAAGGTCTACGAGGCGCAGATCAAAGAGCAGACGCTTCTGATCAGGCAGCAGGAGATGGAGTTTAAGATGCTGGCCAGTCAGATCAATCCGCATTTTCTCTATAATACATTGGAGACGATACGTATGAAGGCGTTTACGGCGGGGGACAGAGAAGTGGCGACGGCGGTCAAGCTGCTGGGCAAATCCATGCGCTATGTGCTGGAGAATGTTGGCACTTCCTTTAGTACATTGGAGAAAGAGTTGGATCATGTGGATGTCTATATGATGATACAACATCTGCGTTTCGGCGATAGGATCCTCTACGAGAGGAAGGTGGAAGAGGGGCTTGACCTGTCGGCATATCAGATCCTGCCTCTGCTGTTACAGCCTGTGGTTGAGAATGCGATCGTGCATGGTATGGAGGAAAAGGAGGAGGGCGGTCTGATCACGCTTTCGGTCTATACCGGAACGCCCGACCGGACAAAGCTGCTCTTTATCGATGTGGAGGATAACGGGTGCGGCATGACGGAGGAGGTCCTTGGGAAACTGCGCCGGGATATCGAGGATCGTGATATCAGCAGGAGCAAGAGTATCGGGCTGTACAATATCAATCAGCGTTTGAAACTGCATTACGGAGACGGCTACCGGATTCATATTGATGCCAGGCCGCAGACCGGTACGATCGTTAGATTGATGATTCCGGTAGAATCAATGAAGTGATATGTCTGAATGATATCCTCAGTGATCAAAGTTATATACGTGTATTTTTTTGTCCACTGAGGGCAGGGTAAAATTAAGACTGTATTTTTCATCTATTTTGTTCGGTATTTTTAATTTTATAAATTTTTTATAATAAATGCATCGCTTGGGAAGTACGATTCCTGCGGTGCATTTATTTCATTATGTGAGAGAAAGGATGAGCAGACATGAGTGTAAAAAAATCTCAAAAAGAGACAAGGGTCAAGCAGAAGTTCAGCGGGCAGCTTATGTGGAAGCAGCGGTATCTGTTGTTGATGTCGGTTCCGTTCGTTGTTTGGCTGATCGTTTTCAAGTACATTCCCCTGTGGGGATGGACGATGGCGTTCCAGGAGGTGAAACCTAAGACTTTTCCTTTACCGATCTGGCAGCGTCCCTTTGTAGGATTTGATAATTTCATAAAGGCTTTTCAGGATCGTGTTTTCGGTCAGACGTTGATCAATACGCTTGGTCTCAGTATTCTGGGCATCGCGCTCGGGACGATCATGGCGATCTTGTTTGCGCTGGTACTGAATGAGATCTGTTTCGTTAAGTTTAAGAAGATCACACAGACGATCTCTTACCTGCCCCACTTTGTATCTTGGGTGGTTATCGCCAGTATCGCGAAGATGGTACTCAATGACGGTGGTATGCTGGATTCCCTTTTACACACGAAGCTGGGGCTGATGAGTACGAACTCCCCGCTTTTCTGGCTGACGGTATGTATCATCAATATCTGGAAAGAGGTAGGCTGGGATGCCATCGTATATCTCTCCGCTATGGCAGGAATCGACACAGGCCTGTATGAGGCGGCTAAGGTGGACGGCGCGAATCGTCTGCAGAGGATCTGGCATATCACCCTTCCGGGCATCAAGCCTCAGATCGTAGTATTGCTGATCATGGGTGTGGGCGGCGCACTGAATGTAGGAATGGAACGTCAGATGCTTCTGAGCAATGGTATCGTACAGGATCATGCAATGGTACTTTCCTGGTTCGCTTACCTGCGAGGTATCGGTAACAGTAACTATGGGTTAGGTACTGCGATCGGCATGTTCCAGTCGCTAGTCGGCATTACCCTCCTCCTTATCGCAAATAAGGTCGCAGGCTTGCTCGGCGAGAGCAGATTGATTTAAAGGAGGAAACGACCATGGCAAAAGTGAAGAGTCACAGAATCAAAAGTAATGACAATATCCTGGATTACATATTGGTGGTCGTGTGCCTGTTTATCATGATCGTCACGATCTATCCGTTCCTGAACGTGCTGGCGATCTCCTTCAACGACCCGATCGATACGATGCGCAATATTAACTTTATCATTCCCAGATCTTTTACTTTAAGCAACTATATCTATGTGTTCAAGGAAAACGATCTGATGAAGCCGATCTTCCTGTCGGTGGCAAGAACAGTGATCGGCGCCGGTGCGGGTGTGATCTGTACGGCGATGCTGGCTTATGTGCTGAGCCGGAAGGACTTCTACTTTAACAAATTGTTTACTACATTGTTCGTTATCACTATGTATGTCAGCGGTGGTCTGATTCCAGAATACCTGTTGCTGATGAGAGATCTGAAAATGGGCAATAACTTCCTGGTCTACATCATTCCGGGACTGATCTGGGTCTACAACGTGATCCTCGTCCGCTCCTTTATCGAAGGACTTCCGATCGCGCTGCAGGAGGCAGCCAAGGTGGACGGCGCCAATGACTTTACGATCTGGCTCAGGATCGTGTTGCCTCTATGTACACCGGTCATGGCTACGGTGGCGTTGTTCCAGGCAGTAGGACAGTGGAATTCCTTCATGGATACATACCTGTATGCAAAGGATCTGCCTACTCTACAGTATGTATTGTACGAGATCATGGAGAAGGCGACAGTTAAGATCGATCCGCACGCGGCAGAACAGCTGAAGACGGCAGTTTCCCCGATGTCTGTTCGTATGGCGGTAACAGTGGTGGCGACAGTTCCGATTATCATCGTATATCCGTTCCTGCAGAAGTATTTTGTGGGCGGCATGACAGTCGGCGCGGTGAAAGACTGATACGGCAGAAGAATTTCATTGTGTGTATGAGATGTGTAAGAGAAGGGATCTAGTTATAGAAAAGGTATTAATACGGCCTGTGCGGATATCGTGCGGACGTAACAATATAAAAATAAGTGTTAGATAAGTTCCAAGGAAACAGAAGGGAGAAGAAGTATGAAAAAAAGAAAAGTTTTTGCATTACTGCTGGCGGCAGCAATGGCGGCAGGAACACTTACAGGCTGTGGCGGCGGTGATTCCGCTGCGACTACAGACGATGCGGCATCCGGTGAGGAAAGCAGCAGTGAGGGCGACAGTGCAGAGTCCGGCGAGGTTATCGAACTGACTTTCTTCAGTGCAGACGCAAACCAGGACGATCCCTGGACAGACCCTGTAGCATTGGCGATCACGGAGGCGACAGGCGTTAAGTTAAAGACAGACCGTCCGATCGGTGGCAATGATGAGAGTGAATCAGTTGCACTGATGATCGCTGAGGAGAAATATCCGGATATCATCTTTGCAAAAGGTTCGGCAGGCAGTCTGATCGATGCGGGTGTCATGATGGATATGACTGATCTGATCGAAGAGTATGGTCCCAATATCAAGAAGCTGT
>CAJUQJ010000033.1 GCA_910588215.1 uncultured Lachnospiraceae bacterium
TTGCCTGAAAAATCAAGCATTTACGCCAACTATGCAGGTGGGAAAGTTGAGTAAAAAATATATAATATAATAATTTGAAAAATCCTTTCAAATCTCTATTTAAAAGCCAATACCTTCGATTTCTCAGTTTGTAATTCTTAATTTTAATTCCATATTTTGCACCTTGAATCTCTTTAAACAATTCACAAAAATCGCATGGACAAACCTCATCATTTATCCAAATAATCTTTAAACTTGTTTTCTTGGCATTTGCTAATCTGATAGCTGAACGAATACATCTAATTCTATTTCCCAATCCCATGTAAGGTATTACTGTAATCATAATATTGTCTGGCTCCAATACTGAAACATCATAAATATAAAGATGAATCCCTAAAAATCACATCTATAGTATACTATATTTTTCCTTTTTTACAAGCACAAGAAGGCTCCCGCTAATTGTTCCTGTAATGCTTGTAAAATATCACATATATAGTATAATTGTAATGGCTTGCTTCGACAAAAACAAGCGCTGTAACCCCTTTACGCCATATTATCTGACTGACACTATAGGAGTTTGAATATGAAAGATTTGATATCAATTATTATCCCTGTTTATAATACCAGTTCTTACCTATATAGTTGCATTCAATCCGTGATAGAGCAAACCTATCAACATTTTGAATTAATTTTGATCGATGATGGCTCAAAGGATACAAGTAAAACTATTTGCACAAAGATGTGCAATCTGGACAAACGGATTCATTTAGTTTCTCAATACCACCAGGGTATTTCTGTTGCAAGAAACAAAGGTATTAAAGCTGCAAAAGGAAACTATCTCTTTTTTCTAGACAGTGACGATATGATTCATCCTTGTCTGCTCGAAGTCCTCCATACCATCTTAGTTAGAACACACGCAAGTTTGGCATCCGCAGAGTATCATTTTATCACAAATGAGGATTCTCAAAAAATAACCAAGCAAAAAACAAAGGATCGGTATTTCAGTGATTATATATATTTAGATAATCAGTCTTCAATAGACCTGTTTGCACAAGGATACACTAACATGCTTTACGGCATCGGCGGAATCATGATTCGACGGGCCGATGTAAAAAATCAGTTTTTTGACGAAACATTGACGGTTGGAGAAGATACCAAATTTGTTTATCAGCTTTTGTTACAGGGTGCAGATGTTATTATTCTAAATAAAACCTGGTATTACTACAGAAGATATGGAGGTAACAGTTCACAAAAGCGAACGGTCGCATCATGCACCAGTATGTTCAGATGCGAAAGTTACATGCGGGACACCGAATTAAAAAACAGCAGACATGACAACGCATTGAAACAAGAATTCATTCTTCTTGATCGTATGTGCGAATGGTACATGGCAAGTCGAAAAAATAAAAACCAAAAAATGTGCAATTATTTGAGAGCATTGGCCAAGAACGAACTTACATCAAAAATCTTCCTACAAAACTGCTGGCAGATAAGGCTTAGATTTGTTCTCGTATTCTATTGTTTCCCTCTCTACAGCCTATGGCTGATGGTTTCTGGTTTGCACTATAGAATCGTCAATATACTTCTGCCTGCCATTCATCGATCTTTGTTCTGATTTTTGAAAGGAATATCACTATGCTGAAAACATTTTTTTGCTTGACAAGATATTTAGATAAAAAAGGAAAGAAAAGTCTCTACCCTCTCGTCCTGCTTAATATATCTTACCCATTTATAGATATATTCATTATCTCCATCATCATACCCATAATAAACAATACTGTCCAGCAATCAGACCCAACTGCATTAAGCTTGCCAGTCATTCTTTTGGGGATTGCTTTTCTTATAAAGGGCGTATATAGTTTATTGATTCATAAGATCTCCTGCAATTTTCTTCGTAATACTACCCATGTCTGGTCGGTAAAAATATATGAATTGTATACCAAAGAAAATCTACTGGATCATAATCAAAAGTCTGCTATTCAGGCAATGACCGGAATCATGGGTGATACTGAAATCAGTGCTGCATTCATAATTACAACCATAGGTCTATTTACCCATTCCTTGACGTCGATTGGATATTTCTTTGTAATTGCCTATATTTCCAAATGGAGCGGTATGGCCGGATGCGTACTAATCGTTGTTCTGACAACTTTGTTAATTTTACATAATCGTAAGCGAATTGAAGAATATGGCAGAAAAAAAAGGGAAAGCGGCATAAAGATCAATTCTCAGATTTCAACTGCTTATGGATCGTATAAAGAAATGAGAATTGATTACCGAATGAAGAATCTACTCACAAAATTCCAGCACGCCAGCAAAATACATGCACAGATTCAAAAAGATTATGATTTTACAAATAGCTTTATCAGTATCATACTTCAAAGTGTCATACTGTCGGCACTTTGTTTTCTTCTGGCAGCTATGCTGGCAACAGGAATCATTCACCAGGACTTTTTATCCAAATTCGTTGCATATGTTCTCTTTCTCATGCGCATGTTGGCAGAAGCAAATACTGTGATCACTTCACTTAACGATTTATACTTCCGCAAAAAATACTGTGAAATGTTTCAATCCAATATGAGCCGTTACCTGATAATGAAAAAAGAAGAACAAAAGACAATTGGCTTACGCGAAAAGAATATCACTTTAAACAAAAGTCTCCGCGTAAATAACTTAACCTTTTCCTATCCTGGCGGAGAAAACATCCTCGAAGATGCATCCATCGAAATCTTACCCGGAGGTTCCACCGCAATAGTCGGTCTTTCCGGCGCCGGGAAGACCACTTTCCTAGATTTATTATTGGGTCTGCTAAAACCGCAGTCCGGCCATATCTGGTACGATGACTATGATATTGTTGAAGGCAAAGATACTTCCGGAAAATGTCAGGCTGATTTAGGGCGCATTGTCAGTTACATCCCACAGACTATTTACCTAAATGGAGAAACTATCCGTAATAATGTCGTTTTTATGGCCGATCAGGAAGAAGGTGACGAATCCAGGATTATAGAATGTTTGAAATACTGTCAAATCTGGAATGATATTCAAAAGATGCCGAATGGCATCGATACACTGATCGGTGAAAATGGAATCTCTATATCCGGCGGACAACGCCAGCGTATCGCACTTGCACGTGCTTTATATAAAAATTATGAAATTTTAGTCATGGATGAAGCTACAGCAGCATTGGATTTTGAAACAGAGTCTGCCGTTATGGATTCCATACGTCAAAATGGTCAAAACAAGACGCTTCTGCTGGTCACTCATCACATGTCCTTAGCCAATGAATGTGAATTTATTTACAAAATTGAAAACAAAAAATTTGTCCGAATTAAATAGATATCATATAGAAATAAATGATAAATTTATCGTTTATTTCCTGATTAATCAAGTATCGCCAAATTATAGGGCATATTTACATCCTGTTGAAAAAAATAGCAGACAAAATCATTATCTTCATAATATACATTTAATTCCGATGGATGTCTTTTAGCAAAGTCCTGACACCACTCATATGCCTTCGATTCTAGAATTGTCCGTCCATCTATATAAAGCCACCAACTGGCATTTGTATACTTTGACATATCCTCATTTGCTGCATCCGCAGAAATTTCAGTAGCATTTACTACAGAATTTCTGCCTTTCGCCAGCCAAGCCGGACCATTAAAAAAGTATTCCTGGCAATACTCAATAGGTCTTTTTTCTACATAAATAAAAACATACTTTGTCGGAAGCGAATAATACTCATCTTCACAATTCCAAATAAATTCCGAAATCTCTTGGTGTTTACCATACAATTCAACCTGGTGAACCTCATCTATTGGTGATACAATCGTGTATTCATCCTTTTGAAATTCATTTATAATAGACTCAGTAACCATGGCAACCGCTTCATATCTCATAAGCGAAAATTGTAAATATTCATGATAAATTCCAAGCGTATTTATCAGTAAATAAATTCCTCCCGTAAATAGAACCGATCCTATCTGCAAAACTCTATATGTAAACAAGCGGGTACCAACAGAAAATAAAATATCAGCAGGCATTAACATCACTGCAAGAGTAATCAAATGCCCAGACGGAAAAAATCTATGATCAGGAATGAGTACTGTCAGTCCCAATTCGGGCGAATTATATGCTATAAAAATCAGTACCGATAAAAAAGACACTAAAATGAAAGGCGGATACCCTGAACTGATCACACTTAAATTTCTGTTTCGCATCTTCTTATTTATGATACAAAAGCATGCAACTGCAATTGTTATAATAAAAATTCTACGTCCTCTATAGCTTCCATATATAATCAGATACCCTTTCTTATACACCGCTTTCAAAAGATATTCCAGTTTTATAATTCCCTTTATAACTTTCTGTCCATTCTCCGGCACTTTCTCAACTACGTCAATATCCTCCATAGTTAATGCAAATGGATCTATCAACGTTTTTTCCAACTCCGCTTCATATTCTACCTGCAATTCATTTTCAGCTTTGTTGTTGTTTATCATATTTAACCCCCAATAAATAGAAGGCTCAAACGGAATGCCAGACACTAAGGCGATGATCATCGGCATAACAGCTATAAAAATTCCACTAAATGTCGCTGCTGCCAATGTAGTCAACCGTCTGAAACAAAATACTTTTTTTAAATTAAATAGAACTACTGAAACACAAATAATAGCTGCCATAATCGTCGCATAATAATGTGTTGCAACAGAAGCTGCTACTGATGCTGCAAATATTATAATATTTTCATCCAAATACCCTTTAAAATATTTTCTTTCTATTACACTATATTCTCTATTTTTCAAATACCTGATTAAATATAGCCCACATAGAAACTGTGTATGCAGTCCAAACTCCATAGGAAGTGTTCCCTGCAGCCGTGTCATACTGGTAACCGAAAAATCCATTGTCAAATATAATCCCAACGTAAAAATAGGCGTATATTGCCATCTAAATATTTCTCTCATCAATCCATATGCCGACAAAAGATATACCATTATATGGATACACTGCATAAAATGCATGATACTATATATTCTTATATCAAATAATGCATATATACAATAAACAAAACAATGCATTGCTTCTGGATATACCCCTTCCGGAAAAATATATCCTTCTGTCATCTTATTAATCCATCCATGATGAACAAATGTATCATATTGTCCATAGGAAAAAATCTGAAATGATCCATAAGAAATGTAAATCATCCCATATAAAATTACAAGAAAAAGAAGAACATATTCTCCCATTCTTGATTTAACGGTTCCCACATTATCCTTAAACCAATTATGAACAACTAGCTTTAACCTTTGTAAAATCCCTTTTCCAAATAGATCCCCTTTAATACCACGACAAACAGAAAACAAAAACATACCATAAAACAAGCACTTGATTACCTTTTCATCCAAAATATGAAAAAAACCAAGCATTAAAACAATCGTATTTACAAGAATAATCTGAATGGTTACACAAAAACTGAATCGAAATATTTTTGACTTTCTTCTCAAATAATTACCAAAAACTACGGATGGCCAAATAAACATTAAAAATATATATCCTACAAATACTTTTATATATTCCATCACTATATACATTTCCATGACACTATCCCCTACAGCACCTTTCCTTCAGTTTCCTCCACAAACGAGCCATCATGATCAATAATTTTCTAAATACTAAAATAAGATAGGGTTGCCGCATACTAAAAACTAATACAAAACACTTGTCAGCAAAAGACAGACCTTTCAATGGACAAATAAGATAGGTTTTTACCTGCTCCATTTTTTTCTTTAAATGAATCGAAGACCAATAAACAGATTTATTAAACTCAAGTTCATAATCTATCACATACCTTAAACTCCTACACTCTTCCCGATTGATCTGACTCTCTATTTTCTCATTTCCTTTACTTAAATATGTCCGATAGTATTCTGCCACCCTAATGCAATTAGTAAACAAATCCTCATGGTATCTTCGATGCATAGAACTTATACTTGTACGGTCATACGTATACAAAATCAACGGAGAAAAAAAAACTTCTTTTGCATAATACATGCACTCATAAGCACATACTGATTCTTCTCCCATGAATAGTGATGTGTCACGGCAATAATGCTCTAGCAGTAACTCCCGCGAAATAATCTTATCCCAAAGATAATATGAAACAACCGACATCCAATCTTTTTTTCCTCTTGGACACATCATTCTAGAATACACTTCATGCTCTAGTCGACTCTTTGTATATAATCCAGGTTCAACAAAACTTGAATAAGTTACTGTCTGATTTTCCATAAGCATTCTTGAACCAAAAACAAAGATGTCCGGCGCAGATACCTTGTCAAGCACTTGGCTTGCTTCATATAAAAGTGTATTGTCAACCCAATCATCCGCATCCACAAAATATATGTAACGTCCTTTCGCAAGAAATAACCCAGTATTTCTAGCTGCCGCTGCTCCTGCATTTTCTTTATGAACCACTTTCACTCTGTCATCCTTTTCTGAAAACTGATCACAATACAAAGATGTCAGATCCTGTGACCCATCATCTATTAATATCAACTCAAAATTCCTATAAGTTTGACATAAGATGCTCTCAATACACCTTCTTATTTCTCTTTCATTATTATATGTTGGAACAATAACTGAAAACAAAGGGTCAGACATTTCATTCATGTCCACTCCTGCCTCACCGTCCTTCTTATATTCTTAACAAAAGCAACGTTTCCAAGCGCTTAGATAATTTTGCACTACTAAAGAAACTTGAAATTTATCATAATAGCTCTCCACAATTTCCGGATAACATTCCAAAGCTGAAGCAATAACAGCAATGCTTTTTTCCACTTCCTCCTCTGGACGAATAAGGTAATCTGATAATTTATCTATTAAAATTTCACCTGGCCCATAGGGACAATCAACCGCTACAACAGGTGTTCCACAAGTTAACGCTTCTATAAGATTCATAGGAAGTCCTTCTTGTTTTGAACACGAAAGCAGCAACGAAGCGTTCGTAAGCCACTGCACTGGATTTTTTTGAAATCCAACAAAAAAACATGATTGCACAGATTATATTCTTTTATCTGTCTTTTCAATTGTTTTTCAAGAGATCCTTTCCCCAAATATACCAAATCATACTGTTCAAAAAAACCACCTTTCCAATATAAATCCAGTACCCGCAAAGGATTTTTCACCTCTTCTAAACGTCCCATAAAAAGAATATAAGGTCTTCCATTTGGAAATTGAAACTCTTTCTCCACTTCAGTTCTTTTAATAACACAAGGATTATATATAGTCATTGTATTTTCAGAATTAATTCCATACTTATTATTTAGTTCACTCTCCACACCTTTTGAAACGGCTACTACCTTTTTCCGGTTCAAAAAAAGCCTCAATGCTATCCCCGATAACAATGACCCAGATTTATCATCCGACTGTCTGCTATGCATAACATAAAAACACTTATTCCTAACTAATGTTAGAGATGCTAAAAATTGAGATGGTTGAACATGTGCAGTGATCAACTCATATTTCTTTCCTGAAATAAATGCATTCACTTTTGGAACAGCTTTAATAATATTTAAACATTCTAATGGTTTATCCTTAATTTTAAGTGAAAATATATGCATATAACTTGGAATATCATAATCAGGTTCGCTATCAAAGATCGTAACAAATTCACTTTCAATACCTTGTTTATAAAGTTCCTCTGCCATGTTCAAACAAACCCGCTCTGCACCCCCGCCTACAAACGAATTCAAAAAAAACAATGCTCTCACTGATATACTTTACCTCGTCTACTTACTATGTATTATAAACATCAAAAAAAATCACTTTGCAATATGTGCCTACTAATAAAAAATTTCACGATACGAGAAACAAAACTAACGCCATATTGAAATACCACCCACATTAATAGCATTTTAAAACATCGATGATTAATCAGAAAAATATATAACCAATATTGTAAAGGTAATCCATCATGTGAGCAAATTGTTTCCTCTCCACATTTTTCTTTTAAAAATTTTGCCGAATAACATATAGAATGATAATAATTTATCTCCTGTTGAATGGCTCTCACTACTCCGCGAAATTCAAATGCATTAATCTGAGATTGTATTTGAACATCATCCCCTGCATTTAAATATTCTCGAAGATACTCTGCTACTTTTTTATTGTTCTCAAATAAATCAGCATGGTATTTTTTCGTATTAGAAGTAACACTCATACGATTATAAAAATACATACCTGATTCAGAAAAGAAAATCTTATCTGCATAATATATGCACTCCCACGAGCAAACACTGTCTTCTGCACAAAATAAAGAAGTATCCCTACAATAGTGTTTCTCCAATAATTCCCGTCGTATTATCTTATCACAAAGAGAACCGGAATCAATTCCGAATTGAATAGACTTCTCAACTTTACATATTAATCCAGGATATACTTCTCTCTTTAGTTTCTCCTTATCATACAATCCTTCCTTAATGTTTAAGCATCTCTTTACATGCCTTCCATTTTCCATAACTTTTACATAACAAAATGAATAAATATCCGGAGAGTATTCTTTATCAAGTTCCTTCCTCGCACTTTCCAATAGTTTCTTAGCTATCCAATCATCTCCATCGACATAATACACATACTTACCTTTTGCATATGTAAGTCCTTCATTGCGTGCGCATGCCACACCCCCATTTGAATTTCTTCGTACCACAAAAATCCTCTCATCTTTATCTGCAAACCAATCGCAAAGTTCCGATGATCCATCTGTCGACCCATCATCCACTATAATCAGTTCAAAATCCGTGCACGACTGCGTGATAATGCTGAAAATACACTTCTTTAAATCTTTTATATTATTATATACTGGTACTATAACTGAAAAAAAAGGCGTAATCCTTTCATTCATAATTAATGCTCCTCCTTCACACAGATGTAGTATGAAAATCGGAAACAATACTTCTTAATAAAAATATCAATTGTCTACCAATTTCGCAATAAAACTAAACGGTAAAATCTTATATAGAATCATAAATCCCCTTCGCCCATTGGCTGCTTTAGTTGGTGACAATAAACGTGGCTGCAATACATTCTCCTTCATGCATATAAAAAAATGTGTTTCCTGCTTTATTTGTTCCCATATCTTTTTTGCCTTATCTGTATGAGCAATTACCATAGATGTTCCCATACCATCATCAAATTCCGGATTTATCTGCTCGATTCCCCAAAAATCACCAATCGTAAAATCACTTTTACGATCCACGGTGCAAAATTTGCATTCATAACATGAAGGTCGCAATATAATATTACGAAAATACATCTTGCAAAAAAGGTTATCATATATAGAACATGTATATAATTTTTCGGATATAGTATATGAACATGTATGTCCATTATCTGTATTCCGTTTGTCTCGAAAAGAAAACCCACTCATTTTTCCATTATACAATCTCTCCAGATATTTTACATAATCTCTCCAGATTCCAGGCGATGGAACACCATAGCATACTAAATCTACAACTATAAGCTTTTCATATTTTTTATTTAGAAATAACAAAAGTGCTTGAACTTGACATGGTGTACCACAAAACAAAACCCATCTGTCAACTTCCAGGTTCTTTTTGATACTATGATATACCCTCTGCACGTCACTTTGCACATATTTTGTTCCCCGTATCAGATCAATTTGACTAAAATCATATATTTCTTTATGAATTACTTTCATGTGCATATCATATCCTGCACCATAAACAATCCCCTGTTTCTCAATAACATATCGAACTAATATGCTAAAAATCCCTCCCGACGAACTAACGTATCGAAGTTTATCTTCCTTTGCCTGTACTCCCAAGTACAGATTATCATTCTTTACTATCTCTTGATTCTTTATTGGACATACTTGAACACACTTTTTACATTCAATACATTTAAATCTGTTAATTTTAGGATAGCGGAAACCCTCCGCATCCTGAACCATGGTAATTGCTTTCTTAGGACAAATCTCCATACATGCACCACATCCGCAACACATACTCTTTTTTTTGTATATCATCATACCCTGCCCTCGAAAAAATATCCTGCCATTTTTCTCATAATATCAGTTTTTTAAATGCTGCAGCAAAAACATCTCTGATAATCTTTTTTTCTCTTCCATACATCTCGCTATCTGATCCCAATTTATATCAAATTCAATCTCTATGTTTTTATCATTTTGGTAAATTCTATTTTTCAATCCATAGAAATCTAAAATATTACTTATTCTTTCCCCCACGCTGCTATGTTGAAACACTATAAAATTTTTTTGATATATAATACTAAAAGCCACTCCATGAAATGAGTTTGTCACAACATACGCTGCTTTACGAATATATCCCAAAAACTTTGATGGATCTGCCGTACAATCAATAAAAACATTCTCTTCATCTATATCTGTGCAACTCTTAGTCATGATAATCATCAAATCTTTGTCTCTTGCCAGTTCTTTTACATATTCAATCAACTTATCATTATATTCTGTCATATATACAAAAATATAACCTTCAAAATCTGAAACTTTCTCGATCTTACGCCAATCCTCCTTCTTCAACAAAAAAACGGGGTCAGAAACCTCATAAACTTCCCCTCTACAAAATTGCTTAATATATGAAATTGCTGTCTTCTCTCTAACGGAAATAACATCTACATATTGCAAAAATTCTTCAAACACTCTATCATACTTACTTAAAAGACAGTCACTACCTAAACTCGCTGCATAAGCAATCACTTTCTTCTTTCTTCTACCATCAAAAAAACCAAAATATGCTGGCCTCAATCCACACGTAATATCTGGATTCCATATTTGGTCACTTCCAACAATATAGTATTGATACGGAAGTCTTTTTAACTGATTGATAAAAAATGCTTTTTTGCCTTTATGCGTTAGCAGATACTGCTTGCGAAATCGCTTCATATTCGCTCTGCGCACAAAAAAATTTTTTCCCAGTTTTAAGTTATTCCGCCAACCATTCCAACCAAATTTCAAAATATCATACACACCTCCTACAGGTGCATAAGGAATCCACCAGTGTCTTCCTGTCATAAAAGGCGGTTCATACGGAACAATATCTGCTTCTATACCTTTCCCACACAAATATGTTTTTAAACCATACGCTTGCAACATCGCTCCGAAATTATCTGCACAATGAAATGTCAAGATTCCTACATTACACATAACTTCTCCTCAATTCCAAAATTGTAATTCGTACGGATCATCTCATCTCATTTATAAATTTCACATAATCAAACCCGTCTAAATAACGTCTCTTTACTATCTGCTTTTTAAAAAAAGTTATAACGCCTAATTCCTCCTTATCTTCAAACCCCTTTATATAGCATGCGGATGAAAATTCAGGATACTCAACATGGGTAAAGATCACTTTATTTTCATATGGCAGCTTATCAAATTCTCTGATCGTTTCATAGGTGCATCCATCTTTTTCCGATCCGATAATTAGAAGCTTATCCCAATTAATTCTTCTTTTTCGCTCTTCCCATTTACGCGCGCCCTCTTCAAAACTGGCATAGTGTATAAAACAGATTCTAATATCCCCTAATATGCCAACCGGGCATTTATATCCCGGTTCCTGTGCTTCTGTCATTTCCTGTTCCATATACCATTTCAGATTTCTTACCATCTTAACAAAATCATTCATCTCTATACTTAAATTTACTGTAGGTGTCAGATATCGTAAGCCCATATCATAATACATGAACATCCCACTACAGTTCGATGCAATGACCGTAAAATTTTCATTCTTTAATCGAAGGCGTTTTCGCTTCTTATATTCTTTCCATTCCCACTCTCTCAAAGAGTTATATGCCTTCGCGCACATATTATCCAACATTGCCGCCCTCGTCAGCGCTTCCTGATACTTTCATTCCCAAAATACCTGCTATATTCTTCCTGTTCTCTACTCCATCCCCAATTCATATGCCGAGCTCCCCATATCCTGTCTGAAATAGTAACACACAAATGCATCATCCTCATAAAATACATTCAGTACAGAAGGATGTTTCCTGGCAAACTGCTGACACCAGTCATACGCTTTTGATTCCAGTACGGAGCGATTAGGAAGTTTCAAATACATCAGCCATGCATTTTCATAAGCAGGAAGTTCTCCGGCAGCTTCTTCTTCCGAAACCTGCCCTGCTACGATCTCCGGATTCTGACTTGCAGCACTGTCCGGATACCTATGAGAATATACATCCCAGAAAGGTTTCAGATACTTCTCCTCTCCCATCCACCATGGCCCCTGAAAGAAATGTGACTGTGCATAAAGAAGCGGTTTCTTTTCCACATAGATAAACACATATTCTGACGGAATACTATATCCCTCACTATTTATGTTCTCCACAAAATTAAGCAGCTCTTCATGCCAACCATATTGAACTACCGGATACAGTTCATCCGTAGGCGACACGATCGTATAGCTGTATTTTGGAAACGTATTTATGATCTCTTCTGTCACCATTGCCGCTGCATTATAACGTGATAATTCATAGAACAGCAGTCCACGGAAATTACCTGTCGCGATCATTCCCCCGTAGATTCCCACGATCAACAATAACGAAGCTCCTTTTAGAACAAGCTCCTTACCAAAATGCAGCATGCCTGAGAACAGCACATCAATCGGCATCATCACCACCCCAAGCATCATCATATGCCCCGGTGCAAAGAATCGTCCCTCCGGCAACAGATCCGGCAGCCCGATCATTGGCGCCGCATAGATCAATATATATAAAACCGAACCCAGTATCACAGGCGGATATCCTATAGCAGTCTCGCGAAACCGGATAAACTTCTCCTTTCGCCTGGTCAGCCAGCAGAAAGCCACTGCCACCGCGGTTAAGACCAGCATCCAGCCACCCCTGCTCTTTCCGTATAATGCACTATAACCTTTATCAAAAGTCTCTGCCACACCACGAAGTAGTGTAGCTGTAATACTGATCTCATTGCGCTGCAGCTCCTGAACAGCTTCTTCACTCCCGTCCTCAACAGCATTCTCTGCATCGCCGACATTGCCACGCTCTATAGTATCTGCATCCTTATCATTTCCGCTCTGATTCCGTATTGCCCGGCTCTCCGCACCACCCATAGCACTGACCGCCCAATCTATGGATGCATTAAAGGGTATTCCCTGTGCCAGCGCTCCCGCCATAGGCGTCACAGCGATCAGACCGGCACAAAGAACGGAAGACACTAGCGGAAGAAGATATTTGTCTTTAAATATCTTCTTCACCTCAAAGACAGCAAAGGCTGTACAGACAACCGCCGCCATCAACAACGTATGGAAATGGACCATGGCTGCAACGGCACATGCCATCATAAACAGAAACAAATTCTCATCTCCAAAATAGTTGCGAATACCTCTTTTCTTTTCTACAGTGTCACTGGTTCGCCCGCATTTCAGATACTCCGTCAGATAAAGTGCACACAGACACACCGAGGGCAGGGCAAATTCTTGTGGTAAGGTAATCTGCAAACGGAACATACTCTGGATAAGATCCGCATTGTTAAGATCCAATGTCAAAAACAGCATCAGTACAAAAAGCGGTGTATATCGCCAGCTAAATACCTTTCTAAGCAAAAGATAAACCGAGATCAGAAAGACCGCCACATGAATTCCCTGCAAAAACAAAAGTATACTGTACACTTTGATACCAAACACTGTATGCATACAGTAAATGAAGCAGTGCATCGCTTCCGGATAAACCCCTTCCGGAAACACATTTCCCTGGATCAATGCATATATCCAGCCGTGATGGGTATACAGGTCACCATATCCATAGGAATATACCTGGAATGCGCCATAGTTAAAGTACAGCATCCCAAATATGATCACGATTGCCAGAATCCCATATCTCCAAAACATTGAACTGCTAACACGACCAAGATTCCAGATACCCTGTTTCATCTGTACCCTTATTTTTGTCCAGTTACATGTTTTTATCTTTTTAAGATAATCAATACTGAGGTATCCGGCTGCTCTCTTCACATACTTAAAGCATACGATAAAGAACAGTAATACCAAAACTAGTTCTCTGTACTTCCCTTTTAGAGTTCTTACGTCAGGAAACTTCGCTTCCATCATGCTCTTGTATTTTCCGTCAAGATACGCTGCCGTATTTTTCACAAGAGCCAGCACAAAAGAGCCATAGAATAACAGACATACGATCCACTGGCTCAGCACATGGAACAGTCCCAGCACCATCACTACCGTATTCATGATCACGATCGGTACCGTGACGCAGAAACCGAAACGCCAGGTCTTCGACTTCCCTTTCAAGTGACTATGAAAGACCACGGACGGCCAAAGAAACATCAGAAACAGATACCCGCAAAAGACCTTCCCGTATTCCAATATCCAATATCCCATATTCATGTCCATACCGTCTCTCCCCTATCTTAATCACTCATACAACTCAATCGTCCCGATCTCGTACCCATACTCCCCAATATCCTGTTCATTCGCCAGCAGGATCCTTGCACCGGTACAGGGGTCAGTGAGCACAAAATATACTTCATACTTCACATGCAGCAGATCTTCCAATGGAATATCCGCTCTTAGTGTCAGCGTTTTATCCTTCTCATTCCCACCGGATAATTTACGCAGATCGCCGCTCATTTCATAAGTCAGATACCCGCCTCGATCCTTATCATAGAAGATCAACTCTGCTTTCGGATTAGAATATAGTGGTGCAAATCCGACATTGCCCACTCCCACTCTCACTTCTATGTGATCCATAAAGGTATTATGATGAAATTCTGCTTTCCTGATCAACAGCCGATAGCCTAAATGACGTTCAATATAGGCGTACCCATCTATCCCTTTAAAACAGCCCTTTTCCGTGACTTTTACATCTTTCCATTTCTCTAAAACTGCCTGATCGTGTCTTTCATTTAAATAGGTGACATGCATCGTCGCCAGATCCTTGACTGCATTCTCGAAGTCATTGTAAGAATTATTGTCAATGACCTCTCCACCATTGGGTACAAATCGGCACAATTCCTCCTGAAAAGCCAGTTCCTTCACTCTTTCTGTAATGACTTTCCCCTGAACCTCATATGCTCTGTAAGTTCCGTAATCACTCTCGTTTCCCAACATACCGTCATTGTAAAGACTGATTCTTGCGGCCAATAGATGATCCCTTAACGTCTCTTCCGACGCTTCCTGCAATCCGGTGATCCTGCGCCATTGTTCCGGTGTCCTGACTGCCAAATAAATCGATGGCTCCATTATGCTGTCCAGTTTTTCTGTCAGGCGAAACAGATCGTCGTCTCCGGAATATTTCGTACCGTTCATCTCTCCCCAATTACCGATAAACAATCCCTGTACTACGAAGATCTGTCCGCTTGCCTCCCGCAGTACGTCCTCTACTTGCTCCATATGCCTCAGGATGATATCAATCGTTTCCGGTTCATACTTCTCATTCTCTCCGTCCCAATCATACATAAATCGTACGATCAGCTGCTTATCAAGATCCCCGAGAGCCTGAAACAGAGCCTCCATATTACCCATCCCCGCCTCGCTGATCTCACCCTCCCGATATTTCTGCAGATTGATCTCCACCAGGGACAGAGTCGTATTCTCATCTCCTCTGTACATTTCCTGCACAAGCTGCCAGTAATTCACTTTTTCATCCGTTATCTCATAACGATAAAGATTGTAGAAGCCTCGTCCGGGATTTCTGAGTTCTCTGGCTGACTCCCGAAATCTGTAATTTTCCATTCTGATATTTCCTTGATAATTATTTAAGATCACAATGCACAGAGGCAATACCACGATCAGGGACACAAACAATACCCTGAAAAATATTATCCTGTCTTTCCGATTCATATTGTCTATACCATATCACGGCTGTCCGGTCGCAACACCTTAATTCTAAACACAACCGCCAGCACACAAAGGATCATACGCATCATGTAACCTACCGGTTCCAATCCCGAATGCATACTCTTTCCATCCGTCCTCGCATGCATCACTGCCGGCATCTCATCTACCTGAAATCCAAGCAACAGCATCTGCATCACCATATTGGCGTCCGGATACTGAAAGTCGAAGTTGTTATATTTCGAGTAATACATAAACGCTTTTCTGTTCAATCCTTGTAGTCCCGTAGTCGGATCCGCGATCCTTCTACCTGTCGCCGCACGGATCATAGCGCGAAAAAGACTGAAAGCAAATTTCTTCCACATTGAGACCCGGAACTTTGAGCTTCCCTCCATGAATCTGGAAGCCAACACAATATCCGGTGTTTTCCCGTCCGAGTCTTTCGCCTGCAGCCTCTTATAGAGCAAGGGAACGTTACAAGGATCATGCTGTCCATCCCCATCCATCTGAATCACATATCGGTAATGATTCCGAACCGCGTACTTATACCCCAGCTGCAACGCACTTCCATAACCTAGCCCATACACGTTAGTGATCTGCATGCATGGATAACAGTCTATGATTTTACCGGAAGCATCCGTAGACGCATCATTGATACACAAAACATCTGCAATCTCCCGAATCTGTGGCTGTGTCAACTGATCCAATACTTTTCCGATATTTTTTTCTTCATTCCTGACCGGCAGGATGATCAGCAGATCTTTCCGCTCCCCTTGCTCTCTCCCGTTCTTCTCCTGAATCAGCATGGACAGGTCGATTGCCAGTTCCTGATTTCTCATCATAAGACGGGAAATAAGCAGGCTGAATTGATAACCAACTAACACGCCTGCCATTCCGATACCGATCACTGCTGGTTCCCCAATCCCATGGAACTCCATCTCCCATCCGGACAACCGGAAACTTATCGCTGTTATGATCAATGCCAATCCTATGATCTGCCAGATAACAGCAAAATCTGCGGTCATTTTTTTGACAGAGAGAAACCAGAAGCTGCACAGCATGACCGCAATGCCGGCAGCAATCATCGCAATTACTACAATGCTGCCTGCTTCCATTCTTACCCCCATTCCGAAGTCCTTTTACCTCATTTTCACACTGCTTTTATCCAAACTTTGGCCAGATTCTGATTGCACATTTTACCGCCCAATCCTATACCGTTTCATGCTCCTTTTTCTTCTTCTGTATTCCGTCGGAACTTCGATAGACTACACTGGAGGGCATCTTTCCCCTGCCACGCTTCAACAGCAGCCATTTACAGAATGTAGTCCTCTCCAGGTTCCTCTCTACACGGCGCAGTCTCGCATAGGCAACCGTCCATCCGGCAAAGGCTCCCAAAAGCACACCAAGTCCATACCAGATCTCTGACAGATGAGTTGCATAAATGCTCCCCAGAAAAGTAACAAGGCAGAAGCTAAACGTTGTCAAGACGGCTCCTGCAAGGTCATTATAATAATACAGGAACAGAATTGCCGCATACATCAGGAACAACACAAAATATCCTGCTGCCATGCAGGGATAGATCCGCATGACCATGCCACCAAACCCGTATTGGGGCAAGAGTACGACGCACAGTAAATACACTACCACTGAGATGATAAACTGTATCCGCACAAGACTCATCAGTTCGTTGGATATCGTTCTGAACATCCGTCTCTTCGCATTGTCGATATCTGCCCGCTTACCTCCGATCACGGCCTCGGAATAGGCCCTGTATTTGTCATGGAAAAACATCTCAATCCGCGCTATGAAAATGACTGTCGCCGAAATATTGGTAAACATAGCGATACAGGTTGCCATATCATACGGCTGGTTACACACAAAACTTTTGACGACCACGATTCTCATGTCTGTCGTCCAGAATACAAAGTTATGGATATAAAGACCTAATATATACAGGAAATTGGCTACCACAAGCTGCCACCATTTCCCAAAATATTTGAGTACAGGCAGGTAACGGCTGCTATTCTTAACAAAATATCGCTTGATCGTGGCGAACTCCATAGCCGCGATCAAGAAAAATCCCACCATAAGCGAAAATAAGATACTGAGCGTGACCTCCCAGCGGAACAGAAATCTTAAAACCAAAGAAAGTAGGAAGGTCACCACCATCCCCAGCAGGAAATAAAACGAAATCTTCTGATAATCTTTACAGATGGAAAGATACAGCATGGAATAGAAAACAAGCACCAGTGAAATATAGCCGCAGAATCCGGTGAACACATAGAATACACTCACCTCTCCCACAAAATGCTCCCACAAGCAGAAGGGAATACCCAGAAGACAACTGAATACGATATTGAACGCCAGCCCCAGGTAATAGCAGGGAAGAATATCCTGATAGCGTTCCTCGAAAATCGCATCCTGCATATATTTGGACAATACTGCATTAAACGGTGCCGCTGTCAGTAATGCAAAGATAAAGATATACAGTACCGTACAGAAAAACACTTCTCTGTCCAAATATGCCGTCTTGTTTAGTCCGAGCACACGTCCCATGAGGATGATATTTGCTATGACCAGCACCATCGGTGCCACCGTCGCAATGGTACTGTAAGTAAATCCGACCAGATTCGCAAAGACGGACTTTTTCTCAAAGATACGGTTTAATCTAACACCAATACCTGCCATTCTCTTACACCTCTCCTACATAATCTTCCGGCTGCTGCTCTGCAGGCTCTATTATCTCTTCCAGCCAGGGCTGCTGCATGCTTATCGCAAAATCCTTATATACCTCACCGTATGCATGAAGCATGGTCTCCATCCGATAGGTAGCTGTCACTCTATGATAGCCGTTCTCCCCCATCTGCATACGTCTTCGCTTATCCCGTGCCAGGGTAAGAATTGCCTGCGTTATCTCTCCTACATTCATGATATGTGTGATGATTCCTGCTTCTCCGAATCTGTCTCCTTCATTTCCGAGGATCAATCCGCTACAGTCCCCCACATCTGTAGCGATCACCGGTTTATGTGCCGCAAAGCTTTCCAGGATCGTCAATGGCTGTCCTTCACTGATACTGGTCAGAATCATCATATCCATTTTTCCATAATATTCGCGCACATCCACTTTGCCGGTAAATATAACATCAGATATTCCCATAACACCTACCATGTCAAAGCACTCTTGTGCATAACCATCATCGTTATCCCATGGTCCCATGATCCAAAGCTTAAGCCTAGATTCTTGCTCCTTAGCAAAGCCGAATGCTTGGATCAGTGTCTTAACATCTTTGATCGGCGTCACGCGGAACACCGCGCCGACATAGATTTCTTCCTCCTCGGCCTCCGTCTTCCCCAGAAGCCCTTGAAACCGCTCAACTTGAATTCCGTTAGGTATCACCATGGTCTTCTCCTGCGGACACTCCAGATCGACCTGCAATTCTCTGGCACGTCCATAGAGGCTGGTCACCAGCTCCGCTCTGTCGTAAGCCATCTTTGACATTTTATGAAACTGTTCAATCCAGATATTCTTATAGATTCCCTGCACCCATTTGGATCTGATCAGCTCTTCTTCCCGTTCTCTTGTATAGATACCATGTTCCGATACCATCAATCGTCCGCCATGGATATATTTACCCATACATCCCAGTACACCTGCATAACCGGTACACAGGCAGTGATAGACATCTGCTTTCGGAATCTTCATCTGCAACGTCCGGAACAACGGCAGATAGATGGAACGCATCGTCCACAAGAAATCCGTGAATACGATCTGGCTGTAATTCAACATATAGAATTCCGTGACGGCGTTCAGGAAGTCTTCTCCCATCAACAGATCATTGAGTGACCGCTTCTTCTTCTGAAAATAGTCTATCAGCGCTTCCCACTCCACCTGTTTGCCAAGAAGCAGGCTTCGCAGTGCCTGATATTCTTTCTTATTCATCCGGCTTTTTCTTCTACGCCTGCACCAATCCAGATCATCAAGATACAGTTCATGTACTTCCACCACATTCTCAGGCAACTCATACACAAATTTCCCCCGTAGTTCCCGATTCGCTACGATCGCCAAAATCACAAACTCCTGCTTGGGAAAGGAACGAATCAGGCCATGTGCCCAACTGGACATACCGCCTACTGTATATGGATAACATCCTTCTGCTACGATACAAATTCTCATTCTGATCCCCATTTCCGAGCGACTTGTCACAAAGAGACGGCGCGGATTTCAAATTCACGCCTGTCAATCCGGCTATCTGTCCTCGCTCAGGAACAAATAGCCATACAATGAGATTCTCAGTCAAATCCTCGCCGCAAGAGGCGGGGTATTAGACCCTCGCGGCAGTCGCCAAATGCCTGCAAGCAGTCACTTGGCTCATTGCTCGCGGGAATAGGCTGACTTCATTGTAATAACAGCATTCTTCTGTTCGATCGTCAGCAGATAAACGTCCTGCTCAAGACGCTGCCAGCTGCCGCCTTCCATATTGTCTATCGACTCATTGTCTGTTCTTAAGACAAACCACACCGGCCCTCTTGTATCGTTTACTTCCAGATAGATCATATTGAACTCTCGTCTATGCGCATAGTCCAGCGCCAGAAAACTACGAATCCGCTCGTCGCACTGCGATACCGTTGTATTATCAAACCCATACTCTCCGATTCGATGATCCTGTATATTCTGCCACAGCGTATTGGATGCATCTACCCAGTCAACGCTGTCCTGTGCGGGATATGCGATACTACCCATATCTGCCATAATACTGGTATATCCCAAAGCCGTCTCCAGACATCTGATCCGGAAATCCTGCCGTACAGAATCATCAAACCCATCGATCAGAGCATTCTGTCTGGTAATATATTCCGATAGATACCCTATCACTTCCTTGTTATCATTCCCCTTCTCAACAACCGTCCGCACTGACATCAGAAGTTCTTCTGACAGCACCTCCCAGATTTCCTCTTCCGTCATATCACCCGCATAGAAGGAGGTGAACTGATAAGATGGCAACGTTTCCTGCATGAATTCATGGTCTCTCGCAATCTTCTTCTCGATTGGCGTATCGGACATGCAAATACCGGACAGACCAGTCTCTGCCCGCTGTTCATTCAGAAGTTTCATATATCGTTCAAACTGCACTGCATCCGGATAATTGGAATCTTCATAGTCAAACTGGGGCGCCAGCATACAGGACAGAGAGACGCCGCTTTCCCTGCGTAGCGCTACAACATCCGGCCAGATGACATTCTGGAACATACTTTCCAGTGTCTGGCTGTAACGTTCCATCATAACTTCCTCGTTCTCATTGGCCACCCCAGGAAAATTTACATAGATCATGTTCTGTGCATTGACTACCGGATAAAGTTCATACGGTTTCATCTCGGCCGAGATCGCAGAAAGTATCCCCAAACCGGCTATATCAGCCATATAATTGCCGTTTATGGCAAATACGGGGGCAGTTTCCGAATCCTTCCTCCATAGAATAGCCGGCATCTCCTCATCCTTGATCGTCTCATTGCCGATCGTTTTTTTCTTCGGTATTCCATTCATATAAATCTTGGTATCATCAGAAGAAAGCACGTACCACGGAAGATTAAATTCCAACACTTCTTCCATGCCTTCATTTGAATAGACTGCTTCCCCTCCCAACAGAAATCCTTTGTGCAGATAGATGTCCTCCACAGCCATCTGTTCCACCCGGATCATCTCGATTCCCAAAAGCGCCTGAAGCGGCTTATTATCTTTCATCACGGAAACATCAGGAAGATCACATAGTACCAACGGAACACCTGCCGCTACATATTCTTCCAGAAGTTTACAGCTGTCCTCGGCCTTCCAGTCTACTGCATCCGAACTGATGGCAATCAACGTCGGCACAGCTGTTTCATCCTGTTCCTTCGCCGCTTCATATTCTTCCAAAGACGAATAGACAGCCATATTCCGCTTCGTGTAGGTGACCCACAAAGATACCGTCTCTTTGGTGGCCTCTTCCTCTGCTCCGACATATACGACCAGCTCCCGGGAATCATTCACAAATCCATCTTCATCTCTGTCTCTTTCCAGATTGTAAGCATCACTGCTATTCGGAAGCTCTGACGTATCTACAACATAAGAATTCTCTTCATAATGATTCCAGCTTTCCAACGCAACATTTGAAAACTGGAACAGAAAAAATACGATAAACATTACGATCGTGATCGTAAAATAATTTCGACGTGATATCATTTCTTATAACCATGTCCTTTCTTCAGCCCGAACCAAAAATCGTCAGCCACAATGCTGTACTAGCTGAAGATTCTTATCAGCTCTAAAGTCTCATTGTCGATCACAACATCAGAATGCTTTAGCGCATCCAAGGTCCGGAAGAAAGCCTCTTTGTTCCGGACAATAAAATACAGCTTTAATTTACAGGTAAATGCCGAAAGTCTATCCGGATACTGTCCGGCCAGACGCTCACACCATTTCTCCGAATTCTCAAAATCACCAATATCCAAAAGTCTCAAACATACACTCTCATACTGCTTTTCTGTCATGCCAGAAGGATTCTTGGTATAAAATGACTCCGCCGCTTCCGTCATCATACGGACAAACCTTCGCTGCTCCAATTCCGTGAACACCTTTTGCCTCAAAACATTGTCCGTGTAATCGATCATCATGTCTTCATATTCGGTCTGGCCATCCTCTTCCGCTCTGATCCCGAGATACAGTTTCTGTGCCTCCATACGGAATTCACTCAATTCATGACTTAAGATTGATGCTGCATAATGCGATGATTCAGAATCTTTCGTCTCCAAAGCCATGGCGATCGCCGCCAGAGAATCTTGTATCTCGCCTTTCAACACATTTAGCATTGCCGTGCGCAGGCTCTTCTGGTCGTTGACTGCAATTGCCTCCTCTAAGGGGATCACATTACGTTCTCTCTCCTCATCCGCCTTCAATTGTGTTCTGACACGCTCCTTGCTGAAGACAACATCATCCAGTTCCACCTGAAATCTAAAGATTGTGAGATAAAACAAATGAACGACGAAGAAAAACAACGGCCCAACGATCGGACACAGCACCATAACGATAAAGCGCAGTAGATAGGTCCTTCTGTTATCATGCAGGCGCTCTGTTTCACCTTCCCTTTTCCGGTTGCGTATCGGAACCATAATCAATATACCGATCAACAGATAGAGAAATGCCACAATCGTATTCACGATCACCACGATGAGGAAAAGATACTCATCCCTCGTTAAGGTCATAATCCGGCCCCCTCTCTGAGAATGCATCCATAACCTGCGCTCTGAAAACGCCCGATCACGCCCTCTGCGTTCTTCTCATCCGTATTGGAAAGCAGAATATAGAATCTGCCGTCTTCCATCATACCCATGTAATCTGTCTGACGCATGTTCTTCCCCAACACTTCCGCCGCATGCCTGCGATCCTCCGCCACGATCTCAAGCAGCGCACACTCTGTCAGTCCATTTGCTTTCGCACCGAAGAATGCTCTCACCAACTGTCCAAACGCATCCGGCGACATGATATTTGTATGTTCCAGATATCGCTGGCTGGTGAGCGCATCCAGATAGCGGTTCGCATGTACTACGGCATTCTGGATCAAAGAGCCAACGATCGTCAGACGATTTGCCTCAGACAGTGTCATACGCTGCCACGGAATTCCCCAGATCATCAGAATCAATTCCATTCTATCTTCCGTATAGACGGCGCTCGCCAACAGAGGCAATTTCTCATCCATCTTCTTATTGATAAATACGCGACGTTCCTTCAGATCCGTATACAAATCTTCCATATCCGTATACTTGATGGAATTCCCCAGCTTCCTGGCCTCACCGGAAGTAAAGGAAAACAGACGCGCGTAATCCGCATTCGCTACCGTATAAACAGCCACATCCTTACTGTCCATCAGTTCTCCCAGCACTCTTGCCGCATAGAACAGCACCTCTTCCGGCGCATATGCCTCCAGGCTGGATGTTATCTCGTAAACTTTACCAAGACTGTCACGCTGATTGATCAACTGTGTCTCAAAGTTCTGCTTCATACGGACATTGCTGTCATTGATATCTGCAATATCATCAACCTTTCTGCTTAAATAGCGAACCTCTTCTTCATTCTCGTCCTTCACAAACTGAAGCTGATCACGCATATACCCCACTACCATGCCGATGATAAACAGCTGTACCATCCATATGTATATATTGTAATCCAGCAGCACCTCGAAGCCTGTACGTCCGTACATCTGCTGCAGAAAATAACCGGCCACAGCAAGCAGAGACGAGAAGATTGCCTGCTGCTGTCCATAGACAATGGCAAACAACAGCACATACAGCAGGAAAAAGTCCAACTTATTGAAATATTCACTCCCGGCCGCCTTACTGTTCAGTATAAAAAACGGAATAAAGCAGATCAGGTTCTCGACGAACGGAAATCCCCTCTTAAAGGCAACTTTGATGCCGTGCCAAATCCTTCCCGCCCTGCTTCCTCCTGCATCCTCAGCGCTGATGAAAGAATCTGCATTCCGCTTCATATATCTGGCGACCTGCTCTACACCTTTATCATACTTGACAAAGATGTTCTGTTCATACTCCTCCTGATACGCTCTTCCGTCCAGCACCAGGCGGAATTTCTCACCTACCGAATTATTGACCAGGCGAACCCCGCCGCCCATGGCCTTGATGACAAACTCCGCCAGTTTGATCTCATTGATCTCTTCCATAGAAGAAATATGGTAGCAGGACAACGCCGGCTGTTCTTCCATCATCACTTTATAGGCCAGCTCCACTGCATCATTCAGATACAGCATAGAGAAAGACCTTCTGTCACTGGCGGAAACTCTGCCTGTCTTCAATGCCTCCAGACACATCTTAAAGCACGGATTGCTCTCCTCCTGCCCTTTACGCGGCACACCGTATAAATGGTCAAATCGCAAAACCAGTGTATCAATCCCCTGCGTCTTCCTGTAATTGTCACAGATCTCTTCGCCCTGCGCGATCGCCATGGCCTTAAATCCCCGCGGGGAAACCGTCGCAGATTCGGGAACATCATTGTGATAGGATCCACCGTACACATCATGGGATGAAAAATAGATGAATTTCCCTTTGCCCACCATGGAATAGGTCGCCATAATATTCATCAGTGAAGCCGTGTAACGCACCGACTCCTGCCGTTCCCTGTGCCAGTCGAAATTCGTATCATAGGCACCCATGAAAATAACCATATCCGGCTTGACACTATCAAAGATGTCCTTAATACTCTCATCCTCATACGAATAATCATAGCGCTCAAATACATGCTTATAAGAAAACTTTCTGTCTCTCCGGCCTGTCAGCAGAAAAATCCGGTGTTTACCTTTATTCAGTTTATCAATTACGGCATCCGTCATTCTGCTGCCGCCGCCAACTAATAATACATTCATTTACCGTCTACCACCCTTCAGCCTTTCCATCCGCCAAAGCATCCCGGAATTCCCTTTGGCTTTGACCTGTGATCCTATTGTCTCCCGCATAAAATTGACAAAATAATAATTTTGTCAATTCAGTGCGTAGCCTTATAAATTCTATCATATTAATAATATTATTTCAATTAACTTTTTAATCCTAATAAAAATTACTACATTTATTATTTTTATTGTGGAAAAAAAAAGACCACTCTGTTATAATCTAGATATACATGGGTGACAGGAGGGACCGTAATGAGAAACAAAAATGATAAAATATTACAGAGCATCGGCAAAATGGAGCCCGTTGAAGGCAGCCGTGAAGCTCAGGATATCCAGAAGCGATTGAACGAGGGAAGAGATAAGTTCAATCAGCTCGTTGGCGGTATCTGTAAATCTGTTATGCAGATCAGTGCCCTTGATCTTGCCATGGGAGACAGTACCGATAAGATGAGTTATATCAGTCATACTGTTAAGAATATATCCGAAACGGTAGTACGCGCTTCCCAGATGACAGAAGAGAATATGAACGAAGTGGTGAATGCACATGAAGGTTTTGCAGAATCCATCGCTCAGGTATCCTCTGCCGCAGGCTCTATCATGGATGATATGGAAGAAAGCAGCCGTGAAATCTCTTCTATTGTTCAAGAATCACAGTATACCATTGACAAATCTGACCAGATGAAGGATGACATGCAGGAACTGCTCGAGATCATCAAAGGCATGAACGAAGTGATCAAAGGGATCAATTCTATTTCTTCTCAGACCAATATGCTTGCCTTGAACGCTTCGATCGAAGCTGCCAGAGCCGGTGAAGCAGGCAAAGGCTTTGCCGTTGTTGCCGATCAGATCCGAAGCCTGGCAGACGAGACGAAACAGCTTACCGGTAATATGGACGGCTTCGTAGCCAAGATTGAGAATGCTTCCAAAATGAGCTGCGAGAGTCTCGACCATACCGTAGAAGAACTGGAAACTATGAGAGAGAATCTGAGCAAGGTACTCTCCAATAATGAAAGAAATGTTTCTAATATTGTGAACATAACTGACTCTATCACAACGATTGCTGCTACCAGCGAAGAGATTTTCAGCGCGGTTACCAATGTACAGGATCAGATGGTACGGCTTCGCGAAGAATGCATTTCTCTGAATGAGCAGTCCGATATGCTCGGTAATGTTTCCGAAGATCTGAAGGTCAATATGCGTCCAGTCGCGACCATCGAGAAAGATTTGGACGATACAGCTAAGTTGATGGGTAATATGGTACAGGATGTCTTCTATATGCTCAGCAACCGTCAGTTTATCGCAAACGTACAGAATGCGATCACCGCACATCAGAACTGGTTAAAGACTCTGGGTAATATGGTGAAAGACAGAGAATGTGTTCCTCTGCAGACTGACGATACCAAATGTGCTTTCGGACATTTCTATTACGCCATGAATCCTCGCAATAAGATGATCTCTCCTCTTTGGAACGGTCTGGCTGAGAAGCATCGCCGGTTCCATGGCTATGGTAAGAACGTCATCGTTGCCATTAAGAATCAGGATTATGGCAAAGCCGAAAGCGAGTATAGATCTGCCGTGAAGCTTTCCGAAGATCTGCTCAGCGATTTTAAGAAGATTGTCGATAACGCAGAAGCTTTGGAGAGAGAACACCTGAAAGTCTTTGCAGAGTAGTTCTTCCATTACGATAATAAACTTACATCATACTCAGCCTGCCGCTTGGCGGGTCGCATGGCCATCCATCCATGCTGTGAAAGTCGAAGATTGTTATAATAATTCACGAAGAGGATACATCCCGGTGGTACGCCGGTCATGTATCCTCTTCTTTCTAATCATCTATATCCTATATCATCATGCCACCACAATCAGATATTGATGTGTGCAGCTTCGATTGCCAGTTACTTTCATAAATAATAGTATTTTGACTAATTCTTAAAACTGTGGATTGGCGCCGGAATCCTCCCACCGCGATTGACGAAAGCATCACAGGAAAATCTGTTGACCGGCATGACTGGCGCATAGCCGAGCAGGCCGCCGAATTCCACCATCTCCCCTACTCCCTTACCGATCACCGGAATAAGACGTACAGCCGTTGTCTTCTGATTCACCATACCGATTGCCATCTCATCCGCTATGATCCCTGAGATCGTTGACGCCTTGGTATCCCCGGGGATCGCTATCATATCAAGACCCACGGAGCACACACAAGTCATGGCTTCCAGCTTCTCTAAAGTCAACGCCCCGGCAGTGACCGCATCGATCATTCCCTGATCCTCACTGACTGGGATAAACGCACCGCTCAACCCTCCGACATAGGAAGATGCCATCACACCACCCTTTTTCACCTGATCATTCAGTAATGCCAAAGCTGCCGTAGTACCGGGCGCTCCGGCATGCTCCAGCCCTATCTCACACAATATATCCGCTACCGAATCCCCTATTGCCGGCGTAGGCGCCAGGGACAAATCCACAATGCCAAAAGGCACATTTAAGCATCTGGAAGCCTCTTTCGCTACAAGCTGTCCTACTCTGGTCACCTTAAACGCTGTTTTCTTAATCGTCTCACACAGTACCTCAAAGTTCTCTCCTCTGACCTTCTCTAACGCCGTCTTGACTACGCCCGGGCCGCTTACTCCCACATTAATGACCTTGTCTGCTTCCGTCACACCGTGAAAAGCACCTGCCATAAACGGATTGTCATCCGGTGCATTGCAGAATACCACCAATTTGGCGCAGCCTAAGGAATCCACATCCTTCGTGGCCTCCGCCGTCTCCAAGATGACCTCTCCCATCAGTTTCACCGCATCCATATTGATCCCCGCCTTGGTAGATCCCACATTGACGGAGCTACACACCCGCTCCGTCACGGAAAGTGCTTTCGGTATCGAGCGAATCAGCATCTCATCCGCTTTCGTCATCCCCTTGGACACCAACGCCGAATACCCGCCGATAAAGTTTACGCCGACTTCATGGGCCACCTTGTCGAGTGTGTTGGCGATCGATACGAAATCTTCCGGCGACTTGCAGGCCGCACCGCCAATCAGAGAGACCGGTGTGACAGAAATCCTCTTATTGACGATTGGAATCCCATATTCACCGGAAATGTACTCTCCCGTCGCTACCAGATCTTTGGCCGCATCATATATTTTGTGATAAATCTTCTCATTGACCAGTTTCAGGTCAGCATCGATACAATCCAGCAGACTGATCCCCAACGTGATCGTCCGCACATCGAGATTTTCTTTCTCTATCATCTCATTCGTTTCTGCCACTTCAAATATGTTGATCATGTTTTCCTCCGTTCCGAAACGTCGCAAATTCTTTGACACAAGCATTCCATAAAAAACACATTAAATCCTGTGCATCTGGTTAAAGATTTCTTCCTTCTGGCACTTAATGATAACACCAATGCTTTCGCCAAGCCGATCTAATTCCTTTACGATCTCCCCAAAATCCTTCTCCGTTCGGTTCATATCTACGATCATCATCATATTAAAATATCCCTGTACGATCGTCTGGGATATATCCAGTATATTAATCTGGTTTTCCGCCAGATAAGTGCAGACTCTCGCGATAATGCCAACCGTATCTTTGCCTACTACTGTTATGATCGTCTTTTTCATAATTATGATCATGCTCCTTTCTCAGTACGCAGACCTGTACCCTTAAGCATAGATCTGCAATCAATCTCTTTCATTTTCAATCTCTGTTATCGTTCTTTACATATAATTCTCTGCCGGCTCTCCCTCTGTCAACAAAGCGGCTTATCTGTCTTATATTTCCAGCATCTGGGATACTTCGCTTCTCTTTGCCACATAAAGAGGAAAGTCATCCGCCTTATACGCCGTATCCGACATGGTCACCTCCACCCTGACTGTCTCATAGGCAAGTTCCGGCAGATTATTCTCCTGACTCAGATGTCCCAGCACTACTGCCTGCATCTTATCATGCAGCAGTCTGCTTAATAGTTTTCCGGCCGCCTCATTGGAGAGATGTCCTTTCTTGCCAAGAATACGCTGCTTTAAATAGTAGGGATAAGGTCCTACCTGAAGCATATTGACATCATGGTTTGCCTCCAGATAGAGCAGATCCAAATCCCGCAAACACTCCACTGTATAGTCATTATAACACCCCAGGTCGGTGATGATGCCAACCTTCTTCTTATCATGACTGATGCGGTATGCCACCGGTTCCGCCGCATCATGGGATGTCCGTATTGGATACAGTGTCACATCCTTCACTGTCAATTTCTCATCTTCCTTCACATACCGGAACAATTCCTCATCGATCGTTCCCAGGGAATGCATAGCCCTGACAGCGCTGATAGTCCCTCTCGTTCCGTAGATCGGTACACCATACTTTCTTGCAAGGACTCCCAAACCGCTGATATGATCCGCATGCTCATGGGTCAGAAAGACACCGTCAATATCCTGTAACCGGATGCCCAGCTCGTTAAGCCCTGCTTCTGTCCTCTTTCCACTGATCCCAACATCCACGAGCAGATGGGTGGCATCCGTCCCCACATAAACACAATTTCCGCTGCTTCCACTGGCTATACTGCATAATCTCATAGTCTTTGTCTTTTCTTTCCGTAAAATTTTAACGCCGCCAATATATTTCGATCATATCCCCGCTCCGGATTTCTTCCATATATTGTGCATCTCTGCCGTTTAACTTGGTCACGATACCACTCCCCTGCGGTTTAGAGAGGTCAAAGTCAATGTGTTCAAAAACATCCACAAACACATAAGACATCTTCCCTGTCAGATGCACCATATCTCCATTTACCGTCACATAGATCGACATGCCTTCTGTCTCAGGTACCTTCTCCTTCTCTACCTCTCCGGATGTCCCGGCAGCTTTATCTGTCTCTTCTTCACTCTCTTCTTCATTCTCTTCATCGGACACTTCTGCCGCTTCCTCTATGTTCCCATCAGGCTCTTGCCACTCATTGTCCGGATCATCCTTTCGCTGATACGTACCGTCATCCTCCGGCAGCTTTGCAAAAGTATCTGGCATCTCATTCTCATATTTATCTCGATCCGACAGCTGCAGCTGTTCCATTGTCCAGATCACCGAAAAGTTCTCATATACCAAACTGTCCATATCCGCCAGCTTGTTATTTACATAAATATTCATCTCCTGGTTGATGATCACATCCATAAACTCAGCGATCTGGCGGACAGTATAGTAATTCAAGATCTCTATGGAATCACCTTCCTGAATACTGTAATATCCGGACTGCAGATTCCCATTGACGCTGGCGAACTTAGGCAGATCAACTTGTTTGTCGTTCACCTCCACCCGCATGACGGCGCCAAATTCCGGTAACTGTTCTATATCCAGATGCGCGGCCTCCCCCGCAGTGGATTCAACCACCTTGATCTGGTCATTGGCATGGATCGGTGTATGAATATCCGCCTCGTTACCATTAACGGTGATGACTGCAGACTCGCCCAGCGCCCCTCTCGTGATACGCTGCTTGCCATTCACCGTATAATTCAGTTCCTTCCCCCGCTTCGGGAACAATCCGTCATTGGCAAACTCCGCCTGCATAGCCGCATCTACCACTGCCACTTTGTTATTATCGTAGATCTTGATCCTCTGATCATTAAAATAGACGAAGATAAAATTATTGCTCTGCTCGTAAAAACTCAGACAGATACCGATCGGCGTGACCATCAGAGAATCCTTCCTTGCATCCGCTTCCAGAAATTCTATGTTCTGCATGACTTCCTTGCCGCGCACAGCAACTCTTTCCTTCTGAATACCCAATTTACCTGCCAACGCTGCCGTATATCCCGGCAGTGTACCGCCGCCTCCCACTACAAACACCGCGCTGACAGCCTTACCGCCATTCAGCTCTCTGATCTTATCAGCCACTCTGCCCGTCATATCCGCGATCATCTGCGATGTCACTTCCTCAATCTCCGCCGTACTTATAATCTGTGACAATCCCATGATATCCTTGTATTCTATCTGCTCCTTTGTCCCGGTGTCACGCTTGATCTGCTCCGCCGTTGCAAAGTCCACCAGGCAATGCTTCGCGATCACCTCTGTCAGACTGTCCCCTGCCACTGGGATCATACCGTAGGCGATAATGCTCCCGTCCTTCGTAATGGATATATCGGAGGTGCCGGCTCCTACATCCACAAGCGCAATATTCAACATACGGTACATCTCCGGAATCGCAACCTGAATCGCCGCTATGGGCTCCAGCGTCAGATTCACCACATCCAGTCCTGCCAGATCTACTGCCCTGTACAGACCGTCTACCACATCCTCCGGAAGAAAAGTAGCGATGATATCCGCCCCGATCGTCCTGGCCCTGTGTCCTTCCAGATTCCCCATAGCGTAGCCATTCATGTAGTAACGCACAACAGAATAGCCCACACAGTAGAATTTCATATCCGAGTCATTGCTGTCCAGGAACTCTTCATAAGCTTTCTCAACTCCCAAAGAGTCCAGTGCATAGATGTCCTCTCCGCCGACTTCTCTGTCACTTTCCAGATCCGTATCAACCCTGACCGTCACCGTACGCAGCACACGACCGGCCGCCGCGATACAGACATCTTTCAGCGTCCTGCCGACCCGCTGCTCCAGTTCCGTCTTAACGTCATTGATCGTCGCTCCCACTTTATAGATATCATGGATCTGTCCATCCAGCATGGCCCTCGTTCCATGTTCTCTGATGCTCTGAGAGACTACATGGAATTTCTCTCCTACACGATAGCCTACAGTACCGACCACACTTCTCGTTCCGATATCCAATCCAAATATTAACTTCCCCGGAAATTTCATTGTTTCTGACACAAGTCTTCCTCCAGTTTCCTATCTATTTGCCTGTAAACCTGCTCTAACGTTCCACTGTTCTCTATCACTACAGTACAATGCCTGTAAAATACTTCTTCCGACAATTGTTCCTGCATAATTCTGTCAATCTTCTCATCGTCATAGCCCCTGTCCGCCTTTAATCTCTCTCTGCGAACTTCGGTCTGCGCGTGAATATACCATAGTTCATCTACGATCTGTTCGTATCCGTCCTCGATCAGCAACGCCGCCTCGATAAAAAGGTACTCAGGACTTCCACTCCTTCTTGCCTCCGCAACGATCCCCGTAATATAGGTCTTTACTGCCGGATGCACGATCGCATTCACTCTGGCCAACACATCCTTATCGCCAAAGATCCGCGCCGCCATTCTGGCCTTATCGATCCTGCCGTCTTCCCTCAGGATTTCCTTTCCCAGCAGCGCTACAAGTTTCTCGTAGCAGACCTCCCCGGGTTCTTCTAACGCATGCGCTGCCTGGTCGGCTATAATGATCCTGCAGTCTGTTCTCCCCTGCAGGTAATGCAGTACCTGCGTTTTGCCTGCGCCAACCCCGCCTGTGATGCCGATCACTTTCATATAATTTCCACTCCCAGTCAAAACTGCTTACTTACTTTCATACCAATCGCTTCCCACATTCATATCCACTTCCAACGTCACCGCCAGATCGGCTGCCTGTTGCATCTCTTCCGCCAAAATGACACGCACCTGTGCTTCCTCTTCCTGCAGTGTCTCGATCAGCAGCTCATCATGTACCTGCAAGATCAATCTGGAACGCAATCCTTCCTGATGCAGTCTCTCCCATACTCGGATCATGGCAATCTTCATGATATCCGCCGCTGTCCCTTGAATAGGGGAATTCATGGCAACCCGCTCCCCGAAAGAGCGCTGCATGAAATTGCTGGAAGCCAATTCCGGGATCGGCCTTCTGCGTCCGTACATCGTGGCCACATAACCCTCTTTCCTGGCACTTGCTACCATATCGTCCAGAAACTGCTTGACCCCCGGATAAGTCTTAAAGTACTGCTCTATATAATCAGCCGCTTCTTTCCTGGTAATGCTCAGATCCTGACTCAGCCCAAAAGAACTGATACCATACACAATGCCGAAATTCACCGCCTTGGCATTACGCCTCTGCAGATCCGTCACTTCCTCAAAAGGTGTATGGAACACTTTGGATGCAGTGATCCGGTGAATATCCTCATCCATCTTATAGGCCTCGATCAACTGTTCGTCTCCCGACATATGCGCGAGAATCCGCAGCTCGATCTGCGAATAGTCCGCATCCACAAAAACATAGCCTTCCATCGGCACGAACACCTTACGGATCCTTCTGCCCAGCTCCATCCGCATGGGGATATTCTGCAGATTTGGCTCCGTAGAACTGATCCTGCCTGTGGCCGTGATCGTCTGATTAAACGTAGAATGTATCCGGCCATCCTTGCCGATACAAGTAAAAAGCCCCTCAGCATAGGTCGATTTTAATTTGGTCAGACCCCGATACTCCAAAATATCCGATACGATCGGATACTCCGGCGCCAGTTTCTCCAACACATCCGCGGCAGTGGAATACCCTGTCTTCGTCTTCTTACCGCCCTGAATCCCCATTTTCTCAAAAAGCACTTCTCCCAGCTGTTTCGGAGAATTGATATTAAACTCACATCCAGCCTGTCTGTAAACAGACCGCTCCAATTCCGAAATTCTCCCAACCAACGCTTCCCCGTATGCCTTTAATTCATCCGGCTTCACAAGGACACCGTACTGCTCCATCTCATACAGAACCTTCGTCAGTGGCATTTCCACCTCGTACATCAGAGTTTCCATCCCCTGCTGCCGCAGCTTATCTTTCAAAATCGGCAATGCCGCGAGACAGACGTAAGCATTATAGCAGGCAAATTCCATGATTGCCCTGGCATCCTGCCCGTATGCTTCGGCATAGGAAGCTTTACCGCAGATCTGATTCTTGTCCGGAATGGTAAGTCCCAGATATTCATTGGCAACATCCTCAATCGCATAATCATTTTTCAGAGGATTTAAAAGGTATGCCGCCAACAGCACGTCAAAGTAACGCCGCTCCCTGTATGGCTCCATGACATCTTTCTCGCCTGTTTCCACCGGCCCTTCTATAAAAGGATACTGCTTCTTACTGTCAAAAAGATTCAGCCTGCACGATCCGCTCTTTGCCAGTTTCATGAGCCTGTCGCACAAATACGATGCCGTCACCAACCCCTGACAGGGAATAAAGCGTATTTTCTCCTTATGCAGGGCAATCGCTGCGCCTACAACATCCTGTATCGCACTTCCATCCGCCAGAACGGCGATTCCTATCTCTTTCGCCCTGGCAGCGTCTTCTGTCTTCTGGTCTGTCTGATTCTGCTGCGCCATGCATTCGTCAAACAGAGCCTCGACCTCCGTCAACTCCGTTACCTGTGCAAAATGATCCACCTGGGCATTGACGACCGTTATGTCTTTCTCAAACCGTGACAGCAAATTCTTAAATTCAAGCTGCTTGCACAAGGCGTAAGCTTCTTCTGTATAGAAATTACCTACCCTGGCGCGATCAAAGCTATAGTCGATCTCGCTGTCCACATTGATCGTAGCCAGCGTGCGGGAAAGTCTGGCCAGATCCTGATTGTTGATCAGCGACTCTTTGACCGACTTTCTGGTAACCTCTTCTATATGCTCATATATACTGTCTAAAGAGCCGAAACGCACCATCAGTTCCGTGGCTGTCTTCTCTCCCACCTTCGGCACGCCCGGGATATTATCCGCCGTATCTCCCATAAGCGCCTTCAGATCTATAAACTGAAGCGGATCAACCTGATATTTTCTCTCCACATCTGCGGCATAATAATCCTCGATCTCCGTCTTACCACCCCTGGTCTTGGGAATTCTGACCTTGATCTGCTGCGTGGCTACCTGCAGCAGGTCTCTGTCTCCCGAGATCAATGCCACCTCCATGCCTTCCCGCTCTCCGCGCTTCGCGATGGTCCCCAGAATATCGTCTGCCTCCAGCCCCGCCTGCTCCACAATACAGATGCCCATAGCCTGCAGCATCTGCTTCATGACCGGCACCTGTTCCCTGAGTTCCTGCGGCATCGGTTTTCTCGTGCCTTTATATTCTTTATAAATCTCATGTCGGAAAGTCGGCGCATGCACGTCAAACGCCACCGTCAGATAATCCGGCTTTTCCTCCTCCACAATCTTAAACATGATATTTAAAAACCCATATACGGCATTCGTGTGAAGCCCCTGGCTGTTCGACAGATCCGGAACTCCATAAAAAGCTCTGTTTAAAATACTATGTCCATCTATCAGTACAAGTTTACGTCCCATGCCAAACTCCTTCTTATTCTTGTCGTGTCCACCGCTGCGGACCGCTGATCCGGCGAGGCTGCTCCATTAAACTTTACAGACGGAACACCACGCATAAGGCAATGATGATAGCCGCCGCCACCGCCGCTTCCAGACAATACAGTGTATACAACAATGTCCGATGCACTCTGACATGATGCTCGGCTCCTGCCAGCTTTATGAAAAGAGCATCCTGCAGATTGAAATTGTTGCCAGTCTCCAGTCTTTCCAATCCTTCCGTGACCAAGAGCTGGATTGTCAGTTCCTCCTCACACTCCGGACAGTTCTCTACATGCTCCAGAAACTCTTCCAGCTCACTGCCGCCCAGTTCCTCCTGTAAAAAGGAAGGTATCTTTTTCTCTGCTTCTTTACAGTTCATACGCACTCCACATCTTTCTTAAGGACGCGGTGGCAGACTCCCGCAGCCAGTCATAGCATCCCGTTATGTGCCCACACAGATTTTATTATATACCATAAGTATCCTATTTGAAAAGTATATGACCCGAAAACGCAAAAAATAGTGTGACGAAAAAAAGAGCTGACCATTTCATGCATCAACTCTTTCGCATTCCTCTATTGGTACTGATATTATTGTGCCGGTACTACTTCCTCCGCCACGGGTTCACTTTCTGCCTGCACCGATGCCACACCATTCTGATCCACCGTGTAATTTACACCGTCGATCGTCACCGTCACATTTCTCTGCAGTGCACCGTTCTCATCATGGTAATATGTATTGCCATCCGGTTTAGCGACAAGCCCCCTCTGCATAACTGCATTCTCGTCAAAATAATAGTCCACACCCTCGATCGTCACGTCCTCCCTCAGTGCGTGCCCATCTTTGGTCGCCAGAAAGTATCTACCGGTCTCATCTTCAAACCAACACCCCTTCTGCACAAACCCATTTTCATCCAGATGATACTTCCTGTCTTCCCAGTGCGCCCAGCAAGAACGCTGCATCCGGTAATTGGCATAGAAAACCTTCTGATCGCCGCGGGACGCAAAGCCGTCCGCCACGATAGCAGACGAATAATCCTTGAACTGATAATTCATATCAACCCTGGTGGGAATCCCCGGCACGCTGCCGTGTGATGTGTTCTGCCAGAAGGAAGCTCCCTCATATTCCAGGGCATCTGCATACTGCGCTACCCATTTATCATATTTGATATTACCGATCTTGTTCTGAAACATATTCTTGCTGGAATAAACAACCGGGTAGTAGCCATGGGCCTCCACCGTAGAGCAGAATGTATTGATCAATGCCTGCAGCTGCTCCTGTGACATATTCTTATGACAAGGATCCTCTATGTCGTAAACTACAGGATAACTGACCGTATAATTCCCTATCCACTGCATCAAAAGATCCGCTTCATTCTGCGCCTCTTCTACCGTAGTAGCATAAGAATACAGATATACCCCTGTCCTGAGGCCCGCCGCAGCGGCGCCCTGCATATTGGCATCGAAGTACGGATCCACACCTGAATTCGTGCTCCCTGCCTTCACAAAAACAAAACTGACTCCCGAAGAAGGAACCTGGCTCCAATCGATTGCCAGATTATGCTTCGACACATCAATCCCTCTGGCAATGGAACTTCCGGCCCCGATCGCCTGTACCTGCTGCACCGGTGCAAGCATGATGGCACCTGCCATACAAACAGCCGCTAAACTCTTAAGACATCTTCCCAATTTTATTCTTTGATTCTTCATTCGTACCTTACACCCGTATTCCCACGAATCCGACAGCGCTCCCACATCATCCCGGGTACTCCGTCCATTCCTGATGAAAACAGGCTGCTCTCCTTTATCTCTTTATTTTGTCTCTTTGCTTTGTGGTGTAAATATTGCAAATTCATTACAATATATTACTTTTTTTAACATTCTTTTACAAATATATCATAATTAAGTGGAGATGTACAGCATAAATTGCGAACGTGAATAAGCGGAGCGATTTGCGCAATATGCCCATGCAAAAACAGAACGATACCTTGATCCTTGAATCCGCGTGTTAATTTGATCATAATTTAAAAGAAACGTAGCCAAAGGATATATTTGCATATAAGGAGAAAGCGCGGAAATGAGAGGACATATAAAAACGCGACAAAGTTTGGCATGGTCATGCTGCTGCTTGGCATGATGACCGGATGTGGCGAGTGTGAACATGAGTATAATGACGAAGAAATTACAAAGGAAGCTACCTGCAGCGAAGAGGGAGAAAAGATTATCACATGTGAAAACTGTGGCTATTCCTATACGGAACCTATCCCGGTTCGGGATGATGAGGTCGTTGTAAGTGTTACGGATAAATCCAACCTACCTCAGGATGCCGATGCCTGTAGAAGGAGAATATTGAAGTGTATACTCCTCCAGAACATGGTCCTGCAGCGGTAATACGATTATAAGACCGACTTTCTATATTTCCGGTCATGAAAGCGAGGTGACACCTTCATTGACGACAAAGACAATGAAGCGGATGTAGTTTAAAAATTTAGTTGAAAATTTTTCTAAAAATAACTTGTCATTTATTTGTAGTTATGCTATTATATAACTCGGTTATTGACTGGGCCGGCGTGTCGGAATGGCAGACGAGGCAGACTCAAAATCTGTTGTGGGCAACCACGTATGGGTTCAAGTCCCATCGCCGGCAGTATAAACTTCATTTGTGTCTAGCTGGTGTTCTGAAATCTTGCTAGAAATTAGAGCACCAATCAACAACAACACAGCTATAATAGAAATACTTGCCAAAATTTTTCTCTTGGTAATTTCAAAATCACCAAAATCAAATCCACTCTTTCTATAACTGCATCTATTCATATTTATTGTCCAAACAAATTCTGAGGCGCATCATAATCCAAATATGTATAATCCCGGACTTCATAACCAAGCATATTCAAAAACATTCTTGTTGGAAACTTGCGAACATATCTGTTGTACTCTTTGATCGTTTTATTATAATTACTTCTATATTTCGCAATCAGATTTTCGGTCATTGCCAATTCATTCATAAGCTGCTTATAATTCTCATTTGACTTCAACTCTGGATATGCTTCTAAAACTGCTGTAATAGCTGTTGTCACAGTTTCAGATTCATGCTTGTCATACTGCTTTACACAATCTGCAAGGTTGTACACCAAATCTACTCTCCGTTTCTCCTGAACTTTAATATCCGACTGTGCTGTATTTACCTGTTCTTCTTTTCTCCTTTTTTGACTTTATTTAAAATCATTTAGAAAAAGTATTGACAGCAGCATTTACACGTATTATAATTACACGTATAATAAATGATTGGAGGTATAATATGTTTACTTATGTTGATTTCTGTAACTCGTTTGCTTTTAAAAATTGTGCTGGGAATACTGATGCTCAAAATGTTTTCGATTTCTTATGTAGACCTGAAACCATCCATAATATGATGGTATTCACAAACTTAGAATTACCAGCTATCAGTGGAGTTGCAAAAGACTTGGAAAATATGTTTGCTAATGCGCCACTTTTTCCATTAACGGATCCTCAAAACCGGCAAATTGTCGGACGGATGGTGAAATTTATCCTAGAACATTTTGGATATAAGCCTTTAGCTGGTGGTCTTGATGAGCGAGCAAGATTGCGCAATTTTTCAGAAGCAAAACTTTTTAAAACAGCGAGCGTTTATGAGTTAAAAAATACGCCTTCCAACTCCATTGTAATGAAAATCATTTAGATTTCATCATCAGAACAAAATATAGATTCTAATCTCTTACAATGATTTTTACGTAGTTTTGCAATGATCGCTGATAGGATTCATCAATATGTAGTTCATCAAGCGGTTATTGCAAATACCTTTCCTCCAACAGGAATTGCCCCGGCAAGAATATTCAATGCCATTCTGCGGCTTTCCAAGTTATCCTTATGCCCTCTGTTTAATTTCTTTGTTGTTCGTAGTAACATTTTTGGTCTGTTTCATAATCATCTCCTTTTCCTTTTGATTTGTTTGTATCCTACAATTCTTCTGCCTTAAAGGTATTATATCCTTCATAATAATAGCTTACATCAATACCTTTCATATATACTTCCCTATCATCTATCCAATCTATCAATGCGTTCTTCAGTAAGACCTTAATTTCTACATCCTTAATTGGGCTTCTTTCCATTGCAAGCAAATAGTCTTCTTTGTCAACTCTGTTCCAGTCTACTACTAGCTTTAATTCCTTTTTAAGAATCAAATCTAACCATATGCGTGCACTTCTCCCATTCCCCTCCCTAAAAGGATGCGCTACATTCATTTCCACATATTTTTCAATTATCTCATCAAATGTTGATTGAGGCATATCATCAATGTGCTTTAATGCAGACTCCAGATACATTACAGGAGCAAATCTAAAATTTCCTTCTGCAATATTTACTGTTCTTATTTTTCCAGCAAAATCATATAGCTCATCAAACAGAAAATAATGAATTTTAGCAAGTCCAGAAAATTTTCCAATTTCAAAATCTTCAACAATGTTGCTTTCATATAACCTTATGGCCTTAGTCTTACTTATTTTCTCTTCTACTCTCGCAAGTTCTGCTGAATTATTAATGCCTAATTTATTTTCCAAAGCCATAACTATCCTCCATAAATCTATTATTTCAACTGTAAATAATACCTTAGTCTTTCAGCCTCCTACACTCTGACCATATTCCCAATAGCTTCCTCAACAGCAACATTTAATCTTTTCCCATGTTCCATCGCATATGCAGCAATATTTCGATGTAGTTCTGGACTGATCTTGACACTAAATGTTCCCTTGTATGTCAGTTCCGATTCTACATTTCGTTCCTTACAGTCTGCTAAGTATTCACCAATAACATTCTGAAAATCCTGCATGATCTTGTTGCCGGTAGCTTTATGCCCCTGCTGACATCCGCCAGTTCCGTGACCTTATGCATTACCGTTTCAAACTGACCTGCTTTAGATCAAGTAAAAAGAACCGCTTGCAGAACCGTCTCACGGTTTCCAATATCCAGTTGGGAAACGTTGTTTCGGACACCTTCGGCAAATCTGCTCAAGCGATACTGGATAAGATCTTGGAAAATCCCGCAAATACTTCTTTTGACCTTGCACCCCTTATTTTCAAAGGCTTGAATAGAAACTTCCTGAGTTGCACGATGCCATCGATGGCTATATCACGCCGGAACAGGCCATTAAGCTTAAGGTGATCAAAGACCACTTTGAAGACCTTAATGAAAGTGCAGGGAAGAAAAAATCTGTCCGGGTCTCCAAAGCCGGATGCTACATCAAGCCGCTGCTCGTGCAGTGTGCCAATGCTGTTGTTACCAGCAAAAAGCATCCTGAGATTCGCAACCGCTATCTCCGTCTCAAAAAGCGTCGCGGTCACAAGAAAGCAATCATTGCCATAGCAAGAATGCTTCTTACCGCATTATACTTCCATTATACTACTTTTTATCTCCAATTAACAGAACTGAAAAGGTACTTTTCAAAAACTATACCGATAACGTAATAACTTTTTCTTATTATCATAGTTGATACGATATACTTTTCTTTCCAAATATTTTGCAACGCACTTATCAAATTCCTCTTTTGGACTCTCGCACATACATCCACAGAAAATACTCTTTAAATCAGCAAATATCTATATACCCATTCCTCCACTAATTACTGATAATATGTTTTTAAGTTCCATCCTATTTCCGCCAATCTCCTGTCTTGAAATGCGAATTTTAAGGCTTCACAAATCACTTCTATTTATAATGTTACTTAAGGAAACGGTCGAATTATCGTACTACCTGTGCCCGGAGCATAAGATATCCTTTGATGGCTTTGTTCACTATGACGGGCGCCGTTTTGGCGTTCCTTACTGGTATACCGGAAAAACCTGCCCGCATTGTCCGCCCTCTCATATTTCTGGTCTAACATTCCTTATGCAGCAATTCTCATCCCTCAGTCTTACTGCTCACACTGATCTTTAGATGTAGGACGGATTTTGCGGACATTCAAAATAAAAAAAGAATGTGGAGGTAACAGACAATGGCAAAGACGATTTTTGCGGAACTGGGCGGCAAATACGAACGGCAAGGAGATTATTTAATACCATGCTTAACTGTACCCGCCGAAGAAAAACAGGCGATAGGCACATGGGGACAGCGGCATCTGGACTATCTGAAGCAGTATCGCAAGGTTACATACACCAATCTTCTCACAAGCGGCAGGCTGAATACATACCTTGCCGACATTGACAGACAGGCGCAGGAACGCTTTGAAAGGCTCTGTCGTTGTTCTTTTCGGGGAATTCTGTTTAAACAATGTGAAACCGCTTAAAACAAGAGATTTAATATATGTATTTAGGAAATAAAAATATGAAAGTCCCTTTTTTCGGGAATACACTTGACTTTAACGCAACGTAATAGTTTATAATCATAAAAAAATTAGAGCGGAAGGATGATATAATATGAATGTAAATGCAATTCGTTCAGACGGTATATACGCCAAAATTATGAAAGCTCCGTTTGATAAGAAAGACGATATTTATCGTTATGAGATGATGATGCCTTTTGAAAAAAAATTGGCTTGCTACAGTATACCGCTGAAAGCAACTACACCAAATGGATATGACGTGATAATGGCAAGTGGAATGCTTGGTCATATTATGCCAACAAAAGTGGATGAAACTCAACGGGATAATATTGAACGTATATCTTCGGATAGTCTTTGGCTTGATTGTAAACAGTCAATCCAAAGGTCGTTAGAATGTTTTTCTAAAGCAGGAGTTGAACTGCCTGTTCAAGAGTATTTGTTTACCATTCTGTTGGCTAATGCTGAAAGTCCTTATACCATTATGAATGAGGGTTATTGCGGGGACGGGGGCATCCCAGGATATATTATGGCTTGGCTAATCCCTAACGATTATACAATAGAGCATCTTCCAGTTGCGCTTGCACATGAAACTAATCATAATGTGCGTTTCCAGTTTATTCAATGGAAAAATGATATTACGCTCGGAGAAATGATGGTCAGTGAGGGGCTTGCAGAAAACTTTGCCACATATTTGTATGGAGAAGATAAGGCAGGACCGTGGGTTAAAAAAACAGATACGAAAATGCTAAATGAATATATCAAACCAATTATTTATGACGGACTGGATGTGCAGGGGCTTGAAAATCTCAATGCTTATTTATATGGCGATGAAATGGCGGCTTTACAAAACTATCCCCCTGTTGGGCTGCCTTATTGTGCAGGATATGCCTGCGGCTATTATTTTGTGAAGCATTTCTTAAAAAAAACTGGTAAAAGTATAATTGAAGCGACACTCTTACCTGCAAAAGAAATTTTAGATGCTGCGGAGGATTTTTGGAATGACTAAAAAAACCATGTCTGTCCATGAAGTTGCTAAATTGACTGGTATCACTGCTCGCACACTTCATTATTATGATGAAATTGGGATTTTGAAACCTACGAGATTAACTGAAGCGGGCTATCGAATGTATGACGATACAGCACTTAGCCGGTTGCAAAGTATTTTATTGTTCCGTGAGTTAGAATTTCCTTTAAAGGAAATTAAAGCAATTCTTGACAGCCCTAACTTTGACGCATCAGAAGCTATTTCTCAACAAATTGAGCTGTTAGAATTAAAATGTAAACATATAGCGGAACTTATTACCTTTGCCCGTGAAATTCAAAACAAGGGAACAACGGCAATGAATTTTGAGGTTTTCGGCAAAAGCGAGATTGAAAAGTATGAAGCGGAAATCAAAGCAAAGTGGGGCAATACCAAAGAGTATCAAGATTACAGGCAAAAGGATATTGCCCGAAACGGAGGTAGTTATAGCAAGATTGCAAACGAACTGTTGAAAATATTTTCTGAATTAGGAAAATTAAAGCATTTAACACCTAATGCTGATGAAGTACAAAACGGAATCGCTGCAATACAGAATTTTATAACTGATAATTATTATGAATGCACCAATAAAGTGCTTAGTGGATTGGGTGAAATGTATGTAGGTGATGAACGCTTTAGGAACAATATTGATAACGCAGGCGGTGATGGAACTGCTGATTTTGTCAAACAGGCTATTGTTGTATATTGCAGTAAAAGAAAGGTGTAATTAATTGTGACGGAATGGATACGCTGTCCTGTTTGCGGAAATAAGACCCGTAACAAAATTAGCGAAGAAATGATTTTGAAAAACTATCCTCTCTATTGCCCGAAATGCAGACAGGAAACATTGATTGAAGCAAAAAATTTACAGGTAACGGTTATTGAAAGGCTTGATGTGAAAACGCAGAACTAATTAACAAAGCGACATATCGGTATTTATAAGGTGATTAGGATATGGAAGATAATATTTATTGTATAGTGAAAACCACATCAGGCTTGATAAACTGGAAGTTACTTAACAATATGTGCTGTTATAATTGTATAACTATATGAATTGATAGTAATTTTGATATTTTCAACTTCGCAAT